>DAOTXS010000016.1:0-43799 GCA_034435055.1 Anaerolineae bacterium | reverse complement strand
GTTGTTTCGCTTGGCTGGACAATTGTCGTCGGCTCGTCGTGCGCTATGACCGATTCATTGAACATTACAAAGCTTTTTGTTTGCTGGCGATCATTCTTTGGTGCATCACCCGAATTTTGAAATGAGTTCTAGTCATGTTGAAACCCCCTTCACTCGAAAATCCCGTCTCTATATTATTGCACCCCAACTTTTGCTTTATCGCCAAGATCGGCGTGTTCTGCGAACCGACGCTCGCTCTCAATCTTGTACGTATGCAGAAACAACTTTGCCCTACACCCACCTTCCACTTTTCCCACTCTCGACTATCGCTTCAAGCACGCGCATATTCGCCACCGCATCCTCCAACGGCGTTGGCACTGGCGTGTCATTGAGAATGGCGAGCGAGAACGCATCGCCCTGCAAGGTGTACTGATCGCACACATCGAGCAAGATTTCCTCAACCTGGGTTCCGCGTTGCAACCACATCCGGGTTGGCTTGTCGTTCGGCGTATTCACCGGAATCTCGATCTCGATGCGCCCTTCCGTACCAAAAATATTCGCGCGCTGGTACGGTTGAATCTGCGTCGAGCAGGTAAACGTCGCCGTGCCCACACCAAAATCCAACACACCCGACGCGAGGCGGTCCGTTTTGAATTGCGGATCGTACTCGACGATGCCAAAAACGCGTTGCGGCTCGCGCTCGAAAATAAAGCGCGAGAGCGAAATATTGTAACAGCCAATGTCCATCAATCCACCGCCCCCCACTTCCGCCCGGTTGCGAATGTTGTGCGGGTCGAGATTGGTGTACGAAAAGAATGATTGAATTGTCCGCACGGCACCGATCTTGCCATCGCGCACCAATTGCAGCGCGCGTTGCCACTGCGGATGAAAACGATACATGAACGCTTCCATCACTTTGAGTCGCGGAAAATTTTTTGCCGCATCCACGAGCGATTGCGCTTCACGCGCCGTTAGCGCAATCGGTTTTTCGCACAGCACATGCTTGCCGGCTTGCAACGACTTGAGAGACCAAGGCACGTGCAAATGATTCGGCAGTGGATTGTAAATCGCTTCCACCTCTTGATCGGCGAGCAATTCTTCGTACGAACCGTACGCCCGCGCGATGCCCAACGAGGTCGCCGCCCTGCGCGCTTTATCCAAATCGCGCGAGGCAATCGCGACAATCTCACTATGTTCGCCGCGTTGCATCGCGGGAATCACCTTGGTGATGCCGATCTTTGCCGCGCCTAAAATGCCCCACCGAACTTTCTTCATATTGTGGTTTGTATCCTTTCTTTTCATCGATTACCAGAATCGGCGCGTTCTGCAAATCATTGTTCACACGAACTCGCATTCACAAACCATTTTACATCCATTCACCGCGCGCGGCAATTGCTTGTCCTTGTTTCCGGGTTGTGCTACAATGAATTTGTCGATTCTACAGGTCGATATGGGGTGACGAAAGGGAGTTGGAATGAAGCGAGTTCTGGGCATCGTGTTAGTTGGCTTGCTCGTCGGTTGCGCGACGCCAACGATTCCTACGCTCGCGCCCGGCATCACACAAAAACTCGGCACTGCCGGCAAGTTGGTAACCGGCTTTGCGTTGGACGCGACACACATTTATTGGGCGACGTGTTATTACGCCGACGGCGTCAACGCGCTTGGCAAAGTTGCCAAACTCCCCAAAGCCGGCGGCGCGGAAACGATTCTCGCCGCCGATCAATCTTGCCCGCGCAATCTCGTCGTCGATGCCGCGAATGTGTACTGGGTCAATCGCGGTCCTGAATCAGCATCGAATCAATTTATCGATGGCGCGGTGATGCGCGTTGACAAGAATGGCGGCGCGCCATCGACGATTGCATCAAAACAGTTCGGCGATGCGGCGTTGGCAGTTGATGACGCGAACGTGTATTGGACGACGTGCGGAAAAGAAATCGGCGTGTATCGATTGTCGAAAACTGGCGGCGCGCCGGTGTTGATCGCCGACGCGAGTTGCGCGACGAGCATCGCGGTCGATACAACGCACGTGTACTGGATCAGCGATGCGATCAAAAAAGTGGACAAGCGCGGCGGCGCGGCGCAAACGATTGTAGCGAGTCGCGGAAGTGCGTTGACGATTGATGGCGCATTGATTTATTGGACGCGCACAGAAGCCACCTCGCGCACGACGTTTGCCAGTTGTGCGGACAATCGGAGCGCGCTGATGAAAGCATCGAAGGACGGTGGCGCGGCGACTTTACTTGCGCAAATTGCCGGCACTGAACCCAATCGACTTGCCATCGATGAGGCGAACATTTATTGGGCGAACGATTGCGCGAACGGCGTGATGCGCGTGCCGAAAACCGGCGGAAATCCAAGCGCGGTGGTGCAAGATCAAACGACGAAAAATGTTCTGGTCGATGCAACAAGCGTGTATTGGATTGTCGAGTACGAGGACACGCTTCTGAAAAAACGCAAGTAACAAACAACCGCCGACACCTAATTGTCGGCGGTTGTTCTTTTATCTCAAGTTGTGATCGAGAAACCCCAGCACGTATCTTTCAAACCCAACTGGGTCAGCGCCAAGCAACCCAACGTGGCTGGCATTTCGAACGACATACAGTCCTTTGGGTTCGTTTGCCGCCGCGTACAACGCGCGACTGTTATTCACGTTGATCGTTTTATCTTCTGCGCCATGCACAAACAATACGGGATGCCTGAGCCGCGCCACGTCATCGATGGGGCGAACTTGATCAACGCGCAAACCGGTGAGACGTTCACCGAACCAAATCATCAACGGCGCAAAAGGAAAAGGTGGCAGTCCGGTCTTGGCAATCATTCCTTGCGTGATGTTATCGGCGATGCTGGTGTACGCGCTTTCGGCGACGATGGCTTTGACGTGCGGTAGCCGCGTTGCCGCGCGCAAGACCGCCGCGCCGCCCATCGAATAGCCAACCAAGCCGATGCGGTCGGGATTCACTTCGGGGCGCGCGAGCAAATAGTTGACCGCGCCACGCACATCGTCGGCTTCGGTGTAGCCGAGCGTGGTCAAGTTGCCGCGACTGTTCCCGTGATTCCGCAAATCGAACAAGAGCGCGCCGTAGCCGCGCGCAATCCCCAGCGCGGCTTGGCTCAACAACTGCCCGCGATTGCCGCCCAACCCGTGAACAAAAACGAGCGTCGCGCCGTTGCTTTTTGGATCGGGCGGGATGAACCAGCCGCGTAATTCCACGCCATCGGTTGAGAAAAAGCGTGCCTCATCCCAATTGGACAAATTGAGATCGGCAGGAGTGAATTGCGGCTGTGTGCGACGCGGGTGCAACATCGGCATCGCGAGCCAGTACGGAATCAACACGCCGGCGGCAACCATCACAAGCGATAATAGCGCAAGGTACGGCGAAAAAGTCAAAGCGAACCACGCAACGCCGATGATTAGCGCAGACACGGCAACGACAACGAACAGCGCAAAGATTTGCTTGAGCAGGAAGAAATAGTTGCCTGCTAAAACAGGGGTGCTTTTATTCGATTGATGGAAATACCGCAGAGTCAATTCTGAAATCGACATAGCAATCAATCATACGCACAAACGGCGGCGCGGGATTCTTGGTGTGGTGTAAACGGGAGGAGACGGAAATTCGATGCAACGCATTCCCCGGCGCGATGTCTCCTCCAATCGAGTTTATCCGTTTTCGATGTTGGCGTTCAATTAATAAGAGGCAATGCAAATTCTAGTGATACATTAATCTAGCGTCAGTATCAATTAAACGCCTAACCAATCGATTACCAAAATGTGAACAATTCGTAAATTTTGGGATTTCCCCAAACAAAAAGCCGCGAGAATCAATCTCGCGGCAAGCACAAAATTAACGAACGATTTATACCCCATCGAACAAATCCCGCTCGATTTTCGTTGGCGGCGCGGCAGGCACCGCGCGCATAAACGTCTCCTCGCCAGCAAACAACTTTTGAAACCACCGCGCCAGCGTGCCGCCCATACTTGGCAATTGACTGGAATGACACGCCGTCGCGCGCGCTTTTTGCTCGATGACATCACTAATCGGAATGCGCGCGTGAATCGGAAAATCGAATTCGACCAACGCTTCCAGATCGATGTCGCCATTCTTGCCAAAATGTCTGGGATCGCGTCCGATGAGTTTGAGCAAGCGCACCGCCGTTTTCAAAAAACCGCGCGGAAAAGTCGTAAAGTACAATTTCTGCGGCGCGTGCGGCGACAAGCCATCAATTTCGATTGCCGCATCACCCGCCATCGCAAACGCTTGCACCGTCGCGTGATGAATCGCAATGTGATCGGGGTGACGATAACCGCCAATCGGATCGAAGGTGATGACAACTTGCGGTTTCAATCGGCGGATGAATGCCGCGATCTTGCGCGCAACCTCGTCCACCGGCGCAGACACCAGCGACGCGGGATGTTGATTGTCCGGCGAACCCGGCATCCCAGAATCGCGGTAACCCAAAAAGTTCACCGAGTCCAAACCCAGAATGTTCGACGCGCAAAGCAATTCGTCGGAACGCATTTCGGCAATCGATTTGAATCCCTTTAGATCCGACGGCGCTTCGCCCACTTCGCCGCGCGTCGCGCAAATCAAATGCGTACTCACGCCTTGCCGCGCGTAATGCGCCATCGTTCCGCCGGCGGAGAGTTCATCGTCCGGGTGCGCAAAAACGGCGAGAAGAACACGACGGAAGATCGGAGACGGAAGACGGACGTTAGGTGTTTCGGTCATCAATCTTCTGTCCTCCGTCCGTTTCGTTTCATCACCAACATTTCCGTTCTAGCCAGCCGCGCGAAAAAATTGCCGATGCGATGAATCCGCCGAAAGTACGGTGTCATTTCTTCGCGCCCGATTTTGCGAAAGTCAAAACGATTGTAAAACGATTCGAGTTGCGCACGGCACGTGAGATAGACATCGCTGTTTTCGTTTGCCAACAACGCGCGAATGATTTCGCTCGCGATGCCTTGCCCGCGTCGTTCCGGAATCACCGCCAGCGACGCGAGTTCGCGCGAGCCATCGCCGTGCGGTTTCACCTGACCGATGCCGATAATCGCGTCATTGTCTTCTGCGATCAAAAAGCGCTGCCAGTCCAACGACATCGGGTTAATGCCGGCGTCGCGGATGATGCGCTTGATGGTAGATTGGTCGGCTTGAGTGGCGGGACGAAGGTTCATCGAAATTCTTGACCGAAGACGGATGACCGAGGACGGAGAAAAGCATCGGTCATCGGTCAGACTTTGGTTGCAAACGCCATCGCGTACAAATCGAAATACTGTCCGCGCTTTTGAAGCAATTCCGCGTGCGTGCCTTCTTCGATGATGCGTCCTTTATCGATGACGAGAATTTTGTCCGCGCGTGTGATCGTGGACAAACGATGCGCGATGACGAATGAAGTGCGATCTTTCAACAGTCGTTCGAGCGCGGATTGAATGATGCGTTCGGTTTGCGTGTCCACGCTCGATGTCGCTTCGTCGAGAATCAGGATGCGCGGATCGGCGAGGAGCGCACGCGCAAACGAAATCAATTGACGCTGACCGCCAGACAAAATCGCGCCGCCTTCGCCAACCAAGGTATCGTATCCTTTTTCGAGTTTCATAATGAAATCGTGCGCGCCCACCGCTTTCGCCGCGTCGATGATCGCGTCCTCGGGCGCGTCGAGCGCGCCGTAACCGATGTTGTCTTTGATCGTTCCGGAAAACAAGAAGGGGTCTTGCAGAACGACGCCCATTTGTCGGCGCAAAGAATTTTGCGTGACTGTGCGAACATCGATGTTATCAATCAGCACCGCACCGTCGGTCACATCGTAAAATCGGCTGACGAGTTTGACAAGCGTCGATTTGCCCGCCCCAGTTTCGCCGACCAACGCAATCGTCTGGCCCGCTTTCACATTCAGATTGATGTGTTCGAGAATCGGTGTGGGGTCATCGGAGTAATGAAAGCTGACATTTTGAAAATCGACATTGCCGTGAATGGTGGGCAGTTCGCGCGCGTTCGGCGCATCGCGTACTTCGATGGGTGTATCGAGCAATTCAAAGATGCGCTCGCTCGATGCCATCGCTGCTTGGAAATTGTTGTAGCGTTGCGCCAGGTCGCGAATCGGATGAAAGAATCGGTCGATGTACATCGCAAACGCGACGAGCGTGCCAGCGGTAAACATCGACTCGATGCCGAACGCGCCCAACACCGCAAGCCCGCCCACGTAAATCACCAAGCCAAGCGCCACACTGCCGATGAAATCGACGGCGGGAAAAAACACAGAGACGATGAGCGCGGCGCGATTGACCGCTTTCAAATGATTACCATTTACCTCGCGCGCAAAAATTTCGTAATTGTAATCCTCGCGCGAGAATGATTGCACGACGCGCACGCCAACGATGTTTTCGTTCAGCACCGCGTTGACCCAGCCCACCGCTGAACGCACCTTGCGATAATTTTCGCGCGCCTTGCGCCGGAAAATTTCGGTGGCGACGAACATCAACGGCAGGACAATCAACGAGAGCAAGGTCAGCTGCCAGTTCAGAACGAACATCGCCGCGAGCGTGCCAAAGAGATCGAAGAAATCGCGCACGACGGCGATGAGCGCCCACGTAATCAACTCGCGCAGAACGCCGACGTCGTTGATGACGCGCGAGATGAGACGACCGACGGCATAACGGCTGAAAAATCCGAGCGAGAGCGTTTGCAAATGATCAAACAGTTCGCGGCGCAAATCGTAGATGATACTTTGTCCCGTGACTGCCATCGTCCGCACGCGAAAGTACGTACCGATCCAGAATGCGACGGATGTGAGCAAGTACAGCGCGACGGATTGTTGCAAGATGCCAACGTTGCCCGCCGCAATGCCGGAATCGAGTGCAACTTTGATGAGGTACGGTCCCGCGATGTACGCGCTCATCGCAAAGAACATCCACGCAAGTGCGACGATCAATTGCCATTTGTACGGCGCGAGATAGTGCAACAGCCGCCGCGCCAGTTTGGGATCGTACGCCTTGCCGATGATGCTGTCTTCGTCAGGGCGCGCGGGAACGGAGAGGGGTTTAGATTGAGTTGTTGTTACAGCCATAGGTGATTCGTTGGATGGTTTGATGGTTGCCGCCGATTAGAAATCGACGTCTAATGCAGGTGAAAATTGGCGGCAGCCGATTCATCGTACGGAAGATAACAACGGACAAGAACGGACTGAACGGGCGAATCGCGTTACTTGGCAATTTTTCTGAATCGATGTCTCCCCGGCTCAACCACGACAAACGCGTGTGTCAGTTCCTCTTCGGTGTGTTCCTCTAACACACGCGCTAATTCTTGATGCACTGCGCTTTGAGTGGAGGACAAAAGACGCAAGTAGATAACCCTACACCCAGGTCTTGCACAAAAACCAATCCGCCAAAATCTCGGTCGCGCGTAACAAAAATTCGGCTCTGGTCGCGGGCGGTCTTCAGCAAATCTGCATCACTCGCCTGCGCCAAGCCGATTTTTGCAACAGGCACAACATCGTGCCCCAACTCGCCAAGAAAGCGCGCTGTTGCGGCGTAAACGTCTTGATCCAAAAGGAATTTCATACTGTCGCCGCAACGTGCAAATCCTCGACCGCCAAAACTTCAATCGCATATTGAACGCACGCGCGAATGTCATCAAGGTGGAGGTCAGGGTAATAATCTTTGACGATTCGCTCGAACGGAATGTTTTCTCTGATTAATTCGAGCACGTCTTGAACAGGAATCCGTGTGCCCGCTACGCACGGCTTGCCAAAGTGGATCTTGGGGTCAATGGCTATTCGCTCTTTCATTTTATTCCTCCGTTTTCTCTACCCCTATTCTACACGATTCCGCTTTTACTGTCATTCCTCACGTTTCACGCATCATGCAACATCCGTCCTTCATCCTCGGTCTTCCGTCACACCCCATCCATCACGCGCTCGCCGCGCTGGCTGTTGCCATCACCGCGCTCTTCTTCCGCAACCTCGGTCTCATTCAAGAACATCATCTCACGCGCAAATTGCTCTTGGTCTTTCAACTGCAAATCGTAAATCTGTTTGTAGAGTCCGCCTTGTTCCAGCAATTCATCATGCCTGCCGCGCTGAACGATGCGCCCGGCATCAAGCACGAGAATTTGATCCGCGCGCTTGACGGTGGACAAACGTTGCGCAATCACAAACGTCGTGCGATTCTGCATCAACTCGGACAGCGCTTGCTGGATGAGATGCTCGGTCTGTGTGTCCACGCTCGAGGTCGAATCGTCGAGAATCAGAATGCGCGGATTCATCAACAACGCGCGCGCAATCGCAATGCGCTGACGTTGTCCGCCTGACAGCGTCACGCCGCGCTCGCCGACAATCGTTTCGTATCCTTTGGCAAATGACGTGATGAAATCGTGTGCGCGCGCGGCTTTTGCCGCCGCAATCACCTCGTCTTCGCTCGCATCCAATCGGCCGTACGCGATGTTGTCGCGAATCGATGACGAGAAGAGAAGCGACGTTTGCAGAACGATGCCAATTTGCGAACGGAGCGATTTCAAATCGAGCGTCTTGATATCGAGACCGTCGACGCACACCACGCCGCTCGTCGCATCATAGAACCTGGGAATCAGATTGACCAGCGAGGTCTTGCCGCTGCCCGTCGGACCGATCAGCGCGATGACTTGATTGGGTTGCGCTTCGAACGATACGTTACTTAATTGGTCGCGGTCGCCGCGATACGAAAAAGTGACGTGATCGAACGTAACGCGCCCGGTGAGCGTCGGCGCGGGAATTGCGTTCGGCGGCGATTTGATTTCTTCATCCACATCGAGCACTTCAAAGAGTCGTTGACCCCCAGCGACGGCTTCGCCGGCGGAGTTGACGATGAATCCCAGGTCTTGCACCGGTTGCGCAAGCAACATCAAGTACGCGTTGAAGGCAACGAGCTCACCGATGGTGAGCGTCCCGGCGATAACCATTTCCCCGCCAAACCACAGAATCAGCGCGGTCGAAAACATGATAAAGATCATCATCGTCGGCATATAAAAGCCCCAGGTACTCATCAAATGCACTTGGGCATCGTACCATTTTCGATTCGCTTTGCTGAATTTCTCTTTCTCAAAATCTTCGCGCGCGAATGCCCGCACGACTTGCGCGCCGGTCAAATTCTCTTGCAAGGTCGACGAAAGATCGCCAATCGATTGATCGACGCGCAAAAACAGCGGGCCTACGATTCGCCCCAGATGAACGGTGACGAAGGTGAGCAGAATCAGGGGCGCTAGCCCAATCAGCGTGAGCGTTACACTGCTTTGCAAAAGCAAAAAGAGAATTCCAGCGAGCAACAGCAAAATATGCACGAGTTCCACCGCGCCTTGCCCAACGAAACGCGACAGCGAACTGATGTCTTCAGTACATCGACTCATCAAGTTGCCGGTTTGCGCTGAATCGTGATAACTGAACGACAGCCGTTGAATCTTGTCGTACATCGCGTTGCGAAAATCGTACCCCGTGCGATTGATGAGCCATTCGGCGGTGTAGCGCCGCGCGAAACCAAGAAACGCCCGCACCAAACCAACCCCAATGATGAGCAGGGCAACCTGAGCAAGCGCAACAGAATCGTTGCGCGCCAGTCCCTCGTCGATGGCGCGGCGAATCAGTGATGGCGTGATGAGTGATGTGGCGGTCACGCCCAGCACGAGCAGAACGAGTAAAGCCAGTTGCCAGCGGTAACGCTTGAGCGATTTCAATAGTCGAATGAGAATTGGCATGATAACCCGATTGTTGGATGATTGCGGCAAGAAACAGTTTTATATTTTAGCACACTTGGCAGGCAATGTGAAATTTCCATTTTCCAAGTAACCGACACGCCGATTTGACAAATCTAGTAACTAGTAGTATAGTTTTAGCCAATCACGCCAAGTCGAGGAGTTATGTCGGTTCGGCACGCTGTATTAGGGTTACTTGCTCAACGCCCACGCCACGGTTACGAATTGCGCGCGGCATTTCAGGCGTTGGTTGGCGGCGAGGCGAATTGGGACGTCAAGCCCGCCCAAATCTACACGACGCTGGCACGCTTGGAACATGGCAAACTGGTCACCGAGGAAGGCGTCGCACAAGAAGCGGGACCGGAAAAACGCATTTACGCACTCACCGCCAGCGGCCGCAAAACACTTCGAGAATGGTTTGCCAGCGACACGCCGCCCGAACATCAGCGCGACGAATTTTTTATCAAATTGATGATCGCGCTTGCCTCGGGCGTTGCCGATCCCTACAAACTCATCCACGCGCAACGCGGGCATCTGTATCAACACTTGCACGATATGACAACGCAACGCGGGCACGCGAATCCCCAAACTGAACTCGCCAATATCCTCTTGCTCGACAAGGCGATCATGCACATCGAAGCCGACTTGCGCTGGCTCGACATGATCGAAGCACGATTGGACGACATCAAGCGTCAACCCCTGCCGGAACCGGAAAGCAAGCCGCGCGGCAGACCCAGGAAAATTTGAAACTAGGAGTTACAATGTCTCTCATTCAGGCAGAGAATCTAACCAAAGTGTACGGTACCGGCGAAACCGCCATTACGGCACTCGATCATGCGAACCTCCAAGTCAACCCCGGCGAATTCGTCGCCGTGATGGGCCCCAGCGGGTGCGGCAAATCGACCTTATTGCACTTGCTCGGCGGCCTGGATCGCCCCACCGAAGGCAGTGTCAGCATCGAGGGACAACCACTTGCCAAAATGTCTGACGATGCAGTAACGCAACTGCGCCGCCGCAAGATCGGCTTTGTGTTTCAGTTCTTTAATCTCATTCCGATTTTGTCTTCCGTCGAAAATGCGTCGTTGCCACTTTTGCTTGATGGTTCCAATCCGACAAAAGCAAAACAACAGGCAAAAGATTGGCTGACCAAAGTTGGATTGGGCGAACGCTTGAATAGTCGCCCCGATCAATTGTCAGCGGGGCAACAACAGCGCGTGGCGATTGCGCGCGCGCTCATCACCGAGCCGGTGCTGGTGCTCGCCGATGAACCAACCGGCAACCTGGACACTAAATCGTCGGATGAAATTGCGGGGTTGTTGAAACAGGTGGCTAAGGAATGGGGACGCGCGGTGTTGATGGTCACGCACGATCCACGCATCGCCGCGTACGCCGACCGCATCATCTTTCTCAAAGACGGCAAGATTGTGAATGAGACGCAATTAGAATACAAGCGCACGGACAATGCCGAATCAGTTTCGCAAATGATGAAAGCAATCGCATAAAATTTTCGAATGCCGATTTTCAATTTTCGATTTGTAGCGCGAAGGTTTTCAATCGAAAATCGAAAATTAGATATAGGCAGGTACACAATGAACCTTCAATTGACTCTCGCCGCCCGGTACTTGTGGGGGCGCAAATTACGGACGTTTCTCACCACGCTCGCCATCGTCATCGGTGTGATGGTGATTTTCGGTATGGGCGTTTACTTGCCTTCGTTTATGGATGCCTTTAACAAGAGTCTGCTTTCAGCATCGGGGCAAGCCGATGTGATGATTACGCACAAAACCGGCGAGTCTTTCTCCGTCAGCACGATGAAAAAGATCAGCGACCTCCCCGGCATCGCCGTGATTGCCGGGTCACTTGAGCGCGTCATCAATCTGCCGCCGGATTTTTACGGCAAGAACTCGACGGTTACGGCAGTATCACTCGTCGGCATCGATCCGGCGATTGCGCCGGACTTGCACGATTATCGCATCACGCAGGGACGCTTTTTGAAAACCGGCGATGGCAACATCGCCGTGATTTCGGAACGGCTCGCTGATTCCATCGGTGTGAAACTGAACGATACGATCAAGTTGCCAACGACCCAAGGCGTCGTCAAATTGACGATTGTTGGTTTGATGCCGGGGCGCGCGCTCGCCGGCAACGAACAAGTACTCATCACACTCGCCCAAGCGCAAAAATTGCTCGATGCGCCCGGACGCATCAACGTCATCGAAGCAAATTTGACGACAAAGGATAAAGCGGAAACCGAATCCATCGTGAACACGATCCAAGCGCAACTGGGGAACACGTTCACGCTCGGCGGACTGACGAGCGGCTCGGAATTTGCCGGCGCGATGCAGATGGCGGGCATCGTCTTTAACATGTTCGGTGTTCTCACGCTGGCGATGGGCGGCTTCATCATCTTTAACACGTTCCGCACAATTGTCGCCGAACGGCGACACGACATCGGTATGTTGCGCGCGATTGGCGCGAGCCGTAATACGATCATCGCGTTCGTGCTGACCGAGGGTTTGGTGCAAGGCGTCATCGGCACGGCAATTGGAATTGGGCTGGGCTATTTGCTGGGTGTTACGATCACAGTTGGCTCCAATTCGGTGATCAAACAATTTATGAACGCCGATTTGGTGCCGGTCGTCGAACCATCCCTGTTCATCGTTTCGATTGTGTTGGGCGTTGGTGTTACACTCTTTGCCGGACTGTTGCCGGCGTTGAACGCCAGCCGGGTTACGCCGATGGAAGCATTGCGTCCGTCGCTCGGTGAAACGATGCAACGCATCAGCCGCGTCGGGACGATTGTCGGCGCGGTGATGATTGGCATCGCTGTCGTCGGATTGCTCACTGGCATTTTCCCGCTCGTCGCGCTGGGCGGTTTGTTGGTGCTTGTCGGTTTGGTGCTGGTCGCGCCGGCGTTGGTCAAACCGATTGCGAATCTGTTTGGGATGTTGCTCGCGCTGATCTTTGCGCGCGAAGGGACCGGCGAACTTGCGCAAGGCAATCTCACGCGCCAGCCGTCGCGTGCGGCGATCACGGCGAGCGCAACGATGATCGGTTTGGCAATTGTCGTCGGCGCGGGCGGGATGATGTTCTCGCTTACCGGGACGGTGATGGACATGTTCACCAAATCGCTGGGGAGCGACTATTTGTTCATTCCGCCGTCGATTGCGATTTGGAAAGGCGACATTGGCGCGAGCGAAGGGCTGAAAGCCAAGATCGCCTCAGTCCCAGGAGTCGCCGCCGTTAGTTCGTTGCGGTACGCGCAATCATCGTTGCCAATCGTTTCAGCAAAATCGGGCGCCGGCGAAACATCGGTTGTCGTCCTGGGAATCGATCCGGTCGCGTTTCCGAAAATATCGGGGATGGATTTCCAAAAGGGAAATGCGCCAGATGCGTTCACCGCGCTTGCCGCTGATGAACGCAATGCGATCGTGAATGGCATTCTCGCTACAACCGCAAATTTGCAAGTTGGCGATGTGATTCCGCTCGCGACGCCGACCGGACAGCAAGATTACAAAGTCGTGGCAATTGGCGGCGAAGTCTTGAGTATGAAGATCAACACGGTGTACATCTCGCAAGCGGTGATGAAGGTCGATTTCTACAAGAGCGAGGATATTTTCTATCAGGTGAATCTTGCGCCGGGCGCGGATGCCGCGACTGCCGAACAATGGCTCAATCAAATCGTCGCCGACTATCCGCAGTTTCGTTTGGTTGTGGGGCGCGAATACACCAGCGAATTCCGCGCACAGTACGATGCGCTGTTCGTCGGCATCTATGCGCTCCTCGCCATCCTGTCGTTTCCATCGTTGATTGCGATCCTCAATACGCTGGCGATTGGCGTCATCGAACGCACGCGCGAAATCGGGATGTTGCGCGCAATCGGCGCGACGCGCGGTCAGGTGTGGAAGACGATTGTCGCGGAAGCGTTATTGCTCGCGTCGCTCGGCACCGCGTTTGGCATCCTCGCCGGACTGTATCTCAGTTACGTGTTCGTTTCGGGATTGAGCGCGAGCGGGATTTTCAAAATGGCGTACGTCTTTCCGCTTGCCGGCGTACTCGCGGCGATTGCGGCGGGCTTGCTCTTTGGCGTGCTCGCCGCACTTGTGCCGGCGCGCCAAGCATCGCAGATGGAGATCATCAAAGCGTTGCGGTACGAGTAAAAGCAGTAGCCAGTAAAAAACCTTGCGAGGGTTTTTGTATCCTTCGCAAGGTTTTTGGTTGGAACATTGATTCTCACAAATCTCTTTTCGCAAACATCCGCACCGCAATCGCGAGCGCCGCGACAAGATACCCGATGGCGTACCCCACCATCAACTCGCTAGGCGCGGAAATCGTCGCCATCGGTCCGCTGAATGAAAATCCCAGTGTCTGTGCCACCGGTGGTGTCATTTCAAACGCCGCGCGCCGCCACAACGCTTCGCTCGGAAAAATCAAACTCGAAATGACGCCGATGTTGATCGCGCCGCGATTGTTTAGCACCGCGCCAAACTGCTCGACCCAGCCGCCGATGAAGGCGAGACCGTACAATCCAAACACGATTCCGCCCGTCGCCAGCGTCGAAAACATACTACTGCACATCAACGTAATCGTCATCACGATTAGTGCCGTGAGATAGACGAGCAAGATTCCCGCCCACAGATTCGGCGCAACATATCCTGCGCGAAAGTACATAATCGCCATCACGCCGCCCGCCATCAGCACCAGATACAGCGCGAGCAAACTCGCAAAACCCAGCCACTTTCCCAGGACGATTTGCGCGCGGCGCACGGGCTTGGTTACGATTGCTTGAATCGTCCCAGATCCAATTTCACCCGCCAGCGTATCCGCCGATGCTAACGCGCCCATCGCTAACGCGAGAAAATCCACTGCATACAATCCCGCCAGCAAAAGGAAATTGCGCATGCCGCTCAGCATCAAAGTATTTTGAGGCGATTGTGGACCGCGTGCAGGCGCGGCATCCGTCTCCATCAAATGCACGCCGATGCCGTACACAATCAGGAACGCAATTCCCAGAACAAGTGCCGCGAGCAAAATTCGCCGGCGAATCGCTTCGAGGAAGGTGAGCCGCGCGATGATGAACGTCGCTATCATCTGAAGATGACCTCGGTCACAATCCTCCATCCGTGCCGACGATTTGAATGAACAAATCTTCCAGCGACAAACGTTGCGGCGTGATTGCGTACACCTCGACATTTTGCGCGACGAGGTACCGCGTCATCGCCGGCAACACCGATTCATCCGACATCGTCAGCGTGGCATGATCGCCATCGACGCGCACATCCTTGCCCCACCGATTCAATCCTTCGATCACTTGCGGCGTCAGTCCGCTCGCGCGCAATGTTACACTCGTCGCGCCATCGACGAGCGTTTTCAATTCACTCATGCGCAACACCTCGCCATGCTTGATGAACGCCACACGGTCGCACGTGATTTCAACTTCGCTCAATAAATGCGAGTTGAGAAACACGGTGGTGCCGCGCGCGCGCAAATCGCGGATGATGTCGCGCACGAGCCGGCGTCCAACCGGGTCGAGTCCCGAGGTGGGTTCGTCGAGAAAAACGAGCGCGGGTTCATTGAGCAACGCCTGCGCGAGTCCGATGCGTTGCAACATCCCTTTCGAAAAGGTTTTGAGTTGCTTGGCGCGAAACGTCGCGAGTCCGACTAGATCAAGCAATTCATCGATGCGACGGCGCAAACGTGTTCCATCCATTCGATAAAGTTGTCCGTGCAAATTCAGAAATTCGCGCGCGGTCAGCCAATCGTGAAAGCGAAAATGTTCCGGCAGGAAACCGATTTTCGCGCGCGCCGCCAAATCGCCCAACGGCGCACCCAGCAACGTCGCCTGCCCCGATGTCGGCGCGACGAGACCCAGCAACATTTTGATCGAGGTAGTCTTGCCCGCGCCATTCGGTCCCAGAAAACCAAAAACCTCACCCGGCTCTACGTGCAGGGTGAGTCCACGCACGGCGACGTTCGCATCGAATTCTTTGCGGAGATTCGCCGATGTGATTGCAAAATCTGTCATAGGTTTAAAGAGTGCAATAGTGCGTTAGTGCGACAGTCAAGCGTCAACTATCGCACTATCCAACTGCCGCACTATTGCACTACTTCATCGAATCTGCTATTGCGATAGCCGTCGCCGGATCGCCCGCGCCTTCGATCACGTAGATGATGCCGTTCTTGACCCAGATCAAAGTGTATTGGAGACCATAGTACGTCGTCTCGATGAGATTGCCTTTGACACCATCGACTTGAACTTGTTTGTACGACGAGCCATTGCGCGGAATCGGTACGACCAACGTCGATGTCCAATCGATGTTTTGCGAAAATGCGCGCGCCTGATCTTTGGTCATCCCCGTAAACTGCAAACCGATTTCCGCCAACTGGGTCAGATCGACGTTCGGCGGTGTGTCCACCGTGGGGCTGGGCATTTGCGAAACGACGACACAGTTCCGGGCAATCGGTTGCGCCAATGCCGGAGCCGTCGGATCCTTTTTCGGACAATCGCCGTAGAACGCCATCACGCCGGCAGGCATGTTCACTTTGATCGTCGCCTTATCGATGGATGCTGGCAATTGCATCGAACTAAACCCGGCTTCGTTCAACAACGATTGTGCGCGTGCGCGATTCACGACAAACTCGAATGCCGCGCCGCCTTGCACCGTGAAGCGCGCCGCATTTCCTCGATTCGACGGCAAGCGCACGGCAAAGCCAGCAAGTTTACTTGCCTCTGCCGCATTCGCCGCGTCTTGTGGCTTGCCCGATTCCTTGAGCACTTTGGTCGAGTCGGAAACTAACTGGCTCATCCGTTGCGCAAAAGTCGAATTATTGTTCAAGCTTTGCAGACCCGTTGTATCGACCGGCAACACGACAATGTTCTTGACGCGGAATTGCGCGAGCACACCTTCCGCCCACGCTTGCACCGGCGGCAACGTCAACGCAATCGCCAGCAAGACGATCACGCTCAACCCGATCCAAAGTGGACGCGAGCGTGATGAAAAAATGTTGCGCATTGAGAATCCTTCCTTTCTTAAAGCCAGTTGCTTTTGAGTAAACTGGGCGAACGCCATTTGCGGCGCGCGCGGTGATTCGGTTGCGCGCGGTTCGAGCATCGCGAATTGTCCGCTCACGCGTTGGGCGCGCGCTTGGATAGTTGCCAAACGCGCGCGGCATTTATCGCAAGCATTCAAATGCTCGGCGACGCGTTCCGCCCCAGTTAGTTCGTGATCAAGATAGGCACGCAGTTGCTCATCGTTGAGGTGCATCATGCCCTCCTTCTAAATACCGTCGTTCAAATTCTTCTTCGGCGCGCGTCAACAATGTCCCCACCGAATTCGGCGAGACGTTCAGCGCGTCCGCAATTTCCTTGTACGATAATCCCGAATGACGCAAGACGAGCAGTTGCGCGTCGCGTTCAGACAATCGACTCAACACCTCGCGCACGTGCGTACGTTCGTCCGCGCGTTCGGCTTCGCGCGTCGGGTCGATGACATCGGCACGATCGATTGCATCGCGCCCGGCAGATTCCTCGTACTGCGTCCGGCGTTTCGTCGCGCGCAGAGAATTGTAACCCAGCCGCGTCGCCACGCGATAAAGCCAGCCACCGAGATTATCGGCGTGGAAGCGCGGCTGTTGCCATAACTTGAGAAACGTTTCGAGCGCCAAATCTTCCGCGTCGGCGCGATTGCCGACGAGACGAAAAAGCACATTGTACACACGCGCATAGTTTTGCAGAAAGACAGTTTTGAACTCGTCCGTCGCGGGCTGGGCGGTCGACTCGCCCGCACGCAAGCGTTCGGATGTCACGGTCACTCGTAACCTCTGCCGAATCGGCGTTCTATAAACTAGACACCGCTCGGCACGAATTTGTGACACAAGTATAGCACGCGATACAATTGATGCAAAGTACCACGCAACCGAATTTTCGATATTGTCAAGCCAAGTATTCGATGATATGATAACGTCGATGAAACTTCTTCTCACCGGTTTCGAGCCGTTTGGCGAAAGCAAAATCAATCCGTCCGAGCAAGTTGTCCGCGCGCTAGAACATGAAAAAATTCCCGGCGTCGATTTGCACACCACAATTCTGCCGGTCGAACGCGTGCGCGGACCGCAAACCTTGCTCGATGCGGTGACGCGCGCCACGCCGGACGCGGTGCTGTGTCTGGGCGAGGCATCGCGGCGGATGGCGATTTCAATCGAGCGCGTCGCGATCAACTTGATGGATTATCGCATCCCTGATAACGCGGGGCAGAAAATCATCGATGAACCGATTGTGCGCCATGCGCCCGCCGCGTACTTTTGCACGCTTCCCGTCCGCGCGATGTTCGATGCGGTGCGCGCCGCCGGCGTCCCGGCGGAACTTTCGTTGAGCGCGGGCGCGTACTTGTGCAATCAAGTGACGTACGTGTTACTCCATCACCTCGCGCAAAATCGAATCAACATGCCGGCGGGATTCGTGCATCTGCCGGCGTTGCCGGCGCAAGTTGCCGCGCGCGATACGATGACGCCGGGCGCATCGATGGGATTGGATACAATGCTGGTCGGCGTCAAAGCGGCGATCGAGGCAATCAATACACACTTCCACCAAGCACACGAAGGACATTAAAAGATTCGTTTTAATTCGTGGTTCTTTGACCTTCGCGGAAAATTTTGCTTAAACAGAAAAGGACGCGCCATTTGCAACAGGCGCGTCTTTTTTCTACGAGACGGGCAATGTGATCGTAAACACACTGCCCCGACCCACCTGGCTTTCAACGGCAATCGTGCCGCCTTGCGCTTGAATCAATTCCTTCGCAATGGCCAAACCCAAGCCCGTGCCGGCACCGGTGCGCGACGCCGCGCCACGATAGAAGCGTTCGAAGATGTGCGGCAAACGATCAGGCGGAATGCCGGCGCCGGTGTCGCGGATTTGAATCGCGACGCGTTGACCGGCCAATCGACTGGTTACCTCGACGGTGGCATTCGCCGGTGTGTGCACTAGCGCATTATCGAGGAAAATCAACAAGACTTGCTTGAGCGCATCGTGATCACCCAGCACATTGGCATCGACCAGTCCGTCGCACACAATCGATTTTTGCGGCGCGATTAATCGGGCTTGGCGGCACGCCTCTTCGATCAAGGGCGTGATCGATATTTCATCCCGGCGAAGTGGTCGTCCTGCGTCCACGCGCGCGAGCATCAAAAGTTGATGCACGAGTCGAATCAACCGCTCGACTTCATCTTTCGTGTCGGCAAGAATTTCCGCGCGCTCGCCAACATCGATTTTTTGATCTCGCAACAATTCGATGTTGCCGCGCACGGTGGTGAGCGGCGTGCGCAATTCGTGCGATGCATCAGCAACGAAACGGCGTTGCGCCTGCAACGATTCTTCCAATTGCCGGTACGCCGATTCCAGTTCGGTGAGCATCGTGTTGAACGTCGTCGCAAGCTGGCCGATTTCATCGTTGGGGCCGGTGTGCGCCACGCGGCGGCTGAAATTGCGTTCCGCGCCGATGGCTTGCGCAGTGTGTGCGATCTGATGAATCGGACGCAAGGTTACGCCAGCCAGCCACCAACCGATGACGAACGCGGCGAGAATAACCAAACCATCGGCGATGAGAAAGATCAAACGTAACGCGGCAAGCGATTGTTCGCGTTCGGTGAGCGGGACAGCCACTTGCACGATGCGCACTAAGCGATCTTGCACCAAGATCGGCTGACTGTAGATGAGCAAAGATTCGTTATCAACTTGCGCCGTTTCGGTCCACGCTTTGCCGCTTTGGACGGTACGTAACCCGGCATCGCTGAGCGGCAAAGTGGATTCGCCCAAATCGGGCGTGCGACTCGCCACCGTTCCATCCGGATTTCGGATTTGCGTCCAGCGTCCGCGCACTGATTCGTACGCCGGCGGCACAATGTCAGGGCGCGGCGGGGAACGTCGGTCACCGCCAACTTGCGCTTGCGCGTTGCGTTCCAACCCGGCGCGAATCGCATCTAGCGTAACCTGGCTCTGGATGAAATAAATCGTCGCGCTGAAACCGATGAGCGTCAACGCGAGAATCGCGGTGTACAACAGCGTCAGCCGCAAACGAATCGACATGCTATTCCTCTCGCAACACGTAACCCACGGCGCGGACAGTTTGAATCAAACGCGGTTCGCCGCCGGCTTCGGTCTTTTTGCGCAAGTAACCGATGTACACTTCAAGCACGTTATCTTCGCCGCCAAAATCATAGCCCCACACGGATTGTAGAATTTGTTCGCGGCGCAAAACCTGACGCGGATGTTGCATCAAGTACTGCAACAGATCGAATTCTTTCAAAGTGAGTTCGAATGTGCGCGCGCCGCGTTTGGTCTCGCGCGTCGTTGGATCGAGCGAGAGATCGGCGTAGGTGAGCGGCGTTTCTTTGTTCGCAATCGACGGACGGCGCAATAAGGCGTGAAGGCGCGCCAAAAGTTCGGCGGGCGCAAAGGGCTTGACGAGATAATCGTCCGCGCCGGTCTCTAAACCTTCCACGCGATCTTCGACGGCGTCGCGCGCGGTAAGCATCAGGATCAAGGTTTTGTCGTCCGCGTCGCGCAATTGCTTGATTACACCGATGCCATTCAGCCCCGGCATCAACCAATCGAGCACAATGACATCGGGATGACACGCTTGCACTTGATCAATCGCGGCGTTGCCATCGGGCGCGGTGAGCACGTGAAATCCTTCGTGCATCAACGTGCGCTGAAGCATATTCAAAAGTTTTGGATCGTCGTCGACAACTAGAACCGTTATCATTGTGATTTATTATAACACATTCGATTACGCAACGAGGATTGAATCCGTTCTCATCGCGTTTCAGTTTTGCCTCTTTCCGAAAATCTCTTCAATCCCGGATGAGCAAAAGTCGCAGCAAGGACGAGCACCGCTGCCACTGCCAGAATACCGGGTGCAATGAGCGGGTTTGCGCCACCCAACCCGGCGGCAAGCGCCTCAAGCCAAGTCGAGCGTGGATAGATTTCCAAATGAAAGTCGATGTTACTGGCAACGTGTTCGTAAACGCCAAAGAGACTGCCGAGCGTAATCATTCCCATCACCGCACGGCTAAAAAGCAGAACGTTGTGTTGTGGCTGGGCAAGCACACTGATGACAACCATTATGCCCAGCCCGCTCAATCCCAATGGAATCCATTGCACGATTTCTTTGGTGTGATTTGTAAATACCAGTTCGACGAGCGTGCCTATGAAAAGCACGCCGGCGAGCATCAACAAAAAACGTCGCAAGCGAAACAATACAAGACCGTTATTCATTTCAGGTATGACTTGGCGATTGCAACTTGATCGCTTGAAACGTATTGTGCGAGCTTGGTGAGAAACGCATCGGCTGAGGCGTACGGACGAGCGGCGATCAAGGCATTCGCGCCGGCGGCATCCAAGCCCGGGATTTGTTGCAGCGTCGCCGCGTCCGATTCGTTGAACGCAATCGGCACAAAGACATATTTTTCATACTCGGCAACTTGTTGCGTGTTGACGTATTTGCCAATCTCGCGCCGGAATTGAAGAATGCTCGCGTACGGACGGTATTCTAAAAATTCGCGCACCATATTGTTGCCGAAGCCGGGAATAGTCGTGAAAAAATCATTTGCGGTGGCAGTGTTCAGATTGAGTTTCTTGATAGGTGCCGCAACCGCTTGACTAGATGGCACTGAACTTGCCGTCGCACTCGACGGCGCTTGGGTCGGTTGTGCGGGAAAATTCGTTGGTGCGACCGCGGTTGGCGCAGCGGCTGGACTTGCACAAGCCGCTACCACAAGCACGATGCCGACGAGAACGATGGTAGATCGTGCCGTCGATAAAGTAATCATTGTTTTTCCTCCAAACAGAAGAGTATTTGAATCGTCACCGCAAGGTGCCACAATTCGCGCCAAGTATGCCAAAATTTGCTTAGACGGAACTGTGCAAATCCTGAGAGGACGCTGAGAGAACGCGACGATTTTTCTTAAAAATCTCTCAGCGTCAACTTGGGATATTTTAAGGAGCAGCAACTAGAATGCGAGAGGAAAAAATCAAAGAAAGATGAGGCACTGATGAAACGCAAAATCTTAATCCCCGGCGGCTTGATAATTGTCTTGGCAATTGCCACATTGTTGGGTTGGCAGAGACTCACCACAACCACGACGACGACTGCCGCGATTCAAACCGCGAATGTCACGCGCGGCTCGCTCTCGGCGACCGTCAGCGCGGCGGGCAATATCTCCGCGCCGGAAGATGCGGCGCTGGCTTTTCAAACCAGCGGGCGCGTGACGCAAGTGAATGTACAAGTGGGCGATGCGGTGAAAAAAGGTCAAGTGTTGATGCAATTGGAGACGGCGGATTTGGAAGCATCGCTCAAGACGGCGGAGTTGAACCTGGTCAACACGCAAGCCAGTTACGATTCCGCCAAACTCAAAAACGATCAGAATCCGAATCAACTTCTGGTCGCCAAAGTCGCACTCGACAAAGCGCTCATCGCTCTGCAAAAAGCGCAGTCCGATTACAACGCGGTGGCGTGGCGACCGGATGTCGGGATGACGACGCAATCGCAAACCTTGCAAAGCGCGTCGATCGATTATCAATCTGCGTTGGCAAATTATCAAATCACAGCGTCGAGCATCAACGACACTGCACTCAAGCAAGCGCAAATTCAACTCGACAGTGCAAAGATTTCGGTCGAGCAAGCGCAACGCAACCTCGACAAAGCCAAGATCGTCGCGCCGTTCGATGGCGTGGTCGCGGCGGTGAATTATAGCGTAGGCGACACCGCATCCGGCAGTGCGGTAACAATTGTCGATATGTCCCAGCTACAAATCAAAGTTACCGTCGCCGAAGTGGATATTGCGAAAATCAAAGTAGGGCAAACGGCGCAAATGACGTTGGATGCGCTGACTGGCAAAACGTACAACGCCAAAGTTTTATCGGTTGCGCCGGTGGCGACGGTGACGCAAGGCGTCGTCAATTATTCCGTAACACTCACCGTTTCGGACAACGACGGCTCGATCAAGCCGGGAATGACGAGTAACCTGACGATTGTCGTTGAACAACGCGATAATGTGCTGTTGGTTCCGTTACGCGCGGTGAAAACACAAGGCAATCAAAAAACAATCACCCTCGTCCGCGACGGCAAAAATGTTACTCTGCCGGTCACGGTCGGTTTATCAAACGAGTCATCGGTTGAAATCACCAGCAACGGTCTCGCTGAGGGTGACCGCGTGGTCATCAATCAAACGACGACGCGCTCGACGACCGGCGGCGCTCCCAGCGGACCGGGAGGTTTAGGCATTCCCGGTTTTTAAGGCAGGCAAAATGAAACCAGTCATTCAAATTCAAGATGTCAAGAAAATTTACACGATGGGCGACGTCCAAGTGCCGGCATTAAACGGCGTGACGCTCGACGTGCACCCCGGCGAAATGGTGGCGATCACTGGCCCCTCCGGCTCCGGCAAATCGACATTGATGAATATCATTGGGTGCCTCGATTCACCAACAAGCGGTTCGTACGTGCTCGATGGCGTGGATGTATCCAAGATGACGGACGACGAGCAAGCCGCGATTCGCAACACGAAAATCGGCTTTGTGTTTCAGCAATTCAACCTGTTGCCGCGCACTGCCGCCATCGATCAAGTGGAATTGCCGATGGTCTATGCGGGCACGCCCGACCGCCGCAAAATCGCCGTCGAAGCGTTGACCTCGGTCGGGCTAAGCGACCGCGTCCATCATCGACCGAACGAATTGTCCGGCGGTCAGCAACAACGTGTGGCAATTGCGCGCGCGCTGGTGAACCATCCCAGCATCATCCTCGCCGACGAACCAACCGGTAATTTGGATTCCAAAGCCGGGCGCGAAGTCATGACGATTTTTCAGCGACTGAACAAGGAACGCGGCATCACGGTGATTCTGGTTACACACGAACCGGCAATCGCATCACACACGCATCGCATCATTCATATTCGCGACGGGGAAATTTACAAGGACGAACGAGTTGCAAAACCGAGAGAAGCATCGACGGAAACCTCGGTGTATGATTCAAACGGAGAACAAACATGAACATTCTCCAAAGTGTTCGCATTGCCTTGCGCAGTATCAGCGCGAATAAATTGCGCGCCGGCTTGACGATGCTCGGCATCATCATTGGCGTGATGGCAGTGATCGCGATGCTGTCGATTGGGCAAGGTATGCAAAACACCGTAACCGGCCAAATCAGCAGTATCGGCACCAATTTGTTGTTCATTCGGCCGGGCAACACGCAATCCGCCGGCGTGCGGCAACAGGAATCGGCGGCAACGTTGACGCGCAAAGACGCGAACGCGTTGCTCAACGTGGCGAATGTGGTCGCGGTTGCGCCGGAAATCAACGGGATGGCGCAAGTCGCGTACCTGGGCAATAACGCCGTCAGTCGCTTGATCGGCGTAACGCCGGAATATCAAGACGCGATGAACGCGAATGTGGCGAACGGCGAATTTATTTCCGCGGCGAATGTCTCGGCAAATTCCACGGTCGTCGTGCTGGGCTCGCAGATCGCGCAAACGTTGTTCGATACCGCGGATCCGGTGGGACAAATCATTCGAATCAACGCGCAGAACTTTCGTGTGGTCGGCGTGATGGAAGCGAAAGGCGGGACCGGGTTCAACAATACCGACACGCAAATCTATGTGCCAATCACAACCGCTGCCAGCCGTTTGACCGGCAACAATCGCTTTCGTGGCGGCAACGTCGTTTCGGTGATCAATGTGAAAATCACGGACACGAACGTGCAAGCGGACGTGGTGCAAGATATTAGCGACATTTTGCGCGAGCGGCACCGCATTCAATTCGAGGACGATTTTTCGATTCAGAGCCAGCAAGATATTTTGAACACGCTCACGCAAGTAACCGATGCCTTTACAATTTTTCTTGGCGGGATTGCCGGCATTTCGCTGATCGTTGGCGGCATCGGGATTATGAACATTATGCTCGTCTCGGTCACCGAACGCACACGCGAAATCGGCATTCGCAAAGCGATTGGCGCGCGCAAACGCGATATCCTGATCCAATTTTTGACGGAAGCAATGGCGCTGAGTTTGGTCGGAGGATTGATCGGCGTTTTGCTTGGCGCAATCATCGCGCGCTTTATTTCCGGCATTCAGTTAGGAACGACAACCGTGCAAACTGCCGTCGGTATCGATTCAGTCATTTTGGCGATCACATTTTCACTTGGCGTCGGCTTGTTCTTTGGCATTTATCCCGCCAATCGCGCCGCCAGTTTACATCCGATTGAAGCGTTGCGGTACGAATGAGCGCGGGATGCTCCGCTTGAGGAGGTGAATCAAGATTCGGAGATGAGGGTTCGTCTGTTCACGAAAATTATACCGATCCACAGGTGTCATTGCGAGCCGCGTTCTTCGCGGCGAAGCAATCTTTTAAAAGACAGTTGAGGGATTGCTTCGCTTTCTCGCAATGACAAAGTGGAAATCCACACAAACAACCCAGGAGGGTAAAAAATGTTAGGTAAAACCAAATTCATTATCGCCGGCGCGCTCGTGTTCGCGTTGCTCGTCGCCGGCATCGGCGGCGCGGTGGCGCTGGCGCAAGGACCCGCCCCCGCCGGCTCGAGCTGGAACAACTTGTACTTGCAAGCACTCGCGCAGAAATTGGGCACGACAGTTGAAAAGCTACAGCAAGCGATGAGCGACGCGCGCAAAGACGCCGCCGATCAAGCGGTCAAGCAAGGTTTGATGACGCAAGCGCAAGTGGATCGCATGCTGGGTAAAACCGCCAGCGGCACGATTGCGCAAGCCGGACTCGACGCGGCGGCAAAAGCGTTGGGGATGACCAGCGCCGATTTGACGACTGCGTTGCGAACCAAAACCTTGCTCACGCTCGCGCAAGAAAAGAACGTCGATGTGACGAAACTTCGCACGGCAATCGCAGACGCGCAAAAAGCGGCAATCGATCAAGCGGTGAAAGATGGCAAGTTGACGCAAGCGCAAGCCGATGTGATGAAAGCGAATCTCAAACCGGAAAACATCGATCTGAACACGCGTGGCTTTGGGTTTGGTCACAGCGGCTTGGATCGATTCGGTTTACCGGATGGCAAAGGCGGACTGCCCGGCGGACAACCCGGTCTCCCCGGGGGACGCGGCGGCAGACGCTAAGCTAAAATCCACGAAGGTCACCGGGCAAATGCTCGCGTGACCTTCGTGGATGAACAGTTTGTCGAATTGTTGCCCCAAAGTTGGATTGGAGTATAATCAGCAAGACTGAAACGTAGAGGAGTGCTATGCAACACCCAAGTTTAATTTTCAAGTTGACGCTCTTACTCATCGCCCTTTTACTTACTTTGTCTGTTGTCTCATCCGGGTTTGCCGCAGGACCCACCGGCGCCAGCCCGCTCGATCCGCTGATGGTACCAACCAGCGAGCAGACTATCGCGCCGAACACGACGCTTTGGTTCTACTTCGATTACGTGACCGAGCGAATTTTTGCGGGACGCTATTTTACCCGCGCGCCGGCTCAAGTCGCCGTGGATACGAACGGCATCGATGGCTTGCAGTTGTCGATCTACACACCCACGCAAGCGAAAGATTGGTTGAACGATCCCAGCATCGAGCCGGTGGGAACGGGTACGCTGTTCATCGACAAGACGTACAATATCGTCGCGCACGATTTGTACTGGGCAGGCGGGTTCAACACATCGGGACGTTATCTCATCGCGATCACAAACACCAAAGCGGTGCCGGTGATTTATCGATTGACCGTGACCGGCGACACCGTGACACTTTATCCCGCGCCGACCGCCACTCCCAGCCCGACGTTGCCGGTGCCAATCACCGTTACACCGGTCCCCACGACGACGATTCAAGGCAAAATTCTTTTTCAAACTTCGCTTGGCGGCGACATTTACACCGTGAACGGCGACGGCTCGAATCTGACGCGCGTGTCGTACGGCATCGACCCAGCGTGGTCGCCGGACGGCAAGCAGATTACGTTTGCGCGCTGGGACAATACCGCGCCCGGCGTTTACATCGCCAACGCCGACGGCTCAAACGCGCAATTGATTTACACAACGCCGCGCGTGCGCTCGCCGCGCTGGAGTCCCGACGGCAAGTACATTGCGTTCACGCAAGAAAAAACCAAAGTTGAAAATACGCCAATTTGGAAATTGGGCGTTGTCGAAGTAGCAACCGGCAAACTGCTCGAACCGCAATGCTCGCGCTTGTGCTACACGCCAAGTTGGAACAGCGACAGCACGACACTGGAATTCAACGAACCCGGCATCGGCATTTGGACGACGAACATTTTCAGCGGGCCCGCGACGCGCGTTTTGAAATCGACTGATTTGTACTGGGACACCTCGAAGAATGCTGCGATGACGGTGCCGTACCTCACGCCGATTCAAAACGTCGAGTGGAGTCCGGACGGACGACGCTTTGTCTATTCCCAACAAGCGCACGACCGTTGGGAGTTGAACACTGCGTACGCCGACGGGAGTTTCCCGGTCGGCATCACGCATTACGATCCGATTACATACATTCTGCTCGGCAAAGTGGTGCATAACGTCGCGCCCACGTGGTCGCCAGACAGCCAGCAAATCTTGTTCCTCTCGAATCGCAATGGCAAGTGGGAATTTTTCGTCGTCGATCAATTTGGCGGCAATCTGCGCCAAGTGCTCAAGAATGTTACGGATCAGTTGACGATCACGTTTAGTTACGAGAACGACCGCGTGGTGGATTGGACGAAATAGACCAATCCGCGTATAATGCGCGTCGTTCTGACCGAGTACGACACTGCCTCGGCTCCACCGGATGCCGAGGTTTTTATTCGCAATCATTGCCGCAGAACCACGCAGAATCACACAGAATTTTTTTCTGCGAAATTCTGCGGATTTTGTGGCTAGTTTTTTGGAGTTCTTATGCAAGTTCGTTCCGACTTACGCAACATCGCCATCATCGCGCACGTTGATCACGGCAAGACCACGCTGGTCGATGGCATGCTCAAACAATCGCATATCTTTCGCGACAATCAAATCGTTGCCGAGCGCATTATGGATTCGAACGATTTGGAGCGCGAACGCGGCATCACGATTCTGGCGAAGAACACCGCGATCAATTATCGCGGCGTCAAGATCAACATTGTCGACACGCCGGGTCACGCCGATTTTGGCGGCGAGGTCGAGCGTGTGTTGAATATGGTCGATGGCGTGTTGTTGCTTGTCGATGCCGTCGATGGACCGATGCCGCAAACGCGCTTCGTCTTGCGTAAAGCACTCGAACTGGGACACAAGGCGATTGTCGTCATCAACAAAGTCGACCGACCGAACGCGCGCTTGAATCACGTCGCCAACGCGACGTTCGATCTCTTCATCGATCTCGGCGCGTCGGACGAGCAAGCGGAATTTCCCATCGTCTACACCGACGCGATTCGCGGCGCGGCGACGCTCACGCCGGTCGAAACCGGCATTGACTTGCAACCGCTTTTTGAAACGATTGTGAATTACCTGCCCGCGCCGCAAGTCGAGCCGGATCAACCGGCGCAATTGCTCGTGACGACGCTCGCGTACGACGATTACAAAGGTCGCATCGCCATTGGTCGATTGTTTGCCGGGACGCTCAAGCCGGCGCAAAACGTAATGCGCATCGCGCATGATGGCACGATGACGCCGGGAAAAATCGCGCAACTGTTCGTGCATCAAGGATTGCAACGCCTCGAAGTGACGGAAGCCGCCGCCGGCGAAATCGTCGCGGTCACCGGCTTGCCGGAGGTGTACATCGGCGAGACGATTGCGGACGCGAATGAGCCGCGCGCGCTTCCGCCGATTCGCGTCGAAGCGCCGACGGTGCGAATGGCGTTTGGGGTGAACACATCGCCGTTTGCCGGCCGCGAAGGCACGTGGAGCACCTCGCGCAAATTGCGCGAGCGGTTGTTCAAAGAGTTGGAATCGAACGTGAGTCTGCGCGTCGAAGAGACCGATTCGCCGGACACGTTCATCGTTTCCGGGCGGGGCGAACTGCACTTGGCGATTCTGATCGAAACGATGCGGCGCGAGGGGTACGAGTTTCAGGTCTCCAAACCCGAAGTGATTTTCAAAGAGGTGGAGGGGAAAAAACTTGAACCGATCGAGGATGTGTACATCGAAGTCGCCGGTGATTTTATGGGCGCGGTGATGGAAGTGCTTGGCACGCGCAAAGCGCAGATGAAAGAGATGCACACCGCCGACGATGGCGCGGTGCATTTGCATTATCACGTGCCCACGCGCGGGATGCTGGGTTTTCGCAGTAAATTTCTCACCGCCACGCGCGGTACCGGCGTGATGCACACGCTCTTTCACGGCTACGAACCATTCGCCGGCGAAATGTCGACGCGGACGCACGGCAGTCTCGTTGCGTTTGAAACTGGGACGGCGACCGGCTTTGCGATCGAGAACGCGCAAAAGCGCGGCACGCTTTTCGTGAGTCCCGGCGTCGAGGTGTACGAGGGGATGGTGATCGGCGAGCAAGCGCGCGAAGGCGACATCGCGGTGAACATCGCCAAGAAAAAACATTTGACGAATATTCGCAGTTCGAACGCGGACATTGCGGTGCAACTCACCCCGCCGCGCATCATGTCGCTCGATGAATGTATCGAGTACATTTCCGAGGATGAACTTTTAGAAGTTACGCCCAAGAGTTTGCGGATTCGCAAAAGGATTTTGAACAACGAGGAACGCCGCAAGACGATGGCGCGCGCGGAACGCGAAGAAGACGAATAGAAAATGTAGGGGCGACTTGGTGGGGTCGCCCCGTTTTTATTCATGCTACGCGTCCAATCGGCGTTCCATCAGAATGCCGATAAAGATTCCCAGTATGGCAACTGCCTGTACAACGCACCAAATACAATACGCATGCAACACAAACGCTTCGACGCCGGTCAAGTACGCGGCAAAAAATAATCCGACGCTTGCCATCGCCAGCCGTGCGTTCAACAACCACGCCGGCGCGTCGTCGCGCGCAAAGAACGCCCACAGCGCAAGCGCAAGCAACGCCGCGTAACCAGCCGCGCCAATTGCCGCGACCGGCACGCCGAGCAAAACCGAGTACGGGCTGGCGTTCACCAAATCACATTCGCTTCCCGGCGTGCAGATGATTTCGGTCTTGCTGATTTTGGAATACCACAGATACAACGAAACGCCCAGTCCAAGCAATGACAAGACTGCGCTGGCAATTTGCAAATTTCGCAGGTTCGATAAAAATTTCATACTCACTCCGGCCGCTGATTTTCGCCGCGCAGTTTAGCACGAAAATTGGCGGCGCGCAATTTAGCACGGTCTTTGTGTTAAGGTTTTCAAAAGCCCATCTCCCGGTGTCATTGCGAGACGCGAAGCGGCGAAGCAATCTCTCAAGGAACTTGAAAGATTGCTTCGCCGACATAAACTGCCTCCTCGCAATGACATACTCCCCTCATTCTTTGCTTGTCAATGGGCGTTTGAAAAGCCGCGATCTTTGCGTTCTGGCATTTACTGCGTATACTGGGGCGCACTTACATCGGAGCCACATTCGTCTTGGATTCAAATTCCCTCATCGTCTTTTCAGTCGTTTTGCTCGCCGCGTTCACGCAGTCGCTTACCGGTTTTGGTTCCGGACTCGTGACGATGGCGTTCCTGCCAGCAGTCATCGGCATCCGTGCATCCGCACCGCTCGTTGCATTATTTGCCGGCACGCTGGAATCGATTTTGTTTTTGCGTTACCGTGATTCGATCAATCTCGCGGCAGTTTGGCGCTTGCTCGTCGCCGCACTCGTCGGCATTCCGTTGGGGATTCTGGGGGCGCGTATGATCGACGAACGCATCGTGCTGACGATGCTGGGAATCGTGTTGGTGATTTATCCGCTCTATGCGTTGTTCACACCGAAGCTTCCGCAAGTCAAAGAAGGCAGATTGACTTTTGGTGTCGGTTTTGTCGCCGGGCTTTTGGGCGGCGCGTACAATACCTCGGGACCGCCGGTGATTATGTACGCGAATAGTCGCGGTTGGTCGCCGCAAGAATTCAAAGCGAATCTGCAAGCGTTTTTTCTGCTAATCGATGTGATGACGATTACGAGTCACGCGGTCAGCGGCAACATCACGCCGTTCGTCTGGCAAAATTTCTTGTTCATTCTGCCGGCAATTTTCATCGGACTAGTCGCCGGGCTTGCGCTCGACCGATTTCTCAATCCCGCGCTGTTTCGCAACATCGTATTGGTGATGTTGATTGTGTTGGGATTGCGGATGATGATTACCGCATTGTAAATCCCTCGACCAAATCCAGTACCAATTCTTTCAAATCCCCGCGATTGGGGAGCGTGCCCATCATCCCGTACATCGCTGCCGAACGTTGCGGCAAGCCGGCACCGCCGCCAAACAACGATGAGGCGCGTGCGGTAATTTTGCTGACAATGTTTTCCGGCAGAACGCGCGTCGCAATTTTCGCCGCCTTCACGATGGCTTGATTGGCGATTTTGCGCGCGCTCGGCTTTTTGACGATGGCTACCGCCTCGGCGAGATCGCGCAGGAACGCGTCCGCACTCTGCGCGTGCGCATAGTTGACGGTGAGATGCAGCGAGGGCGGAAATTGTTGACGATCGAGATGCCAGCCGCGCAGTGTCATCTCATCGCCGATTTCGTACACATCGAGTTTGTCCGAGCCGATCGCCATCACGCTCATTTCCGGTTTGCCCACGATTTTGATTCCATCAATCGCCGCGATTCCGGTTTGAATCTTTTTTGTTGTCTGCATCACCACATCGGCGATTTGCGTGTATCCCTCCTCGCCCAGGTAGTTCAGAATCGCCCACGCTGCGGCGATTGCGCCGCCGGGGCGCGTGCCGGTCATTGTCGGTGATGCGTAGATGCCACCTGCCCAATCTGTCGTCACAAAGATTTGCGCGCGCCGCAATTCACGATTGCGATACAAAATCAGCGACGCGCCTTTGGCGGCGTAGCCGTACTTGTGCAAGTCCACCGACAGCGACGTGACGCCGGGCACGCGAAAATCGAAATCGGTGACGGGATACCCCAGCCGACGCACAAATGGCAACATCATTCCACCGACACACGCGTCCACGTGGCACAACAAATCGTGTTCGCGCGCGAGCGCGGCAATCTCTGGAATCGGATCCACGATGCCGTGCGGATACTGCGGCGCGGAACCGACGAGCAGAATCGTGTTTGGGGTGATTGCCGCGCGCATTGCGTCCACATCGGCTTGATAGTGCGCGTCGAGCGGCGTGCGAATGGCGCGCACATCGAAATAGTGTGCGGCTTTGTTGAACGCCGGATGCGCGCTCGCCGGCAAAATCATTTCCGGCGTGCGAATGTCCGGGCGTCGCGCGCGAAAATAATCGCGCGCGGTTTTGACCGCCATCAAAATACTTTCCGTGCCGCCGGTCGTCATATTCCCCACGACGCTGCCATCACTGCCGAGTAACGATGCGACCATCGCGATCACTTCGGTTTCAAATCGTCGCAAACTGGGAAACGCGGTCGGGTTCAAGCCGTTCTCGGCGAAGAACATCGTGTACGCTTCTTTGAGCAAATCGTCTATTTCATCGCCGGCGTGAAAGACGAGTGAGAACACTTTGCCGTCGCGCCATTTCACATCGTTGGCGCGCGCCGCGCGCATCGTTTGCAAGATTTCTTCTTTAGATATGCCGCGCACTGGAAATTTGTTTGGCTCAATCATTCTAAAACTCTAACGGAAGACGGATGACCGGCGACGGAGAAAAGCATCGGTCTTCCGTCATCGGTCCTCCGTCGCTCAAAGCGTCCGAATGTAGCGAAACTGCTTGTAGCCCGGCGGGTCGGCGTTGATGGTGGAATCTACGACGACGTGCAACAACGCTGGTTTGCCGGATGCGACCGCGCGTTCCAAAGCGGGAATCATTTGCTCCACATCATCGATTTTTTCCGCGTAACATCCCATCCCCTGCGCGATCACATCGTAGCGCGTTTGCGGCGCGAGCGTGATGCCGATTTGTTGCTCTGGCGCGACGCCCTGAAAATTGTACGCGCTGCGTTCCATTCCCCAGCCATCGTCCACCGCTACGATGACGATGACCGGCAGATTTTCGCGCACGGCGGTCTCCAACTCCATAATGTTAAAACCGAGCGCGCCATCGCCGGTGATGCAATAGACCGCGCGTGCGGGCGCGGCAAGTTTTGCGCCGATGGCAAACGGCAAGCCAGTGCCCAGATACCCCATCTTGACCGAATACAAAAAACTCTGCGGCTCGAAAATCTGATTGTACGCGACACCCCACAACACCGTGTTGCCGCCATCGAGTACGGTGACCGCATCGCGCGCGAAAAATTCGCGCACTGCCGCGACCATCTGTCCGGGGTTGACGCCGCGTTGCGGTTCGGCAGTGATGTACTGAAATCCACCCGCCATCGTTTGCGCGGTGAGTTCGCGGTACCGTTCGAGGTCGGGCATTTCGGCGCGCGGCGCGGTTTTGTTCTTGACGGCGATGAGCAACGCGGTCAACGCGGCTTTGGCATCGGCAAGAATGGCAACATCCACCGGACGATTCAAGCCGATCGAGTACGGGTCAATGTCAATCTGAATCGTTTTTTGTGACGAGGGATTGCCCCACGCCGGCGGCATCCCCCAGCCGTCGTACTCGCCGAGGCGCGAGCCAACAATCAACACAACATCGGCTTCATTACGCGCGAGCGCGGTGGCTTGCATATCGAAGAGAAAAAAGTAGTGAGGGTGATCTTCCGGCACCACGCCGCGCGCGCCAAGCGATGTGCTCATCCCCGCCGCCAGATAATCGCCGAGCGCAACAAACTCGTGCGCCGCATCCGCCCACAGCACTCCTTTGCCCGCGTGCAAGAAGGGACGCTTGGCGTGCGCCAGCAGTTCCGCCGCTTGCTCGATGTTGTCAAAATCGCCCACGCCCAGATTGGTCACGCGATAGCGCGATGCCGGAAAAATCGGCGGCGCTTGGCGCGTTTCGATTTTTGTCGCGAGCAGTTCGTCGGGAATTGCGATGAACGCGGGACCAGGTCGCCCGGTCAGCGCTGCGCGAAACGCGGCGCGCAGCGTTTCGGGCAAGCGTTCGGGTTGGCGCACCATCGCGCTGAATTTGGTGATCGGCTTTGCCATCTCGACGAGGTTCGTCGCTTGCCATGCACCGCCGCGATCCGGGTCGGTCGTGAGTCGCCGCCGCGTGGTCGCAATCGCAATGATCGGATGACCTTCGGCGTACGCGCTGGTGAGACCGGCGAGCATGTTCGCGCCGCCGGGTCCGGGGCTACCAAAGACGACGGCAGGTTTGCGCGCGAGGCGCGTGTACCCTTCGGCGATGTGCACGGCGGCTTCTTCGTGCCGGCAGTTGACGTGACGAATGCCGTAGCGCGGCGCGTGCATAACGAACGGAATGTGCGAGCCGTCAATGATGCCGCACATCATTTCGATTTCTTCGGCTTGCAAACATTGCATCAACAATTCGCCAACCGTGATTTCGTTCATAGGTTCATCTCCTAATCAGCCACAGAGAGCACAGAGAGCACAGAGAAAAACATTCTTTCTCTCTGTGTTCCCTGTGTCCTCTGTGGTTCATGACGAGCGCAACCTTTTCCAGTACGCCTCGACGCGGCGCATACCTTCTTCGTACGAGACGCGCGGCGTGAAACCGAGTTCGTTGAAAACGCGCGCGGCGCTGACGCGATAGTCGGACGACACCATTCGCAATGAATCGCGCGTGAGGAGTGGACGCGAGGATTGGCGCAGAATCTTCCACGTCGGTTCGATGACCATTGCCAAGATTCGGGCGAACCCACCGGGCATTGCGCGCGGCGGCGGTGCGCCGATGATGCGCGCGAGATCGGTAAAGTACTGCCGCAAAGTGACGCGCAAACCATCGTAACCGTTGTAGCATTTGCCTTGCGCGTGCGGTGAAGACGCGACGAGCAGCAAAAGGTCCACCAGGTTGTCAATGTAAATCAACGCCGCGTTATAGTTGCCATCGTTGATAAGCGTTGGTTTGCCCGCCAACAAATTTTTGGCGACCTCGTGCACCCAGGGCTTGCTGCCGGGACCAAACACCTTGAACGGGCGCACGACCGTCAACGCCATTCCTTGCGTGCGATGAAATTCCCACGCAAGCATCTCCTGCTTTTGTTTGTACTCGCCGTAAATGCCGACGGGTTTGCCGAGCGGTTCATCTTCGCGCAACTCCACGCGTCCGATTTTGTCGCCGTACACCGAACCGGACGAAAGCAGCAGCACGCGCGTCTTGTTGCGCACCGCTTCTTCAAACAGATAGCGACTGCCTTGCAGCGTCACGCGTTCGTAGGCGTCGCGCGGCGCCCAATCGCTGACGATGGCAGCGGTGTGAAACACCATGCCGACGCCTTGCATCGCGGCGCGCACATCGTCGCGATTCGCAATGTCGCCATAGATGACGCGGGCGCGCGCGTGCCACGCATCGGGAATGGGCGCGCCCGGCACATCGAACACAATCACGTCGTTGCCGTCCGCGAGCAGACGTTCGACGAGATGCGCGCCGATGAATCCCGCGCCGCCGGTGACGAGGATGGGTGGTGTTATTGCGTATTGCATATTGCGTATTCCTTGATGTATCACGCTTCACGAATCGCCGCTTCGCGCGCTTTGCGCTCATTCACAAACATCATCAACAACCAGCCCGCGATGAGGAACACGCCAATCACCAGAATCGCCAGGCGATGGCCCGATTGCTCCGCGAGTGTTGTCGCTTGACCTTGCGTTTGATACCACAGCGTCGCCTCGGCGGCCACCCAGCCAAAGATAGCGGGTCCGATGAATGATGATGTGCGCCCGGTCAGCGCGAAAAAGCCAAAGAACTCGCCACTCTTGCCGGGCGGCGAAAACGTGGCGACCATGGCGCGGCTCACCGATTGAATGCCCGCCATCGCCACACCGACGAATACGCCAATCGCAAAAAAGTGCATCTGGCTTTGGGCAAAGTACAACACACCAACGCAGGCGACCATCAACCAGATCGCCAGAGTGAGCGCGCGTTTGCCGCCGATGCGATCCTGCAGTTGTCCAAACGCGAGCGCGCCGATGACGTTCGTCGCTTGCACGAGGATGAAGAACAGGATCAAGCCGGTTTGATCCAAGCCAAACAACAACTTGCCCAAGATGCCGGCAAAGTCGAGCGCCATAATCACGGCTTCGTTGTAGATGAGGAACGCGAGCATGAATTTCAAAAACTCGCCAAAGCCGCGCGTGGCGCGAATCGTCTGGCTCAATTGCTTGAACGCGATGCTGAGGTAATTTTCGCCGGGGGACAACGCCTTGCCTTGCGCGCGTTCTTTGAGCCAGAGAAAAATCGGCAGCGCCGCCAGCGCGAAAAAGAGCGCGGTGATGACGAGCGAGAGGCGCACGACGAACACATCACTCTTGGTCAGCAGAATCGGCGGCAGAATGATCAGCAGGATGACGATGCCGCCAAACGAGCCAATCGCCCAACCGATGCCGGCGATGCGACCCATTTCTTCTTGCGCGGCGATTTCAGGCAGCAAGGCGTCGTAAAAAACTTGCGCGGCGCGATAGCCAATTTCGGCGAGGACGAAGAGAACGATGGCAAGCGCGATCGTTCCTTTTTCGGTGAAGAACAAGAGTGCGGTAAACAGAACGGCGAGCGTGGTGAAGAAAAACAAAAAGCGTTTCTTTGCGGCGGAGTAATCAGCAATCGCTCCCAGAATGGGCGCGGCGACCGCGACTGCAATCATCGCGACCGCGATGGCCAGTCCCCACAACCGCGACCCCTCCGCGCCGCCGACCACCTGGCTCTGAAAGTACGCCGAGTAAACAGCGAGCAACACGACGGACGCGTACGCCGAGTTGCCAAAGTCGTACAGGTACCACGCGATTCGTTCGCGTCGCGTGGATGGTGCGGACGTTGACATTGTTTCCTCCCTCCGATGAATTTGCGTGTTGCGGTATTACGTATTGCGTATTACGTATTGCGTATTGCGTATTACGCATCACTCAAATCAAACACCACCTTCACTGACCGATACACCCGTTTATCTATCGCCACGTTGAACGCGGTGCGGTAATCGTCCAACGGGAAATGATGGGTGACCAGGCCATCTGTTTTCAACGTGCCGGTTTGCATCCAGCGCATTGCCAATTCAAACGTCGAGATGTTTTCACCGTTCCATTCGATGACATCGTGTCCCACTGCGCCGATGAGATTCACCTCTTGATACCACACCGGCGTCACATCGAGTTGCATCCGATGCAAGTTCACACCGACCAGAACGACCGTGCCGCCGGCACGCGTCCAGCGCAGCGCATCGTTCAGCGTCGCGGCGATGCCGACAACATCGAACACGACATCAAAGCCGCCGAGCAACATCCGATTGCCGTGCTTGCCGTACAACTTTGCGCCGGTGATGCGCGCGGTTTCGGCATAACCATTGTCGCGCGCGAGAAAGGTCTGCTGCGCGCCAAACTTGCGCGCGAGTTCGGCTTGCCATTCGAATTGCGCGAGCGCGATGATTTCGCACGCGGGCTGAAACGCGCGAATTGCCTGCATCAGCAGATAGCCGATGATGCCGCAACCCAGGACGAGCACGCGCTCGCCGGGCTGCGCGATGCGCCGCGACGCCGCGTGAATCGCTACCGCCGCTGGCTCGATGAGCGTCGCCTGCTCGTCCGAGAGATCGTCCGGCACGCGCAAGAGCGTGCTGGCTGGCGTGATGAACGAATCGCCAAAGCCGCCGCCAATCGGATGATGCGCGCGCGATTCGGAAGCCAGTTCGCACAGGACGCGATGGCCGCGCGCACACGCCGGGCAAAGTTCGGCGCGCCCGCGCGCACGACAATCGTCGGCGCGACCCCAGCGCACCACGCGATCGCCAATGTTAAAATCGCGCACCGCGCTGCCTGCCTCGCTAACCGTGCCGACCATTTCGTGCCCCAGATAAATCCGCTGATGCGAAGGCAACGCGACCGGCGCCACGTCGAGACCGGCATCAACGAAAATCTGATGCAGGTCGCTGCCGCAAATGCCGCACATGCGATTACGGACGCGCACCCAATCGGGCGCGGGCAAGGGAGGATCGGGCATCGTGACGAGATGAAGGCAAGAGGTCGGCGCAAAGTACGCCGCGCGCGAACATCGCGCGAGCAGACGCGTCAAGACGATGCGCGGGACGGAAACCTGGAGATACATCGTCTTCATCGCGTCAACGTCCTCCGATGATGAGTGAAAGCCCCAGCACAAAAATCATCCCAACGACGATGCGGCGAAAGGTGACGTGATCAATGCGCCGATCGAGGCGCGAACCGATCACAATGCCGGCGACAAGCGCAGGGACGATGAACAGGTACAGGGTCAGAATCGCGGGCGTGAAGAGTTGCGCGAGCCAATGCGAGGTGACGGTCAAGGTGCCGGTGAGGAAAAACAAGGTCTGCAAGATGGCGCGGAATTCTTCGCGTTGCCAGTGACGTAGCGTGCCGTACACGATGAGGGGTGGACCTGGGGTGTTGTACGCGCCACCGAGACAACCGGTGACCAAGCCCGCCAGATAGCCCCAGCGCGGGGAAAGGATTTGGCGGGTGACAGGACGCGCGAAACTGAACAGCGCGTACGCGATGAGAACGAAGCCGAGAAGCGATTTGATGAGACCTTCGGGGAGATTGACGAGGCCCCAGACGCCGAGCGGCACGCCGAGCGCGGCGGCAATACCCAGACGAACGATTTCGCGGAGGTTGATCGCCTGGCGATAGCGCAGCAGGTTGATCGTGTAGAGAGTCAACCCGGTCAGCGCGACGAGCGGCGCCGCGCTCTTGATTCCCAGAATCAACGTGGCGAGCGGCATAACGATCAGCGAGAAACCGAACCCGGAGATCGTCTGCTCGAGCGCAGCGCAAAAGACGAGGCAAACCAGAAACAATCCTGTTGGGAGATCGGTCATTGGCGGTACGGCGATGTACTTGCGAGATTCGAGACGAATTATACGAGATTTATAGTCGGATGACAAGTGAAACAATGAGCCAAATGGACGGATGACGGATGACGGATGACGAATGACGAAGGACGAACGACGAACGATGTTTGGCGCATTTGGCACATTGACTTTTTCTCTGTTCTTCGTATAATCCCACTTGTCAGACGACTATCGTCTGACCAATTCCCCAGCGGAGTTACGTGTGGTTCGTCGGACGCTTCCCCTCGCGCGGCAAGCCGCGCAAGAAATTCTCAAGGGTATCGAATCGGGCAAACTGGTGCGCGCGAATGGCACCCTCCCCTCCGAAACCGAACTGAGCCAGCGGTTTGCCGTGAGCCGCGCCACCATCCGCGACGCGCTGGCGCAACTGGAACAGCGCGGCGTCATCACGCGCCGGCACGGCGCCGGCACGTTCGTCACGCCACAACCGCGCCTCGACGCGGGGCTGGAGGAACTGGTCAGTCTGGAGACGCTGGCGCGGCGGAGCGGCTTGGAAACGCAGATGAGCGAACCGAGCATCGTCGAGCGCGTCGCGACGCCCGCCGAAGCCGAGCAGTTGCACCTCTCGCCCGAGACGCGCGTCCTCGTCATTGCGCGCGTGATTCGGACGGGCGCGCGTCCCATCGCTTACCTCATTGACGTTGTGCCGACCACAATCCTCGCGCGCGCCGACCTCACCAAAAATTTTCGCGGCTCGGTGCTGGATGTGTTTTTGGGGCGGCGTGATCTCGCGCTCAGTCACTCGCGCACCGAGATTCACATCGAATTAGCGGATGCGGCGTTGGCGCGCAAACTGCGGCTGGCGCGCGGCGCGCCCTTGCACAAACTCGTCGCGCAACTGTTCACGCGCGATGGGCGAGTGGTGGATTACTCGACGAGTTATTTCGTCCCCGGCTATTTTTCGTTTCACGTGATTCGGCGCGTGGGGGTGGCGAATAACGTTTATTAGTTGGTTTGTTAGTTGGTTGGTTCGTTGGTTGGTTGGTTCGTTTGTTCGTTGGTTTGTTTAGTCGTTCGTCCTTCGTCGTTCGTCTTTCGTCAAAAAATCACAAACCCAAAAGGAGGATTTACCTATGCGTAGTTTTGCCGGACGCGACATCTTGTCGCTTAAAGAATTCGAACGGAACGAGTTCGATCACGTCTTTGAGATCGCCAAGCAGATGGAACCCATTGCGCGCGGTCGCCGCAACGTGGAGATGCTCAAAGAGAAAACGCTCGTCGCCGCGTTCTATCAACCCAGCACGCGCACGCGCCTCGCGCACGAAGCCGCAATGCATCGGCTAGGCGGGCATGTGACCGGCTTTGCCGATTTCAAAATGACGCGCGCCGGCGACTGGTATCAGGAAAGCATCAAGGATACCGTCAAGATGCTGGAGTTTTACGGCGATGTGATTGTGATGCGTCATTTCCAAAAAGGCGCGCCACACGAAGCCGCCAAATGGTCGAGCGTGCCGGTCATCAACGGTGGTGATGGCTGGGGTGAACATCCTACCCAGATTCTCACCGATTTGTACACCGTGTTGCGCGAGAAGGGTCGCATTGACGGACTCAAATGGCTTGCCGTCGGCGATATGCGAATGCGCACGATGCACTCGCTCGGTTACGCGCTGACGCAGTTCGATTGTCCGATTACCTTTGTCTCGCCCGGCGCAAACGATCTCTTCCCCAATTCGCCGGATATGCGCATGCCGGAAGAATACAAAGCCGATTTTAAACAGTATGGCCTTAACTTCCGCGAAGCAGAACACGTCGAACAAGCGATTGCGGACGCGGACGTGATTTTGGTCGAGCCAGTCGTTCAACCGGATTACACGCAAGCGCGCCAAGAAGCTAGCAAGGATCGTTCGCTCACACCGGCGAATTACAAGATCACGCGCGAACTGTTGATGACCAAAGCCAAGTCCGACGCGATTCTGTTGCACTCGCTGCCGCGCATGGACGAGATTCCGCCGGACGTGGACATTACGCGCTGGTCGCGCTATTGGCAAGAAGCGTTCAACGGCGTGGTGATGCGAATGGCGTTACTGGCGTTGGTGTTGGGGGCGGTTGAGTAGTTGGTTCGTTGTATCGTTGGTTTGTTGGTTCGTTACATCGTTGGTTCGTTTAATCGTTTGAGAGGCAAGGAGGGTTTTCGATGGCGACCATTCGACGATTCGAGGATCTGAAATGCTGGCAAAAGGCACGCGAACTGGCAAACGCGATTTATGATCTGACGGAGCAATCCCATTTTGCCCGCGATTACAAATTGCGCGACCAAATCCGCGATGCAGCGGGATCGGTGATGCACAACATTGCCGAAGGATTCGATGCTGGGTACAATGTAGAGTTTATTCGCTTTTTGAAACTCGCGCGACGCTCTGCCAGCGAAGTTCAATCACAACTCTATCTTGCATTGGATCGCAAATACATCACGCGCGAGGAGTTGGAACAAGCATATAACCTTGCCACTCAAGTCAAACAACTGACCAACGCGTTGATTACCTACCTCCGCAAACACAAATCAACCACCCCATCACAACCCCACAATGAAACGATGCAACGAACCGACGACTCAACAACGCAACGAACAAACAAACCAACAAACAAACGATCAAACGATGAAACAAACAAACAATCAAACGATGCAACGAACAAACGATAAAACGAAAGGACTAGTATGCAAACCTACCTCCACGGTCGCGATCTCATCGGCGACCTCGATTTCAGCAAAGAAGAAGTAGAAACCGTTCTGGATGTGGCGTTCGATTTAAAGCGCAAGCGCGCGCTCAACGAACCACATCCGATTCTGCGTGACAAGGTGCTGGCGATGCTGTTCTTTTTCTCCAGCACGCGCACGCGCGGCTCGTTCGAAGCCGGGATGGCGCAACTCGGTGGGCACGCCGCGTTCATCGAATCGCGCACGACGCAGATTGCGCACGGCGATACGCCCAAAGAAATCGGCGAGATTTTTGGACGCTACTTTGACGGCATTGCGATTCGGCATGTGGACTGGGGCATTGGCAACAAGTACATCAACAAGGTAGCCAAGTACTCGCGCGTGCCGGTGCTGAATATGCAATGCGACATCTATCACCCCTTCCAGATTCTCGCCGACTTGATGACGATTATCGAAAAGAAGGGACGTGACTTGCGCCGCAAAAAGATGGTCGTCTCGTGGGCGTACGCGGCATCGTACCAAAAACCAATGTCGGTGCCGCAATCGCTCATCCTGCAAATGCCGCGCTTTGGACTCGACGTGGTGCTCGCGCATCCACCGGAATTCAAACTGATGCCGGACATTATGGATCAAGCGCGCGAGCAGGCGCGCAAGTTTGGCACTGGCTTTGAGGTGGTGGACGATATGGACGCCGCGTTCAAAGATGCCGACATCATCTACGCCAAATCGTGGGGTGCGATGGTGCACACGCCGGACGAAAAGCAAGGCGCGGAGATCATCAAAAAGTATTCGTCGTGGATCACCGACGAACGTCGGATGAAACTCGCCAAGCCCGATGCAATTTACATGCACCCGCTGCCCGCTGACCGTAACATCGAAGTCACCGATGGCGTGATTGACAGCGCGCAATCGGTGGTGTACGACGAGGCGGAGAATCGCTTGCATGCGCAAAAGGCGGTGATGGCACTGACAATGAGTTGATTCGTTGGGTCGTTGGTTCGTTGGATCGTTGGTTCGTTGGATCGTTGGTTCGTTACATCGTTACTTGGGTCAACAATGCAACGATGCAACGATCTAACGATGCAACAATCTAACAATGCAACGATGCAACAATCTAACAATGCAACGATGCAACGATCTAACAATGCAACAATCTAACAATGCAACAATCTAACGATGCAACGATGCAACGACCTAACAATATCCACGGAGAAAGATATGGCAAATAAGAAAACACCCAAACGCGCAAAACGTAAACTCGCCGTCGTTGCCATTGGCGGCAATTCACTCATCAAAGACCCCAGCCGCCAATCGGTTGAAGATCAAGAAGAAGCGTTGCGCGAGACGGCGCATCACATCGCCGATATGATCGAGGCGGGCTGGGATGTGGCGATCGGTCACGGCAACGGTCCCCAGGTCGGCTTTATCTTGCGCCGCTCAGAAATCGCGCACAAGGTCGAAGGGATGCACGAGGTTCCGCTCGACGTGTGCGGCGCGGACACGCAAGGCGCCATCGGTTACGAATTGCAACAAGCGTTGCAAAACGAGTTGTATCATCGCGGCATCAAAAAGAATGTGGCGACGATCATCACTCAGGTCTTGGTGGATCAAAACGATCCCGCGTTCAAGAATCCGACCAAGCCGATTGGCGGATTTATGGACCAAGCCGAAGCGCTGCGCCGTCAGAGCGAGATGGGCTGGACCGTTGTCGAGGATGCGGGACGCGGTTGGCGTCGCGTGGTACCCTCGCCCTTGCCAAAAGAAATCGTTGAACTAGAGACCGTGCAAACGCTCATCCATGCCGGCATTGTCGTCATCACGGTGGGCGGTGGCGGAATCCCAGTCGTGGACGTTGGCAACGGTGAGTATCGCGGCACCGCGGCCGTGATTGACAAGGATTTCGCCAGCAGTTTGCTCGCGCGCGCCATCCAAGCCGATCTATTCTTGATCGCGACCGCGGTCGAAAAAGTGGCGATCAATTTCGGCAAGCCGAATCAGCAATGGGTGGACAAGATGACGCTTGCGGAAGCAAAACAATATCTCGCCGAAGGCATGCACTTTGCCAAGGGTTCGATGGCGCCCAAGATTCAAGCGATCATTTGGTTCCTCGAAGCCGGCGGCAAACACGCGATCATCACGAATCCGGAAAATATCGGGCGCGCGTTGCGCGGAGAGACGGGGACGCATATCGTTGCATAGTTGCATCGTTGCATCGTTAAATCGTTATATCGTTGCGTTGTTGGTTCGTTGGTTCGTTGAGCCGTTGGTTTGTTGAATTGTTTGATAGGTAAGGAAGAGTTTCGAGGGTGACCACCCGACGATTCGAGGACCTGAAATGCTGTCAAGGCAACGATCCAACAATTCAACGATCCAACAATGCAACGCCCCAACGATCCAACGATGCAACAACCCAACAATGCAACGATCCAACGGAGTCTAAATGAACTATCACTTCAAATGCACCCTCTGCGGTGACGAACTCGATCCGCGCACCACGCGCTACGTTTGCCC
>DAOTXS010000015.1:0-53611 GCA_034435055.1 Anaerolineae bacterium | reverse complement strand
CGACGTTTAGCAACACTTCGCTGATCGCGAACAAGCCCATAATGATTGGCACAAACTCGATGCCCGCCATCAACAACGGCTGTCCGAACGTCAGACGCGCCACGCCGGTCAGCGGATCGAGTCCGATCATCGCGGTCAACAAACCGAACGCCGCGGCAAGAATCCCTTTGACGAGCGCGCGCCCGGACAAACTGATGATGAGCGACAAACCCAGGAACGCGAGCGCGAAATATTCCGGCGGACCGAATGCGAGCGCGACCTGGGACAAGAGCGGCGCGAAAAACGTCAAGCCCACCACACCGATTGTTCCAGCAACGAACGACGTGATCGCCGAGATGCCTAGCGCGGGTCCACCGCGTCCTTGTTGATTGAGTTGATAGCCATCAATCGCCGTTGGCACAGACGATGCTTCGCCGGGAATGTTGACGAGAATCGCGGTGGTCGAGCCGCCGTACATCGCGCCGTAGTAAATCGCAGCCATCATGATGATTGCCGGCGCGGGCGGCAGCATCGTCGTCAGTGGCAACAGCATCGCAATCGCAGCAGTGGGGCCCAAGCCCGGTAGCACACCGACGAGTGTGCCGGCGATGCAACCGATCAGCGCAAAGAGCAAGTTGATCGGAGTGAGCGCGCTGGCAAAGCCCTGCGCGAGCATAGTCCAAGCATCCATTGCCTTGTCCTCCGATCAAAATGCGAACACGCCCGCGGGGAATTCCATCTGCAACAATCGAATGAACAGCAGATAGATGAACGCGACGGTACCAAATCCCCACGCCAGCGCAACCCAGAACTTGAATTTGCCAAAGTATCCGATGAACGCCACAACGAAGATGAACGTCGTGAGGATGAATCCTAGCACTGGCATCAACGCGGCATACAGCGCCATCATTACGAGTGCCACACCCCAGTTGCGCCATCCCGCGCGATCGGGCCAGGCAATCTCCTTGTCGCGATACTGCGGACTGCGCGCGTAGACGATGAGCCACGCGCCGCCGATGACAAGGAGCGCGCCAATCGCCATAGGGAGCGTGCGCGGATGCAGACGACCGCCCGCGCCCTCTGCAATCGTCATAGATGCCGCAAGCGCGATCGCGCCCATGATGATGAGGAAAATTCCCGACGCTGCATCGCCCCCGCGTAAAGTTTTGAGCAAGCCACACCTCCGCAATAAGTCACATAGTCGGATAGCCGAATAGTCCGTTGAACTATCCGACTATCCGACTCGGCGACGATTATTTGATGTCCTTGACCAACTCTTTGTAGGTCGCGAGCATCTTTTCTACGTGCGTCTTGCTTTCTGCCGCGCCCATCGCCAGCGGGACAAAGCCCTGCTTCTTCATATCCGCGATCACATCCGGATTCTTGGCGATTTCGAGGAACGCCGCTTCGAGTTTCTTGACGATGTAATCGGGCGTGCCGGCGGGAACGCCTACGCCGCGATCAATCGCTTCGATCATATCAATGCCCGACTCTTTGAACGTGGGCACGTCAGCGAGGAGCGGAAAGCGCTCCGCGTCCGCCATAGCCAGCACGCGCAACTTGTCCTTGTACTTGACCAGATCGTCCGAGTTGGCAATCACCGCGTTGACGTGGCCGCCCAGCGCCGCCGTCATTTGCGGCGCAGCGCCGGTGAACGGCACGTAGTTGAACTTGACGCCCGCGAGTTTTTGCAAGCGCAACGTGGCGATGTGATGACCGGAGAACGTACCCGATCCGCCCACAGTGATTTCACCGGGCTTGGCTTTGGCCGCATCAATGAATTCTTTCACGGTTTTGTACGGGCTGTCCGCTGGCACTGCCAGACCCAACGGCGTGCGTTGGAAGAACACCACGGGCAAAATCTGTTCGGTCTTGTAGCCGGTGTCTTGCTGAAGCGGCTGCAAGATGATGTGCGGCAGATTGATGCCGGCGATGTAATAGCCATCCGGTTTCGCGCGCACCAGTTCAGCCCAGCCAACCGCGCCCCCGCCACCGACCTTGTAGTCAATGACCACTTTTTGCCCCAACGATTTTTCGAGGAACGGTTGTTGCCGCCGCGCCTCGCGGTCCGATTGTCCCCCCGGATCAAACGGAATCATGTAGGTGATTTGCTTGGTCGGGTACGGCGCTTCGGTGGGTTTGGGTGGCTCGCTCGCGCACGCGGCAATCAGCACCGCGACGATCAACAAGCCCAGAACGACGAGCAAAATTTTGGTTCTCATTTTTTCACTCCTTAATAAATTTGGAAAGATTATCGTGAGAGCCGAATTTTGTATTTGTAGCGATCCGCCCGAAAGTAGGTCAGCGTGAAATGCACCGGGCGCATCTCGGTGGTGAAGGTCAAACGTTCTTGGAGCAGGAGCGGCGCGCGACGCGGAATCTCCAAATGTCGCGCCAGTTCCGCGTCCGCATCTGTCGCGCTGATGAACTCGTCCGCCTCCAAAAGCGGAACGCCCAACTCGCGTTCCACCGTTTCGTACAGCGGAATCTTGTTGAGGTCGCGCTGCGCCAGTTGCTCGCCGATATCGCACTGCCAATAGCCGCGCGCGAGCGCGAGCGGTTCGTTCTTCGCCAGGTGAAGTCGTTCGATGAGAAAGACGCGCGTCGAGGGTTTCACTTGCAGCGCGCGCGCAATGTCCGGGGGCGCTGTGACGGCGTGGGTGCGGAGGAGTTTGTATTGGGGGACGATGTGGCGGCTTTGCATTTCCTCCGCAAACGAAGTGAGGCGCGCCAGCCGCTCTTCCAGTTTATCGCGTTTGAGGAAAGTGCCTTTGCCGGCTTTGCGGTACAACCACCCTTCTCGCGCCAATTCGTTGATGGCGCGGTTGACGGTGATGCTACTGAGACTGTAGCGTTGTGTCAACTCACGCTCGGTGGGCAAGAGATCGCCGGGCTTGTAGACGCCGCGTTCAAACTCCTCGCGGAGTGTTTCAGCCAGCCAGCGGTACAGGGGGGTAAAACGCGGTGGGGGCATCGGTTCTCCATCGAACTACATAATAATATGTTATTATACAATTTGCACTATGGCACAATCGGGACGCGCTGTCAAGCAGAACATTGGTTCTGCATATCTGCACAAAAAACTGCGCCTGACGGCGCAGAAAAAAGGGCACTAGAAGATTTTCCACGTGACGCGGCGTAATCCTGCGCGCGGCTCATTCTCACGTAACCACGTCCCATCAAACAACTCGAACGACGCGCGCACGCGAGGGTCGGGATACAGCCACGCTTCGAGGTCATCGTCCAGCGAACCAACGCGCGGCGGTGGAATGACCGCTGACGGTTGACCGTTGACCGTTGCGCTCACACCGTCGTCGGTCACCGGTCGTCGGTCGAAGGTATCGAACGCGCGCGCAAAGCGTGGCACGATGAACCCGCGCCGCAAAAAGACTGGCGTTTTTCCAAGCGGTGCGTCAACGACGATGCGAGCAAGTCCGCGCACCGCACGATTTGCTTGCACATCCCACCATTCGCCTGGCGGCAGAATCACCTCGCGCGAGGTTTCCCCCTGCCGAATCACTGGCGCGACGTACAACGCATCGCCAATCATCCACGCGTCTTCGATGGTGTACAACTCGGCGCAGTCGCTCCAGATGAGCGCGGGATGGCGAATGATCGGTACGCCATCGCGCGTGGCTTGCTTCGCCAGCGAGTAAAAGTACGGAAACAGTTTAACGTGCTCTTCTGACAGCGCGCGATAAATCTCCACCGTCTCGTCATCGAATTTCCAGGGTTCGCGATTCCGTCCCATCGGTCCACCGTGCGCGCGCATCAACGGCGAGTACGCGCCCACTTCTGCCCAGCGGATGTACAACTCTTTCGTGGTGATCGGCGCGAACCAATCGTACCAGCCACCGATGTCCGAGCCGTGAACCGGAAAGCCACAGATCGAAGCGTTGATCATCGCGCGTACGGCGGCGGGCAAACCATCCCCCTCGTCCCAGTCCGTGTCTTGATCGCCAGGCCATTGCGCGGCGACAAAGCGTTGTGTGCCGGCGTATCCCGCGCGCGGATAGAGCAGGTGATCGTCACCGAGAACACTTTGCGCGGCGCGTTGCATCGCACGCACGTACATCACCGGGTAGGCGTTCCGCATCGCGAGACCAGACGCGCCGTTGTAGAACACCGCATCGGGCGGGATGGACTCGGCGTAATCGGTCATTACGCCGTGAATTCCGCGCGCGTGAAACGTGCGCGCGACAATGTTTTCGTGCCACGCCGACGCGCGCGGATTGGTGTAATCAATCACAGCCGCAATACCGTGAAAGATGCGTTGATGATACGGCAAGCCCAAACGATTGCGAATGAAATATCCTTTTTGTAAACCCTCGTCGTGGGTGGCTGACCCAGCATTCATATACGGAAAATGCCAGATGTGAACCTTGTAACCGTTGTTGCGCGCCGTTTTGATTAACCCCTCAATGTCGTGCCACCATTGTTTGGAAAATTCATACGAGCCGCGAATCTCTTGCCAATGTTCAATGCCTACTTGCGCGAGGGGAATTTGCAACTCGCGAAATTTACGCATATCGGTCATCACATCATCTTGCACGACCGCACCGGTGTTTGTCTTCCACGGCAGGAACGCCCATGCCGGCGGTGTGGCACTGCGGCCGGTGAGCGCGGTGTATTGTTGAATCGCGTCAATGGGTTTGGGCCCAGTGCACAAAAACAAATCGAGTTGATTGTCGAGAACAGTTAAACGAGCGACCGATGACCGATGACCGATGACCGAAACTTTTCCTCCATCTTCGGTCGTCGGTCGTCGGTCGCTCTTGAACCAAGATGGCTTGTATGTATTCCAAAACACCCCCACGCTCGCGCCGCGCTCGCGCGCGATGAGGGCGAAGGGAACGGGAAAGCCGGTGCATTGCTCGCCATTCGGAAACGAGCCGCGCACGCCGAACCAGCGCTTGAAGAGCGGATATAACAGCGGCGCGCGCTGTTTCATCCACTCGTACCCCACGCCGCCTTCTTCGACAAAGAAATACGAGTGTTCGCCGCGTTGATCAACTTTGTTGAAACGCTGACCGAGACCCAGGATGTGGGCATCATCGGGAACGGTGAAACTTAGGGACGAATGACGAAGGACGGAGGACGAGTGTTTGAGTTCGATGCGAAGAATATTGGAATCGTAAAACGTAAAACGCAATGATGCGTTAGCAGCATTTACAACTAGCGCATTGCCCTGCGGCTCGACGACCAGTTGACTCTTCGACCAATTGACGGATTGACTAATCACTCCCAGGTTCATCTTGATCGTGTTGCCGGTGTAGAGCAGTGGAATCGAAATGATTTTCTGGATGACCCAAGCGCGCGATAAGCCATTCTCCGCCAATTGCCACAATGTTTCGCCTTGCGTGTTTTTCACGATGACGCCAAACGGCGCGCGCGTGACTTGAACGCGAATGTTGGGTGATGCAAGTATTGCGCCGTTCTCAGCCGTTTCGATGATCGATCTTTCGTCCTTCGTCCTTCGTCCTTCGTCAAGCACTAACGAGGGTGGCTCAACTGCATCATCGCTTTTCTCTGCCCCCCGTGCGCGCCACACGAGTAACAAGGCAAGCACACCGACAACGATAATCGGCGTAATCATTCCTTCACTGCCCAAGGCCGCCGGCGCGGTGTGGCTCATCAACCAGCCGTACTGTTGCATCGCCCATATCACGGCAAACGTAGATACCATCGCGTGCAAGAATGATCCGACAACTGGAATGATGCGGAAGAGAAACGCGAATGCACGAACAAAAAAGATGACAAGCGCAATAAGCAATGCCATTGGAAAGATTTGGACGAACGATACGCGCCACGCTGTCAAGGCAAGCGGCACATTCGGCATCGCCGCCAGCGCAACGATGTAAAGTAACACAGCAATGATGATGATACCGAAAACAAATAACCACGCGAGTCGTCGTGCAATGATGCCGTAACGCGGAAAGAGAATGATCGTGCGATTGAAATGATAATGCCAAATCGTGATGAGGAGCGACGCAAAAATCCACGCGGGCAGGACGCGCCAAAAGCGCGCACTCGCGGAATCGTTCATTGCGGACGGCAGCACAGCGAGGATAAGCAAATAAAAGAGCAAGCCAACGCAAATATCAAAGAGGACGATTGCCCAAAAGCGCGGCGTACTTTTTGCGCCCCGCCAAATCGAAAGGAAATTGTTTTCTCGCTCAAACGGTGTGAAATGTTGATAGTAGATGAGTGCGGTTTGGAGAAGCACAACAATTAGACCGAGGACGTAGGACGGAAGACCGAGGGTCATTGGGCATCCCCTGTTTCGTAGAGGGCGAAATCTTCACGCGCTTGGTACAAATCTGGCGCAAGTAATTTACGCATTGTTTGCAATTTTGCCGCGAGTGATTGGGCTGAAGAACAAGCGTGCTCGAAAAGACTTGTATCAGAAATGAAATTGCGCCGTCTGATGATTTGTTGGCAGGCAACGGTTTCAAGCAGTGGCCGAATTGCCATGCTCAAGAATCGAGCTTGCTCTGGAGCAGCTTGGCTCGTCGACCCTTCCGCGATATTCAATGCAACCAAAGTAGCAGCACAGATGATTTGTGATTTGAGATTATATTCTTCGCTCTTGGGCAACTGATTACCAAGATCGTAAATCAAGTCGATGTATTCAATTGGCAATTGCCATACTTCAAGCCGTTCAAACTTGAACGCCATTCCTTCCGTCCTCCGTCGCCGGTCTTCCGTCATTTAAGCGTCATCGGAATCTTCATCGCGCGCGCCAGCATTTCCAACTCGGGCACGATTTCACCGTACGCCATCACGAGGTGATGTTCCCACCCGTTGTTCAAAATTTCGTGGAGAAATTCCATTCCATCATTATCAAACTTGACGCGCGAGAGCGTACCACGCACTTCCATTTCAGTTTCGATTGCCGTTGCGGTCGTCGCGAGCATCCGCAAGTTGCGCCCATCGTCGCCCAAGCGCAACAATGTTACGCGACCCGGCTTGAGTCCGAACCCAGCCGTAACACCTTTGCCGCCGGCAAAATGCGAAAAGAGATGTTTTTTCTGTTGCGGGTCGGCGAGACCGACAGGCGCGCAACCACCGTGCCACATCAACCCGGTATTTGTATCACGATCCACCGCAACAAAATCGGTGAGGAAGGGATGAACGCCGGTCATTCGGCGCGCGATGAGCGTTGTGATCGTGCCCATAATATCACCTTCGCAACCGGTGTAAATGCCGCGATCATTCAGAATCGAAACGACGCCACAGCCCGCGATGCCATACGCCTCGACCAAATCGCCCCAGCATTTGAGCGTCATCGCATCGAATTTATTTTCGTGCGCAAAGTCGGTGAGCGCGATGACCAGCGCGGCGAACAAATCACCTTGCCGCGCACTAATTTCAGCGACATCATCGAATTGCCTGAGCAAGTTCACCGATTCTGCGTGCGCACGATCGTGTGCAACGGCTTTGGCTTTTGCGACCAGAATTTGCAAACCGACATCAACGACCTCAACGCCGGTGACACGACGCAAGTTGAGTTTGTCCACCGCAAGATCATCGAACCCGGGGGCATGTCCGCCGATGAACGCAATGCGCAGATTTTTCAAATCGCGCACGATGCCGGCGACGCGCGCAAATTTGGAAATCGTTTCGACGGTGCGCGGATCGTCGAGCGAGGAGTATAACGTCATCGGACGATGTCCCAGTTTGTAGAGATTGCTCGCGTTGACATTCGCGCCGACGAGCGAGTTGAGGCGCAGTTTGCCGGTTTGCTCTTGCGGTTCGTGCCATGCCCACAGGAGCAAGGGAATGTGCGCGAACGCTTGCGCGAACTGCATCGCCAGACCACCGAGCGCGAACGTACCACTGATGATGACGAGCGCGTCGATGTTCCTGGCGCGCAGCGCGTCGATCGCCGCGTCCGCATTCGGTTTTTCGATCACCAGTTTTTCGATTGCGCACAGTTCGACGCCATCGAGTTCGCTCAAGCGCGCGCGTACCTGCGCGTACCACTGTTCTGCGAGCGAGGCTTCGAACGTGAGCCGCGCAAGACAGACGAGACCAAGACGGGTTGAGGAAAATTCCAGAAAAGACATTGGTAACCTCAGTGTTCAGTCTGAATACTGGACGCTGCCTTACTGATACGGCGTCGCGTCCCAGTTATCGCTGAACAACTTGAGACCCTTGGCGGTGTACGGATGATCGAACGCGTCTTTGTACACGTCGAATCCGGCTGTCACAATGTCCGCGCCGGCGATGCCCGCTTCGACGATTTGGCGCGCGTTGCGAATCGCGGCGACGAGTACTTCGGTCTTGAAATTGTAATTGCGATAGATGCGCGTGATTTCGTCAACAAGGTGCGAAATTTCCTCGCCGTTGGCTTCTTTCCAACCAACGAACACGGAGGCGTACGTTGCGCCGAGGCGCGCGGCTTGGAGCGCTTGCGCCGCCGAAAAAATCAGCGTGAGGTTGATGCGCACATTCTTCTCGCGCAACAGTTGCAATGCCTTGAACCCGGCTTCGGTCGCCGGAAGTTTGATGACAAAGTTGGGCGAGAGCGCCGCGAGTTTCATCCCTTCCTCGAACATGGCTTGCGGATCGGTGTGATGCGGATTCACTTCGACCGAAAGGGTCTTTTCGGTGCCGGCAAGCAGACTGCCGATTTCGTTGATCGCGGTGAGAAACGGTTTGCCGCTGTTGCGCACGTGGCGCGGATTGCTGGTGACGCCGTCGATGTTCCACATTTCGAGCGCGTACTTGACTTCGTCCACTTTGGCGGAATCGAGAAAAAATTTCATTCTTGTTACTCCTAGTTTCGATTTTTTTATGAGATGACCGACGACCGATCACCGCAGACCGCAAGAATTTTTCGGTCGGCGGTTGTCCGTCTGCGGTCGATTCTATGGTTCATAAACTGTCTGCGGATTTTGGTGCAGGACAATCGTATCGGTCGTGAGCGCCATCATCGCGCCGCTCACGGCAATTTGCAATGCTTCGCGCAAAACGCCAACCGCATCGAGAATCCCGGCGTCATTCATCGCGACGATGTCGCCGGTCATCACATCGCATCCGAAATCTGCGCCGCGTTGTTGCGCCTGCGCGATGACTGCCGCCGGCGCGTCGATGCCGGCGTTCGACAACAACCGACGCATCGGTTCTTGTAACGCGCGCGCAAGAATCTTCCCGGCAATTTTCGCATCACCGTCGATTGCGCGAACGGCGGGAAGGCAATTCACGTACGCCACGCCGCCACCGGCGACAACACCTTCACGCAACGCCAGCGGCAATGCGCGAATTGCTTTTTCCGCTTTTTGGCGAATCACCTCGCGTTCGGTTTCCGTGTTCGCGCCAATCATCAACTTGGCAATTTGTCCGTTCAGTCGCGCGAGACGGAAACGCAAATCCTTGATTTCGTCATCGGTTTCATTCAACGTCTCGATGCGCGCGCGAATGAGTGCGGCTTGTTCTTCAATTGCTTTCGCGTCGCCTTCACCACCCACAACGATGAGTTCGTCCGCATCCGCTTCCACGCGCGGCGATGCACCCAAATCGGTGGGCTCTATTTTTTCAAGCGTGCGACCCAGTTCGGGCGATAACACTGTTGCGCCGGTGAGTGCCGCGAGATCATCAAAATCGTTTTTGCGTTTCGATTCAATCTCGCGCAATTCAGCCGCAATGATTTTCAATTTCCTTTGCTGATGATTCAGAACGAGCGTTGTCAACGCCAACCCGCTAATTTCTTTGGCGATGAGCGCGACCTGGTGCCATTTTGTTTCAGAAACGATTTCGAGCACGCGTCGCACGTCGTCCACCGATTTCACTTCGCCGTTGTAGAGGACGATATGACATTCTTCGATGATCGCGCGGCGGCGCGACGAATCGGTGATGAAATACGGCGAAACAAGTTTGCCGTTCCAGCGCCCGCCTTCGTAATACTCGCGCTCGATGTACGGCGCCAGATATTCTTCGATGCTGACGTGCGCGTCGGCTCCCAGCTTTGTAAATATCTCGGCAAGCACCGCGCTCAACTTTTCGTCATTCGTAATCGTTTGTGCAAGTTGTGTCAGTTCTTCGATTTTGGCGGGACGCGCCAGCGCGCGCAATTGAGCGATTGCCACTTGCGCAGCATGATCGATCCCGCGGCGCAACAACATTGGATTGTGACCGGCGGCAACGAGGCGATGACCTTCGGCGAGAATTTTTTGCGCGAGGACGGCAGCGGTTGCACAACCATCACCGGCACGCACATGTTGTCGCCACACCAAATTGCGCGCGAGCATCGCGCCCACATCTTCGGCACGATCGGGTAGCGCGATGATCCGGCGCGCAATCGTTGCCGCATCGGACAACATTTCCGGCGTAGTTTTCGTTTCGTGCTTGGAGAGAATTACGCCCTGCGTTGGTCCAAGCGTGAGCGCAAGCAAATCAGCAATTTGGTCAAAGCCGCGTTTGAGCGCCATTGTTGCATTTTCACCGAAAAAAATTTGAGGTGTAGGCATTTAAGAAATTCTCGTCGCAAGATTTTCGGACACGCGCATTCCAACAATGCCGAGCACAAGTGTTACAAACGCCGTAATGCCCAACATCGATTGCAATCCAATTGCGTCAGCAAGCGCGCCGCTGATTGCGGGCCCGATGAACATGCCGATGGCATATATCGTTTGATGCCAACTCATCGCAATCGTGCGCTCAGCATCGCGCACCTTTTCGATGCTCATACCCAAAAGCACTGGATACCCAATCCCCATTCCCAGCCCGGTGAAGCCGGGCGCGATCAACAGAATCGTCAGTGATGGAGTAAGCGCGGCAATGGCGATACCGATGGCAAGAAAAATAAAACTCGCATATACCCATTGATGCGAACTAATTCGCAAGCCGCGCAATGAGATAAAAAAACTGCCGACCATTGCAAGCGCAATGTGGATGGTGATCATTGCGCTTTGTTGAACACTCGATGCGCCGAGTTCCTTTGCCAACACGGTGAAAAACCCAAACGCTCCTGTCCACAACGCATACTGCCCAACCGTACTGAGCAAGGTGGGGGCTAAAACATCGCGGCGCGCCAGAACACGGAGAATGCTAGCCATGCTCAAATGTTGAGAAGGTCGGCGTGTTTCGCGTACTGGCAACAGAATCATCGCCGAAATAAAACCGAGCACAGCGGCAATCCAAAATGGAGCTGCGTAACCCCCTAGAGTGGTGAGTGCGCCGGCACTTGACGTTGCAATAATTCGTCCAAGCGAGTTGAAGATCATCAACAATGAGCTTGCGCGTACCGCCTCTTGCGGTGGAAATAGCGCACTGAACGCAACAACAATCACAACCCATGCGCCAGCAGACGCGCCTGTAATGGCGCGACCAACCGCAAGACTGGTGGCGTTATTCGCACTAACCAACATCCACGCACCAAAACCGGCAAGCGCGAGCCCGGCTATTGCAAACGGCTTGCGCCAACCAAGCCAATCAGCTGCGATCCCCAGTGGTAGTCGAACTACCGCTTGAAACAAGCCATACATTGACAGCACAACACCAACGGTTGCAAGATTGTCTGTTTTGAGTTGCACGTACGTGGGCAAAGTTGGTAGATAGATGTACTGTGACGCCCAAAAAAAAAGAGATGGCAACCAGATACAAAAATATTGTCGTGCGGTGATGGGAAGCGCCAACCGCCATTGGATTTAGCAAAGTTGATCGTGGCATTTCACAAAATAGTGAACGAGATAATGCATCAAGGAAAAAGATTGTATCAATAAATCAGTTCTTGGCAAACCGATGACAAAATTGTTCATACAATTGATCGAGTTCATTGGGCGGTAAAATCAATTCGAGCCAAAACGCCAGTCCGGCCGGTTTCAACTCATCGCACAATGGCAACACTTCTTCCGGCAAGCACAGAATTTGCAACGATTTCCCCGCACGCTGAATCTTGCGAAACAGCTCGACCCATTTGAGCGCCGAGGGTGCGCCCGCGCCGGGCACATACTGAATCGCCTGAATTTCCGGCACCGCGAGCAACGTGTCGATGTGACGGGTCGCGTTTGGTCCATCGAGATGAAAGAGCGAACGCCCGGCAGTCCGTGCAATGCGCGCAATATCCGGTAAAAATAATCGTTCAAATTGACGCGGGCTGATCATATAATTGAAATCGCATTCAGTTACAAAATAGGGACGATTCGACCATAAATTTGCCCAGCGCATCACCCCCGCACCGCGCTCGACCGTGTGCCGATAACTTGCCGAAAATGCGTGACGCCAAGCGGCATAAATCTTGTCAAGCGCCGCGGTAATCTTGCCCGGCTTGTCAATAACATCGATGCACAACTGGGACGCGCCCCGCAGATTGAGCAAGACATCCGCCGAACCGCCGAGCGCGGGCACAGTAATGACATAGCGACCCGGCGCGTGCAACGCGGCTTGATCCAAACGGGCGAGCATCATTTTCCACCAAGGATTGTCTTCTGCGATTATCCACGCCGGCTCGTTCGACCAATCGTCATTGATGCACGCGTGTGTCCACGTGGTATCCTCTTTGAACTCGACGCGCCCGCCGAACAAACCCCCCAGTGCGACGGGACCAAAATCGACGCGCAAGGTGGGCAGTTTGTCACCGACGCGATGCAACTGTGCCATATCGGCAAGTTTGGCTTCCAGCCACGCATCAGGTTGGTCGAGCCATTCAAGTCGGCGGCGAAGCGGCCGTGCCGGATTTTTATCGGCAGACGCGATGAACAGCGGGCGGTCGAGAACATCGTGCGCCCACCACGCTTCGTATCGTTGCGCGATGATTGGAAAATCTTCGCAATTTTCCAACGGTTGGGTGGCGATCTCGCTCAATTGCCGTGACCAAGTTTCAATGTCGGGAATCGGCACGTGATCCTTCATCGCGCGAACTGGGGCAGGTAATCCGCGAACTCGATCAGAAAATCGTTCAGGATCGCGCGCGCGGTGTCAATGTCGTTGATCATCGGATCGAGTAAGAGCGCACGCAACGCGGCGTCCTTGTCGCCGGTGTAGCACGCGTCAATCACGGCGGAACTGTACGCGAGTTCGCGACGACACAGTTCGGCGATCGGTGCGGGGAGCGGCGGCATATTCAAGCCGCGAATCCCGATGCCGGTGACAATGCCCGGCACTTCGACAATCGCGTCGTCCGGTAAATTCGGAATGCAACCATGATTCGGGACGTTGACTTGGTGGTAATACCAATTGTCGTTGAACGTGATCGCTTCGATGATCTCAACGACGCCTTCGCTGATAGCATTTTTCAATTCATCGACGTGCCGCGCGCCGGAGGCAATCGCTTCGGCAGTTGCCCAGCGTTCGGCGCGGCGTTTGCGATTGCCATCCCAACTTTGTAATTTCAGATCGTACTTTTCCCAAGGTTTGTTGATCGGGTCATGCACCCAGGGTAGGTACTCGCAGACGTGACTATCGCCGGAGGTTGGCATCATTCCAAAGATTTCGAACAGTGTGCGCGTGAGCGGTTCGAAATCTTTGCGATAGTGCTCGAGCCACCGCTCGCGCACAAGCGGATACAAATCTGCGCCGGTCGCGCGCTCGCGAATATCGTACACCCATGAAAAGTGGTTGATGCCGGCGGCTTTGATGTCGAGATGTTGGTACGCCGCGAGCGCAACCGGAATGAAACGCGGCATATTCGCCGCATCGGTGTGGACGTTGAAATTTTCCGGAATAGAGATATCATAACGATCCGCGAGAATCGTCATTGCCATCGCGTACGCCCACAAGAGTTGATGACACAAGCCGACCACCTTGATTTTGCTGTAGCGACTGACTGCCCACGTCAAACGAATCATCGGGTTGGTGAAGTTGAGATACCACGCGTGCGGGCAGAGTTCTTCCATATCGCGCGCGATGGCGAGCATCAGCGGTTGATTGCGCGCGGTGTGCGCAAACGCGCCGGGTCCCGAATTTTCCGCGTATGGTTGGCGGACACCGTGGTTGAGTGGAATGCGCCAATCTTTTTCCCACACCTCTTCGCGCGGACCAACTTGGACGGAGACGACAACGAAATCCGCGTGCGGCAACGCAACACGGCGGTCGGTGGAAGCGTGGATTTGCATCTGCGCGTTCCACTCGCGGTTCATTCGTTCGGCGAGTTTGGTCATTGTCGCCAAGCCGGGTTCGTTAATGTCCACGAGCCAAATTTCCGCGCCGCGCAGTCGTTCTGAACGAATGATCGTGGCAAGTGTGTTGAGTCCAAAGATCGCGCTGCCCGCGCCGATGAGAACGATTTTGGGTAACTTCATTTTTTGATTTTCCTATGCCGCGATTCCCGGTATCGGTGGCTGTGCGGTGTTTTGATCGGTGATGATGGTGTAATCAGGATGACCTTGCAAGAGTGTTACAGGATAATCCACATCTTCATCACCCATCAACGCGATACGAAGCACCGTGCGCTGCCAGGCGCCACCTTGACAGTACAATCGAATGCGACGCGCGGCGAGAATGTCGCGCATTCCGAGTGTGACTGCCATCGGCGGAAGTGCAGCGGGGTTGCCGCCGGTGGCGCGCGCACTGTTCATCACGATTGTTTCCGGCGCCAACGGCACGATGCGCGTGAGCGAATTGCGAAATTCGTTTGGCGTCAACTTGAACCAGCGCGAAATTGGCGGCTCGTTGAACGCAACGTGCCCGTGATAACCGATGCCGCCGTAGCACGTGTCAATCCCGCCAACCGCGGCGATGCGCGCGCTGATGCGATCCAGAGCGAGCGGATCGGGAAAGTGAATGTGATCGTCGGGAATCCGCAGATCCGGATCGAGTTGAGCGAAGAGGGTGCGACGGATGAATCCTTCGAAACTCAGCGGATGATCGCGCGGCACCGCGCGTCCTTGCCAATCGCAGTACTCGTCCATATTGAAGGTGAAGACATTGCGCCAACTGATACGTTCGACGTTGCAGATGCGGGCGAGAATCGGATATTGATCGACGGGGCCAACTGGCAAAATCAAGCGCGATGGTTTACCCGCCGCGTTGTTCGTTTTGATTTCGTCGGCGATGTGTCGCGCGAAATGCTGGAAAAGCGCAGGCAAATCGGGGACGATTTCGAGGCGCACCTGGCTGGCGCGCGCGAGTTCGTCCGGCGGAATCCGCAAATACTGGGGCAATGTCGCCATCGCGTTAGCGTCCCCCAAAGCCGGTCAAATGAATACCCTGCACAAAGTAGCGTTGCGCGATGAAGAAGATGATAATCATCGGAATCAACGCGAAGGTGCCGGAGGCAAAGACGATTTCCCACTTGGTCGCGTAGAACTGATCGTTGAATGCGCGAATTGCTACCGCAATCGTCCAGTTGTTGACGTTGTTCAAATAAATGAGCGGTTCCAAAAAATCGGAATAATGGTACAAGAAACTAAAAATGATCACCGACACAACCGCCGGTTTGGAGAGTGGCATGATGATTTGCCAAAGGATGCGCAACGTAGAGGCACCATCGATGCGCGCGGCGTCTTCCAATTCCACCGGGATGCTCAAGAAAAACTGGCGAAGCAAGAAAACATAGAATCCATAGATGGCAAACCACGGCGGCACGACGAGCGGCAAAAAGGTGTTGACCCATTTAAAGCCAAAAATCGCCGGAAAGATTTTGCTGAACATGATGAACCGCGGTACGAGCAAGACAATGCCGGGCAACATCATCGTCGCGATCAAGAGGGCAAAGAAGAATTTCTTGCCGGGCCACTCCATCCGTGCAAACGCGTACGCGACGAACACCGATGAAACCACCGTACCGAGCACGGCGAAGAACGAGACGACCGCGGTGTTCCACATATTCAACCACAACGGCGCCATCGAGAACGCATCCGCATAGTTCGCCCAACGTGGAGTTTCGGGAAGCCATTGCATCGGCACAGCAAAGACTTCGGTAGACGCTTTGAGCGACGACGAGATCATCCACAGTACTGGCACAATCGCCATCAGCGACAGGAGAATCAGTACCGCGTGAATAAAGATCCGACTGATGACATGGCCAATCAGACGGCGAGCGCGCATCCGACGCGCATCCGCTGACATCGTTCTGTGTACATCGGTCTGGAGTTGAGATTCGACGGTCATCTATTCCCCCTCGTAATAAACCCAGCGTTCCGACATGCGGAACTGGATAAACGTAAATATGACGATGATCAGAAACAAAAGCCAGGCAAGCGTGGAAGCATAGCCCATTTTGAGATATTCAAAACCTTGCCGATAGATGTAAAGAACCATAAAGAGCGTCGAGTCTTGCGGTCCCCCTTTGGTCATAATCAATGCTGGCGCAAAAACCTGAAACGAGTTAATGACCCCAACCACCAAGTTGAAGAAGATGGTTGGAGTCATTAGCGGAACAGTGATGTTCCAAAAGCGATGGATAATTCCGGCACCATCGATTGCCGCCGCTTCCTTAAGCGAATCGGGCACGTTTTGGAGGCCGGCGAGGAATACGACCATCATCGTCCCCATACTCCAAATCCGCATAAAGATAAACGCTGGCAGAGCAAGTTCCGTTTCGAACAACCAAGCGCGCGGAGCAATGCCGAACCAGCGCAAAAATTCGTTGATGATACCAAAGTCGGGATGATAGGCACGTTGCCAAATGAAGGCAGAGACGACAATCGGCACGATCACCGGCAAGTACAGCGCCGTGCGATAAAAGTTGCGCAAGTTGATTTTTTCGTTCAGCAGAATTGCGAGAAAGAAGGCAAAGATCACTTGAATGATAGTGCTAACGAACGCATAAATTCCGGTGACCCACAGCGATGTGCCGGCTTTGGGATCCGAGAACAGTAGCAGGATATTCCCGAGTCCAACAAATTCAGGCTCGGTTAGCAAATTCCATTCGTGAAAGATGAGATAGATCGAGAATGCCATTGGAAAGGCGATGAAAACGATAAAACCGATGATAAAGGGCGCGGCGAACAAATACCCCTCAATCCATCTGGTAGTTTGTGCTTTGGAAGTTTTCGGTTTGCCGATTGTGTGACGGCGTGCGAGTATTGCCATAGATACCTCACAGAGATCTGGCGGAAATGTAATCGGTGGATGGCGCGTGCTTCTTGCGAAATCCGGTAGGGGCGACGAACGCGCCGCCCCTACAACACGCGACCCTTTATTTGGGTTTTTTCGCCCAGTAAGTGTCGAGCATCTTTTGAACGGCTTCGTCCACTTTGGGAAGCACTTCCGCTGCCGTTGCTTTATTGGCAAGCAAGGGATCCCAGCCGATAGGTTTGACTGCTTCGTTCCAGAACTGGGCGCGGTTCATTCCACTCACCACGTCGACTACCCCGTTGTTAAAGCCGGTGACGAGAGCTTTGTAGTTCTCTACACCGTACTCTTGTTTGATAATGGGGCCATAGTACGATTCGATGAGCGCGGGATTGTTGGGCACGCGACCACTGAGTTTGGAGAAGATCTTTTGACCTTCTTCGCCGCCCATAAACTTGAGGCATTCCCACGATGCCGCTTCACGCGTCGCGTCAGTCTTCATCACAACCACGCCTTCCACCCAACCGCGATGCGGTCGCTTGGCGTCTTGTTGCTTGGGCATCAGGACAATGTCAAAGGGCCAATCTTTCTTTTCTTCGCGCAATTTGGCCGTGCTCATTTGCGGGAAGAACCACGGACCTTCGTACTTCATTGCCGCGGAGCCGGCGTTGAGACTGCCCGAGCCGCTGTCCAAATCCGCCGGCGTCGGTGAAATCTTCGTCTTGAAGTAAAAATCGGATGCGACCTCCTGCACGACTTTGACGATCTCGGGCTGGTTGAAGGTGGATTTCTTCGGTTCGATGAGGGTGTCGAATTCTTGCTTGCCCGTGCCACGAATCCAGTGAATATCGCGGAACCAGTTGCCGTTGGCTTGGTAGCCAAATTGCTTTTTGCCGCCGACAGTCTTGGTCAGTTTCTGTGCGATTTCAATGAATTGCTCGTACGTCCAGTCGTCGGTGGGGTACTTGACGCCGGCTTCGTCGAACAGTTTTTTGCTGTAGAACATCACCATCGTAGCGACTTGCATCGGCATCAGCCAGGTCTTGCCGTCGCGGATTGCGTAATCGGTAACGGCTTTCAGTTGGGGCCAGGCATAGGTAAAGTTGTCGCGTTTGATCCAATCGTCCAACGGCGCGATGGTTTTGGTGTCAGCAAACGGTTGAAAACCCCAGCCCTGCATACTGACGATTTCGGGTTGCGAACCGCCCGCGATCAAGGTCTGGACTTTGGTGTAGAAGGTCTCATCGTTCGGCGCAAATGTCACGTTGACTTTGACCTTATCTTGGACCTCCATAAACCGTTTGACCGTCGCTTCAAAGGGCGGCACATCCGCTTGTCCAAACGCCATCAAGTTGATGGTTGAGGGTGCGATGGTCGGTTTGGCGGCGGGCGCTGGCGCTTTCGTTGGCTCGAGCGCGGGACCACAACTGGCAAGCACCGCCGCGGTCACTACGGCTTGCCCACTCAGCGCAAGAAATTCGCGGCGAGTGAATTTTTGAGATGTGGATTTTTCATCCATTGATTCTCCTCCTAAAGATGTTGGATTTGACCAATCGATTGACTGCGCTGTCGATTCATCGTCGGCGTGTGCCTCACCATCCTTTCTTTTCTGATTCTTTCGATTATCGAACGTCCCTATGGTTCCGAAAAAGATTACGCAGTTGTCGATAACCGATAAGGTGAACGTTTTGATCCGAAACATATTCGCGAAACGATGGGTCTTGCAACAAGTGATACTCATCGACACGGAAAAAGGCGCGCGGCGGATTGATCATCTCAATATCCCCGGGCGCATTGGGATGCAGGGAAAGAAAAGTTAGCCCAGTGGGAATTTCGGCAATCATCTTGCGATAGGTACGGTCGCATTCTGCACTTGGCACGCCGGGCGAGATGAAAAAATGATCGACAATCGGCATACCGATTTTTTCCAATTGCTGAATCAACGCTTGATGGGCTGAAGCATCAAGGTTGGGAATACCTAGCACGACCTCGTATAAATCTATCTGGCGTGGAACAAGTACTGGCAAACGGTATGCGACGCCTAAACGCGCATAGAGTTCCATCACGCCGGGAATCAGCGCTGTCCCCATATGCGTATCGAGGTGCGTCACGTCAATGCCGGCGGCAAGCGCGGTATCGATCTGCGCGCGAAACTCAGCTTCAAGGGCTGTAAGATTCATATGTTCGGCAACTTGATGCGTCCGATGATAAAAATACCCCTCCTCATCGATTAGTCCCGACGCGCGGTCTCGCGTCGAGAGAGGACCCCACCGGTAATACTTCCATTCGCTCGTCAAAGTCAGATGAACCCCCAAATCCAATTCGGGATGCGCGCGCGCCATCGCCGCCGCTTCCAAAAACCAAGGGCACGGCACCATCACCGAGCCGCACGAAATCAAACCACGCTGCGATAATTCAAGGAACGCAACATTCGCACCGTGACACATTCCCACATCGTCGGCATGGAAAATGACCGCACGCTCGGATTGCAAATATCCTAACCGTTCCAAAGTTATGCTCATTGTCTAGACCCCGTGCCGCGCGAGCCGAATTTTATACTCGTACTGATCGGCGCGATAAAACGTTGTCGTGAATTCAATGGGGCGCATCTCGGTGGTGTAGGTGAGCCGGCGGCGGACGAGGAGCGGTGAATTGCGTGAGATATCTAATTTGCGCGCGATGTCCGCATCCGCGACAGCCGCACTGATCGATTCGTCCGCTTCGGTGAGCGGAATGTGCAAATGTTGCTCGACAATCTCGTACAACGAAATGCGATTGAGATCTTGTTGCGCAAGTTGCTCGCCGATTTCGGGAATCCAATAGCCGCGTGCAAGCGCGATCGGTTCGTTGTTGGCAATCTGCACACGTTCGATCAAGAATGCTTTTTGCTTTGAGGGCAATTTGAGCGCGCGCATAATTTCGGTAGGCGGAATAGATTCTTCAGCGGAAACAAGTTTGAACTGCGGAGTAATGTTGCGACTTTGCATTTCTTCGGCAAAGGAGGTAAGCCGCGCAAGACGTTCTTCGAGTTTGTTGCGTTTAACGAAGGTGCCCTTGCCGGCTTTGCGATAGATCCATCCTTCACGCGCCAGATCGTGGACAGCGCGACGTACGGTGGTAATACTGAGTTTGTAGCCGCGCATCAATTGGTGTTCGGTGGGCAGGGCATCGCCGGGTTTATAGACACCTTGCTCAATATCTTCACGCAAGACGGCTTCCAGCCAGCGATAGTAAGGGGAGAAACGTTTGGGAGGCACGCCAACTCCATTGATGGCAATTTAGTGCATTAGTGCACTAATTATACTATAAACCTAGCCCCGTGTCAATAGCATTTTTCTTGCGATGAATCGTCCCCTCGACTATAATCACTCAAAATTCACAGCGCGCGACATCTGCCGCTCCAGGAGTCGATGAATGGCATTCTTCGATCTTTCGCTTGACCAACTGCAAACGTATAAACCGCCGCGTAACGAACCGGACGATTTCGATGCTTTTTGGCACGACACCTTGCACACCGCCCGCCAATTTCCGCTCGATGCAAAATTTGTGGCAGGCGCTTGGGGGTTGCAAACTGTCGATGTGTTCGATGTCACGTTCAATGGTTACGGCGGTCAACCTATCAAAGGTTGGTTGTTGTTACCGCACCATCGCGCCGGCAAATTACCGTGTGTGGTCGAGTACATCGGTTATGGCGGCGGACGCGGATTTCCGTACAACTGGCTGTTGTGGGCAAGTGCGGGGTACGCCCATTTTGTGATGGACACACGCGGACAAGGAAGTGTTTGGTTACACGGCGATACTCCCGATATCGAAGATGGTGCAAGTCCCCAGGTTCCCGGTTTTATGACACGCGGCGTCTTGGCGCCGCAAACATACTATTATCGTCGTCTGTTCACCGACGCTGTGCGCGCCATCGAAGCGGTGCGCAGTTATCCTGAAATCGCTGTCGACAAAATCGCAGTGACCGGCACAAGCCAGGGTGGCGGCATTACACTTGCGCTGAGCGGGCTTGTGCCGGATTGGGTACACGTGGCAATGCCGGACGTGCCGTTTCTCTGTCACTATCGGCGCGCGGCACAACTCATCGATACCGAACCGTACGCCGAGATCGCCCGTTTTTGTAAAACCCATCGCACGCAAATCGAAACGGTTTTCCGCACCTTGTCCTATTTCGATGGAATGAATTTCGCCGTGCGCGCAAAAGCAACGGCACTATTTTCGACTGCCTTGATGGATACAATTTGTCCACCCTCGACCGTTTATGCGGCATACAATTATTACGCGGGCCCAAAGCACATCAACGTGTACGAATTCAATCAGCACGACGGCGGCGGAATTCACCAGTTTGCGGAGAAACTAAAATTTCTCAACGCACGGTGGCAATAAAAACTTTGCGGCGAGAAATTTGGCATCTTTGCTGTTTCGTGATATACTGAAAACGAAAATTAACAACTCGATGATTGATGCGCAGGGCAAGTTCGGTGCAATGCCGACGCTGTCCCGCAACTGTGAAAACAGTGTCCAGAGGATAGTGGATGGTGGTAGAAAATTTATCTGACCACTACCCACTGACCGCTCTCCACTGTTCCAAGCCAGAAAACCTGCCTCAATCAATCCACATGATTTCGTTGAGCATGTTGGAAAACCGAGCAACCTTCGCGAGAAAGGGGGCAGGATCATGATGACGCAAGCACCATAATCCCCTCGTCGAAAGGCAGGGGATTTTTTGTTTTCCATTTACAAATCAAATCGAGGATAAAATGAACATTCGAAAAATTTTCATCGGGCTGATTGCCCTGAGTATGATCGTCACGGTGATCGCGGCGTGCGCGCCGGCACCTACTCCAACATCGGTTCCGCCCACCCCCGCGCCCGCCGCATTTCCCCTCACGCTAACCGACGATGCCAATCGCTCGGTCACGCTCAAAGCCGCGCCGCAACGCATCGTCTCGCTGGCGCCCAGCAACACCGAAACGGTTTACGCGCTTCGCAAAGGCGCACTCGTCGTCGGCGTAACCGAGTACTGTGATTATCCTGCCGAAGCCAAAGAGAAACCGAAAATCGGCGGGTTCACCAAAATCGATCTCGAAAAAGTCGTGGGACTCACCCCCGATCTCGTACTCGCGACGAACATTCACGCCAAAAGCATCGTGCCCGAACTTGAAAAACGCGGATTGACCGTGTTCGTCATCGAGCCAAAGAATGTGGACGAAGTGCTTTCCAAACTCGTCACGTTCGGCAAACTACTGGGCGCAACCGACGAAGCGAACCGGCTCAGCGCGCAACTTAAAAGTCGCATGGACAGCATCACATCCAAAGTTGCTACTGCCAAGACCAAGCCGCGCGTGTTTTACGAAATCGACAAAACTTTGTACACGCCAGGTCCTGGGTCGTTCGTGGATGATTTGCTTACCAAAGCCGGTGGGATGAACATCGCCTCCGATGCGAAGAGCGCGTACGCACAATTATCTTCCGAAGTAATTATCGCGCGCGACCCGGAAGTGATTCTCTTGGGCGATATGCTTTTCGGCGAGACGCCCGAGACGCTCAAGGCAAGACCGGGTTGGGCAAACATCACGGCTGTCAAAACGAATCGCATTATACCGGTGCCGGATGAAAATCTGGTGGCGCGCCCGGGTCCGCGCATCATCGATGGACTCGAAATGGTCGCGCGCGCGTTGTATCCCGATTTGTTCAAATGATCGAATCGCAAAATGTGGGGGCGCGCAACCGCGCGTCCTCACAGATGGAAGCGCGTCGATATCGCGGCGCCATTCTTTTGCTCGCGGGTCTCGGCATGATCTTTACTGGCGCCATCGCCGCCACGTTTGGCTCGGTTGCCATTCCGCTCGAAACACTCGCGCGGATCGTCGTCGCCAAAATGCCGGGCACATCGATCATCGCAACGTGGTCGCCAAGCTGGGAAACGATTCTGTTCGACATTCGCTTGCCGCGCATCGCGCTTGCCGCGCTTGTCGGCGGCGCGCTCGCAACTTCCGGGGCGACGTATCAAGGTCTTTTGCGCAATCCGCTTGCTGATCCATACCTCATCGGTATTTCGTCCGGCGCGGCGCTCGGCGCAACCATCGCGATTATCTTCAACATCGAAATCTGGGGCGCGTTGCCGCTGTTCGCATTTTTCGGCGCAATGGTCGCGACAATCGCGATTTATATCATCGCGCAAACCGGCGGACGCGCCACGCCAACCACTTTGATTCTGGCTGGAGTCGCGCTTGGCGCGTTTCTCTCCGCGATCACCTCGTTTCTGATGTTTCGCGGCGATAGCGCATTTCGCACGCATCAGGTCATTGCTTGGATTTTGGGTAGTCTTTCGTTGGGCAATTGGCAACAGGTCATCTTGCTCTTGCCGTACCTCACGATTGGCTGGCTCGTGCTTTATTTGCACGCGCGGTATTTGAATGTTTTGCAACTTGGTGAGACACAGGCGCAACAACTTGGCGTGCCGGTCGAGCGTGTAACATTGACGCTCGTCGTCGCCACATCACTCGTCACCGCGGCGGCGGTTGCGGTGAGCGGCTTGATCGGTTTTGTTGGATTGATCATCCCGCACGCGGTTCGTTTGATTTGGGGACCCGACCATCGTTTTCTTTTGCCGATGTCCGCGATGGTCGGCGCGATTTTTCTCATCATCGCTGACACGCTCGCGCGCACTTTGCTTTCGCCCACCGAATTGCCGGTGGGAATTATCACGGCGTTTTGCGGCGCGCCGTTTTTCCTGTACTTGCTTCGCCGCAAGAGAGAGGTGTTAGGATGAACACGCTTCAATTACGCGCCGAAGAGGTGGTTTTTTCGTACAATCACAAACCGATTCTCGATGGCGTGAACATCGAATTGCGCCCCGGCGAAATGGTGGGACTCGTCGGCCCGAACGGCGCGGGCAAATCGACGTTGGTCAATTTGCTCAGTCGCGCGTTGATACCGCAACGCGGACATATCTGGCTCGATGATCGCACGCTCGAGCAACTTTCACCGGAGCAGGTGGCGCGCCGCGTCGCGGTGGTGCCCCAGGTTTTCGATGTTCCCTCCGGATTTACCGCGCACGAAATCGTGATGATGGGACGCACGCCGCACCTGGGTTGGCTCAAGAGCGAATCGGCGCGCGACGAAGAGATTGTGCGCGAAGCGATGATCGCCACCGGCACGTGGCATCTGGCGAATCGTTTGGTGAATCGATTGTCGGGCGGCGAACGCCAACGTGTCATTTTCGCGCGCGCGCTTGCGCAAGAGCCCCAAGTGCTTTTACTCGACGAGCCAACCGCGCATCTCGACGTGGCGCACCAGATCGAGGTGATGGAAATTGCGCGGCGATTGAAACGCGAACGCGCGCTCACGGTGTTGAGCGTGCTTCACGATTTGAACCTTGCCGCGCAGTACTGCGATCGCATCATTTTGCTGAAAGACGGGCGCGTGTTCGCGGCGGGCGCGCCGGCATCGGTGATCACCAGCGATGTTTTGCGCGCGGTGTACGGAATCGAAATGTGTGTCTTGCCCCATCCGCACAACAACTTACCCGTCGCGTTGATTAGAGGACAATAAAATGCGACAAGGATTGGTACTCGTCAATACTGGGAATGGCAAAGGCAAAAGTACCGCGGCATTCGGCACGCTGTTTCGCGCGTGGGGGCGCGGGATGCGCGTGTGCGTGATTCAATTCATCAAAGCCGAAACGAGCAACTATGGCGAAATTCAAGGCGCGCGTAAATTGCAGATCGAATGGCACTCGATGGGCGATGGTTTTACGTGGCTCTCCAAAGACATCCAGAAGACTGCCGACAAAGCACGCGCGGCGTGGAAACTCGCGCAAGAAAAAATTGCGAGCGGCGCGTACGATTTGATTTTGCTCGACGAAATGACGTACGCCTTTCATCACGGCTGGCTCGACGTGAATCAAGTGATCGCGTGGTTGCGCGAACACAAACCACCCGAAATGCACCTCATCATCACAGGACGCGACGCGCCGGCAGAATTGATTGATTACGCCGATCTCGTGACCGAAATGCGCGAGATCAAACATCCCTACCAGCGCGGCGTGAAAGCGCAAGCAGGAATTGAATTTTAATTTTACCCCGGAGAACCCATGACGACTCTTCTCAACGAAACAATCGCACAGATTCCACCCCTCGATGCTGACGCGATGAAAGCGGCGCGCGCGCGGCAGGATCAATTGACCAAACCGCAAGGCGCGCTCGGACGATTGGAATCACTTTCGATTCAACTTGCCGGCATCACGGCGCAAGCGCGCCCGCGTTTCAAGCAACCGGCGATTATCACGATGGCGGGTGATCATGGCGTCGCGCGGCAAGGCGTCAGCGCGTACCCCGCCGAAGTAACACCACAAATGGTTTTGAATTTTCTACACGGCGGTGCGGCAATCAACGTTCTGGCACGCCACGTCGGCGCGCGCGTGGTCATCGTGGATATGGGAGTGGCATCGGAATTGCCCGCGCACCCAGAACTCGTCAACAAAAAAATTGTGCCCGGCACACGCGATTTTTCGATGGGTCCCGCAATGACCCGCGACGAAGCGCGACGTGCCATTGAAGCCGGGATCGAAATTGCAACGCGCGAAATCGAACGCGGCGCAGATATTCTCGGCACCGGCGATATGGGCATCGGCAACACGACGCCGTCCGCCGCAATCACAGCAACGATTACACGCCGTTCCGTGAAAGAGGTAACCGGACGCGGGACAGGCGTGGACGACGCGGGTTTGGCGCGCAAAATCGCAACGATTGAACGGGCACTCGAAATCAACCAGCCCAATCCCAACGATGCGATTGATGTGCTTGCCGATGTCGGTGGTTTTGAAATCGGCGGACTGGCAGGTGTGATGATCGGTGCGGCAGCGCGGCGCGTGCCGGTCGTCATCGATGGATTTATTTCCGGCGCGGCGGCGCTGATTGCGTACGGACTCGCGCCGGCAGTGCAACCGTACCTCGTCGCTGCGCATCGTTCCGTTGAAATCGGTCATCGCGCAATTCTCGATTATCTGCGCGTCGAACCGTTACTCGATTTGGATTTGCGATTAGGCGAAGGCACCGGCGCGGCGTTGGGAATTTCGTTGTGCATCGCATCGGCAAAAATTCTCGATGAGATGGCGACGTTTGCCGATGCGGGGGTATCGGAAAAAGCATGACACACGGCACGGTGTTAATGATTCAAGGCACGATGTCGTCGGCGGGGAAAAGTTTGATGGTCGCTGCGCTGTGCCGCATCTTCAAGCAAGATGGTTTTTGCGTTGCGCCATTCAAAGCGCAGAACATGGCGCTCAATTCGTTTGTCACGCGCAATGATTTGGAAATCGGTCGCGCGCAAGCGATGCAAGCGCAAGCGGCGGGCATCGATGTGACGGTCGAAATGAATCCGGTGCTGATCAAACCGGAAGCCGATGCGTTCGCGCAAATCGTCGTGATGGGCAAACCGTGGGCGCGTTTGCCGGCCGGCGAATATATGCGCCGTCGCAGTGAGTTGTGGCAGATTGTAACGCACGCGCTCGATTCATTGCGCGCCGAGTACGATGTCGTCGTGATCGAAGGCGCGGGCAGTCCGGCCGAACTCAATTTGCGGCGCGGCGATTTGGTGAACATGGCGATTGCGAATTACGCGAACGCGCCGGTGCTTCTCGTTGGCGACATTGATCGCGGCGGAATTTTCGCGCAATTGATCGGCACGCACATCTTGTTGGAACCAAACGAGCGCGCGCTTGTCAAAGGATTCATCGTTAATAAATTTCGCGGCGAGCCGCGTCTATTTGAAGACGGCATCAAAATTCTCGAAGAACGCAGTGGTGTGCCGGTGGTTGGCGTGATCCCATTCGTGCGTGATTTGCAAATCGCCGATGAAGATTCGGTCGTGCTGGACGCGACGGAGGACAAAGGACGGAAGACGAATGGCGTTCGCCCTTCGTCTTCCGTCCTTCGTCAATTGGATATCGTTGTCGTCCGCCTGCCCCACATCAGCAACTTTGACGATTTCGATCCGTTGCGCGCGGAAGCCGATGTAACGGTGCGATTTGTGGATCGCGTGGAGAATCTGGGTCAGCCCGATTTGCTAATTCTGCCCGGCACCAAAACGACAATTGCCGATTTGGAATTTTTGCGCGAACGCGGGCTGGCTAATTGCATCGTTGAATTTGCGCGCGCCGGCAAACCGGTAATCGGCATTTGCGGCGGCTATCAAATGCTCGGCACAAAAATCTACGACCCGCTGCGCGTGGAATCGAATCAAAAGGAAATCGCCGGGCTGGGTTTATTGCCAGTCGCAACCACATTTGAAGCGGAAAAACAAACGGTGCGCGCGCGCGGCAACGTCGTTGCAAATCGCGGTTTGTTTGCAGAAACGCGCGGGCTGGACGTAATCGGTTATGAAATTCATATGGGGCGCACTTTTGTCGAGGGTGAATCCTTGCTGAACGTGTTAGCGCGCGGCAACGAAAAGGTAGATAATTTCGATGGCGCCATCGATGCAACGGGCTGGGTTGCCGGAACGTACTTTCACGGCTTGTTCGATAACGACGGTTTGCGGCATGCACTTTTGGCAAATCTCGCGGCGCGCAAAAATCTTGCGCGCACCGCTGGCGCGCGATTTGATCGCGATGCCGAGTACGATCGGCTTGCCCAAGTTACGCGAATGAATTTGAAAATGGATATTCTATATCATCTCGCTGGGTTAGCGTGATGAATGATTGGCGCACCGCACTTGGCTTGTTGACAGTTTTGCCAGTGCGGTACGACGCTTTACGTATTTCCGCACGCGCGCTGGCATGGTATCCGCTCGTCGGTTTGCTCATCGGCGGGTTGTTAGTCACGGCAAGCGCGTTGGCGCAGTTCGTGTTGCCGCAACTCGTCGTTGCGGTTCTCGTCGTCGCGTTGTGGGCGATCATCACCGGCGGTTTGCATCTTGACGGCTTTGCCGATACCTGTGACGCATTATTTGCGTCAGCCACGCGCGAACGCCGCCTCGAAATTTTGCGCGACGTGCATCTCGGCACGTTTGGCGCGGCGGGATTGATCTTGCTGATGATGCTCAAAGTCGCAACGGTTGCCAACGCGATGACGGCGGCATCGATTTTTCTCACGCCGATCCTGGGACGCTGGGCAATTGTTTTCGCGGCGGCGTTTCCACTCGCGCGACGCGAAGGGATGGCGGCAATGTTCATCGCCGGGTTGACGCGGCGCGAAATTCTGATCGCGACGATTAGCGTAATCCCGCTTTGCGGAATTTTGGGCTGGCATGGCGTGTTCGCGTTTGCAGGCGCGGCTGTAGTTGCGGCGCTCATCGCGCGCTTTGCCGAGAATCGATTGGGCGGATTGACCGGCGACATTTACGGAATGATTTGCGAGAGTGTGGAAGTTAGCGTGCTGATTCTAGGTACAATAAAAATCTTTTGAACCGCGAAGAACGCCAAGATATTTTGTTTTCTTTGTGCTCTTTGCATGGTATTCCTATGAAACGAAAATTTCGGCTTGGCACCACCTCGTACATTTACCCCGACGATATTTTGCCGAACGTGCGCCAACTTGCCGGGCAAGTCGATGACCTCGAACTCGTCTTGTTCGAGGTCGATGAGTACGGGACGAATTTGCCCAACGCTACGACGATTGCAGAGTTGAAGGCACTCGCACGCGACAATGCTCTCACCTACACGATTCATTTGCCGATTGATTTGGATTGGCGGGACGAGCAATCGTTCACCAAGATTTTTCGCGCGCTTGACGCGACGCGCGCGCTTGACCCGTTCGCGTACGTTTTGCATCTCGACGGGCAAATGTTGCTTGGCGAGCCGTCGCCGGAAATCATCGCGCAATGGCAAACGGAAACGGCGCGCGCGCTTGATCGAATTCTCACACGGTTTGCGCCATCGCAATTGTGCATCGAAAATTTGGAACGCTGGTCGCCGGAATTCTTCGCCGAAATCGTAACGCAGAAAAATCTGGCGCGTTGCATCGACGTGGGCCATTTGTGGAAACAAGCGCGCGATCCCCTGCCGCATTTGCGAGAGCATATCGCGCGGACGCGCGTGATTCACATTCACGGCATCAACGGACGCGACCATCAATCGTTGGCGTGGCAAACGCGCGGCGAAATCAAACGCGTTTTGGATTTCATTGCCGCGGCTGAATTTGCCGGCGTGCTGACGTTAGAAATTTTCAGCGTGGAGGATTTTCGCTCATCGCAGCGAGTGATTGAAGAATGGGAAAACGGCTCACACTAATTCTGGGTGGCGCGCGAAGCGGCAAAAGTAGTTTTGCCGAAGCCCTCGCGCAAAAACGCGGCGGCGACGATGTATTATTCGTCGCCACGGCTGAAGCCCGCGACGATGAAATGCGCGCGCGCATCGAACAGCATCGAGCAGTTCGACACGCCGGTTGGAAAACGCTCGAAGCGCCGATGGCAGTCGCGCGCGCGTTGAAATCGGCAGAGCGCGCGAACGTGGTGCTACTTGATTGTGCGACGTTGTGGACATCGAATGTTCTAGGGGCAGAAGAAAAAGCCGCAACCGAAACGATGATGCGCGAAATCGAAGAGTTGCTTGCGTGGTATCAGGCATCGACAAGCGAAATGATTATCGTGTCGAACGAGGTTGGGATGGGCATCGTGCCAGCCAATGAACTCGGGCGCACGTACCGCGATTTGCTCGGTGCGGTCAATCGCAAATTTGCCGAATCTGCCGATGAGGTATTCTTGCTTGTCGCCGGCTTGCCGGTCGAAATCAAATCGCGCCGCGCGCGATGGGAAGATTTGTAAACGACATTATTCGGAATACCCCGCCATCGGAAAAAATAATCCACAGATCGCGCAGAAAAAAATAATCTGTGCAACACTTGCCCTGGCGGGAACGCAAGTGCCAGGGTCTGCGAAATCTGCGGATTTACAATGCGTTCAATCAAACTCCAATTGCGGCGTCGTGTCCGATGTTTCCTCGACGTCGAGACGTTGAATGATTTCCTTTTCGTCCTGCGTCACTAAAATCTTCACCGTCGTGTAAAAACCATCCGGCATCACCAACACCCCATAGCCGCGCGGTCGTCGCCGCGCACCAATGATTTTATCGATCAGCGCTGGCTCGTACCCCTTTTCGATCAACATCTCCCGGTCTTCGGGTCCCACTTGAAAGTACGTCACCGTCCGGAATTTTTGGAGCGCGATGCCCAGGTTGCTTCCCAGCAAATCGCGTAACGTTTGCGTCGCCGCGGCGATGACGAGTTTGCGTTCCGCCCAATCCTTGAACGTCTCGGCGACGAGTGTCGCGGCGGCGGACGCATTCTCCGAAAGCGGCGCATCCTTCGGCATCAAGCGATGAATTTCATCGATGACGAGTGCGGCCGGTTCACTGCGATGCGGCAACCAATCTTCGTAAAACACGCGCATAAATTCGCGCAGGCACGGATCGTCGGCAATCGCAAACGGGCGCGTGCCTTTGATGGGTTGATAGATCACCGCGCGCTGGCTGAACAACGCTTCGCGCACTTGTTTCTCGAACGCGTCGAGCGCGTCGTGGGGATGTAAAACGATGCCGCCGATTTTTTCGACCGCCGCTTGCATCCGCGATGAGTATTTCAAATTCACCGCGACAATTTTGTACTTGAGCAATTGCAAACGCAGAATGAACCAAATGATCAGCGTCGATGTTTTGCCGCCGCCTTGATCGCTAACCAACAAAACCGGCCCGGTGTCCGCGCGAAAATCGGCGTAACGCAAACCTTCTTTGCCCAAATCGACACTCCGCCCCAGCAAAATCCGGTCGCGCGCGTCGGCGAGGAAAATATCGCTACCTTCTTCCTGCGCGAGTGTCGCAATCGCTTCGGTCGTGAGCAAGCGTTGTGTCGGCGACGGCGGCGGCGAGACGAGCCAATCGACAAATTGCGTAAAGCGATTTTCCGCGCGCCGCGCCGCCAACACCGGCAACCAACCGTCGAGCGAATCGAGTTCGCGTCCATCGAGCGAAGTCAAATCGAGCGCGGTGAGGTATGTCATTGCAAGCGTTTGATTCTTTTCCGATTCGTCGGCGTTGCGTGCCCAGGTGATGAAATGCGTTTGTGTATCGAAAAGATATTCGAGCGAGCGGCGGTCTTCGAGTTTCGTCAGGATTTCGCGCCACGCGCGCGCGTCTTTGTTGCGCCCCAAACCTGGGACGCGTGCGGCAAGAATTTGGCCGCGCAAATTGGTCGCGGTCTGATCGCGCGGGAGCGGCGTGAGTGTGATCGTCACCAAGCCATCGACCGATTGCAAAGCGCGCATCAACGCATCGCGCGCTTCCGGGAATGGTGTGTGCACGCGCATCACATCGAGCGTGTTGCGATTTGTTTTCACTTGCGCGTTGAAACGCAATTGTTCCGGGACATATCCCCGATAAAGTTCACTCGGTAGCGCGCCGTCCATCGCAATCGTCGCTTGCTGAACTTGCTGCAGAAAACTTTCGCCGCCGAGCAACATTCGCACGAGCGATTCGACCGCGTATGCACCGAGCGGCGCGAGTGCGAAATCGAGTTGCGCGAGCCAATCGCGCACGTGCGTTTCCAATTGCACCGGATAGACGATGCCGGTGATGATCACGCGGGCTTTGCGTGCGCCCGATTCCGCGAGCGCGCGGAGTTCGTCAAGATATTTTTTGTCGATGTGCTCGTGATTGGACAGATCGAGTTGTCCCAGGTGATAATCGGTGAGCCAGAACAATCGAATCGGGAGCAGTCCTTCTTCACGTTGCGCGAGATGCGCGAGAAATTTCGTGAGCATATCCGCGATGTCGGCGGCTTGCAATGCCGGCTTGAAGCCGCTTCGCCCCAGCGTGATGATCGACACGCGCGAACGTGAGCCGTCGTGATGCACGACTTGCCCATCTTTGAGAATTTCGCGGATCGGCACGCGCGACGCGACGGTGTGCAAGTTCAAGCGACCGCCGCGCGTTTCGCGGTCGTGAATCGTCCAGAGCAAAATCGTGGCGACGAGAAAAATCAACGCGAGCAATGCGGCAACGCGCCAATCGAAAAACGCGGAGAGGACGATAATGAAGATTGCAAGAGCGAAGAGTCCAAAGGCGACAAGAATTTTTTGCGGCTCGGGTTTTACATCGAGCGGTTTGTTGAGCCAGTAGTACAACGCGCGCAACCAACCGACCGGGATTCGCCAGCGGCGATAGAATCCGAAGAGCAAAATGTATAGCGCGAACGGCGCGACGAACGCCCAGCCCGCCCACTCGCGGAGCGAAATCCAAACGACGAGCAAGCCGACGCCGCTTGCCGTAAGAATTTCCAACCACGACAAGCCGACAGTCGTGCGATAGTTGAGAAATGCCCAGAGGCGAGTGAGAAAGATGTTGCTCGGTTTCATGCCTCAAATACTTGACTGAATCAGCCTCATTGTTTGCTCGCGCAAATGGGTTTTTTGGTCAATGATTTGTTGCACTTGCTGACTGATGCGTTCTTGTTCAACCGGGTCATTGCTAATAGGTAGAATAAGGTCACGCAAGCGATTCCCGATGGTCGAGAGAGTTGCCTGCGTAAATGTTTTTACAGCGATTTGCCGCTGAACGATATTTGAGTTGAGCAGATAGAAAAGATAAAACGGATTCAGCGATTCCGGTTTCAGCACACGAATCTTTTTTAGATGACTTTGAATAACAATTTTGGTGTCTAGCCGTGTTATCATGGCAGTTCTGCCAATAAGAAAGGTGCCATCGTTTACGAACAGAATATCGTTCACGCGAACATCTTGCAGGCGGCGATACTGCTCGTACACTTCTTCCGCAACTCCTTTAACCGGATCCATTTTGATTTCCCAATTCACGATATCAGTAGTGCGAACAAAAGGCACATCCCCAGTCCCATAAAACTGTGAACCAATTTCATTGCCACGCCGGATTTCGATCACCCCTGATTCAACAAGCGCGCCAATCGAAGCGAGACGATATTTGCCGCTTTGCTCCAAGTGTTTCAATTCTTCGCGCAATTCTGGGTTGTAGAACTCGGGTATAAAGATATGATCTTCAATCTCATCGGGCGCGACCCAAAAACCCAAGTGATCATTCGCTAAGCGTTTGGTATCCCGATAACGTTGGGCAATCTCCGGCGTATCGTCATCGATGATTTTGTTGCCGCTCGCATCTGTCACAAACGAACCGTCAAGATTGATCTTGTAAGTTTCTTTGCCGTTCTTGTTGTGTCCGATGGATTTTGCCACTGCCATAAACACTGACACAGCATTCGGCGATTTCTGCAAAAAAACAACGCTCGTTTTTGTGTGCGTGCTGGGTTGAAAGGTCTCCGGTGGTAAACTAACAATTGCTAGCACCACTGCGTTCTGGCGAATATACTCCCAGATGTATCGATCTGATGGATTTCCAAAAACGCCTTCAGGTAAAACAATCCCCGCGCGCCCGCCGGGCTTGAGCAATTGCAGACAACGCTCAATGAACAGAATCTGGGGCGGTTGTTTGTCAAGCAGTTCAGTTGTTTTATGCCATACCTCATTTTTTTCAATCCATCGATGCCCCAACGCAAATTGGCGCAACAGTTCTTTGCCGACAACAGGAATTTTCGCGCCAAACGGCGGATTCGTTAGGATCAGATCGAACGACCCAAGGCGCACCCCGCTCTGTGTTTCTTGACTCCATCGCGTCGGTTGCTCCAAACTGTTTTCGCAAAAGAGACGATAATTTTTTTCGTTAATCAACGACAGGTAGATTTTTGCAAGACGATACAGGAAGGCATCTTTATCGATTCCGACAATGGTGTAGTTACTCGCGCCATGATGCAAAAGATAGCGTGAGATGTACGCCAGAAATCCGCCGCTCCCACAAGCCGGATCAATGATGCGCTCGCCGCTTGATGGCTCCAGCATCTCGATCATCATCTGCACGACATTACGCGGTGTAAAAAATTGGCCCTCGCCGCCACGAAATGCCGTCCCAATCAATTCTTCAAACGCGTCAGCAATAATATCGCGGTCGGCATTGAGCAGCGCATAATCTTGTAGCTTTGAAACAACTTGTGCTAAATCATCCGGCGCAAGTTCGATGAGTTCGTCGGCAGCAAAAATATCAGGGCGTTTTTGCTTGACTCGCTGAAAGAGATTTGCTATCCGGCGCGCCAGCTTATCGGTTTCTTCATTGGGGCGATTTGCAAACTCAACGAGTTCGTTCGCGTGTGTTTCTTGCTCATCAACAATTTTGCAAAAGAGCAAGTGCATCATCGTTTGCACGATAGTTTCATCGCGCGTAATGCCGGTGACGTTGCCGGCAAAGAAATCACGGATTTCTCGCAAGATGGTTTTGAGATTGTGGAGCGGTTGCAAATCACGCTTGTAAATCAATACCGGCGGAAAGCCGAGCTGACGCACCGCGTATGTCGGTCTTGCCGGTTCGCCAATCTTGTATTCATACGGTTGAGGGCGAACGCGATTCATTTTCGCCCGCGCTTCGGCGGTTTGCCTTACGCGCGCCGGAGGTCGCACCTTGTATGATTTCTTTCTTAATTTTGGCGATTTTTTTACCGGCATCGGTTGTGCGCCTTCACAATGTATTCCATGAAATCAAGTGTTTCATCTAACGAGTGATCCGTCATCGCAACATTGCACCAACGATGCCCATAACGAACGTTACTCGCATTATGACGCAGTTCACTTTCGACAAGTGGTTGCACGTGCATCAATTGGATGCTCGAATCTTCACCCTCCTCACGCTTGGTAGAACGCCAAGCTGGTTGCCAGACCTGTGAACGTGTACGCTCCGGCAAACTCGCAGGAGTTTTCGCAATTGAAACGCGACAAACCGGACAGGTCGTAATCTCGTGTTGATCTTTGGGAAAGCGTAACGATGGTAAGGAAATCGTCGGATCGACTGATTGATTCGCCATCAACATAGTTACGGCAGAATATATACGCTCAAAATCCGCTCCATAAAATTCAACGGCGACGGCGATACCAAGCACTGCATAAGTTTCAACAGCATCTTGCCAGTCACACGCTTCAAGAATTGGAATAACACAGGAATTTTGCGTCCACTGGGTCTCATCCCAGCCTTTTAGCAATAGCACATGCGACATCCAATGTTCTGGTAAAGCAACATATCTACGGTTCATCTCATGTGCCCTGTCTGATGGGTATTCAAATTCCTTTTCTGCCTCTCTGATTACGAATACGAGTAATTCCTCATCTGAAACATCAATTCGCTCTATTGGTGAAGCATATATAGAAGGTGAATCAGCGACGACAAGTGGATGCCATCTGAGGTTACGATTCGAGTAGGGTGCTTTACCTTGTTTGCCGCGAGTGCATAGTGCATCTCGTTGTAATTTTCCTGCTCCTCTTCCAGTTGCTCCGTCTCTAGTTTTGCTAGTCCGTCCAAATTCTTTGACAAATTCTTTACGTTGTTGCTGGTCATCAATATTTTCCGCTATGGTTTCGGATATGCTCTTACAAAGCTCAATGATCTTTTCATCTTTCGCAGTCAGGATACTTGCACTCACAGTCCTTCCTTTTGCCATCATTTCCTCCCAATTTGAGATTATCTTGTTCCACCTAGCTATCTTCTGCCAACTTTTTCCGCGCGTCATCAACTTCCCGCGCGCGCGCGGCTTCGCCGGCGGATGAAAGTTGCGTAGCGGGTTCAAGGTCGCTTGCGGGTGCAACGGCTTTCCACGCGCGCGCAAACGCGTCGCGGATCAGCGTGAACAACGGTTTCAAGAATACCCACGATGAGGTGACGATTAACAAGCCGGCGGGCAGGACGAGCCAAATCGAATTTGCAAACGCTTCCGCGCTCGCGAGCGACAGCACGAGCAAGAGTAACGTGATCTTGCCAACCATATCGAGCCACGCTTCAAAGAAGCCGGCAATCACTTTGCCGGCAGTTTTTGGATTGCCGCCTTCAAGCAAAACCGAAAGCGGAATCAGCAAAACGCCAACGAGCCGCCAAATCGCCATCGCCAAACCGCGATATGCCAGTTGAAGCAAAATCACAAGCGCAAAAACCATCGACGCGACAAGCGCGAGAATCGAAAGGATGCCGCCGTTCTTTTGGAGCGTGACGAGAATCTTGATGATCGTGTCGAGCAGCGCTCCGCGCGCAAACATCGCGTTGCCGGTTCCGCCAATCGTCGTTGCAATGGCGCGTCCCAGTTCGCTCAATCCTTGCGTGATAATTGCAAACGTGGCGAGAAAAAAGATCACGCCGGCAACCAGCGCGGCGTACAAAATCGGATTTGGAATCGGTCGCTCTTTCCACACGCCGATGACAAGCGCGACGAGATAACCAAGCGCGTAGAGCGGCGTGAGATAGAGCAAGTTGCGCGCGAGCGTCGCGGCGAATTGGTTGAACGGCAGATTCGGATTGCCGAAATCGAGAAAGAACAAATCGGCGTTAGGTGTGTTGGCAAGATTTGTAACCGATTGCTTGGCTTGCTCGAACAACCCATCTGCGCCAATCGTGATCTTGCCTTGCATCGCGTCGAGTCCAAGTTGCAGGATCACACGGATTTTATCGACATCGCTCAACGGGCTGGGACCCTGCGCGTGTACGGCTGGCGCAGCGAACAGCGAAAAGAAAATTGCCGACAGCAGGATTGCTGTCAGCGTGCATAGATTTTTCTTCATCCGCAGATCACGCAGAAATAATAATCTGTGCAACACTTGCACCTCACGCAAGTGCAGGTGTCTGCGAAATCTGCGGATCACTTGCCCAACAGCCACTCGAAGAAACCTTTTGCCGCACCGGGCGCGCTGGCGGCAACCGCATCTTTGCCCACGCGCACGAATTCAAAAATGAAACCGCTGAACAGTGCGATAAAGATGCAAAGCAACAAAAGTCGCACGGTGTTTTTGGTTTGCTTTTTGCCTTCCACGCTTTCGGCAAACTCGTCGCCGCGTACGAAAAAGATCCAGCCGAGGCGAATCAAAAAATAAAACGCGAGCAAAGAAAAAATGATAAAGACGAAGGTCAGCGGCGAAGTGAAATTGCCGGCAAGAATTTTTTCGAGGAGACCGCCCATAATTGCTCCTTTTTGTGTTGTCGGGGCAACCCTTGCGGTCGCCCACAATTCACATCGATATTAACACCCTCATTCGCTTTCGTCAAACCGATTGCACCACGCGGCATGTTGTTGTAGAATCGACTCGATGTTGTTGATCTATTTCGCCGTCGCGTGGACACTGGGCATCGCCACTGCTTCGTTTATCCTTTTGCCGATTGAACTTTGGGCATGGTGGCTCGTTCTGCCAATTGGTTTGCTTGTGATTTGGCGACGCGATTCGATTTTGCGCATCGTGCACATTTGCTTTTTGATTTTTCTGCTCGGCGCGATGCGTTACACGATTGCGCTCCCACCCAGCGATTGGCAAGAAACCGATCTCGCGTTTTACAACGAACGCGGCTCGATGCTTCTCATCGGCGACGTGATCCATCCGCCGGAACAACGCGACCGCACAACGCACATTCGCTTATCCGTTACACGCGTGCGTGCAGAAAATATCTGGCACGATGTTACCGGGCTGGCGCTCGTGCAAGCGCCGCGCGAAACAGACGCGCGGTACGGCGATCAACTGCAACTCTTCGCCGAACCGCAAACGCCGCCGGTCTTTGACGATTTCTCGTACAAAGATTATCTCGCGCGGCAAGGCATTCACTCGCTCGTCCGCTTTTACGGGAACGTGCGAATTCTCGCGCGCGATCAAGGCAATCCATTCTTCGCCGCGCTGTACGATTTCCGCGACCGCGCACATCGCACGATCACCACAATTTTCCCGGAACCTGCGGCATCATTACTCGCCGGCATTTTACTCGGCATCGAGTCCGGCATTCCACGCGATGTACGCGATGCATTTAGCGCGACGAATACCGCGCACATCATCGCGATTTCCGGCTTCAACATTTCGATCATCGCTGGCATTTTATTGCAACTTACCCGGCGCATTGTTGGCGCGAAACGCGCGACATTCATCGTTATTCTCGGTCTGGCGGTTTACACCTTGCTCGTCGGCGCGAGTCCGTCCGTCGTCCGCGCGGCGATTATGGGGTCGCTCACCGTCATCGCGTTGCACGTCAATCGACCGAACGCCGCGAGCAACGCGCTGGCGATTGCCGCGCTTCTGATGCTCGTCCACAATCCGTTCGCATTATTCGACGTCGGCTTTCAGTTGAGTTTTCTGGCGACGCTTGGTTTGATTTTGTACGTCACGCCGCTGACCGCGTGGTTTGAAAATTTCTTGGCGCGCGTCACGTCGAACGAACGCGCGCAACAAATCGTTGGCGGGCTGAACGATTCGTTCATCGTTACACTCGCCGCGCAGATCACGACGACGCCGTTGATCGTGTTCACGTTTCACCGTTTGTCGCTCATCGGTTTGCTTGCCAACTTTATCATTTTGCCAGCGCAACCACCGGTGATGATCTTGGGTGGCATTGCCACCCTCGTCGCGATGATTTTTCAGCCGCTGGGGCAACTCATCGCTTGGATCGCGTGGGCGTTTCTGCAATTCACGATTTCAGTTGTGCAATTCACGGCAAGTTTGCCGTTCGCCTCGATTGACGTGGGGCGCTTGGATGTTGTGATTCCACTCGCGTACTATGCGCTGTTGATAATTTTTACACTGTGGCATCGTCCCGAAACTCCCTCTCCTGTTCGCGCAGCGAACGGAAGAGGGAAAGGGATTTCGGTGGCTCCCGCGTTTTTCACCGGCACAATGCTCATCGCCGGTATTTGGTTTTGGAATCTCATCGGTGTTCTACCCGATCGCAAAACGCACATCGAATTTCTGGATGCCGGCGGCGCGGCGACGTTTGTGCGCACGCCAAACGGTACACGCATCTTGATCGACGGTGGTGCCAATCCCAGCGCAACGTTGTCTGCCCTGGGACAACGAATGCCCTTCTGGGATCGTGTCGTCGATCTGCTCGTGTTGACCGACGTGGATGACGAACATCTTGCTGGCGCGGTTGCCACACTGGAGCGCTTCGACGTGCGACAAATTGTGCAGACAAATGCGACGAGCAAGACCGCGACGTTTTCAAAATGGCGCGAGTTGGTCACGCAGAAAAATATTTCAAGCATCACCGCGCACGCCGGGTTGCAAATCGAATTGGATCGCGGTGTTGCGCTAGAATTTTTCACGCCATCGCTTGCGCGTTTGCACGCCGGCACCACGACCATTTTGTTCGCCGATGGTGTGAGCGTCGATGAGCAATCGGATTTTGCGTCGGACGAAATGGCAAGTGCGGTGCTTGTTACGCCGCGCAAAATCGACCCGGATTTTTTCGCGGCGGTGAATCCACACTTGACGATTCTGTTTGTCGGCGCGGGCGAGCGCAGCAAACCCTCGACGGAAACGTTGACGCTGTTGGCAAACACCACGCTCTTGCGCACCGACGAACGCGGCGGAATTGAAATGATTATCGATGGACAAGCACTCGCGATAAAATCGGCAAAGTAATTACTTGACAACCGACTTTGCACGCATCTGCAACTTGGTGTAAAATCGATGTTGGAGATCAACATGGAAACGAGGCTTTGAGTGAAAATCGTTACCTTTGTGGCGGGCGGGCAAACACGCTGGGGCGCGGTGCGCGGCGACGCGGTCGTCGATTTGAATTTGGCACGCGCGATGCACCTCGCGTCGCGTGGGTTGGAAGCGAAATATCTCGCGCACGATGTTTTGGATTTTATTCAACAGGGTGAGGAAACCTGGGACGCGGCGAACGAGACACTGGAATTTTTAGGGCATCGCGTCATCGAAGGCATTTCGTTTCCCGTCAGCGCGACAAAATTTCTTGCGCCGTTATCGAATCCGTCGAAGATCGTCGCGGTGGGGTTGAATTACGGCGCGCATCGCCAAGAACAAAACGAAGTTGATGCAACAAACATTCAGCCGATCCTCTTCCCCAAGTTTCCCAATGCGATCATTGGACCGGGCGAGTCGATCACGTGGGATGCGAACATCACGCATCAAGTCGATTACGAAGCGGAACTGGGCGTTGTCATTGGCAAGCGAAGCAAACGCGTCTCCGAAGTGGAAGCGCTCGATTTCGTCTTTGGGTACGTGAACCTGAACGACATCAGCGCGCGCGATTTACAATTCGACGACAAGGGCGGCAAGCAATGGGCGCGCGGCAAATCGCTCGATACATTCTGTCCGCTCGGTCCGTACATCGTGACGAAAGATGAAATTCCCGATCCGCAAAAACTCACCATCCGATGCTGGGTCAACGGCGAACTGCGCCAAAATTCCAACACCGAGTTGATGATTAATGGCGTTGCCAAACTCATTACCTTTATTTCACACGGTATCACGCTGAATCCCGGCGACATTATCGCAAGCGGCACGCCGTCCGGCGTTGGACACTTTGCGAATCTGCCGGTTTATCTCCAGCCCGGCGACATGGTCGAAGTGGAAGTGGAAGGGCTGGGACGATTGAGCAATTCGGTCAAATAACGAAATGTCATTGCGAGCGCCGAGGGCGCGAAGCAATCCCTAAGTTACGCAGAGATTGCCACGACGCAAAACCCGCGTCTCGCAATGACAAGGAAAAAAATTTTGAAACCACTGATTGGCATTCCCACGCGTTCCCTGACGCTGGCAGACGATAAACTTTTGCGCTACGCCGGTCTCGCGACGTACACGCGCGCCACCGAACTTGCCGGCGGTGCGCCAATTCTCATTCCGTTGGGATTGAACGAAGACACCTTGCGCGCCATTTTCGACCGGCTCGATGGTTTGCTGTTGCAAGGTGGCGTGGACGCGCATCCGCAAACGTACGGCGAATCGATTGAACCGTACTGCGGCGAGATCGATCCCGCGCGCGACGAAATCGAACTGCGCATCATTCGTTGGGCGCTCGCAGAAAAATTACCGACGCTGGGTATTTGTCGCGGGATTCAGATGCTCAACATCGCCGCCGGCGGTTCGCTGTATCAAGACATTGCCGCGCAACTCAACAGCCCGTTGAGGCATCAACACGTCCAAGGCAATCCGTACGATTTTCACGCGCACACCATTGACATTGACCCGCAATCGAAATTGGCGGACGCGCTTGGCACGGCGAGTATTCAAGTGAATAGTTTGCATCATCAAGCGCTCAAGCAAATCGCACCCGGCTTTCGCGTGGTCGCGCGCGCGCCCGACGGCGTCGTCGAAGGAATCGAAGCCGAGAATGGACAGTACGTCGTCGGCGTGCAATTCCATCCGGAATGGATGATCGACGACGACGCGCGGATGATTGGCATTTTCAAATCGTTCGTCACGGCAATCGAACAGCATAGATCGAGGCAGTCATGAGCGTTGCGGAACTGGAAAAGAAATTTTTCGAACTCAAAGGCAAACTTGACGTCGGCGTCATCACCGAAGACGAGTTCAAAGCCCAAGTGGGTCAATTGCGTTTTCAAGACGCGCAAAGTCGTTGGTGGATGATCGGCGCGCAAAGCGGCAAATGGTATTCGTTCGACGGGATGCGTTGGATTCCCGGCACGCCGCCGTCCGACGAACCGGCGCCATCGTTTGAACCACCACCTCCGCCGCCCAGCCCGGTCACTCCACCGCCGCCACTCTTGCGAACGATACCGCCGCCCATCGCACCACCACCATCGCCGGAAAAAAAACCACCACCACAACCGGAACACATTCCGCTCAAACGCATCGAACGTCGCCGCCCGCATACGCCGGCGCTCAAACCGATAACCGTGCCGAAATTGCCGCCGATTGCCGGACCTTTGCTGATTGCCGGCGCGGCGATGCTCGCCTTGCTGGGTGTCATCGTGATGTGGTTTGTGTTGGACAATGTGTTGCCCAACAAACCGATTAGCCAATTGCTGGGGAATCTCACCGGCGCACCATCCACGCCGGTCGCATCATCGACGCCCGGCGCATCAGCGTCCACGTCGGCGCGCGATGTTACCGCGCTGATCGCAGAAGGTGATCGGCTGGTGCTGACGAGTCAAATCGATGCGGCGATCACGCAATATCAAAGTGCGGCGCAAATCGCACCGCAAAATGTTGCGCCGGTGACGCGATTAGCGCGCGCGCTCGCGTTCAAAGGACAATTGCAAGAAGCCGTGAATCGCGCGCAAGTGGCGGTGCAACGCGCCCCCACCGACGCTGACGCCGCCGCGCAATTCTGCCGCGCGCTGACGTGGAACGGGCAGGTGAGCGACGCGCTCGCGGCGTGTGAACGCGCGGCGCAAATCGATGCCAAGAACGGGAACGCGCTTGCATTTCTCGCCGAAGCGTACCTGGTTGCGCGCCGAACGGCGGACGCGGCGCAACGCGCCCAAGCGGCGGTGCAACTTGCACCGCAAAGTGCAGAGGCGCATCGCGCGCTGGCGTGGGTGTTGACGATGCAAGGCAACAAAGATACGGCGTTGATCGAATGGAAACAAACGGTTGCGCTTGAACCGGATTTCTATTTCCGACACTTTGAGTACGGCGAAGTCTTGCGCCTGTATTTCAACAATCCCGCCGAAGCCGCAACCGCGCATCGCAAGGCGGTAACGTTGTACGGCGCGTACATCCCGGCAATCAATCGCTTGGGGATGGCGCTCGTGGCGTCCAATCGATCCGCCGAGGCAATTCCGCAATTTCAACGCGCGCTCACGTTCGATCCGGCGAGCGCGGAGAATTACGCGTACCTGGGTGTCGCGTACGGACAAACCAATCGATGCAATCAAGCGATTCCCTACTTTGAGCAAGCGTTGCGACTCGATGCCAACAATTCGCTTGCCCGGCAAGGGGTGGCAGATTGCCGAGCAAACAAAGCGCCCGTGCTCCCGGCAATCCCGGCGCCCACCATTCCGCTACCGCCGCCGACGCTCGTGCCGCAAAAATAATTCACGGCGCGCATGATCTTTCTAGTTCATCGACCAGTTTTTTCTCTGCACTATCTTTCGCTAAAAATGTCCGGATGACCAATCAATTTGCCGAGTCTATGCATCAAGATGCATCAGAACTGATTCAGGCTTGTATCACTGGAAACCAAATGGCTTGGAATGAGCTGGTGGAGCGCTACGGAAAGCTCGTCTATTCGATTCCCTTTCATTATGGCTTGAGCGCCGAAGATGCCGACGAAGTTTTCCAAAATGTCTTCACGATTGTTTTTCGCCAACTGGGACAACTGCGCAGTCATAAAGCGTTTGTGGGTTGGCTGATTACGATTACCCGCCGCGAAACAGTACTCGTTGCCCGCAAGTTGCACTCCCAGTCGGAGCTGGGTGACGACATTGAAGATCATCAACCTCCGCCCACCGAAGTTGTGCAACGTTGGGAACGCCTACATTACATTCGGGAAGCGCTCCGCCGGTTGGGTTCACCTTGCCGGGAATTGCTCACGATTCTTTTCATCGAAGAGCCGGCCCCCAGTTACGACGAAATTGCCAAACGCCTAAAAATGCCGGTCGGCAGTATCGGTCCAAACCGGGGACGTTGTTTAAAAAAACTCGAAGCCATTTTGCTGGAACTCAAAGGCGATTTGTGAGCGGGCGACCTTTGTATTTTTTGCGCCGCTATTCACTCTTGTAAGACGGAACGTAATCTCACTCAACTGGATGATCAATGGAGCAACATCCTTTCTCGTACGATGACCTCCTCGATTATTTGGCAGGTCATCTCGACACAAAACGAATGCTAGCGCTCGCCGAACATTTGCGAACCTGCCATGACTGCGCGGTAACGATTGCGCGGTTCAATGCAGTTCGCACGCTTCTCCGTTCCGATAATACGCCGGAGCCACCGCCGCGCATTCTATCGCGCGCGCAAGCCATTTTCCAGCCGCACCATTCTGCGCCACGATCACACCGCTTCCGCTTTCGTTTCCCCTCGCCGATTGTGTCCTTTTCTGCCGGATTTGCCTTTGCCCTAATGTTACTTTTTTTAGCCGGATCAATTATCGCCACACAAGACATTCCGCCGGATAGCGTGTTGTATCCGGTCAAAGCGGCGGTTCAAGGATTAAGATCAGTGCCGAATGTTGGCAAGCCACAAAGCGTCCAAGCCCCCCCCACCGCAACTTCATTCCTTGTGAATCCTACCGTTCCTCAGCCATCCTCGCCCGCCGATATTGTCATCAGCCAAGTGTATGGCGGCGGTGGTAATACTGGCGCGCCGTTCACACACGACTTTATCGAATTGTTTAATCGCGGCAACACATCCATTTCGCTGGGCGGCTGGTCTTTGCAATACACCAGCGCGACCGGGAGCGGCAACTTTGGTGCCGGCGCAACCCAAATCACCGAACTTCCCGCGTTCACGCTTGCGCCCGGTCAGTATTACCTTGTTCAGCAAGCGCGCGGCAGTGGCGGTGCGGCACTGTTGCCTACGCCGGATTTTATCGACTCGACACCAATGGCACTTAGCGCGACCGGCGGCAAAGTCGCGCTCGCCCGAACGAATACATCGTTGAATTGTAATGGTGGCACAACCACTTGTCCGCCGAGCGCACTGGCAAACATCGTCGATTTAGTTGGGTACGGCAGAGTGGATTTCTACGAAGGCATCGGTCCCGCGCCGGAAAGCAGTAACACCACTGCCGTTTTGCGTATCGACGAAGGCTGCAAAGACACCAACAGCAACTTGGACGATTTTATTCTCAGCGCGCCTAATCCGCGCAACAGCGCATCGCCCCAGTATCAATGTCCGCCGGCTACAAAACCATAAACACAAGACCCGAAGGAAAATTTCCTTCGGGTCTTTTTGTTGAACGAACAACCTATCCAACTAACACAACGATGATATCATTCACATTCGTATTCGTCGGTCCCGTCAGCAACAAATCACCGAGCGGCGCGAAAAAATTGTACGCATCATTGTCCGATAAAAATTTGCGCGCATCGATGCCACGTTCGGTTGCGCGGGCGAACGTCGTACTGTCCGCGATTGCACCCGCCGCGTCCGTCGGTCCGTCCGTTCCGTCCGTTCCGCCACTCAACACGACCATGTTTCCCATCCCGGCAATTTCGATTGCCGCCGCGAGCGCGAGTTCTTGATTGCGTCCGCCCTTGCCCTTGCCGCGCACCGTCACCGTCGTCTCCCCGCCGGCGATGATGCACGCCGGTCGCGCAACCGGTCGATTCGTTTGCGCGATTTCTTTTGCGATTGCAACAAACACCTTTGCCACTTCGCGCGCTTCGCCCTGCACAAAAGTCGAAAGCAACAGTGTGTTGTACCCCAGCACGCGCGCCCGATTCACTGCCGCATCGCACGCAATTGCGTTATCGGCGATGACAACGTTTTGCACGCGCGCAAAAATGTCATCGTCGATTTTGGGCGTGTCCGGAATTTCGTTACGCACGCCACGCTCCAAATGTTCGACGACACTCGCCGGCAATTGCGCGCGCAAATTGCGCCGGTCGATCATGTTCAGCGCGTCGGCAAACGTCGTAGAATCCGGCGCGGTCGGTCCCGATGCAATCGTGTCAAGCGGCGAGCCAATCACGTCGGACAGAATCAGCGAAACGATTTGCGCGCCGTTCGCGCGCCGCGCGAGTTGTCCGCCTTTCACTTGCGAAAGATGTTTGCGCACCGTATTCAATTCATGGATCGTTGCGCCGGCGCGCAACAACACATCCGTCGCCGCGCGCAAATCGTCGAGTGAAATGCCGGCGACCGGCAATTCTAACAATGCCGAGCCGCCGCCGGAAATCAAGCAAATAATCAAATCATCTGGCGTCGCCGCGTCCAACACGTCGAGAATTTTTCGCGTGCCGCGCAAACTATTCTCGTCGAGGAGTGGATGCCCGGCTTCACACAATTCGATTTTCCGCGCAGCGAGCGGCGCAAGATGCTCGTACTTGACGATGACGACGCCGCGTTCGATGCTGGGAAAAATTTCTTCGATGGCTTGCGCCATCGTTGCGCCGGCTTTGCCAAAGCCGACGACAAACACACGCCGCGACAAATCGTACTCGCGATTCTGCACAAACAATCGATTGCCGTCGCGTTGCATTGCGCGATGAATCGCCGCGCGCGGTTGAGCGGCGTTCAACGCGGCGCGAAAAATTTCCCGTGCGTCGTCGCGGAGATTCATCGAAGCACCTTGGCGTACACTTGCTCAATCGCGTGCCCGGCGCGCTCCCACGAAAATTTTTCTATCGCGCGCCGGCGCAACGCCTGACCGATTTCGCGCGCGCGCGCCGGCTCGTCGAGCAAAAGTTGCATTCGATCTGCGAACGCGCGCGCGTCGCCGAGCGGTGCGTACATTCCCCATTCTCCCAGATATTCGCGCATCACCGGAATATCGAACGCGACCGTCGGCAAACCGATTGCCATATAATTCAACACTTTGCCCGCGGATTCGGTCGCGCTCATCTTTGGCTCGATGGCAATATCGCCGAGCGCGAGCCAGAGCGGAACGTCTTCGTACGGAATCCGTCCGACGAAATTTGTGCGCGACGCAATTCCCAGTTGTTCCGCGTACGCGCGATATCGTTCGATATTTGGAAAACCGATGATGACAAAATGCGCGTCGACGCCGCGTGTCAACAATTCTTTTGCCGCGTCGAGCATCACGCTGGTGCCGCGATATTCGTCGAGCAAGCCGATGTAGATTACGATTTTGCGTTCGCGTGGAATGTGTAACCGCGCGCGCAAATCGTCGACAGTGATTGCGCGCGCCGCATCGATGACCGGGACAAAATTATCTGCATCGACGCAATCGGAGAGAACGGTAACTCGAGTTGCCGTAACGTGAAAATCGTTTGTCAGGACGTGCGCGGCGTTCATCGAACTGGTCAAGATGTGATGCGGCAGTTGATCGATGTGTCCTTCGAGCCAGTGCACGAGTTTGAAAATGAAACCGTTCGCGGCAATGAAACGATGGTCGACCATCTCGCTCGTGAGACTGCCTTGAAAATCGAAAACGAGTGGACGGCGGAGCAAGCGACTCAACACGCCGCCGATGAGTGCGCCTTCGTGCAAATGCGCGTGAATGATGTCGGGTTTGAAGTGAATTGCGGTTTGCAAAGATTTGAGCGCAAGCAAAACGTCGATGATGAGTTTGGAGCGGGAAGGACCAACTTCGTGCCGCGATTTGAACGGAATTGGAATCGTCCGTTCGATATCCAGCCCGGGCAGATCGCGTCCAAGTGGATAGGTAACGATCTTGACGCAATGTCCGAATTTTTGGAGGACGCGCGTTTCTTCGAGGATGCGGACGTGACATCCGTAATCGAGAAAGAAGGAGGTGGGGGCAATCATCAAAACGCGGTACGGCATGGTCATTGTAGGGGCAACCGTGCGGGGTTGTCCCAAGTGGGTAGCCACAGCGGGCTACCCCTATTTGCGTTTTGGTGTTCTGTCGGCAAGACTGCCCAAGAGCATATGCGCCGCCGAACTGCCAACGGATTCAAACTGTATCGGCGCGCCGGCATCTTCCAGTTTGCCGGTCAACCATTGATCGCGTTTTTCAATTGCCGCTTTGATGCGCGCTTGCAACGCGGATTTGTCCTCGCGGTCGAGAATATCGCGGAGTTCGCGCAGTTCGGCAACAATGGTATCGACCCAGCGCATCAGATCGGCGCGGTGCGCCATAAATTGTTCGTTCGCCAATTTTTCTTCCGGCGGCATCAAATCGGTTGCCGCGCGAAAATCCGCGCTTGCCAAACGACCTAACTCGCGCCAACCTTGACTCGCGGTGGTGGAGGAAGCGAGCGCGGTAGCGAGAAGCGCGGGCAGGTGTTGCATCCCGGCGGACAAACCATCGTGTTCGACGGCGTCCATAAAGTACGGTTTTGCGCCGAGCAGTTTGATCAAGTTGGAAACCGAATCGATGGCGGAGGCATCCGCGGTTACAGCCGGCGTGATGCAGTAGGTTGCGCCTTCGAACAAATTCGCTTCGGCATTCGCGATGCCGTGCAGATTGGCGGGACGATCCCATTTCAAAATCGGATGACCCCCGATAAAGTGAACGCTTTTGGGCAAATCCTTTGCCCATTCCAGCACCGGCGCTTTGGTGGTGGCTGTGTCGGTGATGATGACGCCGGGCTGAACGTGCACCTTGAGCACGGCGAGCGTGTCTTGGATGGCATCGAGGGGCAGAGCGAGAATAATCATGCCCGCGCCATCGCACGCGCCGATGAGATTCCAATCGGTCTTGTCAACCGCGCCGCGTTTTTGCGCGCGTCCTGCCGCGCCGAGATCTTTATCGTGTCCAACGATTTCCAGATCGAGTTTGGCGTTCTTGAGCGCGAGTCCAATCGATCCGCCGATGCGTCCCAGCCCGATAATTGCGATACGTGATTTTGGCATAAAAATCCTAGTCGACAGTCAACAGTACAGTCGACAGAACATCTAAATCTGTCGACTGTGAACCGTTGACTTACTGAGTTACCGCCACGACCCGGGCAATTGTCCGTCCGCGCCGAATTTATCGGTAAGCAGTTGCGGATTGCCGCCGGTCTTGTCCATCACCCAGATTTGCATCGACCCGCCGCGCGTGGACGCGAACGCGATGTGATTACCGTCGGGCGACCACACCGGCGACCAGTTGTTGCCGGCGCTGGTGAGTTTCTTGACACCGGTGCCGTCCGCGTTGGCGAGCATTATCTGGTAACTGTTGTCGGCTTGTTTGGAATAGTACGCAAACTGTTTGCCGTCCGGACTCCACGCCGGCGAGCCGTTCTCGCGTTTGTCGTTGGTAAGTTGCAGAGGACCACTACCGTCCCCATTGAGCCGCCAGATTTCTGAATGGCCAGAGAGATTGGAGACGAACAAGAGCCACGTCTTGCCCCAGGTTACGCCGCGAAAACTCTCATTCCCGCGCGCGGCAAAGAATCGTTGTTCGGTTCCACCTTCCGCGCCAATCGTGTAAATGAATTGGGTGCCGTAATTATTGTCGATGCCGACATACGCAACCCGCGTGCCGTCCGGCGACCACGTTGGGCTGGAAATACCACCCGGCGCAGAAATTGCACCGTGGCTCACTACATCTTTTTCATTGCCGGCGCGATCGGTAATGCGCAAGACATCGGTCAAGCCGTTGGGACCAAAGACGTACGCAACGCGCGTACCGTCCGGCGACCACGCAAACGGCGGCATATTCGTCGAAATGCGCAAATCCACCGGGCTAGGTCCGATCAATTTGTAGCCAGAATAGTTACGCGGATTGATGACAAGATTGTTGAGAACGTACGATTTTTGTTGTTCGCTGTACGAAACGAATGCCATTGTCCCTTTCGCCGGCGCAAAACTGATCGTCGGCGTTGCGGCGGCGGCTTTGGTCGGCGCGGGGCCGGTGGGAGTGGCTTGCGGCGCGACGGCGACGACCGGCAATTTATCGATGGAGCCGGTTACGGTGACGAACGCAGTCGCGACCCACGACGGGCGCGCCGGTTCGGGATAAGCAATTTGAAGCCATTTGCCATCTTCATTCTTGCCGACGATGACGGCGTTGGTATTGATCGGCATTGTGCCGGCAATCGAGAAATTGGTGCCGGGTCCCTGACGCAGATTGATTTGCTGTTTCGAGGTAACTTGCGGCGGCACCGGCGTGGGGGTTGGCGGCAATGGAGTTGCCGTCGGCGGCACGGGCGTTGGCGTCGGCGGCGGTGGTTGCGTGGGTGGCACCGTTGGCGATGCAGCGACGGTTGGTTTAGGTGTTGGCGTTGGTGTGGCGGCGGCACCGCACGCGGTAACCGCGAACGCGATGACGAGCAAAGCCATCAACGCAACAACAAGTCGATAGTTCATAGAAAAACCTCCTGAGTTTGATCGGCGTGGTTGAATTGCAATTCGGACCGGAATCAAACGCCGATTAGGAATCGAAAAATCGTCAACACAGGACGATACAGAATCTCGCCGACCAGATTTCCGCCGGCGAATAACAACAAGAGCAGAATCAGAAATCCGTATTGCCGGGTAACTTCGAGGCGCTCTGCCAATTCTAAAGGCAAGAGCCCTTGGAGAATGGTAAAGCCATCGAGCGGGGCGACCGGAATCAAATTGAAAATGCTGAGGACTAAATTGTAATAGGCAATGCCCGTGAGTAAATCGAACACCAATCCCTCGGGACCGGCGGAAAGTGCTAACGCGCGCGTGCTGGTGCCTAACAGCAACGGCATCAAACGCACGAGTACGCCGATGAACGCGGCGACCAGCAAATTGGAAAGTGGACCTGCCGCCGCGACGATGGCGGGACCGCTGCGCGGGCTTGCGCGCAACGCGTACGGATTGTACTGAACCGGCTTGCCCCAGCCAAAGCCGCCAACCAAAAACATCAACGAGCCGGCGACATCGAGATGCGCGGCAGGTTGCAAAGTCAAGCGACCTTGTCTGCCCGGCAAAGGATCGCCCAGCCACGTTGCCGCCGCAGCGTGCGCGAACTCGTGGATGGTGATGCCAAACACGAGCGCAATCAACAACGCGGCAAATTCGGTGGGGCCCATCTGACCGGTTAGTAATTGAGTAAGCAAACGTCCTCCCTCGCAGAACGTTCGACATTATACCACAAAAAAAATAAATGTCGAAGAATTCGTGTTGCAACTTTTTCCGAGTTGGATAGAATGATGTCGCCATTCAAAAAATCGCTGGAGGCAAACCCTATGCGTCGCATCACATTTTGGGATCGCGTCCGTTATCGTTTTGACACGCTGATGTCAAAAGGCACCATCGCGCAAATTGCGTTGCTCGGTTTGATCACGCTGATTTTTATCGTCGGCACGGCGGCGGTGGTGGCAATCACCGGCATCGCCAACGCAAACGACAACGCCGGCCCCGACTTTTTCCGGCTCGTGTGGATGGGCTTGATGCGTACCCTCGACGCCGGCACGATGGGCGGCGACGAAGGCGCGCCGCCGTTTCTCGGGGCGATGTTGCTCATCACACTCGGCGGCGTGTTCGTCGTCAGCACCCTGATCGGTATCTTGACGAACGGCGTCGAAGCCAAGATCGATGAACTGCGCAAAGGTCGTTCGTTCGTCGTCGAAGAAAACCACACGCTCATCCTGGGTTGGTCGCCGCAAGTGTTCACGCTGATTTCAGAAATCGTCGAAGCAAACGCGAACAAAAAGAATCAATGCCTCGTCATTCTCGCCGATAAAGACAAAGTTGAAATGGAAGACGAGATTCGCGCCAAAGTACCAAACACTAAAACGACGCGCATCGTTTGCCGCACCGGCAATCCGCTCGATCTGACCGATTTGGAAATCGCCAACCCGCACGCCGCGCGCTCGATCCTCATTGTCGGTCCAAAAGTCGATGAGCCGGACACGTACGTCATCAAAACGATGCTCGCGCTCACGAATAATCCGAATCGCAAGTCAGGCAAATATCACATCGTCGCCGAAATTCAACAACCCAAAAATTTCGCGGTCGCGCGGATGGTCGGACGCGATGAAGCGCAAGTGGTGCTGATTGGTGATTTGATTTCGCGCATCACGGTGCAAACCTGCCGGCAATCTGGCTTGTCGGTGGTGTACACCGAACTCTTGAATTTTGGCGGCGACGAGATTTATTTCAAAACCGAACCCGCACTCGCTGGCAAAACGTTTGGCGAAGCGTTGCTCGCGTACGCCGATTCAACCGTCATCGGTTTGCGAACAAAAGATGGCGTCCATGTCAATCCACCTATGGACACGCGCATCGCGGCAGGTGATCAAATCATCGCGATTGCGGCAGACGACGACCGCATCCAACTTGCCGGCGTGGCACAGCTTGGCATCGACGAAAGCGCGATGCAAACGAAACGGAGCGGCGCACCCACGCCGGAACAAACGTTGATCCTGGGATGGAATCAACGTGCATCCGCCATCCTGCGCGAATTGGACAGTTACGTTGCTCCCGGTTCACGAACCACCGTGGTGGCAAATATCGCCGGTTTTGAAAAGCGCACAGCACAAACCCAGCATCAAAGCGTAACATTCCAAGCGGCGGATACCACCGACCGCCAAGTCCTCGAAGCGTTGACGGTAACCACATTCGATCACATCATCGTGCTGAGTTATTCCGACGACTTGGACACGCAACGCGCGGACGCGCAGACCTTGATCACCTTGTTGCACTTGCGCGATATGAGCGAGCGCGCGCAAAAAGAGTTTTCCATTGTCAGCGAAATGCTTGATGTGCGGAATCGTGAACTGGCGGAGGTAACGCGCGCGGATGATTTCATCGTCAGCGATCAGTTGGTGAGTTTGTTGATGGCGCAGGTTTCCGAGAACGCAGAACTCAACGCCGTTTTCGCCGACCTCTTCGATCCCGAAGGTTCGGAGATTTATCTCAAGCCGACAAGTGATTATGTGCGGCTCGATACACCGGTCAATTTCTACACGGTGGTGGAAGCGGCGCGGCGGCGCGGCGAAGTGGCGATAGGGTATCGGCTCAAGAGCGCGGCACGCGATCATGAAAAAGCGTACGGCGTTGTCCTGAATCCGGTCAAATCGAATTCGATAACGTTTGCCCAAGGCGACAAGCTGATCGTACTCGCCGAAGGTTGAGGGGAACGATGCGCGTCCTCTTTATCACCGGCGAATTTCCGCCGATGCAAGGCGGCGTTGGCGATTGCACGAACGAAATCGCCAAAGAACTTGTTTCGCTCGGCATCGATATTCAAGTGTTGACCGCGCTGAAAGCAAAGAGCGCTCATCCTTCACCTTTTGTCGTTCATCCGATCGTTTCCAAGTGGGATTGGTCTTCGCTTCGCGTCGTCGCGCGCGTCTGCCGCGAATATCGGCCGGACATTGTCCACATTCAATATCAAACCGGCGCGTTCGGAATGCATCCCGCCATCAATTTTCTGCCGCGCTATTTTCGCGGTCGCCCCGGCGATGTGAGTCGCGCACCTCGCCCGGCTTTGAAACCGATGCCGCGCATCGTCACCACGTTCCACGATTTGCGCGTGCCGTACCTCTTTCCCAAAGCCGGTTTCGTCCGTGAATGGGTTACGCGCGTTCTTGCGCAATCGTGCGACGCCGTGATTGCGACGAACGACGATGATGATTCGAAACTCGAAACATGGAACCTGAAACATTTGGCGTTGATTCCCATCGGCTCGAACATTACGACGACGCTTCCCGCCGATTACAACCGTGCGGCGTGGCGCGCGCAACTTGGCATCGGTGAGAACGAAACGCTCCTCTGCTATTTTGGTTTCCTCAACGAAAGCAAAGGCGGCGAGACGTTGCTGCGCGCGCTGGCGTTGCTGCCCAACGCCAAGTTATTGATGATCGGCGGGCAAACCGGCGCAAGCGATCCAACGAACGTGGCGTACCTCGCCAAAATCAAATCGCTAATCTCCGATCTGCAATTAACTCAGCGCGTTGTCTGGACCGATTACGTCGCATCGGAAATCGTAACCGCACATTTTACCGCTTCGGATATTTGCGTGATGCCGTACCGCGATGGCGCGTCGTATCGGCGCGGGACGTTGATGGCGGCGCTGGCACACGGTTGCGCGATTGTTACAACTCAAGTTAAAAGTCAAAAGTCAAAAAGTCAACTGCCCCTGTTGCAAGATAACGAGAATTGTATATTCGTTCAGCCGGATGATTCGCGCGCGATTGCAGATGCGGTAAGCACCTTAATCGCGTCGCCGGAGCTGCGCGCGAAAATTAGCGCGGGCGCGCGTGGGTTAGCGCAACACTTTACGTGGAACCAGATCGCGCGTCAGCATCTTGAGTTGTACCGACAAATCGCGGGGTGAAACGGGAAAGATTGAGATGGGGGAAGAAAGCCGGGGGGGGTGTGAGAC
>DAOTXS010000014.1:0-118286 GCA_034435055.1 Anaerolineae bacterium | reverse complement strand
TTGTTTCGCTTGGCTGGACAATTGTCGTCGGCTCGTCGTGCGCTATGACCGATTCATTGAACATTACAAAGCTTTTTGTTTGCTGGCGATCATTCTTTGGTGCATCACCCGAATTTTGAAATGAGTTCTAGTTTAATCGGGTGGATTCGAACGCAAAAACCTGGCTACGATTTGACTCCACTCATTGCATAAGACAATTGATGCCGGAGAGAGCTCATTCTTTTTCCCTAAACTCGGAACGATTACGATTCTCCGAGGGTAGAGAGCTTGGACTGGCGTTGTCTAATTCTGCGAGAGTGTGGTATAATAATCGCGGTGAACGACGATGTCCACGACGTCGTTCAGCGGAGGTAGGTTTGTGAATCATTCGCTCGTGCCAGTGTCGATCGATAGCATTCGCGTTAGTCTCGTCTCGCCGCATCGCATCGTGGTGTTGAAAGACGAGCACGATCACTTTCTCCCGATTTGGATCGGACCCTTTGAAGCGGACGCGATTCGCATCGCACTCGAAGGCAATCAAGTGGCGCGCCCGCTCACGCACGATCTGTTCGGGAACTTGTTGAAACAGATTGGCGGCAGACCCTTGCACATTATCGTAACCGATTTGCGCGAGGATACTTTTTTTGCCCAAATCGTTATGGACATCGGCGACCAACGGGTCGAACTCGATTCGCGCCCAAGCGACGCGATTGCGCTTGCGGTGCGACTCCAAGTGCCGATCTTTGTCGATCCCGGCGTGATGAAAAAAGCGGCAATTCGTCCGAGCCAGAGTGTCGAGGCACCAGCGGAAGAAGAAGAAAAATTGGACGCGTTCCGTGATCTTCTCCAAGACCTCGACCTCGATGGGTTGGGCAAGGGCAACAACCCGAAAGAAGATTGATGCTGAACGATTCCCGACAGTGCGTCGGGAATTATTTTCTAGTCGCTGTTATTTGAAATATCAAGTGGGGAAAATTGCTCCACCGATTATACAAATTGCCCAGAGAATAAAATCTGTATCCTCCGCGAAATCTGCGGACACATTCCGATGACCTATCAAACTTCCACCGCACCAAACAAAATGGTGCCCAGCAACATCGAAGCCGAACAGGCGGTGCTGGGCGCATTGCTAATCGATCCCGATGCGATCATCAAAGTCGTGCCGATTATCCACGCTTCCGATTTTTATCTCGAAAAGCACGCGTGGATTTACGACGCGATTTTTGCGTTGCACGAACGTCGCGAGCCCATCGATTTTCTCACTGTCGTCTCGGAATTGGAAGCCAACAACAAGCTCAATGATGTTGGCGGCGCGGCGTACATCACCGCGCTTATCAACGCCGTCCCCACGGCGATTCACGTCGAGACGTACGCGCATCTCGTCGAACGTTTATCTACCCAACGGCGTTTGATTTCCGCCGCCGGCGATATTGCCGGCATTGCGTACGATTCTACCGAAGACATCGACGCGACAATCGATCGCGCGGAAGAAATCATCTTCTCCGTGGCGCAACGCCGGATGACGCGCGATATGATTCCGATTCGCGTCGCCGTCGATCAATTCATCGACCGCTTGGATTACGTGCAGAAACATCCGGGCGAAATTCTGGGCGTGCAAACCGGTTTTACCGATCTGGACAAATTGCTCGGCGGTTTTCAGCCGTCGGATTTGATCATCGTTGCCGGGCGTCCCGGTTCCGGCAAAACCTCGTTCGCGTTATCGATTATGCAAACGGCGGCGGCGCGCTATCACAAAAAAGTTGCGCTGTTCAGTCTCGAAATGTCGGCAGAGCAATTGGTGCAACGCCTCGTGGCAAGTATGGGTGATATCGATTCGCAAAGTTTGCGGCTGGGCAAACTCACGGACGCCGATTATTCGCGTTTGTCCAAAGCGACCGGCGAATTGTCCGAGCTCTCGATCTTTATCGACGACAGCGCGGCGATCACGCCGATTGAAATTCGCGCCAAAGCGCGGCGGCTGCAAAGCGAGCACGGACTCGATATGGTGATCATCGATTATCTGCAATTGATGACGATTCGCGGACGGATCGAAAATCGCGTGCAAGAAATTTCGCAAATCTCGCGGCAGTTGAAGGAGCTGGCGCGCGAATTGAAAATTCCGGTCGTTGCGCTATCGCAACTGTCGCGCGCGGTCGAATCGCGTGAAGATCATCGTCCGCAATTGGCAGACTTGCGCGAATCCGGCTCCATCGAGCAAGATGCGGATGTCGTGATTTTTATCTTCCGCGAAAAAATGTATTATCCAACATTAGAGAAGTGGATGGAAAGCCCTAGACACAAAGGCAAGGACTACCCTGAAAAAGTTGCGGAAATCATTGTTGCTAAACATCGGCACGGGCCAACCAAAGATATTCAATTGTACTTTGTGGAAGATCAAGCAAAATTTCGTGATCTTCTAGTTCCAACACGCAGCTCTTGATTTTCAAACGCCAATGAAAATCTTTTCTGGTTTTCCGCAAGGCAAACTTGACGTTACACCGTTGCCGAATTTATTTTTCAGCGAACTCTTGCCGATGATCGACGATGCGGCGGAGCTCAAAGTGACGTTGCACATTTTTTGGTTGAGCGCGCACAACAAATCGCCACGCATTCGCCTCGATGATTTGCGCGCCGACCGCACGTTGATGCAATCGTTGAAAATCATCGAGGCGAAACCGGAAGCCGCGTTGAAACGCGGGTTGGATTCGGCGATGAAACGCGGCACGTTGTTGTGTCACGGTGATGAGTATTTCCTCAACACGGAAAAAGGTCGGCGCGCGTTTGATAAAGCGCAAACCGAAGAATCACTGTCCGGCGTATCGCGCGAGCCCGCGTCCGTGGAAGAACGCCCGAACATTTTTGTGTTGTATGAAAAAAGTTTTGGCTTGCTTCTGACGCCGGTGATCTCCGATGAATTGAAAGAACTTGAACAGGAATACCCCATGGATTGGATTGCCGACGCGCTCAAAGAGACGGCGGTGCGCGGGAATAAAAATTTAAAGTACACGCGGAAAATTTTAGAGCGCTGGAAAGTAGAAGGACGCGGGTCGAAGAAGAGTAAATCGTGGTACGATGAATATGGTAAATTCGTCAAACGTTGAAACGGTGTGTCCCATTTGCGGCGGCGTTGGTTTTTTGCGGCGCGAGGTGCCGGTCGATCATCCGGATTTCGGGCGCGCGGTACCGTGCGAGTGCAAACTCCGTGAAACCCAGCAAGCCAGCATCGATAGTTTGCGGAGCGCGAGCGGACTCACGCATCTTTCGCAAATGACATTTGCGACGTTTCGCCCGGACGGAGTTGGTTTGCCGCCGGACAAGCGCAAGAATTTGCGTGACGCGTACGAAATGGCGCGCCGATTTTCGCAAAAACCGAGTGGCTGGCTTTTGCTCAAAGGCGGTTACGGTTGCGGCAAAACGCATCTCGCCGCCGCGATTGCCAACGATCGCTTGGCGCGCGGCGAGCCGGTGTTGTTCGTCGTCGTGCCGGACTTGCTTGATCATTTGCGCGCCACCTTCGCGCCGACCAGTCGTGTGACGTACGACGAACGTTTTGAAATGATTCGTGAGACGCCGTTTCTCATTCTCGATGATTTCGGCGCGCAGACGACGACGGCGTGGGCGCAGGAAAAATTATTTCAATTGTTCAACCATCGATACAACGCGCAATTGCCAACGGTCGTAACGACCAATCGCGATCTGGAAGCCATCGATCCGCGCGTGCGGTCGCGTTTGGCGGACACGACGTTTTGCGCGATGGTAACAATTCTCGCGCCCGATTATCGACAAGGTGGTATCGATTCATCCGCGCCAAGCGCGTCGAATCTGGCACTCTACGGTGAGATGACATTCGATAATTTCGATTTGCGTGCAAGCGATCCGGAAGTGATGGGTGACGAACGCGCGAACTTGCGCCGCGTGTTCAACACCGCGAAACAGTACGCCGAAAATCCGCACGGCTTTATTGTTTTCACCGGCGATTATGGTTGCGGCAAGACGCATCTCGCCGCGTCGGTGGCGAATGCGATTGCGACGCGCGGCACGTCTGTGGTGTTCGTCGTTGTGCCGGACTTGCTCGATCATTTGCGCGCGGCGTTTGCGCCGGGCAGTACGACCTCGTACGATCAGCGTTTTGAAGAGACGCGGAGCGCGCCGTTTCTTGTGCTGGACGATCTTGGCATCGAAAATGCGACGCCGTGGGCGCGCGAAAAATTATTTCAAATCATCGATTATCGGTACGTTGCGCATCTGCCGACCGCGATCACGATTCACCGCGAGGCGCAAATCGATCCGCGCATCCAGTCACGCATCTTCGATCTCGCGCACAGTTCGGTGAACGAAATCCTCGCGCCGAGTTATCGCACGACGCATCGCCGCGCGCAAGCGAAACCGGAAGGCACGTACAAAAAATCGCGCACCAGCCATCGTTCGTAATCAATCGACAGGTTGATCATCCTCCGCTTTGGTCTTCGTTCGGCTTTATGGTATAATCGTGCCGCTTTGATCCGCGGAATAGTTTGTTTCTGCTCCTCAGTTTTATCAAGAAAGGAAATTGAATGCACGTGAAACCTTGGGATGCGCGGTGGTTGTTGGGCTTGGTGTTGTTAGGAGGTGTGCTTGCCTGTCGTGTTACGGATACGTTGATTGCTCAAGTTCAACCGACGCCAACGCGCACTGCCACGCGGCGTCCAACTTTCACGCCGGTTCCACCGCCCACCGAAACTAAACCGCCGCCTTCGCCAACGCCAGTTCCACCAACTGCCACTTTGCGTCCTCCAACCGCGCGACCATTACCCTCGCGCACACCAACAAGACCGCCCGCACCACCGCCGCCCACCGCAGTTCCCAAACCGCAATTCAAATACAGACTCGCCAATCAGGGGTGTGAACATTCGGGGCAAACTTTTATTCAAGGTACGATTTATGATCAAAGTGGCGGCGTGATCAATGGTGTAACCGTTGTCATGTCCGGCGCCGGTCCTGATGGTGGTTGGGCAGACAAACGAGAATCCGGCACAGACGGCGACGGTTTCTATTCGATGATTGTCGATGCGTATGGTCCGGCACCCGGGCAGAAACGCTGGGTCTGGGTTGTCGAAGGAACTACGCGGGTGTCGCCCGTTGCAGAGTTTACGTTCAATAATCTAAAACCCGAGGCGCCCGGCGTGTGTTGGCGCGGTTGGGCGGATTTTCAGTTGCAGTAGCAGAATTGGGAGCTCAACGATGAGTACTCCTAAAAAGCATCATCCCTTTGTTCAACTTGCACACGATGCGATTCAAGCGTTCGTGAAAAGCGGCAAGCGCATCCAACCGCCTGACGATCTCTCGCCGGAAATGCGCGAGCCCGCCGGCGCGTTCGTCTCGCTTCACACGGTCGACGGCGATTTGCGCGGTTGTATCGGCACGATTGAGCCGGTGCATAAAACGCTGGCAGAAGAAATCATCGAGAACGCGATCAGCGCGGCAACCCGCGACCCGCGCTTTCCGCCGGTGCGCGCGCACGAACTCGATCTGCTTGACATCTCGGTTGATGTGCTAACGCCGCCGGAACCTATCGATTCGATTCACGGACAAGATCCCAAAAAGCACGGCTTGATCGTCCAATCGTTACGCAATCGTTGGAAGCGCGGTTTACTCCTGCCCGATCTGGATGAAATCGACACGGCGGAAAAACAATTGTATTACACGCGTGTGCACAAAGCCAACATCGTCGATCCGAATGAACCGGTGCAGTTGTATCGATTCACGGTCAAACGCTATCATTAAAGATGGTGAAGCGATTTTTTTCGGCGCGCATAATTTTGGGGGGTGGAATTTTCTGGCTGGTGATTTTGGGTTGTCGCACCACTGATGTGATTGCGCGCGCCAATCCCACATCGACGGAAACGCCAGTGGCTACTCGCACAACCGTGCGCCCAACTTTTACGCGGGTGCCCCCCACGATTCCGCCGACGCCAATTCCGCCACCGCCTCCAGCAACTCCAACCCGCGCACCGACCGCCCGTCCGCCCACGCCACGTCCCGTCGTTCCCGCGCGCTCGCCCACCCCCGCGCCGCCACCCCCCACCGCCGATCCGTACGCCGGTTGGTATTACAAACCGGTGAACAAGGGATGCGTTGAAGCAGGCAACACACGAATCGAAGGAACCGTGTTGGAAAATGGCTTGCCGAAAAACGGCGTCCGTGTCCGGGTGTCTAACTCAGAACACGGCGATGCCGTCATCGATGATTTCATCACAGGGACCGATCCCAGCGACTATAAACATATTTGTCCGGAATGTGCGGGTAAATATCGTTTGGGCATTGCCGAGGGGCAGCGCATCGATGGCAATTGGTGGGTGTTTATTGTCGATGATGGCGGCAGTCCGCAATCGCCCGGCGTCTATGTCAAGACGCACGATGATCGCGGTTGTAATACCGCCATCATCGATTTTCGGCATTAGGAATAATTCTAGGTAACTCACGGTGCTTATTTGCCGGTGGATGGTTGCGAGATTCAAGATGGGCATTTTCATTTTTGCGAACGATGTGATATAATAGTACCAAAGTAATACCCCAACCAATCAGATATCACTGAGGTTCGATGAGTTCAAGGCAACCGATTATTCGATTCAAAGTGTTTTCAACGCTGTGGTTCATTGCCATAGCGTTTGGTTTGTTGGGGTGTGCCGCCTCTTCCGCGGCAAACACAAATTCGTCTCCGACTGTTAAACCGGCTCTGCAATCCATCACTGACTTTATAACTCCCGAGCCCGCCCGCGCAACGCCGCGACCACCCACCGCAACTCCCGTTCCGCCGACCGCCACGCCAATTCCGCCCACTGCCGCGTTGGTCAAACCAACGGTAAATCCAGTCAGCATTTTGGCAAACTCGGTTGCGCCAGCCATTCTGCCCTTCGGCGAGGGTGATTTGTACATTCATCTGCCGCCACAGGTGAATCGCCATCAATCTTTGCGGGTGGTATTGATTTTACACGGCGTCAACGCACGGGGCGACGCACTTGCCAAAGCATTGAGCAACGAAACGGATCGCTATAACTGGGTCATCGTCGCACCGAATCTACCATACCGCGATTATATGGACCCCAGAGCTTTGATGGACGATGACATCAAGATCACCAAGATGCTCATTGATACCCTCAACTCACTGCCGGCGCGATTGAATCTAACTGTCCATCCGCGCGCGTTGGTCTTTGGCTTTTCGCGCGGCGCGCAGTTGGCACATCGCTTGGCGATGATGTACCCGGAGCGCGTCGAAAGTGTGGCGACGGTGGCGGCAGGCACATATACTCTGCCGGTCGAGAGTGATGGTGCACAACGATTGCCGTTTCCGTTTGGTGTTGGCGATTTGGATAAACTGATCGGACGCGCCTTCGATTGGGCGAATTTCAAAAAGATTTCTTTCTGGGTCGCCGTTGGTGAACGCGATAACGTTGCGACCGAAGTCCCGCGCCAATTCGATCCTTATCAAGGCGCTAACCGAGTTGACCGCGCTCGCGCCTTCGAGCGGGCGTTGCGTGCCATCGGGGTGGATGTGCAATTGATGATCTATCCGAACACCGGCCACGAAGTAACGAGCGAGATGCGTCGGGGCGCAACGCAATTCCTGAACGAGTGTGAGCGCAAAAATTATCCTCTGCCCACTAATGCGCAATGAACCGCGTATTGGCAATTTACCTTTTTGTTGTCGGATTGATTGGCGGTTGCGCAATCCGATCACCCGCTCCTTTGCCTTCGCCACTGATTGCTCAATCGTCTTCGTCAACTAGTTCTTTGCCGGTATTGCTTGCGACGCCAACGGTTTGGCGTTCGCCCACGCCGGGTCCTTCACCCACACAAACCGCGTCGCCTCGATCATCCTCCACATTTACACCTACGCGCGTGCCAACTCTGTGGCTCCAACCCGCCGGCCGCGGCGCGTGCGAGGACAAACGTTTTCGCTCCGCGTCGCTCAATCAAGAGATGCCGTTCTATCTTTACCTGCCGCCGGGTTATAACACGCAATCCGCCCGTCGTTATCCCGCGTTATATTTATTATCGGGGTTGGGTGGCAATTACAAAGAATGGTACAATTTCAACCTCTGTGGAATTATGGATGATTTCATCGCCGCTGGCAAAGTCAAACCGATGATCGTCGTTATGCCGTCTGGCAACGATAACCCGGCGGGTGGCATCGGTTCGTTTTGGATCAACCACGCGCCGCCGCCGATTTCCGACGGCAAACGCTGGGGTGATTACGTGTGGAAAGATTTGGTGACGTACATCGACACCAATTATCGCACGATTCAGCGGCGCGAGAGTCGCGGCGTTGGCGGATTGTCGGCGGGCGGGCAGGCGGCATTGATGCACGGCTTGATGCACCCCGAACTCTTTAGTGTCGTCGGCGCACACAGTCCATCATTCCGTCGCGCGGACGGCAGTGTGGCATACTTTGGCGACGAAAAATTTTACAATCCGTACGATCCGATCTGGCTCGTGCAAAATACGGACACGTGGAAGCAATTGACGATTTGGATCGATGACGGCGACCACGACGATCAATGGGGCACGGCGATTATCGAGTATCACAACTTGCTCAACAAAATTGGCGTGCCGCACGAATTTCATCTTTTCTACGGCTTTCACGATCCGCCGTACTGGGCAACGCACACGCCCGATTATCTGTTGTGGTACGCGTCTAAACTTGTGGGACAGTAAAATGATGGCGCGATTATTTTTCTTATCCAGTGTCTTGATGCTTGCCGTCGGTTGTTCCAGCGTCACGTCGCGTCCGCTTGCAACATCGACGACCATCCCAGCGCCGGTCGAAATCGCCTGGGCGGAAACGCGCACATCAGTCAACGCACCAACCATTCAATCCTCGCCGACGAACACGTTGCCACCCACCGCAACGTCAACGCCCACGCTCACGCGGACGCCAACTCAAACGCGCACGCCAACGAATACACCATTGCCGCGCGGCAGAACAACCAAAATCGAAACCAAGTTCAAAAGCAACTTGATCAACGAAGAACGACGCTTGATCGTTTATTTGCCGCCGGGTTATAACGATTCGCCGCAACGCCGCTACCCCACGCTGTATATGTTGCACGGGTACGGTGGATGCATCGATCCAATTACTGAATGGGAAACCTGGGGCTTGAAAGACAAATCAGAATCACTGACGACGAGCGGACAAATCCAACCGATGATTATCGTTCAGCCCGACGGCTTTATGGACGATTGTCAGCCGTCGTACTTTTTCAATCACCAACCCGGCGCAACCGATGGCAAACCCTGGGCAGATTACATCTGGGGCGAAATCGTTTCCTACATCGATCAGACGTACCGCACGATTGCTAAACCGGCGAGCCGCGCCATCGGCGGATTTTCGTTGGGCGGGCAAGGCGCGCTCACGCTCGCATTTTTGCATCCCGAAGTTTTCGGCATCGTCGGCGCGCACAGTCCATCTTTTCGCGGCGCGGATGGCTCGATTGCGATTCTCAACGATTGGAATTGGTATAATCAGTACGACCCGATCTGGCTCGCGCAAAATACCGACAAGCCGCGTCAACTAACGATCTGGCTGGATGTTGGTGCGGACGATGACAAAGTACGCCACTGTGGTCCAAACTCCGATCGATGTGTGGAAGGATTTCGTGCCATTTTGCTTGCGCGCAACATTGCGCACGAGTGGCACGGCGATTGGGCAGGCAAACACGAAGGCACGTACTGGTCGCCGCATCTGCCGGATTATTTGAAATGGTATTCATCCCAATTACGCGGACAGTAACTGCTCTTTTTATCATCATAGTCATCGTGAGTTGCGTGACGATGCCGGTGCCGAATCAATCTGTCGCGCCGCTTGCCACGCTCATCCCACCGACCCCAACACATTTGTGCGATCGAGTCAATCACCTTGCGCCGGAACGCCCGACGATTCCGCGTCCTGCGCTCATTCCGATTCCGACGCTGACGCCGCGCATTCCGGTCGCCGCCGCGCGGAGTGATTTGATCGATGCGAAATTCTACAGTCAACTCATCGGCAAAGAAATGCCGGTGCTGATCTATCTGCCGCCGGGATACTACAACACAGATCGACGTTACCCGGTTTTATATTTGCTCGGCGGTTTTGCCGGCGATTATCGAGAATGGGCGACGTACGGCGCGTGTCGTATCCTCGACGTCATGATTCGCGGCGGCGTCGTTCAACCGATGATTCTCGTAACGCCGGAAGGTGACAAGTCGTGGTGGTTCAATCACGCGCCGGTCGAGGGCAGCGACGGCAAACGGTACGGCGATTACGTGTGGCAAGAAGTCGTCGGCTTTGTCGATGCGAATTATCGCACGCTCGCGCGCCGCGAAAGCCGCGCGATTGGTGGATTATCGGCGGGCGGACAATCGGCGTTGATGCTTGCGTTGACTCAGCCACAGGTATTCAGCATCGCTGGCGCGCACAGTCCATCGATTCGCGGCGCGGATGGTTCGCTTGCAGTCTTTGGCACGCGCGAATATTTCAAGCAGTACGACCCGGTTTGGTTGTTGCAAAACACGGACACGTGGAAACAAATCTCGATTTGGATGGATGTGGGACGCGACGATACGAACTGGGGCGACGCCATTCGTGAGTGGCATCGCGCATTAGACGCGCTCGGCGTTGAACACGAATTCACAGATACCTGGCAAGGCAAACACGAGAGCGATTATTGGAGCGCGCGTCTGCCCGATTACTTGATGTGGTACAGTTCCAAGTTGGAAGGCGAATAGTTTTCCCCTCGACACGGCGGTTGGTAAACTGCCGTGTCTTTTTTATCCCCCCTTGTCACCGTATCGTGATTATGCGATAATCCGCCCGCTTGATTATTCGCGCAGAAATTCTGTGCGTCGATTGCCGTTGGTTCTTCAAGGAGAGATGAGAATGTTGAGGCGGGTTGTTTTTGTGCTTGCGCTAATGGGACTGGTTTCATTGACGGTCGCGTGTGCTTCTGCGCCAACCGCGACACCGGCATTGCCCACGCGGACGCGTGTGCCAACTTTGCCGCCGCTCGTATTACCAACTGCGACTGTCATCCCGCCGACTTTTACAACGGCTCCAACGTTGCCGCCGCCCACTGCCACCGCTACTGTGGTTGTGATTCAACCCACATTGGCGATAAGTGAAACGCAACCCACATCGACGCCAACTCTGCTTCCAACTTTGCCGCCGTTGCCCACCCCGACGCCAGCGTTCCCCCCGGGTCTGTACGTTTCCAATCTTCGTATCGAACCCAACCCGCCGGTGCGCGGCACCGACTTGAATTTCTTTGTGACCTTCTCGAATACTGCCGGCTCGGTCTATAACCCCAAATGGCTCGTGTACATCTACCGCGCCGATACACCCAATCGCTCGTACAGCGAGACAACCGCTCTGCAAAGCGCGATTTCCGCCGGCACGATTGAAATCAAATCGCTTGGGAGTTGGAAGTTGGGGCTGGGGGGTCCGTGCGATTACTTTTTTGCGCGAGTCGGCTTTCTCGATATCAACAATCGTCCGGTGATGTACACCCAACCCGACGGCACGGTTTTTGAAAAGGGTTTTACGGTTTGTCCGCCGTAAGAAAAATTGCACGTCCTTGATCGACTGAATAGGAGTGTATGAAGAAATTTCTGAATCAGCAATTCAGTCCAGCGATCCGCTTGATGAATCGCTTGCGGTTTCCACAAAAATTCGCGCTGATCAGTTTACTGTTTGCCATTCCGCTTGCCGTGATTATGGTCCTGCTGATCATTGAACTCAGCGCGCGTGTTGATTTTGCCAGCCGTGAACAAGAAGGCACCGCGTACTTGCGCGCGCTCCAGCAATTCTCGGAGCAAACGCTTCAAGGAATGTTACTGGAAAATGAAATCCAGGGCGCGCAAGCCAACCCGCAAGACGTGTTGATTACGCGGCGCAAAATAGACGAAGCATTCGCTGGGCTGGAATCATACGATCAACGATTGGGCGCGCGATTGGGTACGCATGAAAAATTCCAACAACTCAAGGAAAGCTGGTTCGCGCTAAAAAACTTGCCGCCTGATCCCAACTCCGGCGCGATTGCCGATCAGTACGCCAAACTCAGTGATGATATGCATGAATTGCGTGTGCTGATGGGTAACACCTCCAATTTAATTCTCGACGCGGAATTAGACAGCCATTATCTCATCTCCGCGTTAGTGATCGATTTGCCAACCGGTCAAGAAATCCTTACGCGCATTCTTGTGCTCGATTTGCCGGCGCTGGCGCGGCAAGGTTCTACCGCCGCGTTGGCGCGTACCTCCACCTTGACCGGCATCAAGCAATCGAATATCAGCGCGATGCAAGATGATTTTCGCATTGCCTTTAGCAATACGCGCGCGTCTTCGCTCAAAGCAAATTTAGAGATGCCGCTTGCCGAAACCGTAACTACCGCGACAGAATTTATTAACAGCGTCGGACGGATTTGGAATTCACCGACCGGCGTCGATGGCAAACGTTATCGCACGCCCGGCTTGCAGGCGTTGCAAGCCAATCACGAATTGTGGGATCGCGGCATCGTCGAATTGGAGCGATTGCTCCAAGCGCGCATCGCGGAATTGACGCAACAACGCAACGCCGCCATCGGTTTGACTGCCGTCTTTCTTCTGATTGTCGCATATCTTTGGGCGGCGTTTTATCTCGCCGTGATGCGCACCGTCGATGCGTTGGATGCCGCGTCCAAACAAATGGTCAGCGGCACGATGAGCGCGGATTTGGTGTTGGACAATCGCGACGAGTTGGGACAAATCGTGCGAGCGTTCAACAAAATCGCTTCCGCGCTCGTGAATCAGAGCAAGTATCGCCAAGCCGTCGTCGATAGCGCGGCGGATGGAATTTTGACGGCGAATAAATCGGGGGTCATTCAATCGTTCAATCCCGCCGCCGAAAAAATGTTTGGTTACCCGGCGAGCCAAGTCATCGGCAAAAAAGTTGAAATGTTGGTGCCTGCCGCAAACGATGAAATGTTTGCCAAGTTCGATCAAGGGGTGCGGATGGCGCGTGAGCGTCGCGAAGCGATTGGCGTGCGTCAAGACGGTTCGGAATTTCCGGTGGAAATCGCCGTTACGGACACAACCGTGGGTGAGGGGCAAGAATTGTTCATCGGTTTGGTGCGCGACATTACGGATGTCAAACGCGCCGAAGCCGCGCTTTTGCAAGCCAAAGAAACCGCCGAAGCCGCGAGCAAAATGAAAGGTACTTTTTTGGCGAACGTGAGTCATGAACTTCGTACGCCGTTGACTTCGGTGTTGGGTTTTGCCAAAATTATCAAAAAGCGTTTGGATGAAGCGATCCTGCCGGTTGTGCCGATGGATAATCCCAAAACGCAACGCGCGGTGCAACAAGTCAGCGCCAACGTTGACATCATCATTGCCGAAGGCGAGCGCTTGACCGCGCTCATCAACAATGTTCTCGATTTGGCGAAAATCGAAGCCGGCAAAGTGGAATGGCAGATGGAACAAATTTCCATTCAGGAAATTATCGAACGCGCGGCGACGGCAACGGCGGCGTTGTTCGAACTCAAACCCTTCAAACTCACGCTGGATGTGGAAACCGATTTGCCGCAACTCATCGGCGACCGCGACCGCTTGATTCAAGTCGTCATCAATCTGATTTCGAACGCGGTCAAGTTTACCGAGCAAGGCGGCGTTACGTGCCGCGCGCGCCGGGACGATGGCAACGTCGTCGTCAGCGTCGTCGATTCTGGCGCGGGCATCGATCCGAAAGATCACGGTAAAGTCTTTGAACAATTCGTCCAAGTCGGCGACACGTTGACGAACAAACCAATGGGCACCGGCTTGGGTCTGCCGATTTGCAAACAGATCATCGAACATCACGGCGGTCGCATCTGGGTCGAAAGTGAGATTGGCAAAGGCAGTACGTTTTCCTTTACTTTGCCGATTGCCGCCAAGCAAGCCGGCGCGAAACCGTTTGAAGATGTGCACGTGAAAAAGATCGACGTGAATGCGTTGGTCAATCAACTGCGCGCGCATATGACGGCTAGCGATATTCCGGCGACGGGCAAAAAGACGATTCTCGTCGTCGATGATGAAGCGAGCATCCGCGAGTTGTTGCGCCAAGAATTGGAAACCGAAGGATACACGGTGCGCGAAGCCAAAGACGGGCGCGAAGCGCTGGTGCAGGTTAAACGCGAAAAACCGGATCTCATCGTGCTTGATGTAATGATGCCGGAACTTTCCGGCTTTGACGTTGCCGCAGTTTTGCGGAACGACCCCGAAACCTTCAACATTCCGATTGTGATTCTATCGATCATCCAAGACAAAGAACGCGGCTATCGATTGGGCGTGGATCGCTATTTCACCAAGCCAATGGACACGCGCGCGTTGCTCAACGAAATCGGTGCGTTGTTGGCGCAGGGCGCGTCCAAGAAAAAAGTGCTTGTCGTCGACGAAGATGCAACAACGGTCAAGACGCTCGCTGAAGCGTTGCAGTCGCAGGGCTATTCCGTTGCGGCGGCGTACACCGGCTCAGACGGGATTGAACAAGCCGTGGCGGATCGCCCGGATTTGGTGATCGTGCGTTCGCTCTTGTCCGAAAAACACAATCTCGTCAAAACCCTGCGCTTTGAAAAAGGGATGGAAAATCTCTTTTTCCTGTTGTTCGAATAATTGCCAAGACGCTGGCAGGTCAATAAAAGGAGTCCCTTGAGCAAAATTTTAATCGTCGATGACGAATCGCACATCCGCTTGCTGATCGAACAAACGCTGGAAGAATTGGAAGATGCAGGCGTCGAAATTCTAACCGCTGACAACGGCGTGGACGCGCTCGAAACGATCAAGACAGAAAAACCCAATCTGGTTTTTCTCGATGTGATGATGCCCAAGATGAATGGTTTTGATGTGTGCCGTACCGTCAAGCGCGAGTTGAACTTGAATGATGTTTACGTGGTGATGTTGACGGCAAAGGGGCAAGAGTACGATCGTCAACGCGGCGGCGAAGTGGGCGCGGATGTGTATATGACCAAGCCCTTTGACCCGGACGAATTGCTGGAGCGCGCGAAACAAGTTTTGGGATTATAGCCGGGGCTTTTTGTTCTTGATATTCAAAACCACACACGCAATCTGATTGCGGGGAGAGTTAGATGGAAATCACTCATCGCTACGAAGGTCAAGTGGCGATTGCTTCGGTTGTTGGAAGTTTGGACGCACTGACCGCGCCCGACCTCAACGAATTTTTCAATCGGTGGTTGACGGAAGGAAATTCTAAATTGGTTGTCGATCTTTCACGGCTCGAGTACACCAGTAGTGCCGGCTTGCGTGTGTTGCTCAGCGCGGTCAAGGAAGCGCGTGCGCACGGTGGTGATCTGCGGCTCGCGGCGGCGCAAACAAACGTCAAAAAAGTTTTCGAGCTAAGTGGTTTTGACAGCATTATGCAATTTTTTCCCGACGTCGCCACGGCGGTTGCGAGTTTCTGATTGCGCTTGATGTTCAAATATCTGCGTGTCAAACAAGAACCGCATAAAATCGCACCCGATCCCGGCGCAATCTCCGTTCACGATTTGATGGGCGATTTCGCTCTGCCCATTTCGATTCTGACGATCAACGGTTTGCCGATGGAAGCCAAACAACGCATTTATCGAATGTTGATTCCACCGGCATTGCTTGTGCGTTTTGAAATCAACCCGCTCACGTGGAAGGGTCCCGACGGCGATGGTTATGTGCGCTTGCGCGCCGAATTGGAAAAGGGACTTGTCAATCTGTCGGTGCGCGATTCGCTTAATACTGATGATGTTTTCTTTTGTGTCGAACTGGCGGACAATAGTTTCAACGGCATTGATCTGAACTTGTTGTTGCTCAACGACCCGGCGTCACCGCGTTTCAAAACGGATGCGGATGATGCCGGCAACGCTACGCTTTTCGGTACCGTGCATCGCAATCGCGTGGAAGAAGAACGCGCGATGAATGCCGGGCTTGCGCCAGGACAAATTCGCTCATCGCTCAACGCATCGCAAGCGACCTTTCAACATCTCGATGCCTTTCTCACTTTCTTGGGACATCGCGCGCTTTCACTCGAACCGTTGACGTACGCGTCGGCGTGGGTATTTGAGCGACGCGGCTTGGCGTACATGCGCGGACACAAATTGATGGACGATATTCACACCGAATTTCAACCGGGCGGGCGGTTACACAAGGCGTTAGATGGCTCGACACCTTTTCGGAAACCGGAGCAATGGCGGACGGTGCGCGGGCGCGCGTGGGCAATTCACGACGGCATTCTCTCGGCAATCGATGCAACGTGGAACAATTTGCGAATGGTCAAGCAACTGGGTCAGAATGCCGGCGTGTGTACGTTCCCGGAGGCGGTGTACTGAATCAGACTTGAAATGCCACTTTACTGCATCAGTAGGAAAATAGAAATTAGCCAAAGGAGGAATACGTATGCCAAATCGTATAGAAAACCTACGAGATTTTCTTGAAGCAGTGAGCAAACTTTTGGAGCTCGTCTCGGTTTGCCGCGAGTTGCTCTTTCGTAAGGAATTTCGCGATAATATTCATGAGGCGATTGCCGAGGTGAACAAACGACTGGAAGGATTCTTGAACCACGAACGCATTCTATACCCTCAAAGCTTCCGCGAAGAGATAGAACCGGCTGGATTGGTAGATGGCCAATTGAAATTCAAACTCGAATCATTTGGTTCAGCATTGGCAGATTTTGAATCGGAAGGGGGGCAAGACAATTTGGAACAAGTTCTCGACAAAGGAGGAATTCTTCTGGGCAGTCTTGCTAATGCCATTCCAGGATTTGGATCGTTTGCACAAGAACTGGTTGATTTTTTGCTAAAGGAATTACGCAAACGTAAGACGTAACCTTGCTAATTGTCAACATTTGATATTCAAATGCCTACCAAACTCCGTCTCACCAAATCAGCCGAACTAGAATCACTCGGGCCTTTCCGGAAATTCATCGATGAGGCGTGCGCCGCGCGCGGCATCGACGAGGAAACGAATTACGAACTCCGGCTTGCCGTCGATGAAGCGTGTACGAACATCATCACGCACGGCTACGCCGGGATGAATCCCGGCTCGATCATTTTGGATTTGGAATTCGAGCCGCATCAAATCATCGTGCGCCTCACCGATTTCGGACGTCCCTTCGAACCGTGCGAACCGCCCGCGCCGGATTTGAACGCCGCGCTTGAAGATCGTCCCACGAGCGGGTTTGGTCTCTTTATCATTTACGGTACGATGGATCAGATCGATTACCAAACGCGCGAAGACGGGAATACATTGATTCTAACCAAACGACTCAAGGCGGTGCCTGCGTGAGCAACGGAGAAAATCTGACGTTACAACGTTTGCTCAATCGGCGCGATGCAACTGCACTCATCCAATCGATGGAAGCATCCGTCGCCGAGCTTGCGCTCGCGTTGGTGCGCAACGATGGCACGGTATTCGTCAGCACGACGAATTGGGCGCAGGCGCGCGTGGACGCCAAACAGATTTTGCAATCGCTCGATGCCAGGCAAGTCACGCAAGTCGATCATTGTCGATTGTATCCACTCGCCGCCGGCACACATCTTCTCGGCGCGATGGTGGTGTTCGATCAGATGCCGACGCGCAGTCAATCGTTGGAACGCGCATTGCATCACAGTTTGAACATTATGCTGACCGAAGCATTGGAAAAACGCGACGTCGCCACCGAAGCGTTGGAACGTTACCGCGAAATCAATTTGATGTACCGCGTCAGCGAATCGATGGGTACAGTACTTGACGTGGAAAAAATTCCCGGCTTGGTATTGGACGAAAGCAAGCGCGCGATTCGCGCGGAAGCCGGCGCAGTCTTTCTCGCTTTGCCCGATGCAACGTGGCAGGATCAAGCCGGCTTTTGTCCCGACGATGGTCCGCGCGCCTTCAGTCAAATCGCGCCGGGCGCGCTGGGACAAGCGTGGCAAAGTGATCGTCCTGCTATCGTCACCGATTATCCGGATGAAATCGGGTACAGTTCACTTTTGTGGGCGCCGCTCAAAACTCAGGATCATTTGTTGGGCGGCATTGTCCTGGGACGCGCGCGTGGGCAAGCAATCTTCACGGCGAGCGACGAAAAATTGTTGATGGCACTCGCGCGCCAAGCCGCCGTTGCCGTCGAGAATGCGCGACTGCATCAAGCCGTGTTGGTCAAAGAACGTTTGGAACACGAATTGCAGTTGGCGCGCGATGTGCAGGCGAGTTTGATTCCCAGCCAGACCCCCCAAATCCCGGGTTGGGAATTTGCCGCGTACTGGAAGCCCGCGCGCGAAGTGGCGGGTGATTTCTACGATTTCACTATGAATGTTGGTGTAACCAAGATGCAACACGGCATCGTCATCGCCGATGTGTCCGACAAGGGAATGCACGCCGCGTTGTTTATGGCGTTGACGCGGAGCGTGTTGCGTGCGGCGACGACAGCGGGGCAATCGCCGGCGGCAAGTGTAACCCAAAGTAATCGTTTGCTCTGCGCGGATTCCACCGGCGGAATGTTTGTTACCTTGTTTTACGCGCAACTCGATCCCGCCACAAAGGAAATGACCTACGTCAATGCCGGGCACAATCCGCCGTTCCTGTTCCGCGCGAAGGAACAAGCCATCGAACAACTCGAGCGCACCGGAATTATGCTGGGGTTTAACGAGCAAGTACACTTTGAGCAACGCGTCGCGCAATTCCACGCCGGCGATTTCATCGTCTTTTATACGGATGGTGTAACCGAAGCGTTCAATCTTGCCGACGAACAATTTGGCGAAGAACGCTTGCTCCAATTGATTCGCGCTGGCGCGGCGCAATCGCCCGCCGAAATGTTGCAGACACTCCGCCGCACGCTCATCGATTTTATCGGCGACCGGGCGCAATCCGACGACATTACGATTGTAATTGCCAAGTGCGTTGACCCTGACCGATGAAAAATTTCATCGATCTGCCGCGAGCGCGCTTACAAGACCTTGAATCGATTCATCAATGGCTCGACGAGTTGGTGGCGCAAACCACCCTCGACGAAACCGTCGTCTTTGCTTTGCGGCTCGCCATCGAAGAGGCGTTTGTCAATCTGGTGCATCACGGATACAAAACATCGCCCGGTCCGGTCGCCATTGCTTTGCAAACGTTCACTGATCGGGTCATCGTAACGATCCACGATCATGCAGTACCCTTTTCACCAGAACAAGCGCCGCATCCTCAACTCGATCAGGATTGGCTGACGCGACCGGTGGGTGGTTTGGGTTGGCATTTTATCCGCGAGATGATGGACGAGATTCATTACACCTCTGACCAAACTGGGAATGTCTTGACGTTGATCAAGCGGATCAAGTGAATCTAGATATGCCAAAAGCAAAACGGGTTTACGCCTCAGACGCGCGCAAACATTCGCGCGTACTTAAAAAACGGCAACCGACTGCGCGCAAAGCAACGCTCGTTCACGCGAAACAGTCCGATGCGGATCGCGTGCATCGAGCCCTTTATCGTATCGCCGATGCGGCGAGCGCGGTGCAGGATCTGCAAGAATTTTACGCGGCGATGCATCGTATCGTCGGCGAGTTGATGTACGCCAAAAGTTTCTACGTTACGCTCTACGAGCCCGCGACTGACATCGTTAGCTCGCCTTACTTCGTCGATGCGGCAGGCGATTTGCCGCCGCCCCCTCTCTCGCTGGATGAACATTCCACCTCGCTAAGGGCATACGTTTTGCGTACGGGTGAGACGCTACATGTTTCGGCAGAGGAGATCGAAGAAGGACGACGACGCGGTAAATTCACGCCGATGGGGACGCCAGCCGAAGATTGGGTTGGCGTGCCGCTCAAGATGGAAGGGCAGACGATTGGCTCTTTGACGCTTCAGAGTTATGAAAAAGGTATTCGCTACACGGAGCAGGATGTCAAACTGCTCGAGTTTGTCGCGCAACACATTGCCACCGCGCTGACGCGCGCGCGTGCGATCGAAGAAACACGCCAACGCAACGCGGAACTTGCGATTATCAATAGCGTGCAACAGGCACTCGCATCGAAACTGGATATGCAGGCAATTTATGATTTGGTGGGCGACAAGATTCGTGAGATTTTCGACGCGCAAGTGGTGGATATTATCACGTATGATCGTGTGGCGGATTTGGCGAGCTGGCGGTACGCCTATGAAAAAGGTGTCCACCAAACGATCACACCGCGCGCGCCCAAAGGATTTTCGGGGCACATTCTCAAAACGCGCCAGCCGCTAATGTTCAATCAAGATGTCGCGCAACGGATGCACGAGTACGGTTCGGTGGTGATTGCCGGCGACGCGCCGAAATCGTATCTTGGCGTCCCGCTCATCAGCGGCGATGAGGTGCGGGGTGTCATGTCTCTGCAAAACATCGACCGCGAGAATGCGTTTACAGATGCCGACCTGCGTCTCTTGCAAACGCTTGCCAGCTCGATGAGCGTCGCGCTTGAAAATGCGCGCTTGTTCGCGGAGACTCAACGTTTGCTCAAAGAGTCGGAGGATCGCGCCGCGGAATTACAGATCATCAATCGCGTGGGGCGCGTCGTTACACAGAAACTCGATCTCCAAGAAGTGATCGATCTGGTGGGGGATGAATTGCGCGCCGCCATTCACGTCGATAGTTTGGGGATTGGGTTGTACGATCAAACCACCAAGCTTCTCCAACCGCGTTATGTGTACAAACACAATCAACGCTACTATCCGCCCCCCACGCCCTTGAGCGATTTTACCCTCTATGTTTCTCGCCAAGGCAAATCGTTGGTGGTGAATCACAATACACCGCGGCTGTGGCAAAAATTCGGTTCTAATCTGACCGTTGGGACGGAAATTCCAAAATCGCTGATTATGGTTCCCATTCTGGCAGGGAAAGATTTTATTGGCGGCGTGACTATTCAGGATTTCGATCGGGAAAACGCCTATCCCGATTCCACCGTTCGCTTACTCGAAACGATTGCCGCCAATATTGGAACTGTCATTCGCAACGCACGTCTCTTTGATGAAACTCAGCGTCTGTACAACGAGACGCGCCAACGCGCCGCCGAACTAGAAATCATCAACACGGTCAGCCAAGGGCTGGCATCGAAACTCGATTTTCAAGGCGTGATTGATCTGGTCGGCGACAAAATCCGCGATATTTTTGATGCGCAAGCGGTGCTCATTGCACTTTACGATCCGCAGACCAATACCACCTCCTTTCCGTATTTGATTGGTCCGATAAATGGAAAAATCCAACGCGCATATCCTGAACCTGCGCCGATCGGTGGATTTAGTGGACAAGCGATTCGCACGCGTCAAACGGTTGTGGTCAATCAGGATATGGAGCGCCGAAGCAAGGAAATTGGCGGCAGCTTGCTCGCTGGCACCGTAACTCCCAAATCGGGAGTGTACGTTCCGATCCAGAGCAGTGACCGGGTCATCGGCGTGATCTCTTTGCAAAATTTCGATCGCGAGAACGCCTTCCCAGAGTCGGATGTGCGTTTGCTAAATACGCTTGCTAGCAGTATGAGCGTTGCGCTCGAAAACGCGCGATTGTTCAGCGAGATTCAGACCTTGTTGACAATGACGACCCGGCTCTCTGAATTGAGCGCGCAAATGCTTTCGGCGACGACGGTGGAAGCGACGGCGCGTTTTGTCACGCGTGCGTTGCAAGAATCATTCGCGGCGGATGTGGTCTCGCTGAATTTGCTCCAAGCCAACGGGCAATTCAAGTATTGGGATAGCGAAGGTTTGCCCGCAGAATTTTACCAACGCGGTCAGCCGCGCGCCGACGGTTTGACGATGCGCGCGCTCGAGTCCGCCGACCCGCTCATCGTTCACGATCAAGCCTTGCTCAGCCCGGCGACCCGCGCGCTCGGCGTTCAATCGACCATCGCTCTGCCTTTGCGTGATGAGAAAACCAGTTTAGGTGTCCTCTTTCTGAACTATCGTCAACGCCGTGAGTTTAGTCAGCGCGAGATTGAGGCGTTGTTCGTCTTTGCCAATCAAACCGCGTTGGCGCTCAAGCGGCTCTACCTCGTTGAAGAAACGCAACAACGCGCCGCCGAACTGGCAATTGTCAACAGCATCGGTCAGGCGTTCGCGTCGCAACTCGAACTCGACGCGCTGATTCAACTTGTCGGCGACAAGATGCGCGAAACGTTCAACGCCCAAATCGTGTACGTGGCGTTGTTGGATCGTACAACCAATCTGATTAGTTTCCCGTACTATAGCGAGAATGGCAAACCGCGCGTCGATCCGCCAATGCCGTTCGGTCAAGGGTTGACCTCGAAAATCATTCAAACACGCGAACCCTTGCTCATCAATCAAAATGTCGAACAGCGGCGCACGGAATTGGGCGTGGTGCGGCAAGGCACGCCCGCCAAATCATACCTCGGCGTGCCGATTCTTGTCGGGAGCGAAGCCATCGGCGTGATCAGCGTGCAGAGTACGGAACAGGAAGAACGATTCTGTGAAGCGGATGTGCGTTTACTTTCGACGATTGCCGCCGGCGTTGGCATCGCCATCGACAAAGCGCGTTTGTACGAAACGGCGCAGAATCAAAAACAATACTTTGAAGGGATTGTTTCCAACAGCCCGGTGGCTATCGTAACCGTCGATCTGAATTCGCACATCGTCGAATGGAACCCGGCGGCGGAAAAATTATTTGGTTACCCCAAAGCCGAAGCGCTCGGGCGCAACGTCGATGATTTGATTGCGCTGTCCGACGAGATTCGTGCGGAAGCGGCGGCGTGTTCGCTCAAAGCGATGCGCGGCGAACTGGCATCTTACCTCACGCGGCGCAATCGCAAAGACGGCAGTTTGGTCGATGTGCAAATGTGGGCGGTTCCCGTTTCGGTGAATGATACGCGGGTTGGCGCCATCGCTTTGTACAACGACATTAGTGAACTGATCCGCGCGCGCCGCGAAGCGGAATCGGCGAATCAGGCAAAGAGCGCGTTCCTCGCCACAATGAGTCACGAAATCCGTACGCCGATGAATGCCGTGATCGGGATGAGCAATTTGTTGCTGGGGACAAATCTAAACGACGAACAACGCGAGTACGCTGACGTCATTCACAACAGCGGCGACGCGTTGCTCACGATCATCAACGACATTCTCGATTTCAGCAAGATCGAAGCCGGCAAAATGGAATTGGATCAGCAACCGTTCGATTTACGCGAGTGTGTCGAAAGCGCGCTCGATCTGGTCACGACACGCGCAATAGAAAAAGGAATCGATCTGGCATACGTAATTGAAGATGATGTACCTACCGCGATTCGTGGGGATGCGGCACGCTTGCGGCAAGTGTTGTTGAATCTATTGAGCAACGCGGTCAAGTTTACAGAGCGCGGAGAAGTGGTGCTTACAATCCAGACCGAAGATGGAGGATCAAAGACGGAACGTTTGTCAGCGGTCGTCGGCCGTCCATCCTCCGTCCTGCATTTTTCCGTGCGCGACACTGGCATCGGCATTTCACCGGAACAAACAGAACGCCTCTTCCAATCCTTCTCGCAAGCCGACGCCTCCACTTCGCGCAAGTACGGCGGCACCGGGCTGGGACTTGCGATCAGCAAACGCCTCGTCGAATTGATGCGCGGCACAATGTGGGTCGAAAGCGGCGGCGTGGGCAAAGGATCGACTTTTCATTTCACGATTCAAGCGCAAGCCGCACTCGATTTTGTGCCGCAAGCGCGCACGTTCCCGGCGGGCGAGCAACCGCTGTTGCGCGGCAAGCGCGTGCTGATCGTCGATGATAACGCCACGAATCGCCGGATTCTCACGCGGCAATTACAACTGTGGGGATTGAGTTCGCAAGACACAGAATCGCCGCGCGAAGCATTAGCGTGGCTCGCGCGCGGTGATTCCTTCGACCTTGCGATTCTCGATATGCAATTACCGGAATTGGATGGCGCGGCGCTGGCGGCAGAAATTCGCCAACACCGCGACGCGGCGCGGTTGCCCTTGATTCTCTTTTCCTCGCTTGGTCGCCGCGAAGCCGGCGCGGATGACGCGCTCTTCGCCGCGTACCTCACCAAGCCGCTCAAACCCTCCGCGTTGTTCGATGCCTTGGTCAATTTACTTGCGCCGGTTCCAGCGCACGTCGCCGCAAAACCGGCAACCGCGAAATCGCAACTCGATCCGCAAATGGCAACGCGCTTGCCGTTGCGCATTCTCCTCGTCGAAGATAACGCGGTCAATCAAAAACTTGCGCTGCGAATTTTAAGCCAGCTCGGTTATCGCGCCGATGTCGCGGCGAACGGCATCGAAGCGTTGCAAGCGATTGCACGACAAACGTACGACGTTGCGTTGATGGATGTGCAGATGCCGGAGATGGATGGACTCGAAGCGACCCGGCAAATCGTCGCGCGGTGGCAACGCGGCGCGCGCCCGCGCATCGTCGCGATGACGGCGAACGTAACGCAAGGCGACCGCGAAATGTGTCTTGCCGCCGGGATGGACGATTACATTGCCAAACCGATTCGCGTGGAAGAATTGATTGCGGCGTTGACAAAGGCAAGCCAGACGAATGGCTGACGACATTCTCGACTATTCGGCGATCAACCAATTGCTCGAAAGTGTTGGCGGAGATCGGGCGTTTCTGGGGGAATTGATCTACACCTACGTCGTCGATGCGCCGCGCCTCATCGAATTGATGCGCCAAGCGGCGGCAGCGAATGACCCGGCAAAACTCCGGCGCGCGGCGCACTCGCTCAAATCGAACAGCGCGAACTTTGGCGCAACCCATCTGGCAAAGTTGTGCCAAGCCCTGGAAGAAGCCGCGCAACGCGCCGTGTTGGAAAATGTAACGCCGCGTCTCGCCGAAATCGAAAGCGAGTTTGAGCAAGTGAAATCCGCGTTGGCAAAATTGCGAGCAATGAAATGAATCCACCCGGCACTGGCCGCATTTTGATCGTCGACGACAATCAAATCAATCGGCTGATCTTGACGCGCTCGTTGACTGAACGCGGACATCAGACCGCCACTGCCGAAAATGGGCGGCAGGCGTTGGAGGTGTTGCGTGCCGAGCGACCGGAGGATGTGCCGGAATTCGATATTGTCCTGTTGGATATTGAAATGCCGGAGATGGATGGTTTTGCCGCCTTGCGCGAAATCAAATCGGATGTGGCATTGCGCAATTTACCGGTCATTGTCATTTCCGCGTCGGATGAAATGGATCGCGTGATTCGTTGCATCGAAATGGGCGCGGAAGATTTTTTGCCCAAACCGTTTAATCCGATTTTGCTCCACGCGCGCATCGGCGCGTCGTTGGAAAAGAAACGCCTGCGCGACCGCGAGCAACTTTATCTGCGTGGTCTCGAACGCGAATTGGAAATTGGGCGACGCATCCAAGCCAGTTTTCTGCCGGACGAATTGCCGCAACCGCCGGGCTGGGAAATCGCTGCGCGCTTTGAACCGGCGCGCGAAGTCGCCGGCGATTTCTACGATGCGTTCCCGTTGAGTGACGGCAAAATCGGTCTTGTCGTCGCGGACGTGTGCGATAAAGGGGTGGGCGCGGCATTGTTCATGACGCTCTTTCGTACGTTAATTCGCGCATTGGCAAGCGAGAATTTCAAAACACAATCGGATTGTGCGACCGAATTAAAACACACCATCGAGCAAACGAACAATTATATTTCCACCGTGCATAGCCACGCCAATATGTTTGCGACGATTTTCTTCGCCGTGCTCGATCCCGTAACCGGTGCGCTCAAGTACGTCAATGCCGGTCACGAGCCGCCGCTGATTTTGAATGCTCAAGGCGTCAAGGCAACACTTGGCCGGACGGGAATGGTGGCTGGTTTAATCGGACAACTTGCGTGGAGTGTGCAAGAAACTGGGTTGGCAGCGGGCGACACCTTGTTTGCGTTCACGGACGGCATTGCCGATGCGGAAAACGCGCGCGGCGAATCGTTCACGCGCGAACGATTGCAAACCTTGTTACTCGGTGCAGATAAATCGGCGGGCGAATTTCTGGCGCGCATCGAAGCGAATGTCCGCGCGCATATTGCCGGCGCGAATCAATTCGATGATATTACGATGCTCGCCATCCGGCGGCGAGGAGGCGGATAATGCAACTGACGCTTTCCCAACGCGCTCAGATTTCGATTGTCGCGGTGACAGGCAGACTCGATGCGTTGAACGCGGAGACGTTTGCAAGTATGCTGCATCAAGAAATCGCGCGCGGCAACATTCGATTGATTGTCGATTTGGCAGCAGTCGATTACGTGAGCAGTGCCGGCATTCACGCCATCACGACCGCGTTGCGCGAATCGCGTAAACAATCGGGCGATGTCCGAATTGCCGGCGCGCAAAAACAAGTGCGCAAAGTTTTTGCACTCAGCGGACTGACGATTGTGGCTGAATTTTTCAACGATGTCGAAACCGCGCTGGCTAGTTTTGCTCAATAACTCACCTTACGCAAACCGAATTGTTTTTACCGCAAAGCCCACGGAGACCGCTGAGATTTTTCAGGATTTTTCTCTGCGAACTTTGCGTTCTCAGCGGTGAAATTGCGTAACGTCAGTCAATAAATAATCGCCCGTAAAACTTGATGGACACCCAACCATTTCCGCGTATAATTGAGACAACATTTTTTCAAAGGTGAATATGTCTGCTCCTCCCAACCTCACGTCCCCCGATGGGCTGGTCGCTATTCTTGCGCGTTGGTCGCCAGTGGGGCGTTCCGGTTTATTACCGGCGATGATCGAGGCGCAAGAGCAACTGGGCTGGCTCTCCGAAGAAACACTCACTCAAATTGCAAATGGCTTGAACGTTCCGTTCGCGGAGGTCTATGGCGTCGCCGATTTTTACGCGCACCTGTACACGCACCCGGTCGGAAAAATTATTGTGCGGGTGTGCGATGATGTGCCGTGTTATCTTGCCGGGAGCGAAAAAATAATCGCGACGCTGGAGAATCGCTTAAAGATTTGCGTGGGTGAGACGACACCCGACGGCAAGTACACGCTCGAAGTTGTGTCGTGTCTTGGTCATTGCGATCACGCGCCGGTAGTGATGGTGGGCAAACAAGTGCATGAGAATGTGACTGACGATGATTTGGCGGTTTTGATAGAGAATGCTGAAAAGTAGGCGGTAGGCAGAAAGCAGTAGGCAGGCAAAACTGATCGTGCCTACTGCAAACTGCTTTCTGCCTACTGGGGTTTTCATGGAGACCAAACTTGTAACCTCCAATCTCGGCGTTATCGATCCCACCAACATCGATGAGTACATTGCGCGCGGCGGATTCAAAGCGCTGGAAAAAGTTGTGCGGACTGAATCGGTTGTTGAAATTGTCGATGCGCTCAAAGCGTCCGGCTTGATCGGGCGGGGTGGCGCGGCGTTTCCGACCGGACTCAAACGCGAACTGGCGATCAAAGCGGAACCGTTGCACGAATGGCCCGCGCCGGCAACTGTGCCAGCGCCGTACCGCTTTTCATCCGCGTTCGTCGTCTGCAACGCCGACGAATCGGAAACTGGGACGTTCAAAGACCGCTTGTTGATGGAAGGCGATCCGTTTCGCATCATCGAAGGAATGGCAATCACCGCCTTCATCACTTGTGCGACGATTGGCTTTGTTTATTTGCGCGGCGAGTATCCACTTGCGGACGAACGAATGTCAAACGCCATCGATGTTGCACGCAAACGTGGTTTCCTGGGCAAGCAAATTTTCCGCGATGATTTTGAATTCGATATTGAAATTCGGCGCGGCGCGGGCGCGTACATTTGCGGCGAAGAAACCGCGCTCTTTGAATCGATTGAAGGCAAACGCGGCGAGCCGCGCACCAAGCCACCATTCCCAACCGACAAAGGTTTGTTTCAGCGACCGACTGTTATCAACAACGTCGAGACGTTTGCGAATATTCCGTTCATCGCACTCGAAGGCGCGGAGACGTACCGCACATTCGGCACGGCGAAATCGCCGGGGACGCGGGTGGTGTGCGTGAGCGGGCAAGTGAATCAACCCGGCGCGTACGAAATCGAAATGGGTGTGTCGTTGCGCGACGTTATCGAAAAACTTGCGGGCGGTTTACGCGCGGGACGAAAACTGCAAGCCGTTTTGATCGGCGGCGCGGCGGGTGCGTTTCTGCGCCCGGACGAAATCGATGTCCCGCTCGATTTTCAATCGCTCGCATCGGTTGGCGCGACGTTTGGTTCCGGCGCGATTATGGTGTTGGACGACACGGCGGATTTGCGCGGCGTGTTGTATCGCATCGCGCGATTTTTCAAAGACGAATCGTGCGGCAAATGTTTTCCGTGCCAATTGGGCACGCAACGACAGTACGAGATTGTCAAGCGTGGCGCTTGGCGCGAGAACGCTGAACTTGTCCGCGAACTTGGTGCAACGATGCGGGATGCGTCGATTTGTGGTCTTGGACAAACAGCGTCGAGTGCGCTTGAAAGTGCGTTGGATAAAAAATTGGTGTAACGCATGCTCACCGTAGCGTTCGTTTGGAAAAGCGGAACGCTTTGGCGAGCGTTCCTTACGGAGTGTTTCTATGCTTACCATTGATCCCGGGTTGCTCAATTGCTTTTATTTTTTCTTGTTGCTGGTTGGCGTTTTTTACGCGCTCTTGGTGATGATCGCCGGCGGATTACATTCCGTCCACCTTCCATTCGACATCGATTTGAGTCATTTGCCGGGTTTGGATTCGCACGCGGCGGTGTCGCACGATGTCAGCATTCTCTCGCTCAGTCCGATTTCGATTGCGGCGTTCATCACATCGTTCGGCGGGATCGGCTTGATTGCGACGCAAGGTTTCAATGCCGATGGCGCGACGAGTTTGTTGTGGGCGGTCGGCGGCTCGATTGTCATCGCGATCATTTCCCATTTCATTTTTTTCTACATCTTTATCGCACCGCAAGCGTCGAGCGCGCTCAAGGGCAGTGATGTGATCGGCGTTACGGCGGAAGTGACGGTGGCGATTCCCGGCAACAGCGTCGGCGAAATCGTTTACGTGGCGATGGGCGAACGTCACACCGCGACGGCGCGCTCGCGTGAAGGCAAAGACATTCCGCGTGGCGCGTTGGTTACCATCGAAAGTATTGCTGGGACAGTGATGATCGTAAAATCTAAAACGTAAAAAGGGGAGGCACACATGCAACTGTTTTTAGCGGCGGTTGCGGCGTTTGCGGTGGTCTTTGTATTGTTCGTTGTCTTGATGTTCATCGCCAACCGCTACCAAAAAGTTGGACCGAACGAAGCGTTGATCATTTCCGGGCGCGGACAAATTCGCGTGAATCCGACGACCGGTCAGCAAGAACGGATCGGTTATCGCATTGTCAAAGGCGGTGGCACGGTGGTGTGGCCCGTCGTCGAACGCGCGGAACGTTTGTCGCTCGAAGTGATGACGATTGAAGTGGTAACGTCGCGCGTGTACACCTCGCAAGGCGTCGCGGTAACGGTCGATGGCATTGCGCAAGTCAAAGTGAAAAGTGATGAAATTTCGATTGCGACGGCGGCGGAACAATTCTTGTCGAAATCGGTGGACGAGATTCGCTCGGTTGCATTGCAAACGCTCGAAGGACATTTGCGCGCGATTGTCGGCACATTGAGCGTCGAAGAAATTTACAAAGACCGGGATCGCTTTGCGTTGCGCGTGCAAGAAGTGAGCGCGGGCGATATGGCAAATATGGGTTTGGGCATCGTCTCGTTCACGGTCAAGGACATTAAGGACGATCAAGGTTATCTCGATTCGCTCGGTGTGGCGCGGACGGCAGAAGTCAAACGCGACGCGGCAATTGGTCAAGCGTTTGCCACGCGCGATGCCAAAATCAAATCGGCGAGCGCGGAGCAGGAAGGCGAGCAGGCGCGTTTTGCCGCGCAAACCAAGATTGCGGAAGCGGACAAGGATTATCAGGTACAAAAAGCGGCGTACGATGCTGAGGTGAATAAACAAAAAGCCGCGGCGGAACTGGCGTACGAACTGCAGCAGAATATTACGAATCAACAAGTCAAGCAAGAAGAAGTGCAAGTCGAAGTGGTCGCCAAGCGCAAGCAGATCGAAGTGCAGGAGCAAGAAGTTGCGCGGCGCGAAAAAGAATTGGAGGCGACGGTACGCAAGCCGGCAGAAGCGGAGCAGTATCGGATCAAGACAATTGCGGACGGCACCAAGTATCAAGCGATCACCACCGCTGGCGGTCAAGCCGAAGCGACGCGGATGGTGGGGCAAGGTGAAGCCGATGCGAACAAGGCGCGCGGTTTAGCGCAAGCCGAGGTGATTCGCGCGCAGGGTCTTGCCGAAGCCGAAGCGAACAAGGCGCGCGGTCTCGCGGAAGCCGACGTGATTCAAGCACAAGGTTTTGCGGAAGCGGAAGCGATGAAACGCAAAGCCGAGGCGTGGCAACAATACAATCAAGCGGCGATCATTCAACAATTGATTGAAGCGTTACCCAAGATCGCCGCGGCGATTGCCGAGCCGTTGAGCAAAACTGAACGCATCGTCGTCATCAGCAACGGCGGCGATGGCAGTGGCGCAGGCGCGTCCAAAGTTTCGCAAGATGTTGCGAACATCGTCGCGCAAGTGCCGGCAACCATCGAGGCATTGACCGGCGTGGACTTGGTCAAGACGATTAAAGATTTGCCCGGCGTGAAATCGACCGACAAGCCGGAGCAAAGTTAATAACGAGCAAGGATCGTGCGTCGCTGCAAAGAATTTTTTGTGTCGATGCGCGATGTGTGATTTAAAATCCATAAAGGAGGGATGCGCAATGCAAATTATTGCGACGACAGGAAATATCTCTGTCTTGTCTATCGTCGGCAAGGTCGATTCGTCCACTTTTCAGCAATTGATCGACCAGGCGAATCCTTTGCTGGCGCAAGGATATAAAAACTGGGTCATCGATCTCAGCCAGGTCGATTTTGTGAGTAGCGGTGGTTTGGTCGCGTTTCAAACGATTGCCGGCAAAGCCGCCGGGATGGGCGGCAAGGTGGTATTTGCCGGATTATCGAAAAACGTAGCGAGGGTCTTTGAACTGAGCGGATTCAACACCATCCTGAACGTCTTTCCAGACCTTGCATCGGCGAAAGCCAGTTTTGATGAACGATGACAGAAGATCCGTTGAATGAGATTGCGCTAACTATCGACGGACAATCGATCACCGTTCCGCAAGGCACGACCATTTTACAAGCGGCGGCGCAAATCAAAAAAGAGGTACCGACCATTTGCTATCACGAACATTTCACCGCGCCGTCGCTTTGCCGGCTGTGCGTCGTCGAAGTGGACAAGTCGCGCGTGTTGGTGCAGGCGTGTTCGCGCGAATGCGAAAATGGAATGGTCGTGCAAACGCAATCGCCGCGCGTGCGCGCCGCGCGCAAAATGATTCTCGAACTCTTGAACAGTGCGGTCGATTTGAGTGCCGCGCCGGAAATCCAAGCGCTGATGCGCGAGTGCGGCGCGGACATCGCGCGTTTTGTCGATGCGAAACGCCGCGAACATCCATTGAAAGATGATAATCCGTTTTACATCCGCGATTATTCGAAATGTGTGATGTGCTGGCGCTGTGTGCAAGCGTGTGGCGAAGATGTGCAATGGACGTTTGCGATCACCAAAGCCGGGCGCGGCTTTGACACACGCATTGCAACTTTTTTCGACCAGCCGATTCCGGCAAGCACGTGCGTGTATTGCGGCAATTGCGTGCAGGCGTGTCCGACCGGCGCGCTTCAAGCCAAACGCGAATTTTGGATTCAAGCCGGGCGCGACGTGAATGAGCTAGTGCGACATTCGCGATTGGAAAAACGCCGGAAGACAAAGAACGCATGACGAAGGAGATGGCGTTTGCGCAAGTCTGACGTCTTTTCCCAGTTCGGATGGCTGGTGCCGTCCGTCCCGGTTCTCGTGTTCGGATTGACGTTGTGGATGAGTTTGTTGTTTATGCCGCAAATGCTCAACGGCGACGGCGACATCGGCAGGCATTTGACGATTGGCAAATGGATTCTGGATAATCAGCAAATCCCACTTACCGATGTATTTTCTGACACACTGCCCGGCAAAGAACTGATTCCGCACGAATGGCTGAGCCAGGTTTGGTTTGCGCTTGCCTATCGACTTGCCGGGCTAGACGGTGTTGCGTGGTTGACCGCAATCGTTCTGGCGTCCACGTACGCCATCCTCACCGATGGGCTGAGACGTTTGAGTGTGCGCGCGTTTGTTGCGGGAGCCAGCGGCATTGCGGCGTTCGTGGTTGGCGCAATTCATCAACTCACGCGACCGCACATTTTCACTCTTTTATTCTTCACACTCTTTGTTATTGCCCTCGAAAATTATCGGCGTGAAGGAAATTGGCGCGCGCTGATTCTTTTGCCCGGCGCGATGATCGTTTGGGCAAATTTGCACGGCGCGTTTGTTACCGGCATCGTCCTTGTCGGTTTTTACGCCATCGGCAGTTTGCTCGATAAAAATTATCGACGCGCCGGCGAACTCAGCGTTCTCGCGTTCGCGCTTGTCATCGCGGCGTGCCTCAATCCGGTCGGCGCGCAATTGATCGCTCACAGTTTCGATTATCCGCAAAATCGATTTCTCGTCGATATGACGAACGAGTATCAATCGCCGGATTTTCACGGCGCGAGCGCGATGCCGTTTGCCGCGTTGATCGCGTTGGCGTTGATGCTCGGCTGGCGCGCGCAACAACGATTGAGTTGGTCGGCGTTGATTCCGCAAATCGGTTGGCTGATGTTTGCGCTTTACTCGGCGCGAAACATTCCGCTCGCGGCGCAAATTTCTTTGGCGACGCTCGCGCCAGTCGCAGATCATTGGCTCACAAACGCGACGCCGCGTGTCAATCGATTTCTCGACAACACTGATTTTTTGGATCGTCGATCATCGGGTTGGATTTGGGCGGGCGTCATCGTTGTGGTGTTAGTCGGATTACAAATGAACGGCGTCAATTTGGATTTGTGGAACAAGGGCAACGTGTTCGATGCGCAACGATTTCCAGTCGCGGCGGTGAATCAATTGCAAACATCGCCGCCGGCGGGCGCGATGTTCAACGAATTTACGTGGGGCGGTTATTTGCTCTATCGCTTGTATCCCACCCAGCGCGTGTTCATCGATGGGCAAACTGATTTCTACGGCGAAGCGTTGACGCGTGAGTATTTGCAAATTGTCGATGGCGAGCCGGGCTGGGAATCCAAACTCGATTCACACAACATACGCTGGATTATCATTCCGCCGAGTCGTCCGTTGGCGCGCTGGCTCAATCAATCGCCGGCTTGGTCGCGCGTGTTTCTCGACGAGACGGCAGGTGTGTGGGTGAAACGGTAAACAAATGACAGGAAACTAATCCGCAGATTGCACAGATAATTTTTTTCTGCGGAATCTGTGTAATCTGCGGATGACCGGAAATTCGAGTGAGATGGATGAGCGAATGAATAATGAACGAATAGTCGCCACCACCTGCCCGTTTTGTGGTGTGGGGTGCCGGCTCGATCTACATATCAAAGACGATCAAATTCTCGCGGCGACGACGCCGTACGATCACGTCGTCAGTCGTGGCAACTTGTGCGTCAAGGGTCGATTCGGTTGGGATTTCATCTATCATCCCAATCGCGTGTTGAAACCATTGATCCGTAAAGATGTTGGGGCGATCCCTCGCGGTCGCCCGCGCACGCAAGCGAACCGCGATGACTGGCGCGAAGCAACCTGGGACGAAGCACTCGAATTCGTTGCGGAGCGATTTGCCGCGACGGTAAAAAATTTCGGCGCAGACGCAACAGCGGTGTTTTGTTGCGCCAAAGCGACGAACGAAGACAATTACGTTTTGCAAAAAATGTTCCGCGCGGTTATCGGCACGAACAATATCGATCACTGCACCCGGCTTTGCCACGCCGGAAGCGTCGTCGCGTTGCAACTTGCGCTCGGTTCATCGGCGATGAGCAACACGGCGAGCGAAATTTATCAGACCGAGGTCGCACTCATCACCGGGTCGAACACCGCCGAAACGCATCCGATCATCGCGCTCCAAATGAAAGACGCGGTCAAACATCACGGCGTCAAACTCATCGTCGCCGATCCGCGCCGGGTCGAGATGGTCAATTTCGCCGAATTGTGGCTCAATCAAAAGCCGGGCACCGACGTGCCGCTCTTTTCGGCGATGGCAAATGTGATCCTCGCCGAAAAATTGTACAACGAAGCGTTCATCCGCGAACGTACGGAAAATTTCGATGCGTTCGCCAAATCGATGCGCGATTTTACACCGGAGTACGCGGAACGCATCACCGGCGTTCCGCGCGACGACATCGTCAAGGCGGCGCGGATGTACGCAACGGCAAAACGCGCGACGATTTATTGGGCGCTGGGAATTCCGGAACACACACACGGAACCGAAAATGCAATGTCGCTCATTCATCTTGCGTTGCTCACCGGGCATATCGGCAAAGAAGGAACCGGGTTGAATCCATTGCGCGGGCAGAACAACGTGCAAGGCGCGTCGGATGCCGGCGCGATGCCGTGGGATTATCCCGGCTATCAAAAAGTCGATGATCCGCAAGTCGTCGAAAAATTTCGCGCGGCGTGGGGCAACGTGCCGCCGGCAAAACGCGGACTGACAACAACCGAAATCGCCAACGGCTGGGAATCGGGCGCGATTAAATCGATGTACGTGATGGGCGAGAATCCATTGATGAGCGAACCCAATTTGCGCCACGCGCAACACGCCATCGAAAATTTGGAATTTCTCGTGTGCCAGGATTTGTTCATCAACGAGACCGGTCGCTACGCCGATGTGATTTTGCCGGGCGCGAGTTGGGCGGAGAAGGATGGCACGTTCACAAATACCGACCGCCGGGTGCAACGTGTGCGCAAAGCATTCGAACCGTTTGGCGAGGCGCGCGCGGATTGGCAAATCGTCTGCGAGATTGCGCGGCGACTTGAAAAAAAGTTAGGTCGTGAAAAAAGCGCGAAATGGGATTATCGCCATCCATCCGAAATTATGGAAGAGATGGGGCGGCTCGTCCCGGCGTACGCCGGCATTTCGTATGATCGATTGGATGGCGATGGGTTGCAATGGCCCGTGCCGAATCGCGATCATCCTGGGACGCCGTTTCTGTTTGAAGGCACATTTCCGCGCGGCAAAGCCAAATTTCACGCGCTTGTGTACGAACCGAGCAAGGAACAACCCGACGCCGAGTATTCGTTCATTCTCACGACCGGGCGCGTGTTGTATCATTGGCACGGTGGCACGCAAACGCGCAACTCGATTCTCGATTTCGCGCAACCGGAAGCATTAGTCGAAATCAATCCGGCAGACGCGTCGCTGATTCCGTGCACTGATGGTGACCCGGTGCGCGTGTCGTCGCGGCGCGGTACGATTGTCTTGCGCGCGAAGGTGACGGAGAAAGCGTCGCGCGGTGTGGTGTTTATTCCATTTCACTTTGCGGAAGCGGCGGCGAATATGCTGACGATTGACGCGGTCGATCCGCAAGCGAAAATACCGGAGTATAAAATCTGCGCAGTGAAAATCGAACCGGCGACGCTGGCGGAGTTGGAGCAGGTTTTGCAGGCGGTTTAGCGATGTGTTATACTTGTACTAGATGATTGTGGTAAAGACAATGTTTGAAATCGAATTTACCGCTGAAGCCGAACAAGATTTGAAATGGTTTCGCAAAAATGAGCAAAGCGAAATTCTTGATGCAATCGACGAACAATTGCGTTACGAGCCAACTGTCGAAACGCGCAATCGTAAGCGTTTGCGCCCTAATCAGACCGCCGAATGGGAATTGCGCGTGGGGAACTTTAGAGTGTTTTATGATGTGGAGACTGTCGTCCGCATCATATCTATTGAAGCAATTGGACTCAAGATCGGCAGTCGTTTGTACTTTCGAGGTAAGGAGAGAGAATTATGAAAACAATTACAGTTTCGCCCCAATCCAAGACTCTAAACGATTTGATGAAAAAGGCGCGGCGTCGTTCGTTGATTCTGAAATCCGCCGACGGCGAGCAATTTGTTTTGGCGCGCGTGACCAATCTGCAAGGATTTTATATTGGCGCAAGTGATGACTTTGCGGAAGAAATCAAGACGACGCGCAAGAACAAACAATTGATGAAGTTTCTGGACGAGCGCACGACAAAAGCGAAAAATAGAAAAGGCGTACCAATTGCTGATGTGCGAAAGCGGTTGGGATTGAGGTAAAAAACAGCCGGCGACGCTGGGGGAGTTGGAGCAAACGCTGCAGGCGGTTTGAAAGATAGAGAATTGATTGTATTCACTGTCACGCTAGTGGCGCGTTTCCTCAAACAGTGATATGATGTAGTTGTCGTTTGGGAGACTCGATGGCATTCATCTTTCAATGGGATAAGCAGAAAGCACGACAAAATCTCAAAAGACATCAAGTCTCGTTTGAAGAGGCATCGACCGTTTTTGGCGACACGCTTTCGCGGACGATTGATGACCCGTTGCATTCTGCAGATGAAGACCGCTTTGTTATCATCGGCAATCTGTTCAAGGACGTTTGTTGGTGGTCGTGCACGCGATTCGCGGCGATAATGTTCGTATCATCAGTGCGCGTGTAGCGACACCATTTGAAAGGAAGAAGTATGAAGAAGGCAAAGAGTGGATAGAATATTCATCCCTCATCCTTTTTTTGCACTTACTCTTTCTATGCTATAATCCGCGCAAATGTTTGCAACACTAAAACCGATTGCGCGGATTTTGTTTCTCCTCGTTCTCCTCGCGCTCGCCGGGTGTCGCTCCGCCGCGGAAACCATCGATCGCGATTTGCGGCTCAATCTCGGCGGAGAACCGGCAACACTTGACCCAGCCCAAGCCACCGATCCCGGCTCGCAACAGATCGCGCGGATGCTGTTCCTCTCGCTCATCGACGTCGACGCGGCGAGCGGCGCGCCGCAACAAGCACTCGCGATTTCGTGGGCGGTGTCGAGCGACGGGCTGATGTGGGAATTCAAACTGCGCGACGATGCGCTGTGGGTGCGCTACAACCCGGTCAATAATCGATTTGAAAGCAAGCGCGCAGTCAGCGCGCAAGACATCGTCTTCAGCGTTCGTCGCGTCTTCGATCCGCGCGTTGGTTCCGGTTTTGCGCCGACGATTGCGCCGTTGATTCGCGGCGCGCAAGAATTGCGTTCCGCCGATCCCAAGAAAATCAGCGACGCCGATTTGCAGCGCTTGCTCAACGGACTCGGCGTGCAAGCGGCGGACGACAAGACCGTGCGCTTTTATCTCACGCGCCCCGCGAGTTATTTTCCCAGCATCGTCAGTACCTGGCTTGTGCGCACGCAGCCGCGCGAATCGGTAGAAGAGGGCGGCGTCGTGTGGACCGAGCCGGGCAATTTGTGGTCGAACGGTCCGTACGTCCTCGAACGTTGGTCGCACAACCGCGAAATCGTGCTCCGCAAAAATCCATTGTGGTACGATGCCGCAAATGTTCGCATCGAACGCATTCGCTTTGCGATGATTGCGGACACCGCCGCCGCACTCGCCGAGTACAAAGCCGGCAAGTTCGATTCGCTCGATCCGTACGGCGGCTTGTCGATCACCGATGTCGAGCAGATTCGTGAAGACCCGTTCCTCAGCCGGCAAATGAAAATCGTACCGACGCTTTGCACGCAGTATTACGGCTTTAACACAACGAAAGCGCCGTTCAATGATCCGCTCGTCCGCAAAGCGTTCGTCGCATCGATTGATCGCGAAACCGTTACCTCGTCCGTCGTCAAGCTCGGCGATCCCGCGCGATGGTTTGGGCGCGCCGGTATTTTCGCCTCCTCCGAAATTTCGGATACGCTGGGAATTTCGTTCAACGTGAATCAGGCGCGCGATTATTTGCGGCAAGCCGGGTACGACGGCAGAACAAAACGCTTTCCTCAGGTTACGCTCGGCGTGAACACGAACGACACGCATCGTCTCGTCGCAGAGACAATGACGCAAATGTGGAAGAACAATCTTAACGTCGAAGTCGATGTCAAGGCATTGGATTGGAAAGGTTATTTGCAATCGCTCCGCACCGACCCGCCGCACATTTTTCGGTTGGGTTATTGCGCGTACTATCCTGACGCCGCGAATTTCGCCGAGGTGTTCAAATCGAAATCGCCGGACAATTTCACGCGCTGGGCAAATCCGGCGTACGATCAACTCATCGACGAGGCGGCGAAGAAGGTTGGCTTGCTCGACCGCCGCGTGTTGTTTCGTGCCGCGGAAAAAATGTTGATCGAGGATAACGCGGTCATCGCGCCGTTGTGGTGGTCGTCGCGCGCGACGTTGACCCAGCCCAACGTGTCGCGTTCGTACGCGATCACGGACGGCTACGAGCGATTGGAAACGTGGGAACTCAAATAATTTCAGATTTCAGATTGCAGATTGCAAATTAAAAACCGTTGGGGGGACAAATGACACCGGATGAGCTAAAGGCACGGACAAAGCAATTTGCCTTGCGTACGATTCGAATGTGCGAGACTCTACCCAGAACTCGCGCGGGTAACATTATCGCCAATCAATTGATTCGCTCCGCCACATCGGTTGGCGCAAATTATCGGTCAGCATGTCGCGCGCGTTCCGATGCGGATTTCGTTTCCAAAATTGGCATTACGCTCGAAGAAGCAGATGAATCGGTATATTGGATGGAACTCATTATCGAAAGTGGAATGAAGACAGAAAAAGTAATGTCCGCTCTTTTTGAGGAAGGCAAAGAATTGGTTGCCATTTTTGTTTCATCGGCAAATACTGCGAGCCGGCGGGTACACCGTACCGCAAAGTCAAAATCCAAATCTGAAATTTGAAATCTGCAATTTGCAATCGAATGCCCTTGACAAGATGGGCAACCCGGAGTACCATTGCGCCACTAAAATCATCCGCGACAGTGTTGTTGTAAAGAAAGGTTATGGACATGTCAAACAGCAATAGTAACAATCGCTGGTTGATCGGAGTTGTGGTCATTCTTATCGTCGTGTTGTGCGGCGCGCTCCTGGTTGCTGGGGCGGCGGTCTTTATGCTGACCCAGCCGAGTGGCACCTCGACCACGTCCACCACGCAAGGCAAACCACCTGCCGCGACGCGCGCTCCGTCGATCGGTAGTAAAAATATTATGCGTCTGCCCGGTCGCGGCTCCGGCGATCCGCCGACGCTGGATCCCGCGCTTGCCGGCGATGCTGATTCCGCTATCTACATCGTCGAAATTTTCAGTGGCTTGGTCACACTGGATCGCAATCTCAAAGTGGTGCCGGACATTGCCGAGAAATGGGAAGTGAGCGCGGACAACAAAACCTACACGTTCTTCCTCCGCAAAGAAGTCAAATTTCACGATGGTCGTCCGGTCACGGCGCAAGATTTCAAGTACTCGTTCGAACGCGCGGCGAACCCGGCACTCGCTTCGCCGACCGCCGACACGTACTTGGGCGACATCGTTGGTGTGCGCGAAAAACTTTTGCGCCGCGCGCAAACAATCAGCGGCATTGAAGTCGTCGATGATTATACGCTCAAGATCACCATCGATTCGCCCAAATCGTTCTTCCTTGCCAAGTTGACGTTTCCCACGGCGTTCGTCGTCGATAAAAATAATGTCGAGCGCGGCGGGCGCACGTGGACGGACAAACCGAATGGCACCGGTCCGTACAAACTGAAAGAATATGTGCGGTCGCAACGTTTGATTCTTGCCCGCAACGAAAACTTTTATCTCGATCCCAAGCCGCAAGTCGATGAAGTGCAATTCATTCTCGGCGGGGGTTCGGCGATGACGATGTACGAGAACGGCGATTTGGAATCGGTCTATGTAACCATCAACGACATTGAGCGCGTGAGTGATGTGAACAGCCCGCTCAACAAGGACTTGTTCGTTGGACCGGAATTTAGCACCAACTTTGTCGTGTTCAACACGCGGATGCCGCCGTTCGATGATCCCAAAGTGCGGCAGGCGTTTGCCTTGGCAATCGACCGCGAGAAAATTGTCGATGTGGTCTTCCGCAAGATGGAAGGTGTGGCGACCGGCATCTTGCCGCCCGGAATGCCGGGATATTTGGAAAATCAGTTCAAGATTCCGTACGATCCCGCCAAAGCCAAACAGTTGTTGGCAGAATCGAAATACGCCGGCAAGTTGCCGGACATTACGTGGACTACGTACGGCTCCGGCGGTTCGGCGTCGCAGTACATTCAAGCGATGACGGCGATGATCAAAGATAATTTGGGCATCAACGTTTCGATTCAACAGACCGATTGGGCAACCTTCATTGGTCAGATCAACGACCCGACGAAGAACCCGTACCAGATTTTCGATATTGCGTGGATCGCCGATTACGCCGACCCGCAAAACTTTTTAGATATTTTGTTCCGGGGCAACAGCACACAAAACTGGGCGTCGTACAACAATCCCGAAGTGGACAAGTTGCTCGATCAAGCGGCGGCGGAACGCGACACGCAAAAGCGTTTTCAACTCTATCAGGAAATCGAGCGCAAGATTCTGGCAGATTTTCCGGTGGTGCCGTTCACTTTCTCACAGCAATATCACTTGACGAAACCGTACGTCAAGAATTTAATTCATCCACCGCTCATCATTCCGCGTTTGCGTTACGTCTCACTCGAAAAGTAATGCGCCTGTGAAAACGGATACCCGTTTATTTTAATCACTGATGTTACGCGCTGTCATTTCGAGGAGCGAAGCGACGAGAAATGACAGCAAGTGCGTAAGGTGAGTTAATCAAACGGGTATCCGGCAAATTTGTCCAAGGACGGCAATTTGTCAATGGTGAAAATCTGGCAACACTGGCAGAGTCAATAATCTATGGCGGCGTTTATCGCGCGGCGACTCTTGTGGTTGCCGATCGTCTTGTTTTTTGTGTCCGTCATCACGCTCGCGCTGGGGTTGTATGGGCCCGGCAACCCGGTGCAAGTAATGATGGGGTTACGGACTGACCCCGCCATCGTCGAACGGTTGAATCGCGAGTACGGCTTCGACCAACCGTTTTACGTGCAGTATGTCAATTACATCGCGAATGCCTTGCAAGGCAATTTCGGTTATGGGTTGGTCAAGTACCGCGACCAGCCGGTCGGACGACTGATTGCGGAGCGTTTGCCGGTTACCATCCAGCTAAACTTTGTGGCGTTGATCCTGGGAAGCGTCGTGGGAATTCCGTTGGGGCTTGCCGCCGGTTACTATCGCAATTCCTGGTTCGATTATCTTGCACGGACGCTGTCGTTGGTGGCAGTATCGATTCCACTTTTGTTCCTCTTGCCGTTTCTATCGTACCTGGTCTATCGACCGCATGAATTTGTCCTCCCTTTTCTCAATCTTAAAATCCAGCTTGGTCCATTCCTGCCCAGTATCAGCGGATACTGGGATGGGGTATTGAGCCCCAAAGCCATTCTCCCCATTCTCATCGAATCGATGGGATTCGTCGCCGTGCTCATCCGACAAATGCGTGCTGGGATGATCGAAGTGTTGGGGCAGGATTATGTTCGCACCGCACGCGCCAAAGGTTTGCGCGAGCGACTCGTCGTCGTGCGACATGCGATGCGTAACGCGCTCATTCCGATTGCAACGATTTTAGGTCTCAGTCTGGGCGGCTTGGTTGAAGGTTCGTTCCTTGTGGAGAACTGGTTTGGCATTCCGGGTGTCGGTCAGCTCGCCTTCGACGCTTTTGCGTCTCGGGAATACTATGTTATTATAGGGCTGGTCTTGATTATTGCCGTGGCGTACGTGGCGGCGAATATGCTGGTGGATTTGATCTACCCGATTCTCGATCCGCGGATTAGAAAGACCTAATGGCAACAACAGCGATAGCGAACCGTCGCAATGGACGAATCCTTTCAGCGCGCGCGCAATCGCCGTGGATGCAAGTGCTGATGCGCATCGTGCGCAAACCGACGGCGTTTCTGGGTTTGCTCGTTGTGATTGCGTTTTTCCTCGTGGCGATTTTTGCGAATGTGCTTGCGCCGCAATCGTACGAGAAACAAAACCTGGGGAATGTCGAAAAGCCGCCGAGCGCGGCGCACTGGCTTGGCACCGATGCGCTCGGACGCGATATGTTCAGTCGCTTGATTTACGGCACGCGTTCCTCTGCCTTTGTCGTGATTCTCGTGACGACGGTCAACATTTTGCTCGGCGTGCCGTTCGGCGCGCTGGCGGGATACTTTGGCGGCTGGGTCGATAATTTTATCATGCGCGTTACCGAAATTTTATTTGCCTTTCCCGGCTTGCTCTTTACCTTTTTGATCGCGGCAACCGTACGCCCTTCGGTTCTCTCGTGGGCAAGAGCGAATGGCTTGTCCGATCTCGCCAACACCGGCTATCTCGATTATGCGGTCGTCATCCTCGCGCTTGGGTTAGTCGGTTGGGCGGGGCTGGCGCGTTTCGTGCGCGGGCAAGTGTTGACGGTTAAGGAACGCGAGTACGTGATTGGCGCAAAATCGATTGGCGTGCCGACGTGGCGCGTAATCACCCGGCACATTTTGCCCAACGCGCTCGCGCCCATCATCGTTTCATTATCGATGGGGATGGGCTTTATCGCACTCTCGGAAGGGTATCTCAGTTTTTTGGGTATCGGTTTGCAACCGCCCAATCCCAGTTGGGGTAACATTATGGCGGAAAACGCCGGACGCTATTGGCGACGATTTCCGGAAATGGTCTGGCTGGTGATGATTCCCGGCGCGCTCTTTACGGTTATCGTGCTGGCATTCAGTTTTTTGGGCGATGGGTTGAACGAAGCGTTGAATCCGGAGTTGGATTAAATCAAAGCAGTAAATCAGCAATCGTAAATTATTTTTGGGGGTCGAATGGCAACCTTACTCGAAGTGAAAGATTTACGGACGGAATTTCACACGCAAGATGGGGTGGTGCACGCGGTCAACGGCGTCTCGTTTGCGGTGGACGAGGGTGAGACGCTGGGACTGGTCGGCGAGTCCGGGTGCGGCAAATCGGTCTCGATGCTGTCGGTGATGCGTTTGATTCCAATGCCGCCGGGCAAAATCCCCAGTGGCCAAGTCATGTTTCAAGGACGCGATCTGCTCAAAGTCGATGATGAAGAAATTCGCTCAGTGCGCGGCAACAAGATCGCGATGGTCTTTCAAGACCCGATGACTTCGTTGAATCCCGTGCTTACCATCGGCACGCAGATCAGCGAGGCATTGGAATTGCACTTGGGCATGACCAAGGAACAAGCGCGCAAACGTTCCGTCGAATTGTTGCAAATGGTCGGGATTCCCGAAGCCGCGAATCGGCTCGACGATTATCCGCATCAATTTTCCGGCGGGATGCGCCAGCGCGTGATGATCGCAATGGCACTGTCGTGCTCGCCGCAACTCTTGATTGCGGACGAACCGACGACCGCGCTCGACGTGACGATTCAAGCGCAGATCACCGACATCGTCAAACGCTTGAAGCGTGAACTAGGAATGGCAATCATTTGGATCACACACGATCTGGGCGTGATTGCCGGGTTGGCGGATCGCATCAATGTGATGTACGCTGGGTTTGTCATCGAATCCGCGGCGACGAAAGAAATCTTTGCCAACCCGCTTCACCCGTACACGCTCGGCTTGCTCGGCTCGATTCCGCGTTTGGACGAATCGGTTAAATCTAAATTGACGCCGATCGAAGGTCTGCCGCCCGACTTGATCGATATGCCGACGGGATGTCCCTTCCACGACCGCTGTGCGTATCGCACCGAAAAATGTGCGAACGAAAATCCTGCACTGGAATTGGGTAACGTGCGACACTGGGTCGCGTGTTGGAACTGGCAAGACGTTCAGAAACTTCGAAAGGAACGCGTGCCGGCAGCCAAAGCATAATTTTTGCTCGCCGATTTTTTCACTCAGGAGTTTTCAGATGACGGATAATCAAATGTTGGTGCAGGTCAAAGGTCTCAAAAAGTATTTTCCAATCACGCAAGGTATTATCATTCAACGGGTCAAAGCGCACGTCAAAGCGGTGGATGGTTTGAATTTTACGATCAAGAAGGGCGAGACGCTGGGCTTGGTCGGCGAGTCCGGGTGCGGCAAGTCCACCACCGGGCGCACGATTCTGCAATTGTATCGCCCCACCGAAGGCGAAGTGTTCTTTCAAGGTAAAGACCTCGCCAAGTTGCAAGGCGAAGAGCTGCGCAAGATGCGCCGCAATATGCAAATGATTTTCCAAGACCCGTACGCGTCGCTCAACCCGCGCATGACCGTCGGCGACATTATCGGCGAGCCGCTCGAAGTGCACAACATCGCCAAGGGCAAAGAGAAAAAAGAGCGCGTGCAAGAGTTGTTGCAAATCGTCGGCTTGAATCCGTACTTTGTGAATCGCTACCCGCACGAATTTTCCGGCGGACAGCGTCAGCGCATTGGCGTGGCGCGCGCGCTCGCGGTCAATCCGGATTTCATCGTGTGCGATGAACCGATCAGCGCGCTGGACGTTTCGATTCAAGCGCAGATCATCAACTTGCTCGAAGAACTGCAAACGAAATTCAATCTGACGTATCTCTTCATCGCGCACGATTTGTCGGTGGTGCGGCATATTTCCGACCGCGTGGCGGTGATGTATTTGGGCAAGATCGTTGAATTAACTGACCGCGATTCGCTGTACAAAAATCCGTTGCACCCGTACACCAAAGCGTTGTTGTCCGCGGTACCGATTCCGGATCCAATCGTCGAAGAGAAACGCGAGCGTATCATCTTGACGGGCGACGTGCCTAGCCCGGTCAATCCACCCAGCGGCTGTCGCTTCCACACGCGGTGTCCCATCGTGATGGACAAGTGCAAGCAAATCGACCCCGAATTCCGCGATGTCAGCGGCGATCATTGGGTTGCTTGCCATGCGGTGTAATTGACACCGCTAGTCGATGGTGCTATAGTGATTTCATTGATTGTCCCGGCAGATCTTATTGCGATGCGGCAAAAGTACTTTGCAAAGGGGGTGATCACCAGCACGAACTAAAATTCAGATCGACTTTGTTAGTTGACCTTTCACATTCTCAGGAGGAGAAGATGAAAAAGTACTTAGCGTTGGCAGTGCTCGCGGTGATTGCGATCTTGATTGTTGCATGCGCGGCGCCAACCCCAGAACCGACCAAGCCGCCTGCGGCTTCTAGTTCGTCGGCACCATCTAGTGTGGCGTCCAGCGCGCCTGCTCCGACCAAGGCGGCGGCTCCCGCGGGTCCCAAAGTTTTGCGCATCGGTCGTGCGACTTATCCGGACGTGCTCGACCCGCAAAAATCGTCCTTCGGTATCGAAATCGAAGTGCTCAAGTTTTGCTACGAAGGCATTTTGGCAATCGACAACAAGGGCGTCATTGGTCCCGGTTCCGCTGACAAATGGACTGTCGCGGCAGATGGTAAATCGATTACCTTCCACATCCGCGATGGTTTGAAACGCGCCGATGGTTCCCCGTTGAACGCATCCGATTTTGAATACGCGCTCAAGCGCGCGGTCGATCCAAACGTGACCGGCAAGCAGTACGCCGATATTCTGGGCGACATCAAGGGGTCGCACGATTTGATCGCGGCGGAAGGCAAGAAGCTAACTGCGGATGAACTCAAGAAAATGTACGATGGCTATGGCGTCAAAGCCGACGATGCCAAGCGCGAACTGACGGTCTCGTTCGATACGCCGGCGCCGTACTGGACGTACGTAGCATACATCTGGGAAACCTACGTCCCGGACAAGAAGAAAGTCGATGCTGCCCCCGACAACTGGTGGACCAAAGCCGACGGTCACAACTGCTACGGACCGTTCAAGATCAAATCCATCGAAGAAGGCAAGCGCATCGTTTACGAAGCCAACCCGAACTACTGGCGCGGCAAGCCGAAATTGGATCGCATCGAAGTAACCTACATTAACGACGAAGTCCAGCGCCTTGAAGCGTACAAGAAGGACGAGTTTGACACGACTGACGTTGGTGCCGCTGTTCTGCCCCAAGTCGAAGCCGATGCCAAACTCAAGGCAGAATTTACGCGATACGCGACTGCCGTCACCCGCGCCCTTCAGTTCAACACCACAATCAAACCCATGAATGACAAGCAAGTTCGTATGGCAATGGGTATGATGTGGGATCGTGTTTCATGGGTTCGTGACGTGTTCAAGGGAAGAGGTGTTGCCGCAACCCGCTGGATTCCACCGGGCGTTCCCGGCGCGCAAACCAACAAACCCGGCTCGCCTGCCTATGATCCCAAAGCCGCGGTCGATACCTTAGTCAAAGCCGGCTACGGCACTGCCGATGGCAAAGTAGACTGCACCAAACTCGGTCAAATCAAACTGACCTTCGGTTCCACTGCCCAGAACCGCCCGCGCTTTGAGTGGCTCGCCGCTCAAATCCAAAAAGTCTTTGGTTGCAATGCCGTTCTCGACCCAGTCGATCCGACGGTGGCGACCTCGCTGGTGAAGGATGTCAAGACGCATCCACAGGTCAACTACGGCGGCTGGATTCAAGACTATCCGCATCCACAGAACTGGACCAGCGTTTACTTCAAGTGTGGCGCATTCGCCAAGCGCTTTGGTTACTGCAACGAAGCGAACGACAAAATAATGTCGCAAGCCGACTCGACGGTTGACTTTGATGCCGCTGTCAAGTTGTACATGCAAGCCGAAGACACCATCATTGCCGATGCTCCGTTTATGTTCGGTATCCACGACGAAGCGACCTATTTGGTCAAGCCCTGGTTGATTGGTTTGCGCGAGAACCCATCCTCCAGCGATGCTGAATGGGCTGGCGAGTGGGGTCCCGTCTGGACGTACGATGTTGATTTGACCAAGGTTCCCGCCTCGTACCCCAAGCAGTAAACGATTTACTTTCATTGCAAACCCGCTCCCTCTTCCCTTCCCCTAACAGGGGGAAGGTGATGCAGGGAGTCGGCTCGCAGTGACAAGAGTGTGCAATGTCTTGGCTGGTCGCCGCTTGGTCAGCGACCAGCCAAATCTCTCACTTTAGAGTGGATTTTTTATGGGTCAATTTCTCATTCGCAGATTAATCTACATCGTTCCAACACTGTTCATGGTCATTCTCGTCACTTTTGTCATTATGCACGCCGCGCCCGGTGGACCCTGGGATATCGATCCGAGTAGCCGCACCAGCGATCCGCGTGTCCAAGAGCGACTGAACAAGGCATTTGGCTTGGACAAGCCACTCTATTTCAACATTGATGCGGCACAGCGAGCAGTGAATGAAGGTAAGGGGCCGGTAGCTATTGTGCAAGGGTTTTTCGACAGCCAATTCTGGGTCTTTATGGGCAATCTGGCGCAGGGCAAATTTGGACCCTCCTACCGATTCCGTGGTCGTGAGGTTGAGGATATTTTCTTTGAAGCGCCCCCCGATGCCCCTTTCTGGCAAAATCGCTTCTTCACCACGATTCTTTTGGGAATCATCGCCACGGTTTTTGCCGTGCTGATTGGATTTCCTTTGGGCGTCGTCGCCGCGTTGAAACAAAATACGTGGTGGGATACCATCTCACTCTTCTTTGCGACCATCTTTTACGGCGTCCCCAATTTTGTGTTAGCCATCTTCCTGATCATCATCTTTGGCAGTTGGTTGGGTTGGATCAAAATTGTGGAAATTAATTATTGGGAAAGTTTTACGCCGTGGATTTTACCTGCTTTTGTTCTCTCGGTGCCTACGGCGGCTTTTCTGGCGCGGCTCACCCGGAGCAGTGTGCTCGAAGTGATGCGGATGGATTATGTCCGCACCGCGCGCGCCAAAGGTCTTGCGGAACGCGTCGTCGTCCTCAAACACATTATCAAAAACGCACTGATTCCGATCGTGACTTTTCTCGGACCAGCGCTGGCGACCTTGATCACCGGTTCGTTCATCATCGAGACCCAGTTTACCATTACCGGCATCGGGCGCTTGTTTGTCGAATCCATCGGGCGGCGCGATTATTCGATGATTCTGGGACTGGCGCTGATTTATGCCACCTTTATTGCGTTTGCAAATCTGATTGTGGATGTGGTTTACGGATTCCTTGATCCTCGAATTCGCTTGAGTTAATCCTTGCCTCACAGTGGAACGAATCCGTTCGGCAACGTTCCGCTTGGCAAATCCGAAAGAAAACATATGGCAGAACAGACACAAGCCCTGCCGCTGGCAGGCGTGCAATCACAAATTTTTACCCGCAAGCCCACCAATCTATATCAAGATGCGTGGAATCGTTTACTCAAAAACAGAGGCGCGGTGGCGGGGATGTTCGTGGTGGGGTTCTTTGCACTCGTCGCGATTTTTGCCGACCAACTGGCGCCGCATAATGCGCTGGAGATTTTTCCCAACAATAGTTATCGCCCGCCCATGTGGGTGCAGTCCGATAACCCGGCTCAAACTGGTTCGGTTAGTTTTCCGCTCGGAACAGATACAATTGGGCGTGACGTGCTGAGCCGCGCGATCTATGGCGCACGCACGTCGTTAATTGTCGGTTTCATTCCGATGCTTTTGATCATTACGATTGGCACCATCATCGGTATGATCGCCGGCTTTTTTGGCGGCTGGGTGGATAATCTTTTGATGCGGTTTACCGACATCATCTATGCCTTTCCAGACCTCTTGTTCTTTATCATCATGATGACGGCATTGCGCGAAACTTGGATCGGCAAGTTGATGAACGGTTTATTTCTGCTCTTTGTGTCTTTGGCGCTGATCAACTGGACGGGCGTCGCACGGTTGGTGCGGGGCCAAGTGCTCGCCGTCAAGGAAAAAGAATTCGTCGAGGCGGCACGAATGATTGGGGCGAGCGGCGGGCGGATTATGTTACGCCATCTTCTCCCCAACTCCCTAGCGCCGATCATCGTAACGGCGGCGTTTCGCGTGCCGCAAGCGATTCTCACCGAAGCCATCTTGGGGTACATCGGTGTGGGGGTTCGCCCGGCGACTGATCCGAATGACTTTTTCTTGACCAGTTGGGGCAATATGTTGCTGGATGGCCGCGATGCAATTCTGGCGCAACCGTGGTTATTGATTACCCCCGCTATCTTGATTGCGTTGATTCTCCTGGCTTTTACCTTCATCGGCGATGGCTTGCGGGACGCCCTCGACCCGATGCTCAAGGGAAAAATTTAGCGCTTGTTGCGGTACGCTAAAACGCGCTCGGTGGTTGATCCGAGCGCGTTGTAATTTTAGTTCCGGGACCAATCGCGTTTCTACGGCTCCGGCAAACCGATAGCAGGCCCGGGTCGCGTGATGATGACCCAGTCGCGATTGATGTTCAATCCTTCTTTGGATGGATCGAGTTTGATAATGCGCGGATCATACTGATCATAATGGGGCGGATAATGTTGCATTACATTCGTGCCCCGTTGATATTTGGGGTCTGACAGGATCGTCTTGAGCAATCCCAAACGCGCCGAAAGCATCAGTCCAACGCCGGTCCCGTTCGTCGTATAAATTCCCCCGGCGGAATAGATTGCATTCTTGCCATACGCGTCCACAAAGCGCAAGCCGCCATCCCGGCGGCGAATGATTTTATACGCCGCTTCGACTTGATCTTCCCCTTCGCTGACCGACCAATTGTGCTTGCCGTCCGGCAAAGGGATAAACACAACTTCCACCGGCTTGGTGGCATCCCACGACATTAACTTGGGTTCGCTCTGATTGGGATCATTTTCATCGAAGGCATAGATGCTGTTGTTTTTTGGCAAATCCTGAATATAGGGAACCAGACCACTTGCCATACTTTCCTTGATGGCAATAAAGTGCAAGATATATGGACTTGCCGCAATTACGAGAACCGGTTGCTCAATCGAAGGGAAGAGGAATTGATACCCAATAGTAACTCCTTCCACAACATCCCCGGTTTGAACGGGACGATAACCGGAAAGCGCAACCAGCGTGGGTTGTGCGGTTGACGTTGACGCCGAGGGGGTTGGCGTTGTAGCGGTACATGCAATCAGCCACAGTCCGCATCCCAACACAAATCCACTAATAATCTTTCGCATGGCTCCTCCTAATCTAGCGTGGCATATTCTACTCACTTTTGCCCTCTAGCGCAAAGCCAGACACTATCAAATTCTTTTTCTTCTCTGCGGCGATTCTTTGACGAAACATCGACTCGATGATAGACTAACGCGCGTTCCCTGGGAAAGATACTGTGATGCGTTTGCTACTTTTGCTTTTGCTCAGTCTCTGGATAATTTCTTGCGCGCCGATTCCGCGCGCGGATGCCACTCCGCGTCCCTCGCCCACGCAACCCACGCCGACGAACGCGCCGCCGACGCATACGCCGGTTTATCGACCGCGGGTGTTGCGCATCAATCTATCGACGCGCCCGGATTCGCTCGATCCGCAACGCGCGGCGACGACAAGCGAAGGCGCGATTCTGCAACTGGCGTACGAAGGATTGACGCGCATCGACGAAAAAGGCAACGTTGTGCCCGGCGCGGCGGAGCGATGGGATTTCAGCGCAGACGGCAAAACGCTTACGTTTCGATTGCGCGCCGGCCTCAAGCGCGTCGATGGCACGCCGCTTACCGCCAGAGATTTTGAATTCGCCTTCAAGCGCGCCGTCGATCCGCGTGTTGCCGCGCCGACGCAATCGTTTTTGGATCACGTGCGCGGCGCACAAACCGCGTACTCACTCGACGCAAAATCCAAGTCGGAAGACATCGACCGGGTGTTGAATAATGTTGGCGTCAAAGCTATCGATGATGCAACGCTGGTCTTCACGCTGGACGAGCCGACGGGATTTTTTCCGGCAATCGTCTCGACGGCGATTGGATTTCCAATCGACAAACGGCAGATCGAAAAAGATTTGGACGCGTGGTGGCTGACGCCGGCAAATCACAATGGCAACGGCGCGTTCAAAATTATCGAGGTGCAGGATCAAGTCATCAAACTTGCGCCGAATTCAAATTATTGGGGCGGCAAAGCCAAACTCGACCGCATCGAATTTTACTGGCTCGCGGACGCCGCCGCGCTGGAAATTTATCGGCGCGATGGTTTGGAAATGATGCGCGTAACGACGGACGCTGCGCAGAACATTCTTGCCGATGCGACGTTGAACAAACAAATCGCGCGCGCGCCGGCGGCGCGAGTCACGTACCTGGGATTCAACTTGAAGCGTGTGCCCTTCACCGACAAGAACGTGCGGAAAGCGTTTTCGCAAGCCATCGACCGGGAGATGCTCGCGCGCGACATTTTGAAAGGATTGGGCAAACCGCACCTTTCGTGGATTCCGCCGGGCATGCCGGGTTACGATGAATCGGCGACGGTGCCGGGTTTCAATCCAACCGCCGCTGTCCAAACGCTGATCGATGCCGGTTATGGCACGCTGGATCGCAAAGTGAATTGCGTCAGACTTGGCGTGATCAAACTGACGTTTGCCAACACGCCACGCGCGCAAGTGTTGTTTCAAGCATTACAAAATAATCTGACGCAGGTGATCGGCTGTCCGGTTTCGCTCGACCCGGTGGAACCCAACGCGTACCCGGTCATCGTCCGCGATCCCAAAACAACGCCGCAATTTTTCTTGATGGCGTGGGAGCAAGAGTATGCGCATCCGCAGAACTGGCTCTTTTTGCAAACATGCGCCGGCGTGTACGCGAATCGCTTGGGTTATTGCAACCGCGATTTCGACGCGGCGTTCCAGGCGGCGAATCAAGAAGTCGATCCGGTTCGAGCCATCGCCAAGTACAAAGCGGCGCAAAAAATTTTCGTCAACGATTTGGCGGCGGCGTTTCTGTGGAACAACGATAACGCGTTTCTGATGAAACCGTACGTGCGCGGCATCGCCGAGCATTTCAGCACCGGCGATAATGCGTGGCTCGGGCAATTGGGTCCCGTGCTGACGTACGACATCGATACGACCAAAGTGGGCGCGGGGTATCCGGCACAATAGATTTGACAAAATCTTGAAATTGTAGAAAATACGCTCGCAGCAAGTCTGTGTTAGGGTGTACGAGAACGCTTGAGACCGGACTAGGACTCGAGCGTTTTTTGTTACCGCCCGATCCCGTCCATTGACAAGATAGGAGGTGAATCTAGAATGGCAGATCGAATTCAAGGGACCGTCAAGTGGTTCAACAACTCCAAGGGCTATGGCTTTATCGCGCACGAAGGCGGCAAGGACGTGTTCGTTCATTTCTCGGCGATTCAAACCGAGGGCTATCGCTCACTGAACGAAGGCGACAAGGTCGAATTCTCGATTGAGGATAGCGCCAAGGGACCGCAGGCGACCAACGTGGTTAAGTTGTAATTATCCATTATCAATTTAACAGGCGAGGTACGACGCACAGCCACCGCGAGGAATCGTGAGTGGCTGTTTGCTTTTGCGTTGCTATTCAAGATGAGATAAAATGCAGACGAACGACGAATGACGAACGTTTTGGTCTTTCGTCCCTTGTCTTTCGTCAAGAGGTTTTCGTGGTCATCGGTACTGTCGCTCGGCTCGATAACGTAACTCAATACTTTGGCGCGCAAACTGTTTTCGAAAAACTGTCGTGGGAGATTTATCACGATGCGCGCATCGGCTTGGTCGGTCCCAATGGCGTTGGCAAATCGACGATTCTCAAATTTCTGGCGCGCGTCGATGAACCAAAAGAAGGCGGCGTCTTTATCACGCGCGGCGTGCGCGTGGGCTATCTGCCGCAAGAACCGGAATTTGATTGGTCGCACACCGTGATCGAAGAAGCGATGAACGCCTCGCCGACGCTCGCGGCGTTGGAACACGAGATGGAACGGCTCAATGCGCAAATGGCTGACCCGGCGATTTACAACGACGAGCGCAAACTGCAACGTATTCTCGATCAACACGCGCGTGCCGTTTCGGAATTTGAAGACAAGGGCGGATTGAATTTCGATAATCGCGTGCGCGCGACTTTGCGTGGGCTGGGTTTTCACGATGTCCATTTCAATCTGCCGATGTCGGCGTTGAGCGGCGGACAGAAAAAATTAGTCGGACTCGCCAAACTTTTGATCGAACAGCCGGAGTTGCTTTTGCTCGACGAGCCGGACAATCATCTCGATTTGAACGGCAAAGCGTTTTTGGAAAAACTGATCGCCGATTATCCGGGCGCGGTCGTCATCGTTTCACACGACCGCTATTTGCTCGACATCGTCGCGGAAGAAATTGTCGAACTGGAAGATGGCAAACTGACGCATTACGGCGGCAACTATTCCGAGTACGCCTTCGAAAAGAAACAGCGTTTGCTCAAGCAACAGCAATTGTTCGAGGTGCAACAGTCCGAGATCAAGCGTCTGCAATTTTCGATTCGCCGGCTGATGGGATGGCAAGCCGGACAAAACGAAAAATTTGTGCGCCGTGCGCGGTCGATGCAAAAGCGCTTGGAAAAAATCGACAAGATCGACAAGCCGCGTTTGCAACGCAAGACGATGGGCGTGTCGCTTGCCGCCAATCGACGTGGGAGCAACAAGACGCTGGAAATCGTTGGGTTACACAAGGCGTTCGATGGCAATCAAGTTTTGCGCGGACTCAACTTGCTGGTGTGGCATCGCGAGCGTGTCGGCTTGATCGGCGCGAACGGCGCGGGCAAGACGGTGTTGTTTCGTTGTATCCTGGGAACAGAAACACCCGATGATGGCATTTTGGAAATCGGGCCCAGCACGACGATTGCGTATTACGCGCAAGAGCATCAAACGCTGAACTGGGATGCGACGCTGGCGGAAGAAATTCGGAGTGCGCGTCCGATGGTCGACCGCGAGTTGTTTGGCTTGCTGGGGCGATTCCTGTTCACGCCGGAAGACGCAAAGAAAAAAGTGCGTGAGTTATCCGGCGGCGAAAAGGCGCGCGTGCAAATTGCCAAACTGATGATGAGCGGCGCGAACTTTTTATTGCTCGACGAGCCGACGAACAATCTCGATATTCCATCGTCGGAAATATTGGAAGCCGCACTGGAAGATTATGACGGCACGGTGCTGGTGATTTCACACGACCGCTATTTTCTGGATAATGTCGCCGATCGGATTGTGGAATTGGATGCCGGCGCGGCGACGGAATACTTGGGGAATTATACGTATTACGTCGAGGAAAAAGCGCGACGCGCGCGCGGCGAGCCGGCGTTTGTGCTTGAGGATGAGGAAGAAATCGCGTACGAAACAAAATCCCGCACGAGGAAAAAAGGGCAGGGCAAGAAGTAGCCAACGACCTCACACATTGACCTCGCGAGGTATCAAAAATCGCATTTGACAAATAATCGAAAGTGAATATACTAGAGACAGTACGGAACAACAGATTCTGAAGTTGCAGGAACGCCTAGCCCTCAGGAAATGTGTGGGGTTCAGGCGTTTTTCTTTTTTCGATTCTGAGTAGTTCCGGCAAGTCTATCTGAAGGGAGCCAAGATTATGGCTGATCGAGTGATCGGGACTGTCAAGTGGTTCAATGCGGCAAAGGGGTACGGGTTCATTTCCCACGAAGGTGGCAAAGACCTGTTCGTCCACTTTTCCGAAATTCAAGATACGGGCAACGGCTATCGTAGCTTGAACGAAGGGGATCGCGTGGAATTCACCGTGGGCGATAGCCCCAAAGGTCCGCAGGCAACTCAAGTCACCAAGGTGAGCTAATCCTCGCCGGTGCAATGCGCTTTCACGAGTCTACTGCTATTATCAACGAAGAATAAAAAATTGTTCTCTCCGCGAGTTCGGCGGCAAGTTGTGAATACGTCTCCAATCAGGCAGGGCAAAACGCTCTGCCTGATTGTTTTTGCAACGGATTCGCGCAGACAAATCCAAAGGACTAGTCAGCGTATTGAGCGGTATTGATGATTCCGGAATCATTCACTCTCCTTTTAACTCGCGCGCCACAAATAACGACTCATCCCGGCGTTCACATCTTTGAACCCGATGCGTCGATATACCGGCGCGCCCAGATCGGTGGCGAATAAAACGGCATAGCGATAACCCAGTTGCCGTGCGTCATCGTACGCAATCAACGTGATTGCCGCGCCGATGCCTTGCCCGCGCGCTTGCGGTGCAGTCGCCACACCAAAAACCGATGCCACACCCGCGCCACAGAACAACATATTCGATGCGACCGGTTTGCCGTTCCAGCGACCGACGTACGGTTTCCACGGCGCGCGTTCGATGCCGTACGCGAGCGTGGCATCGACCCACGCTTGTCCCGCCCATTCCGGAATTTCCATCCCGGCGACGAACGCCGTTTTGAAATCGAGCAAATCGCGTTCGTCTTGGACGCGGCGCATTTCAAATCCCGGCGGCACGCGCGTCATCAAATCGAAACGCAAATCGTTCATCTCCGCCGCCATTCCTGGCGCGTTTTCTTCCCACGCCGCAAAACCGTGCGCTTTTAATCGCTCTGCCAAGTCCGCCGGGTGCGCCTGCGGATCGACCCACCAAAAGAAAAATGGCGCGTTGCGCGCTTTGAACCACGCAAGCGAATCGACGATAGCATTTTCGGTTTCGCTTGCGGCGAGCCGGGTTTGCCACACACCTTTGAACATCGGATTGAAGGGAAATGCAAAATGCCGGCTTAATCCCGGCATTTCTTCCAATTCCGCATTCGGCAGGTGTGTCATCGCGCGAAAGAGATCGAAAAGATTCTCCGCAAAAGCCAGTTTGAGTTCTGCCTCGGTTGGCTGGGTGAGAATGGGTCGATCTTTGAAATCGGTCGTACGTGCACCGGGCGCAGCTTGGTGAGCTGTGGATGGATTCGCCGGAATATTTGCAAAACCATCGCGAATAATATCGCGTTGCGGTTGAGTAGACATTGGTGATCCCCCCTTCAGGATGGTTTGACTATAGCATCGAAACTGGGGTGCGTCAATCGCCGGAAAAAAAGAAACGCGGAGAGGATTGGCTCTCCGCGCCGCGTTAGCGCAAATACTGGTCGAAGAAATCCGCGATCATTTTCGATAACTCGGTGCGCGAGGGACTGATCGCGCCGCCGTCCGGTGTAAAACCGTGCCCGGCATTTTTGACGATGACGAGCGTCGATTGAACGCCGCCGGCTTTTAACCGTTCGTGCAAAATTTGCGATTGCTCCATCGGCACGACTTGGTCTTGATCGCCTTGCAAAATCAGAAACGGCGGATCATCCGACGTGATGTACGTTACCGGACTGGCTTTCACCAAAATCGGGTCGTCGCGCGAGGTGGAACCAAAGATTCGCCCGGCGACGACTTGCGCGTTCGCAGTAAACATCTTGGGCAAATCCGCTGGACCAAATTCGTCCACAACGACTTGCACGCGCGACGATTGATCAAGATATTCGCCCACGTCAAAGCCCGCGCTCTTGTCCGTTGTTCCCAGCATCGTGACGAGATGACCGCCCGCGCTGCCGCCCCACACGCCGATTTTGTTTGGGTCAATTTTGTACATCCCTGCATTCGCGCGCAAATGGCGAATGGCACATTTGACGTCCGTGATTTGCGCGGGCCATTTGTATTCCGGCGCGAGTCGATAGTTCAACGACACGACGACGTACCCTCGCGCTAAAATTTCGCGCGTGTCAAGCAAACCGGCGCCGCTGGCTTTATCGCCCGATGTCCAACCGCCGCCGTGAATGTAAACTGCGACCGGCAGCGGTTTCTCACCGATGGTGCGCGGGTACAGCACATCCATCTTTTGCGCGACGCCGTCCGGCGTGCAGTACGTCACATCTTTGTACGTCGCCCCGGCTTTCGCTTCGATGGTTTGCGCGGTCGATAGTTGGGTTGTTGCGCGTGCGACCGGCGTGGCAGTCGCCGCCGGCGCGGCTGTTGACGATGATGACGATGACCTGCTCGATGTCGTCGGCGTGGGCAAGTGGATGATGGTTACGTTGGTGGTCGGTTGCGCCAGCGGCGTGGTGGCTTGGTGCGGCGTGTTGTTGCACGCGACAAGAACAAACGCAAGTATTCCCAGACCAATCCAATTTAATTTGAGCATCGCGCACTCCTAAAACATTCGCCGCGCAAAAACATTCAAGAAGAACGTGGCAAGGATGCACAGCATCAAAATCAAGCCGAGCAAACCACATCCCCATCCGAACAACCTCGGACCGCGAAACACGCGCGGTCGCCAAAATCGTCGTCTGAACATTTTGCCTCCTTATCTTTTTGGATGTTGCTTGAAAAATTCCCACATCACGTTCGTTGCGGAAATTTCCTGCGTCGGTGGATCACCGCCCAGCCAGCTTTTGCCACCGGGCCACGTGTGTCCTTCGCTCTTGATCGCGTACAACTCGACGGCGGTGCCATCCGCGCAATTCGTGTACGTTTCGTGGACGATGTTGCCGCGCTCGTCGCGTGTGGGGGTTGGCGCACACCGATTGTGTTGCGCCCAAAACTTGATTGCGTACGCCACCGACTTGTCCTCGCGCGGATGCGGATCGGCTTGGACGATGGGCACGCCACCTTCAAACAACACGTGTTGATCTGCCATGCCGTGAAACGCAATCACCGAAACCGGCGCGGTGGGTTTACACTCGACGTTGAGCGCGCCGGCGACCGGCGCGATCGCGGCGATCTTGTCCGCAAGTTCACACGCGAGTCGGTACGCCATCATCCCGCCGTTCGACATCCCGGTCACATAAATTTGTTTCGGATTAACATGAGGGTCGCGCTCAAATTTTTCGATGAGCGCGCGAATGAATCCCACGTCGTCTACGTTGTTGTCGAGCGCGTAGCCGCAGCAATTGCCGGCATTCCACGTCAGCAATTTATCTTCGAGCCGCCCAGTACCGTCCGGATAAACGACGATGAAATTTCCTTGGTCCGCGAGCGCGTTCATTCCGGACATTTGCGCGGCGTTGTGGCGGTTGCCGCCCCCACCGTGCAGCACGATGATGAGTGGGTAACGCCGCTCGAGCGATGAGATAGGCGGAAGATGAACGGTGTAGGCGCGTGCGCGTCCCGCGTGGGTGAGCGATCCAACGATCTCGCTAGGTACGGAGATGTAGGTGGGGCGCGGCGTCGGGGCGAACGCGTTCCCCAACCGCCCACATCCCGCCGTTACGAAAATTCCCAGCACGAGTAATCCCAGCCAGTATTTCATTTCGTACCCTTTGCCAGCGCGACAATATCCGCGCTCGTGACGACGCAGAGATGCTTTGCCGCGTACGCCACCAACTCTTCGTACGTCTTGAAGATCGTTTCGGTTTCCTCTTGCTTGCGCGCGCGCGAATCGTCGGGCGCGTTCAGATCGTACGGCGGCGATTTCGGCTTGTCGTTTGCGTCGAGAAAGAAGGTGCGCCACGGCGTGCCACTGCGATAGAAATTGTCCTCGTGAATCAACGCGGTGACGAACGGCGCGCGCGGCGCGTTCCACTGCGCAAGCCGCGTCTTGAGATAATTAACAGGGTCGTACTCGGCGGCGCGCGGCGTGAAAATCATATTCCACCAAAACGAGCCCTTGCCCTCTTTGTCGTTCGGCGGCGAATTGCCCCAGCGCGTTACGCTGAAATCGCTGGGGCGTTGCAGCAAGCCGTTTTCGTACACGAATGGATTGGCGATGCTCGTCCCTTCTTCGTGATACGCCACCAACATCTGCGCGCCCATCTCCGCGTAGATTTTCAACATCGTTGCGCGAATGCGCCGATCACTACTCATCGGCGAGGCGACGACTGGCTTGCGTCCAAAAACCTGGGCGACGTACGCATAGCCCCCCGGCTGTGACTTGTCCAGATTGCCGGTCGTCAAATCCATCCGATACGTTTCGTAATCGCGCAAGGTTTGCTCCAGCGTCTTGTCGTCGAGCGTGCGCAAGCGCGCATCGAAACCGGGATACGCCGGGTACGGCGGGCGAACGTGATAACTGATCGTCATTTTGGAATCGCGCAGGCGCGCGATCACATCGGGACGTTGTTGGGCGTACAATTCGACAAGCGGCGCGGTGAGATAGAAATCGCCGCGCGCGCCGTACTTTTCAAAGATGCCGATGAGTCGCAAAAGCGTATCCGCGCTCTGTGAGACGTAGCGAATGTCGTGCGTGTTGATGGCAAAGGTCATGTAGCCGTTGGGACAGGAGGGAGACGGGAGATTAGAGATTGGCGACTGGATTGTTGGCTGTTGACTGTTGGCTGACGATTGTTGACTGCTTTTGTACGCGTCTGCCATCTCACCAAGCGTCGCCCATTTCACTTTGCCGGCTTGTACCTGCAGATCAACGACCTCGGTCAGGAACTGGTCAATCACCGCAAAGGGATTCTTGGGATCGCCTTTGAATTCGCCGGGGTGAATGGTGAAATGGAAAACATTGACCTTGTTCGCTTCTGCCGCCGCCAGCGAGGCGAGGAAATTTTCCTTCAAGAATTGAAAGTACGCTTCGTCGCCGCCTGCCGTTTGCGCGCGGCGCATCGAAGCGAAATCGTTGCGCGCATAGAGACCTTCGGGCAGAAAGATGATTTTGCCGTTGGGATCGTGTTGAGCAAATTGACTCACATCGGTTCCGTTCACGCCGCCCGCTGGTCGCCAGGGATGAATGCCGATGAGCGCGGAATCGGTCGTCTGCGTGCGCGGATTTTTCCAATCGCTGTTCACCTCCAAGCCGGCGCACGCCGCCGCCTCAAGCACGTTGGCGTACAGATTGCCGCCGCTCCAGTAGCGCACCTTGCCCTTGACGCCGGCTTGCTTGATGTAGCCGATTTCCTCTTTCATCACCGCGCACCACACGTCGGTGGACAGTCGCTCGGAATTTTGTCCCAGGTGCGCGTCCTCGTGAAAGTGCAAACCGATTTCATTGCCGCGCGCTTCGAGTTCCGCCAGGATGTTGTTTTTGTTTTGAATCGCGGCAGTCGTGAACGGCGATTGCGCTTGAATCGTCATTCGCCCGCCGTGTTTTTCGACGATGGACGCGACGGTTTTCAAATCGTTCACGTGATTGTTGAAGAGATTGACAATCGTGTACGATGCGCCTTGCCCGGTGTTGCCGGGTTTGGTGTTCGGCGCCAGCGCGCTCACCGTTGCGCCGAGCGGTTCGATATGGACGCCAATCGTAAAGAGCAACACGCCACCGCCCGCGCTCGCCGATGGGGTGGAAGTGGCGCGCGCGGGCGCAACCGTTGCCTTGGGCATCGGCGGGTTACTGGGATTTGCGGCGGCGCGCGTGACCGGCGCATCGGTTGGCGCGGCGGTGGGTTGCGCCAATAGCGTTGGTGTTGCGCATGCCGTCATCACGAGAGTTAAGATAGCGAGTGTGATCAATGTGCGTGTCATAGTGTCTCCGTATTCATTCTTTTAACGGCAAGTGCCGAAATATCGTTCCATCAGGTCGTATGATGTACACCTGATCTTGAATTCCATCCTGCCCACCTGAAAATGGCGTGGGTTGCATTTTCTCCAACTGGTTGAGATGCTGTTGCGCCGCGCGCATCGCCGCACCTTCGCTCAAGAAAATTCCATCGAGCGGATACCATTCGCCCGCGAACGTGTCGTAGCCGCATATGCGCCAAACCTTGATGCGCAAGTAACGCAAAATGATTGATTGGATAACCCCCGTTTTCTTTTTGAAAACGGGGGTTGAAATTTTTCTGTTTAGATTACTTGTCACTTTTGACATTACGCAAGTGATCGAGCACGCGACGGACTTCGGCGGTTACGGTGGTTAGGATGCGTTGTGCTTCGCGCAATGATTTTTGCGCTTGCGTAACAGTTTGGCGCGCCTGCGCCGGGTCGGTAACTTTGCCATTCGCGTCAAAGCCGGCATGCGCGTTCAAAACTATTGCGGCTTCATCGTGCGCAGTTTGCGCCTTGTCAATCTGTTCTTCAACTTTTGCCACGGCTTTTTCAAGTTTCGTAACATCCTTGCCCTGGGTTTTTTGTTGATCGATGAAATCGTGTGCCTTGTCGAGCAGAGTGTGTGCCCGGGTCAACTGTTCCTTTTGTTGATCGAGCATTTTGAGCTGGCGCTGATACAATTTCTCCAGCGCGTCGCCAACTTTGCCTTGCTCCGCCGGCGGTGTGCCGGGGTCAGCGGACGCGATTGGGGCTGGCGCAAATGCGACAGTTGCGAACACAGCCATCATCGCGGCAAATGCACCGAGCGCAAGTGTTTTCAAAAAGACATTGTGGGTTTTCATTGTGCCTCCTTTTTACTTTATCGTTCTGATGCTATTTTGGCATGGCGAGATAAATACCAAATGAATAGAATGTAATCAGTCTGTAAAATTTAAAAACCTGACCGATGGTTGGAAACCGGTCAGGTTCGCGTTACTGGATGGGTTTATCTTCGATGGTGCGACATTCTGCTGCTTGACACGTTTGCAGTTCTTTCAAGCGCGCCGCCAATTGGATGAGCAAATTGGGATCCGCTTTGGCGGCAAGGTTTTGCAATTGGTACGGGTCATTCTTGATGTCGTACAATTCCTTTTCCCCGGTGATGTACTCGACGTACATATAATTGGCTGTTCGTAAGCCGCGATAATCGGGAATGCCGAGCGCAACGCGTTGGGGTGTGGGTGTTGCTGCCAAATATTCATCATCCTGATCGGGCGGTTCGAGTAATTCGACGACCGCATTTGTAAAGATAATATTCGTCGAGCGTCGGCGTTCACGCGTGAGTAGCAAACCATTTTCGATGCCGAAGCATTCACGCCACTGGCTTGGGGGATTGTTGCCCAGCAACGGCGCCAGCGAACGCCCGTCGACGAAAGCCGGGATTTTTGCGCCGGCAAGTTCCGCCCACGTGGGTGCAAGATCAATGTTACCGGTCAAGTAAGCCAGTGATTTGCCGGCAGGCACGCCGGGTCCGCGCACGATCATCGTCACGCGAATCTCTTCTTCGTACGGCGCAACTTTGCCGGTCAACTGACGATGATTGCCCAAGTGAAAGCCATTGTCCGATGTGAAAAAGAGGTACGTCTTATCGAGTTGTCCGTTGGCTTTGAGCGCGTTGACGAGCGTCTCGATCATATCATCGACGGCTTGAAGCGATTGCAGTCGCTTGCGATAATCCTCATCGAGCCGTTTGATTTGCGCGCTGGTCAACGTGGGTCGATTGCGAATGTGCGACGGTTTGTCGCTCACGTCGGCTTCGTTGAAATTGGGCGGGCGCGGGACGGTGACGTTCGCAAACATTTTTTCGTGGCGCGGCGCGGGCGTCGCGGGTCCGTGCGGCGCGTACACGGAAACGTAGGCAAAGAACGGTTTGCCCTCTTGGGTCGAGCGCTCGATGAATTCAACAGTCTTGCGCGCGTAAACATCGGTGCCATAATCTTCGGGCTTGTTCCCATACGCAACTTGTTTGCCGTTTTCGTTCAACGTGTAATTGTACTCGCCGTACGCGCCGCCTTTCATCGCGCTGTACCATTCCGTCCAGCCGGGTGGGATGTACATCAAATTGTTTTTTTGCGGAAAGCCATTGAGATATTTGCCGGCAAGCAGGGTGCGATAACCGGCGGCTTGGAGCCACGTCGCAATGGTCGATTGTTCTTCGTTCAGTTGATTGAATTTCTCAAAGCCACCGGACGGCGGGGTGTTGCCAAGAATTTCAGTGTTGTGTCCGTACTGTCCGCGCAAAATCGCCGCGCGCGAGGGACAGCACAACGGCATCGAAATGAAAAAGTTGTTGAACGTCGTACCTTGGTCGCTCAGCAACGATTTCAGCTTGGGCATAAATGGAATTGATGCCGCGTCTAGATCGTCGGTGAGGATGAAGAGGATGTTGGGTTTCTTCGTTGGATCGTCGGTTGGTTGGCTTGTTAACGGCGGCGGTGAATTTGTTGCAGGGACTGACACGCGGGTCGGTGACGGCGCGATAGTCGGTGTTGAACACGCGACAAGTAAGAATAAATAAAACGCAATCGAAAAGAAGCGATTTTTCATCGTGGACTCCAATGGGTTGTGGGTCTATTTTCGTTGCGCGGAGTAAATTATCGGTTAAAGCGATGCAAAATTATTGTAAACGATTGGAACAATCACTGGGGCGATGCCGAGTTCATTGCTGATTCCACTCGCCAGTGATTTGTTCCACGCGCGCGAGCAGTTTCGGCATTGTCGGCGCGATAGCGGCTGAAAGTTCGACGCCGATTTCGAGATCGGCGGGCTGGATGCCGAGGACAACAAGGTGTTCGGGGAGACGACCGCGCACGTGCGCCAAACCCAGCACTTCTTGAAACAGCAATTGATGTTGCGACATTTTGAGTGTGCTGAACAATGGCACCTCGTCGCGCGGCAATTCGATGAGCGTGCCCGGTTCGCGGCGCGCGTCCATCGCATCCAACACGATCAGATGCGATGCTTCTTCGACGAGCGGCAACAAGTTCAATCCCAACGTACCGCCGTCCACAATTTCCCATTCCGCGCCGAGCGTGTTTTGCGTTTGCAACGCGCGAACCGCGTGAATACCAACGCCTTCATCGCGATTGAGCAAGTTGCCAATACCGAGAATAATCTTGCGTTGAGTCATTGTCAAGGTTATGACGAAGGACGAAAGCATTTGTCCCTCGTCCTTCGTCTTTTGTCACTTTAACAACATTACTGTCGTCGTCAAATCGGCGGGGGTAACGCCCGGCGATTGAATCGCCAGGTTGGCGTACACTTCGGCGATGCGCGCGTGGACGGCGTCCGCGTCGAGCGCGGTGCCGCGCAGCGCCAACTCGATTGCGCCGGGCGCGAACTTAGGGAGCATTGTAAAATCACCCGAGAGGGTCACATCGTCAATGCGTCCCGCGCGCACGCGCGCCGTCACGCGAATCAAACCACCGGGCGCTTTGTGCGCCACCTCGAGCACGCGCACGTCCTCGTGAATCTTGACGCCGACCTGACGCAAGCCGCCTTTTTGATACAACCACTCGTCAGCCGCAAACTTTTGATCGAGTTCGGCGGCGAATGCGAGTTCTTTGGCGGTCGGCTCACCGCGCACGATCTCGCGACCCAAGAGGGCTTGGACACGCTCAAGATACAAACGAACGACAGCATCACGATTGGGCGTGTGGCCCAACTCTTTGGTCATCGTCGTCATATACTCGTTGAGCGATTGAAAAATCTTGTCGCGCATTTTCTCAGACGAGACCTTGAGCACTTTGGACATCAACTCGAAATTGAAATCGAACATCAACGAGCCGACGACCACTTCGGCGTCGCCCATTTGCGCCGCGCCGGTGCCGCCAATCTTTTTGCCGTTGACGTGAATATCGTTGATGGGACGATAGTTCGCGGGAATGCCGAGCGCGTGGTACGTTTCAACGAGCGGTTTGATGTACAGTTCGAAACGTTGTCCCAGATCGCCGGGCAAGACGTTGCGGTGGAAAATCCACTGCACGAAAACTTGGTTGCGGTCGAGGTACACTGCGCCCCCACCCACCTCGCGCCGATAGATCGGCAAGTTGTGCGCGCGACAGTACTCCACATCCACTTCTTTTTCCAGTTCTTGATGGAAACCGATGCAGACGTACGGCGCGGTCGGCGCAACGAGAATGATTGTGTCGGGGGTGTGTTCGTCCAGCGCGTACGCAACCGCGTGGTAAATCGTTTGCGAACGCACCGGCGGAACGAGTTGCAAATCGAGCAGACGAATGGGGTTCATCATCTTTTGACCAGAGACCAAGGACCGACGACGGTCGTCCGTCATCGGTCCTTGGTGGTTTTAATACACGCACACGTTCAAGCCATGCCCAATGGCTTGTTCGCCGACGAGGTTGCCCTGCGCGTCGGTCAAGTGAATCGCACACGCCATACACGGATCGAACGAATGGATGGTGCGGAGAATTTCCAGAGGCCATTCGGGCTTGGCGAGTTTGTGTTTGAGAAGCGATGCTTCGTACGCACTGGGCTGTCCCTTGTGATCGCGCGGCGAGCCATTCCACGTGGTCGGCACGACCATTTGATAGTTGGCAATCTTGCCATCCTCGATGACGATCCAGTGACCGAGCGCGCCGCGCGGCGCTTCCATAAAGCCGAATCCTTGCGCGCGCGGGGGCCACGTCATCGGCTCCCACTTGTCGCCGTTGAACGTCTTGGTGTCGCCGACTTTGATCGCGGCGATGAGATCGGCGTAGAAACCGCGCATCGCATCCGCGAACACCTTGGTTTCGATGCCGCGCGCGGCGGTGCGACCGAGTGTGGAGAACACGGCGGTGATCGGGGCGTCGAGGGCTTTGAGAACCGCGTTCGTCAAATCCTGGGTCTGCTTGTGCCCAGAAGCGTACATCGCCAGCACGCGCGCGAGCGGACCGACCTCGACAGCCGTTTCGTTCCAGCGCGGCGACTTGAGCCACGAGTACTTTTGCTCGACTTCGAGCAGTTCGTACGGCGGTTTGGGACCGGTGTAGTTGAATGTTGTTTCGCCTTGCCACGGGTGCAAACCCGCGCCGTCGCCACCGCTGTACTTGTACCACGAGTGCGTCACAAACTCTTGCATCTTGGCAAAATCGCGCGGGTCGGGTTGTTGAATGTTTTTCAGATCGCGATTCAGGATGACCGCGCGCGGCACCAGATACTTGCTCGTGTCGCTGTTGTCGGTATCGGGGAATTCGCCCCAGGTCAGGAAATTGCCCAGCCCTTCGCCGATGGCGGCGTACTCTTTGTAGTACGGCGCGATCGCCAGCAGATCGGGCAGATACACTTGATCCACAAACTCGATCATTCGCGTGATCGAATCGCTGATGATCGAAAGGCGTTCTGCGTTGAGCGCGGTGTCGCTGTTGAGATCAATCGGCATCGGCACGCCGCCAACGACAAAGTTGGGATGCGGATTCTTGCCGCCAAAGATGGTGTGAATCTTGGTGGCGTCCTTTTGCCAATCGAGCGCTTCGAGATAGTGTGCGACCGCGAGTAGATTGATTTCGGGCGGAAGTTTGTAGGCAGGATGTCCCCAGTAGGCGTTCGCAAAGATCGAAAGTTGACCGCTCTCCGCAATCGCTTTGACCTTGGCTTGGATGTCGGCAAAGTACGCCGGCGATGAATTGCGCCACGCCGAAATGCTCTGCTGAATCTCCGACGTTTTCTTGGGATCGGCTTTGAGCGCGTTGACCACGTCCACCCAGTCGAGCGCGTGCAGGTGATAAAAGTGCATCACGTGGTCGTGGACGTATTGTTGCGCGATCATCAAGTTGCGGATGAGGTTCGCGGCTTTGGGAATTTTGATTTTGAGCGCGTCCTCGACAGAGCGAATCGAAGCGAACGAGTGCACGGTGGTGCAAACGCCGCAGGCGCGTTGCGTGAATGCCCAAGCGTCGCGCGGGTCGCGCCCTTTCAAAATCGTTTCGATGCCACGCACCATCGTACCCGACGAGTACGCTTGGGTGATGGTGTTGGTGGCATCCACCTCCGCTTCGATCCGCAGGTGTCCTTCGATGCGAGTGATTGGGTCTACTACGATTCGTTGTGCCATGCGATCCTCCTATTGATTCCGCAGCCACGTCAGTGCTTCTTCTTCGGTCTTAAAGTAGCGCACCGGACGAGTGTAATAACTTTCGGGAATTTCCAAGATGCTCGGATCAATGTCTGCGCCAAAGATCGCGGCGGTGGGCATCATCGGACGAAACTGCTTGATGTGTTTCGCACACTCTTCACCGGTGGTGCCAGTCAAATCAATCAAGAGTTTGCCACGATAATCGTACAGAAAACTTGCCAGCGCGCGGACTTCTTCGTGCGTGAATGCTCCTGTGTGTCTGCAGCGCATAATTCCCTTTTCGACCGGGGTAAGGGTAAAGGATGACATTTTGCCTCCTTCCTATTCGACCAGCGCGTCTGCGACCAATTGCGACAAGCCCACCACTTTCCAATCGAGGTTAAAGTGTTGGACGCAATCGGTGAATTGCAGACGACAATTGGAACACACCATTGCCACAGTTTTCGCGCCGACGTTCTTCGCTTGTTCAATTTTCAATTCAAACGCCGCGTAGCGAATCGGGTCAGCGTCTTTGATGGCGATGACGCCTCCGCCACCGCCGCAACAGATGGCCTGCTCGCGGTTCGGGGTCATTTCCTTGAACGATTTGGGGGCGAGGATGTTCAAGATGGTGCGCGGCTCCTGGATGTGACTGCCGCGTCGTTGAATCTTGCAGGCATCGTGGAAGGTGATGACGCCATCCCCATCGAGCGCGCCCGGTTTCAGTTTGATGCGCCCGCTCTGGACGTACTCGCCCAGCAAGCCGGCGATGTGCGTTACTTCGATGTCCGGCACATCCATCAGATTCGCGGCAGTCCAGCGTAGCGCGTCGTACGCGTGCCCACATTCCGTTACGACGATGCGCTTGACGCCCAGTTCCTTTGCCGCGTTGAACACGCGGTTCATAAACTCGACGGTCAACTTTTCGTTCCCTTCGTAGAAACCAAAGTTGACGACCTCGCGCCCTTTTTTGGAGAGCGTCCATTTCTCGCCCGCCGCGTTCAGAATCTTGGCGATGGCAGCCAGGTTCGTCGGGAACTTCATAATTTCGATGGACGAAAAGACCACAAGCGTATCCGCGCCCTTGACATCCACCGGCATTTCGATTTCCCACTCATCGGCAACCCATTCGATGCGTTGCGCGAACACCTCATCGGTTACGCCAAGTGGCGAGCCGATTTCGAGTTGTTTGTTCACGGCGGCTTTCAAATCGGCGGGGACGGCTTGCGCGGCGGAGAGTCCTTCGCGCATGGTGTGAATCAGCGGACCCAGATTGATGCCCATCGGGCAAACCATCGAGCATTTGTTGCACATCGTGCAGGCATAGTAATCAATCATACTCCAGTGCGCGATGTCATCGTCCGTAATCGGTTTGTCGAGATGGAGCGCGGTCTTGAGTTTGCCGCTGAAGGTGAAACGTTGCTCGTAGGCGCGGCGCAACAGTTCGATCTTCCACACCGGCGCGAATTCGGGATTGCCGGTGGCTTGATAAAAGTGGCACGCTTCGGCGCACATGCCACAACGCGTGCACGCTTCCAGTTGCGCCGCGACATAGCCACCCGTTTCAGCAACAAAGGTGTTGATTGCAGTTTGGGCTTTCATCCTCATCCTCCTACGGTGTTACCGCGCGCTTGCCGAAATCGGCGCCGTGAATCGCTCTGGCGAAAAAGTAGAACATGAAATGCGAGATGCGACTCAGCGGAATCCAAATCAGCAAAACGTCTACCGCGAGCATATGCAGCGAGAACAGCATTTCGTACGGGAAGAAAAGATGATGCGTCATGATGTATCCCGTCACCATTGGCAAGAAGACGACGAGCCAGTTCAGCCATTCCGCCGGCCCGGTGAGCAGGCGCAACACGGGGTTGACGATGCGATTGATGAGGAGCGCGATCATCGCGACAATCGCGCCAGCCGCAAGCCAGTCCACAATCGGTAAAGGCAACGTGGGCCAACCAAAACCAAGGAGCGATTTCCAGACAAGCATATGCGCGGTGCCCAGAATCAGCACGACGAACAAACCCAGGTGGAACAAACCGCCAGCAAGGTAGGTCACTGGATTACGATTGAAGGTGTTTTTGACCCAGGGGATAAAGGGCCAAATCAAAATCCCTTTGGCGAACGATTTGACGATGCCGCCCACCTTACTGCCTTTGGCTTTGACCTTGTCGGCTTGCCAGCCCAGGACGAGCACGCGCATCAAACGATACGCCATCCCCGCGAGAAAGACGAACAAGGCAACCTGGAAGAACGGTCCGCGCGCAAATTCGAGAATTTGATTCCAGTTCATTGTAACCTCCTATCCTTCTTTCTCTTCGCGGTGCGCACTTTTCTGCTGCGCGCGGTTTGCCAGTGCAACACCGGCACCCACGACAGCGCCCGCCGCTACTGCCGCGCCGGCGGTCATCAATGTTGGACGATCCAAAGGTGCGGATTGACCTTGATAGAATCCGCCGCCGTCCCAGAAATTGGGTTCGGAGCAACCCAGGCACGGATGCCCGGATTGAACCGGGAACGACAAACCCTGATCCCATTTGATCGAAGCGCAGGCGTTATAAGTCGTGGGCCCTTTGCAACCCAGTTTGTAGAGGCAATATCCTTTGCGCGCGCCTTCGTCGTCGAACGATCCGGCGAACTTGCCGGCTTCGTAGAACGGGCGCCGCAAACAACGATCGTGAATCGTCTGGGCGTAAAAAGTTTTGGGGCGATGCAAGGCATCGAGTTCGGGGAGTGTGCCAAAGACGACAAAGTGCGCGATGGTGCCGGTGGTCGCTTCGGGAATCGCGGGACAGCCGGGGATGTTCACGACCGGTTTATCGGTGACGAGTTCCCAAACACCTTTGGCGCCGGTCGGATTCGGTTTGGCTTTGGGGATGCCGCCGAATGACGCGCAGTTGCCGGTGGCGATGATCGCCGCCGCACCTTTTGCCGCTTCCTTCAGCAAATCAACCGCTGTGCGTCCGCCGATGGTGCAATACACGCCGTCGTTGTCGGTGGGAATCGAGCCTTCGACGACCAGGACGTACTTGCCGGCGTACTTTTTCATCGCATCCTCTTTGGCTTGCTCGACTTGATGACCGGCGGCGGCAGAAAGTGTCTCGTGGTACTCAATCGTGATGGTGTTCAGCACGAGGTCAACGAGGGTGGGGGATTGCGAACGCGTGATCGCTTCACTGCAACCGGCGCAGTCCTGGAATTCGAGCCAGATGACCGGGACACGCTGTTTGGCTTGGAGCGCGTTCGCGATCAGTTGAGCGGAGGTAAAACCACGCGCGGTATCCAGATGCGCGGGCAGTCCGCTCTCTGCAAGGGGCGGCGCAAACCGCATACCCATCGCGCCGACAAGCAAGCCGCACATCTTGACAAATTCGCGGCGCGAGATGCCACGTCGCTTGAGATGCTGCCCAATCGTTTCGTCAGGCATAGTTCCTCCTTCGAAAGAATTGACGAATGACGAAAGACCAATGACGAAGGAACCTTCGTCTTTCGTCCTTCGTCTTGTGTCACGCACACGAGATATTTTCGGCTTCGAGTTTCTTTTGATACGCGGCGACCCCTTCCGCGCCGGTAACGAGCGCGCCTTTTTCTGCGTCCCACGCGCTCGCTTGAATCTCGGCGATCCAACCTTCGCCGTACGGATCACTGATGGCGAGATTAGGATCGTTGGCGAGTTTTTCGTTGGCGCGCAAGAGCACACCGGTCACCGGCGCAGGCACAGGACCAACAAACTTGCTGCTTTCAACCGTCGCCACACTTTTGCCTTGCTTGACTTCTTGCCCGATGCTCTTCGCTTTGACCGTGATTGCCGCGAGTTTGCCGCCAGACAATTTGCCGGCAACCGAAGTCATCCCCACGCGAATCACGCCACCATCCATCGGTTTTGCCCACACGTGTTTTTCGATGAGATAGTACACGTCTTCGGGCAAGTTGCATCCGCGAATCGTTGCCATCGTTTTTTCCTCCATAGCAGGGTCAGGGGACAGAGATAATGGAGTGCCTGCCTACGGCTACCTGCCTCCTGCCAACTGAACTAGAACGTCAACACAGTCTTGCAGTCTTCGGCCAACTGCCACATCGTCGCGCCACCCACCATCTTGACGCCGTCAATCAAGTCGGAGGGTTGCAGGTCGTGCAGTTCGGTGGAAGCGGTGCACGCCAGAAACTTGACGCCGCTTTCCATCGCCTCGTTGAGAAAGGCACTGACCGGTTTGCCGCCGGCTTTGGGATACACCGTTTCGGCGACACCTTTTTTCAGCAACAACGTGCCGTCAATCGTAAAGAACATCGTCACGTCGTAATCCATCGCTGTTGCCAGTGTGGCAAAAAAGAATGGGGTCGCGCAACGACGCGGCGTATCCGGTCCGCTCGTCATGATGATCATAATCTTGTCGTCTGCCATTGGATCCTCCTAGAATGCCAGTGCGATGGCATCTTGCGAAGCGTACTGGAGAAAAGTTGCCGCGCCGCCAATTTCGATGCCGTCAATCAAATCTTCTTTTTTGATGCCCATCACATCCATCGTCATCTGACAAGCGATGAGGCGCACGCCGGATTCTTTCGCCAGTTCGAGCAATTCGCTCACCTTGGCGACTTTGGCTTTGCCCATCCAACTGTTCATCATCGCGGTCGCGACGGCGGTCATGCCGGGCAACATCCCAAGAATGTTGGGGACGGAAATTCCGGGAATCGGTTGCGGCATAGCGGGATTGGCAATCGGCGATACCTGGAGTTTGTCCGCTTTACCCTTTTTGAGAATTTCGAGTCCGTAGAAGGTGAAAAAGATCGCCGCGTCCATATCCATTGCGGCGGCAGCGGTCGCCAGGATCAGCGGCGGATATGCCGCGTCGAGGGTGCCGTGCCCGGCGATAATCGCGAGGCGTTTTGCTTCAGCCATTGGAATCCTCCTTTTGCCTATTTGGCTTTCTGGATGAAAAAGATAAACTTGTCGCCTTCTTTTTCGTGTCCCAGGAGCGTGTGCCCGGTTTTTGCCGTCCACGCTTCCACATCGCTGACCGAGCCGGGGTCGGTCGCGATCATCTTGAGCACCTGCCCGACTTGCAAGGTATCCACGGCTTTTTTCGTTTTGAGAATCGGCATAGGGCAAGCCATCCCGCTACAATCCAGAGTCGAATCAACTTTAACGTCCATCGAATCCTCCTTGAAATAAAAACGCCTTGGCGCGACGAAAAACGATTCGTCTCGTCAAGGCAATCCTCACCTTGAGTTTGGCAATACGACGATGTGCCGACGTCAGCACAAGTCGGAATAATTTTTATACCTGTGCGAGTTGCGCCACTTGGCGCAAGCGTTTGAGCAAATCGAGCCGTTGCTCGCCGATGTGCGAAAAGGTATCGGCGACTTTTTGCAAAAGTTTGAGCATCCAGTCCGCGCGCGCTGGTTCAATGAAACGAATGTGCCTTGCCGCGCTTTTAAGTTTCGTTTCTGCAATTTGACATTCCCGTGCGAGACGTTCGAAGTTCAGTGTTTGACGCGCCTGAGAAGTTGTAACAAATTGTCCGGCAAAGATCATTGCGACAAATTCATTCTCCACCTGAATCCGTCCGCGCGCGTAAGATAAACCGGCGTGGCATTTTTCGATGCGCGGTGTGCGTTCAGCCGATTTTGCCAAGCGCGCCCACGATGCTTCGCAGCGTCGTCGTCCTTCCGGCGAAGCGAGGATGAGATTGCAGAATTCACAGGCGTTCGTCAAGTTGGTGAGGGGTTGACCATCCAAATTTGTGGTTACCGCACCAACATCGGTTGCCGTCGCAAAGACATCTTGGATCGGTTCAAGGCAATCGAGGGGAAGGACATTGGCGCTTGGGACGATACGGTCAGAAGTGGCTTGAATGGTTTTGGGGTTAACCAAGCATTCTTCGACAAAGTTGCGAGGGAATCGCCATTGGCCACCCACGCGGATGCCGTGCAATCGTCCATCGCTCAACATCCGATAGATCGTCGTGCGGTCAATGTGGAGCAAATCTTGCAATTGTTTGGTAGTCAGCAAATCATCCATTGATCATATTTTATCATAATTTGCTATATAATACAAGTACAAAATAGGTCAAAATATGATAAAGTTTGAGCGGGTGTTTGCCGCGCTAAATAACCCGTACTTGCACAAAAAAGCGAGAAGAGGGACTCTTTCCGCTTATGTATGCAAACCGCATGCTCTACGATTCATTCATCGTGCGCAGAAGCGATCTATCTGGATTTCGTTTGGCTTCCAAGTCCAAAATGATGTTTGGCTGGGCGATCTCGCGCATCGGTGGGGAATAAAACCAACAACGCTTGTGAAGGTGACTCTTCGACATTCTGCCAGCGATGTGGCAAATGGGATTCAAACAAAAGACTATCGCCTTGTTCAAGAAGATATGTCTGATTTTCAATTGTGTAGGCAATGCGCCCAGTCAGGCAGAAGACGAATTCGTAGCCCGTGTGCACAATGGGATTGGGACCACTGCTGGTCAAAGGTTCCAGTTGGACGACGAACGGTTCGACGCCCCGCTCTATCATGCCAGCTCCCAGGTCTTCCAAACGACCGTGTTCAAACGCCGCGCGCGGACGCCGATTGGCTTTCACGTGGGCGATTCTACTTTTAGGCACATTGGTTTCAAAGAATGCCGTGATCGGTACTTGCAATGCGATCGCAATTTGTTGCAATGTGCTGACACTTGGCGAGGTCTTTTGATTCTCTATCAGCGCAAGCGTGTTAATCGCCAAGCCACTTTTTTCAGCCAAGGCGCGGAGAGACAAATCATGCTCGGTTCGCAGTTGACGCAATCGACTTCCAACATCCACCTCAAGGGTAATGGGTGATTCTTGGAGAAGCGATGACTGAGGATTGCGCGGTAGGGTATTAAGAGTACGCTTGGTAGATTTTCTAGGCATCTGATCACCGAATAATTTTTAGGGTCGACAATAACATTATAGTGCAAGATGATGCCAAGTCAATGTACAGCGACAACACCCGGTGCCCTCATTCAACCGGGTGTTGTCTATCAAAAGTGAGGAGAAATCCTATTAATCTATTTCGATATTAGATAGCGCATTTCGATGTACGGGCAAGCGGTGAGTGTGTTCTCTGTTCAGCTCGCTTGGAGTAGCTCTGGCAAGAAATGTCGCTGGGTTGGCTGGTCACGCGACTCGGCTGAGCAAAGAACTAGGATGGCACGCGCTGGCACCATCTCGACATTCTGCCAGCGATGTGGCAGAGGTGCCTCAAATAACAGACTGTCGCCTGGTTCTAACAAATAGTTGATCTCTTCGATCGTGTAGATGATCTGTCCTTCTAAGCAGAAAACAAACTCATATCCCGTATGAACAATCGGCTGTGAGCCGCTATTCGCGTTGGGTTTCAGGGTGACAATGAATGGTTCAATCATGCGTTCGGTCAACCCGGTACCCAGGTCTTGCATCGTGCCATGAGCAAACGGTAGAGGTGAGCGATCAACGACTTTGACGTGGGCAACGCGGTTTTTGGGTACTCCACTTTCAAAGAATGTCGTGATAGGTACGCCCAAGGCGTTGGCAAGTTGCTGCAAAGTTGCAACGCTTGGTGAAGTCTTGGCATTCTCGATTAGACTCAACGTATTCACTGCCAAGCCGCTTTTTTCCGCCAACTGCCGAATGGTCAAGTTGTGCTTGCTACGCAACCGGTGCAGAGCGTTCCCCACATTGGCGGCACGGTCGCATTCCCGGTTCGGATTAGTCAGATTATTTCTCCCGTGCTTGTGCCGTCGAGCACGTTTCATTTCACCGGAATTCGAATCTGGAAATTTGGTTTGCATCGCTAACAATCCGCAAATCATAATTGACTTACACACAATATTATAGTATAATATAGCCATAAAGTCAATATTTTATACCATTATTATTGTATAGATTTGTGTTTTATTGCTTATACCTTGTTATCGCGACATGCCTCAGATTTCGAATCCATAAAGGAGACAAGAATGAAAATTGCAGCAATTACGGACGATGGGAAAACCATCAGCCAACATTTCGGACGCGCGCCCTACTATCTCGTTGTAACAGTCGAGAATGGGCAAATTGTCAACCGTGAAATGCGTGACAAACTTGGGCACGCTCATTTCGCCAACGATCCTCACGAAGAGGACAAACCCGGTCAGCCCCACGGCTTTGGACCTGCCGCACAAAATCGACATGTTCAGATGGCACAGGCAATTGCCGATTGTCAGGCACTCTTGTGCGGGGGGATGGGGCGTGGGGCGTACGAGAGCATGCGTACGCGCGGAATCAAACCAGTCGTTACCGATATCACTTTGATTGACGAAGCCGTGCAAGCGTACGCCGCAGGGCGGATCGTAGATCAAACAGACCGGTTGCACTAGTCAATTAATATGCAACCCAATTGCCTTTTTAGGCGAGGAGGGAGACATCTATGGCTGAACAAAAAGATGGTTGTGTCAAACCGGCGCGCGGAGTGATTGTGCCGTCGCCCCAATCCGTGGCTCTACCCGGCGCCCCCACTTTTCAGGAGGAGAAGAAAATGTTAGCGCGTGTAGGAAAACCTGCGCCCGATTTTGAAGCGAACGCTTTTGTAGGCGAAGGATTCAAACCGATCAAACTCTCGGACTATAAAGGCAAGTGGGTGGTCCTGTGCTTTTACCCCGGTGACTTTACCTTTGTCTGACCCACCGAATTAGCGGCGGTCGCCGCTCGAAACGAAGAATTCAAGGCGCTGGGAGTTCAAGTCCTGGCGATGAGTACGGACAGTCGATTTGTACACAAGATTTGGCAAGAAAAAGAACTGTCGAAGATGGTGAAAGGCGGCATGCCCTTTCCGATGCTTTCGGATGGCGGCGGTAAGATCGGCGCGGCGTACGGCGTGTACGACGAAGACGCCGGCGTGGACATTCGCGGACGATTTCTCATCGATCCTGATGGGGTAATTCTCGCAATGGAAGTGCTGACACCCGAAGTTGGTCGTAATCCCGATGAATTGATTCGACAAATCAAAGCATATCAACACGTCAAAACGACCGGCGAAGTGACCCCTTCGGGTTGGCAACCCGGGCAAGTTACGCTGAAACCGGGTCCTGCCTTGGTCGGCAAAGTGTGGGAAGTTTGGAAACCGTAATGGACCAAGGTGAAAGGAGGTGAACCACATGCCACGTGGAGATAGAACAGGGCCAATGAAAGTTGGTTCAATGACTGGACGTGGTGCTGGTTTCTGTGCTGGCTACGGCGCGCCCGGGTTTGTCAATGCGATGTCACGTTGCGGACTACACTTGAGCGTTCAAGGCAGCGGGCGCGGTTGGCGACACACGTTCTATGCGACTGGCTTGCCGGGTTGGATGCGGCTTGGTTACTCACCTGACCCACAACAAGAAACTAGCATCCTCAAGACACGAGCCGAATCGCTCAAGCAGGAACTCGATGCGATCAACAAACGGATTCAAGACTTGGAAAGCAAGGTGTAGATACGCGAAACGTTCGGCGCGCTTGCAAGGTGCGCCGCACGTTTCGCCAGGCAAGAAAGGAACGCACAATGGATGTTAACAAGTCACATTGTGCAGGATGCGGCACATGTTTGCAAGTTTGTCCGACCAACGCGATTCAATTGGTGGACAACAAAGCGTGGATTGACGCAAGATTGTGTAACGGATGCCAAGCGTGCGCGGAGGTTTGCCCTTCTGATGCGATCATTACGACGCCACCGATAACAATCCCCATATTGCCTACGGTTCGTACGTCAAGGTCGGCGAAATCCGCGGATATGACGCTTACCCAAATGCGCGAAAGGAAATTATTGACGGAACACTCGCGCGTGATTGCACCAGCTGTTAGCGCAACGCTATTATTTCTGGGACGCGAAATTGCTCCGCGTGTTGCTTCGGCAGTGGTCGAAACATTGCTTAACCGCACACATCCAAGCCCAATAACATCCAGCCGAAAAGATCACCAACGTCGCTTGCGTAAGCGCGCTAGAGGAATCGATCAAAACTCACAAGGATCGACTAAATGAAAATCATTGTTACACCGATTACATCAAACATCAAGCCCGCGGGGATTTGCACTGCGACAGGCAGTGTCATTGAATAACCGATGCTACGCAGTCTCACCGCTGAGAACGCAGAGGTCGCAGAGAAAAACATTGAAAAATCTCGGCGTTCTCCGCCTGCTCTGCGGTAAAATCAATCTGTATTGCGTAAGGTGAGTGAATAAGCGATAAGGTTTGCAACAAATAATCCCCAACAACTCTGCCTCGCAGAAAGGATAAATAAAGAAACAATGACAACCATCAAACAGGTAACCGAGGCGCTCCGGCAAGTGATGGACCCTGAACTCAAGCGCAATCTAGTCGAACTAGGAATGGTTCGCAATATTCAAATCAAGAACAGTCGCGTGCGCTTTACATTGGCATTAACGACACTGGCATGCCCGTTGAAAGATCAAATCGTGGCTGATGCCAAGCAAGCCATCGTGGCTTTGAATGGTATCAAGCACGTCGATGTCGAACTTGCTGAAATGAGCGCGGAAGAAAAACAAAAACTGGGTCTGGGCGCGCTCCAACCGAGACATGCCGAGCCATTCAACGATATTCGCCATGTAATCGCTGTGGTGAGCGGCAAGGGTGGTGTCGGCAAATCTCTGGTCAGTGGCTTGTTGGCGGTCGCTCTGCGGCGAGCCGGCTATCAAGTCGGCGTGTTGGACGCAGACATTACCGGACCTAGCATTCCCAAAATGTTTTTCCCCACCCGCGTCCGACCCGGCGCAAGTGTTTTTGCCATCTTTCCACCCGAGAGCCGAACCGGAATCAAAGTAATGTCCATCAACTTGATGCTGGAGAGTGATGACCAGGCAGTGATTTGGCGAGGACCAATCATCAGCGGCGTCATTAAGCAATTCTGGGGGGATGTGCTGTGGAAAACGCTAGATTATCTCATCGTGGATTTGCCACCCGGCACATCGGATGCTTCACTCACGGTGATGCAGTCACTTCCCCTGAGTGGGATTGTCCTAGTTACTTCCCCGCAAGATCTGGCGGGGATGGTCGTGCGAAAGGCGGCACAGATGGCACGCGACTTGCAGGTTCCGATCCTGGGATTAGTTGAGAATATGAGTTACTTTATCTGCCCCGACACTGGCAAACGGCACGACATTTTTGGTACAAGCCATGCGGAGCATATGACAGCAGAGCTGGGCACGCATTTTCTGGGACGATTGCCAATTGATCCGGAAATCGTGCGGTTATGTGACGGAGGACACATAGAAGATTATTCCGGCGATAGCTTCCGAACCATAGCAGAGGAAATTGTCAAACTGGCTCCGCAAGCGCGGCGTCCTGCCGAAGCTATTCGAAAGAATTGAACGACGTTTCTAACCCAGTGCCAAATGATTTTATGAACATCATCCAAGTTTTGCAACTAACCAAGATTTACCAAACCGGCGTTGCGCGCAGTAGATGGAACTGATTTCGATGTGGGTGAGGGTGAAGTATTTGGCTTTCTAGGACCGAACGGCGCATCGCGTTTCCGGGTAAACGAGAAACGCGACGCGCCGTTAGCCAAACTTTTGCGCGGGATTAAACGCGCGGACGGAAGCCGCGCTCAATTTACTCGCGTTAGCGGGATTCGTTCTAATTTTATTCGCGCTCGCTGTGCGCGTGATGCGACGGTGGGCGGAGTAAAACTGCGTGGGTGCAAATGACAAAACTCGTTATGAGAGTTGGAAAAATGAAACATATCGGGCTGATGCTGATGTTGGGTTGGGGTATTCTGTTGCCCATCACGCGCGCGGGCGCGGCAACGCCAACGCCGAATCCGACTGCCACTTATGCGCTCTGTAAGGTTTGCGGAGAAGAAGAAACCACGCCCACTCCAATATCTGGACCCATCGCGCATTTCTGGTTTTTCTTTGATAGCCGGTGCTATGGTTGCCGATTAGTTTACAACAGCGTCTTGCCGCACATTCTTGCACAGTATCAGCCGGGTCAGGTGGCGATGCATACCTGGGATGTGGCACAGTTTGGCGATGCGGTCCAACGCGCAATGGAACAGCGGTACGGAATTACTAACGGAGATGCGACTGAGGTTTTCATCGGCGAGTACGCTCTGCTGGGCAGTCATAACATCGAAACACAGTTACCCCCTATGATTGACTATTATCTTGCCCAAGGCGGCGTAGACTTGGTGCAACCGAACGCACCCAGTCAGTTCCAGGCAACCCCTCAACCCTTGCCTTCGCGAACGCCAACCGTCACGCCGCGAGCAATTGTGCGCGCGGTGTTGTTCTTCTCGCCGTACTGTGGACATTGCGAGCAAGTCATTACCAAAGATTTGCCGCCACTGTTGGACAAATACGGTACACGGCTGCAGATCATCGGTATCAACGTCGCCCAAGCAGATGGCGTAGCGATGTACAAAGCCGCGTTGGAACGATTTCACATCCAAGAAATCGCTGTGCCTACGCTAATCGTTGGCGATGTTGTGCTCGTTGGTTCGCTGGATATTCCTCAGCAGTTTCCCGGTTTGATCGAAAAATATCTCGCGCAAGATGGCGTGGATTTGCCCACTATCCCCGGTCTTGCGGAGGCGATGGCTACAGCGCAACCAGCACCAACCGGCACACCACATTCTTCGCCCCAGATTTCCACAGCGCCAACCCCCCTTGCCGTCGCTGGCACGGCTCCAACGCCGCACGTTGTTCCGCAACCCACTGCCAGTACGTCCGCTTTGATTCTGCCGGCACACCGCACACCTGATTTGATCGATAAACTCATGCGTGATCCGGCAGGAAACACATTAGCAATCATCACTTTGCTTGGAATGTTATGGGTTGTAGCCAACGCTTTTCGAATTTGGTTTGGCGCGCGCGTTTCCGGGACTCGAAATTTCTTGGGGCGTGAATGGCTTGTTCCGATGCTTGCGCTAATTGGTTTGGGGATTGCGGCATATCTTGCGTACGTGGAGACTGCCCAGGTTACCGTCGTTTGCGGACCGGTGGGGGACTGCAATGCAGTTCAGCAAAGTGAATATGCAAAACTATTTGGCGTAATTCCGATTGGTGGGTTGGGTATGCTGGGTTATCCTGCCATTTTGATGGCTTGGTCGATTGCCCGGTTCAGTCAAGGACGATGGGCTGGTCTGGCGGGTTGGCTAGTGTGGCTTTTCACCCTCACCGGCACGCTCTTCTCAATTTACCTGACCTTTCTCGAACCGTTTGTGATTGGCGCGGTGTGCGCGTGGTGTTTGACTTCAGCGATTATCATGACGATCCTACTTTGGTTGACGCGTACCACGCCGCACTATTTTCGCCAAATGCGTCAGGTCCAGAGTTCTAAAAAATCTGAATTCTAAAAGAATTACTTTGGGTCAAAGCGTGAGCCATTCCATCAGGACAAGGAATGGCTCACGCTACTTGTACAACCAAATCGATGAATGGCTAGCGCGACGAGGTTGGAAGATGGTGATTCAGCGATTCGGTTCGATCTTCCATTGCCTGTAAGATAAAGAGCGCTGTGCACACACTACTTCCAGGATTGTACCAGCGATGCGATAACTGTCCTTCGAATAGAATACTATCGCCTTTTTGCAAGAGATAGTGCCGACCATCTACCTCGCACTCGATCTCCCCTTCCAAGCAAAAAATAAATTCGTGTCCTGGATGAGACACTTTTTTAATTCCACTCTTGGCTTTAGGATCAAGCTGGAGGAAAAGAGGTTCCATGCCTTGGTCAGCCAGTCCGGTTCCCAAATTCTCCATGAGAATTCCGGACCCTTTAATGCGCTCGCGTTGATTGGCTTTGACGAAACACACACCTTTATTCGCTGGCTCTTCGAAGAAAAATGAAATTTTGACTTTGAGAGCCAGCGCCAATTTGTGGAGCGTAACGACGCTTGGCGCCATCTGCCCACGTTCAATCAAACTAATGGTATTGGCGGAAAGGTCGCACGCTTGCGCCAAATCGCGGATAGACAGTTTGCGCTGTTGTCGCATTGCTCTCAGCTTGCTGCCTACATTGAGCAGGATGCCTTTTTCTTTCATGTTACATTTCCACGAATGTTTCTTTGACTAGGAAACTATCTCAAAATGGGTTGAATCAGTCTTGTAGATCAGACGGCGATACCAAATGAGCGTGCAAGCGAATTGGCGCAGTCCAAGATAGTTCTCAGGGTGCTTGGCATAGCGCACCAGAAGCGCTTGACACTTGAGCCAGGCTAACGTGCGTTCCACTACCCAAGGTCGCGCCGGATATTTTTCGCTTCTGTTTCTTGGACGGCTCGTCACCCATTGGGTGGATGTGTGGCACGTCATGGTGTTTTGCCACAGCCGCGTGCCCCGTTGGATTATCATAGATTTTGTCGAGACACGAGTGTTGTGGTTGCTCGGGCGTCGGTTCGGGACGCTCAACGATGATAGCTTCAAGTGTGGCTTCCAGAAGTTTTGTATCAGGGACATTGGTAGGCGCGATGACGACAGATAAAAGTCCACCCTCGGTTATTCTTTAGTATTCTACAATAATCGGAAAGATAAGACAAATAGGATAAGGGAGAGAGCATTTTTTCACACTCCCAAAGTATTAACGAAACAATATAATGTTTGTAATCTATAAAAAACAACTAAATACTTGACAAATATGCTACTTAAAACTATAATATAGGTGTAAATTACGAATAATAGCATAATATGCAGTGCATCGATGACCAATGTCTACCTTTAACCATTGACCTTGAAACGGAAGTGAGGGGCACAATGAAGATTGCCGTCAGTTCGTTCGGAACCAATTTAGATGCCTGGGTGGGGAGTAGTTTTGCCCGATGTCGGCAATTCGTTTTAGTAGATAGTGAGACGATGCAGTACATCGTGATTAGTGTCTCCCCTGCTCAAACCGTCCTTGAAGCAACTTTAGAAGCAATTCGCACCTTAGCAACACACGGCGCCCAAGTTGCCATCGTGGGGCAAGCCCGGCGCGAGTGTGTTGACTTTTTAGCGACAATGGGAATCAAGGTGATCGCCGGGGTTCACTCGCTCACGATTCGCGAGGCTGTCGAGCGGTATCGGTGTGGTGAGCTTGACCATCCCGAGGGACGCGCCGGCGGACCTCTGAGAATTGCTGTGTCTGCTTCGGAGGAAAGTCTTGATGCGATTGTCACATCGAATTCGCGGGACAAGGTATGCTTTCTAATTGTGGAGCCAGAGAGTCTCACCTTTACGGCGACTTATCTTAGTGGGTTGGACGCCAATGGTGAAATTGATCCTCTGACTCTCCAAACTCTCGTGCAGCATCGCGTTAGCGAAGTAGTTGTCCCGCGGATCAGCCGCGGTGCTTGTCCAGCGTTATGCGCCTTGGGCATTCAACTCCACTTTCCCCTTCCTCATCACACTGTACGCCAAGCCATCGAATGGTGTAAGCGCGCGCGCGCAACGGTGATCGATTAATTGATCTTTACCAATGCATCTGGTTGCCGAGTCAACCTACTCGGCTAGGAAGGGGAATTGTGTGACATATGCATACCCCGGGCAAAAAAAGCGGCGTCTTTGCTCAGGTCGATTGGTGGGCTTTGTTGAACCGTGTTTGCTTCTCCTCTTGAGCAATCGCCAAGATCACGGGTACGACCTCGTTGAGCGATTAGAGTCGTGTGGCTTTTGGGGAAGCGAGAGTGAGCCGAGTTTGGTCTATCGGGTACTCCGCAGTATGGAATCTGCTGGCTTGGTAACCTCCACCTGGGACACGACTGCCAGTGGTACGCCTCCCCGACGTGTCTATTCCATCACTGCGGAAGGAAGACAAACCTTGATGCGTTGGGCAATTTATCTTCAAGAGACCGATCAACTATTGCATCGCTTTTTGGTTGCATACGAGAAACTGTCGCGGAGTCAGAACCCTAAAGGCGGAGAGGCAGGATGATCCCCTCTGAAACAGCTGGAAACACAAAACAAAAATCGCGTTATCCGTTTTATATTGAAGCCCCGCCACAGTCCATCCAGAAGGTGGAACGATTTCTTTCCGCTTTTGCGGCGATTCTCCGCCACAGCAATTATCGTTTCCTGTTGGATATGTATAGTCAGGTTACCGGTCACTGTGCGCGTTGCGCGACAAGTTGTCAGGTCTATCAAGCATCGGCGGATCCACGCGATGTTCCCTGTTATCGTACGGGGTTGTTGCTTGATGTTTATCGACACTATTTTACTCCGCTGGGATGGTTCGTCGGTAGGTGGTGGCCGTATGGCAGTCTGACGGAAGAGCAAATCGATGAGATGGCGACATTGTTCTATCGCTGTACGGCTTGTCGCCGTTGCAAATTGGAATGCCCGTTAGGAATCGATCATGGATTGATGACGCGGCTTGGTCGTTACATTCTGAGTGAAGTGGGCATCGCGCCCAAGGGTTTGGTCGTTGCAGTCCGCGAACAATTGGAAGGCAAGACCGGTAACACTTCTGCTATTCCACTCCCGGCTCTGATGGACAACCTGGAATTTTTGCAAGATGAATTGCGTGAGAGCAAAGGGGTCGAGGTTCCTTTTCCCGTAGATCAAGAGAATGCCGAATATATCTTTTTCCCCGCTGTGAGCGATTATTTGATGGAAGCAGATACTTTGATGGGAAATGCCGCTGTTCTGCACGCCGCTGGAATTTCGTGGACGATTGGTTCGCGGTATTTCGATGGTATCAACTATGGCTTGTTCTATAACGATTGGGTTTTGGAGCGGATCATCAAGAAATTGCTGGATGAAACTAGCCGGTTGAAAGCGCGCAAGATTCTGATCGGCGAATGTGGGCACGCCGCTCGCTCTGCCAAACAATTTGTGCCGGCTTTTAGCCAGAACGGCACGCCGCCGGTGGTGAGCATCATCGAGTTAACTTGGCAAGCGATTCAAGCAGGCAAATTGGAGTTGGATCCTTCGGCGATTTCGGAACGGGTAACTTATCACGATCCTTGTAACATTGCTCGCTCGGGTTGGATCGTGAATCAGCCGCGATACATTTTACAAAGCTTTGTCAAGAATTATATCGAGATGCACCCGGGTGGTCGGGAGAATTATTGTTGCGGCGGGGGTGGAGGATTGGTTTCGCTAGACGAGACGCACGATTTGCGAATGCAAGTGATCGCCAAAACTAAAGCCGAACAGATTCGCGCTACGGGAGCTGACATCGTGGTGAGTCCTTGTGCCAATTGCAAGAAACAACTCCGTGAAATCGCCGCGTATTATCGATTGCCCGTCCAGATTGTTGGACTGCACGATTTGATTCTCCGTGCTATTCGATTCAAATCCACGCCAGTGTGAACAATCATCCTGAAAGGAAACTTTGAGTATGCCAAACTGGCTTGAAATTGCAAAAGGACCGGCCTTTCGTTTTGCACTTGCAATTCTGCTTTTGGGTTTGTTACGTCAGGTTCTACTTACTCTCAATGGGGCATTCACAGCAATTCGCCGAGCAGGAAATCGACATTTAGCGTATCGAGAAATCGTCAAGGAGACTCTGAAGTGGATTTTCCCGATTCATCGATTGCATCGTGCTAGACCTTTGCAGAGCGTCGCTTCGTTTGCCTTCCATGGTGGATTGATTCTGGCAGTTGCCTTTTTACGCAATCACATTGATCTTCTCCAAGCGAATGTGGGCATCGGTTGGATGGCACTCCCACGTCCACTTTTGGATGGAGCGACTTGGTTCGCCATCGTCGGAATAATCATTCTTTTATTCTATCGTCTTTATTCTACGCCAGTCCGGGCGCTGAGTACAATGATGGATTATATCCTGCTCATCCTCCTTCTCAGTGTGATAGGTTCTGGCTACCTGGCTGGGCAAGTTTGGAATCCTATCCCTTACGACGTCTTGATGCTCCTTCACACATTGACGGGAATTGTCTTGGCGCTGTTGCTTCCATTTACCAAGATCGTTCATTGCGTTTTATTCCCGCTGACCCGGTTTTGTACCGAAATCGCCTGGCATCTCATCCCCGATGGCGGGACTCAAGTGATCAAGACGTTATATGGACCGGGCGGGAGGCGTATATGATCGGTATCTTGTGCGATATTACACGCTGTCTTGGTTGTAACGAATGTGTTGCTGCCTGTGTTGCGGTCAATCGTCTTGAGAGGCATTTCCCCCTTCCGCAACATTTGGCAGATGGCTTGTCATCCCAACGATGGGTCGCGGTAGTGCCGCAATCTGGAGAACGTTATTTTCGCAAAAGTTGTCTTCACTGTTTGGAACCCGCGTGCGTGTCGGCTTGCCCGGTAGGTGCGATGACCAAAACTTGCGAAGGTCCGGTCATCTACGACCCTTCGCGATGCTTGGGTTGTCGATACTGTATGATGGCGTGTCCCTTTGGCGTTCCGCGCTACGCTTGGGAATCTTTGGTACCGTACGTGCGCAAGTGTACACTGTGTTACCCAAGACTGAGAGAGGGAAAATTGCCGGCGTGTGTGGAAGCGTGTCCCAACCAAGCATTGATCTTTGGGCAACGCGAGGATTTGATTGCCCAAGCCCATCACTTGATTAGTCGCGCGCCAACCCAATTTGTCCAGAAAGTGTATGGTGAACACGACGCCGGTGGGACTTGCATTCTGTACGTTTCCGATATTCCTCTCGATGCCTTTGGCTACTATGGTATCCCTGGCACCACATCCCTGCCGAATTTCACTGCGATTGCCACAGCGCTTGTCGCGCCAACGTCTTTGGGCGTGATGGCATTGATGACAGGTACGTGGTGGGTGATTCAGCGGCGGATGAAACTAATGTCGGCAAAAACTGATTCTCCCGCAGGAGGAGAAATCGGATGAATCAGCACAGAGCAACCATCGTCAAAGATTTGCTTTGGGCGTGTACTGCCGCCGGTCTGGTTGCAGTGATTCTGCGTTTCACATACGGGCTGGGCGCTACAACCGGGTTGAACGACGCAACGCCATGGGGGTTCTGGATCGGCTTTGATTTGTTGGGCGGAGTGGCGCTGGCTGCCGGCGGATTTACCATCGCCGCCGCTGTTTATATCTTTCATCTGGAAGCGTACCGTCCTTTGCTTCGTCCGGCGATTCTTACCGCGTTCCTCGGCTATCTCTCGGTCATCTTGGCATTACTTTGCGACTTGGGGTTGCCGTGGCACATTTGGAAGCCTATCGTCAATTGGCAACCCCATTCAGTGATGTTTGAAGTGGCTTGGTGCGTGATGCTGTACACCACGGTCTTGTTTCTTGAGTTCGTTCCGACTGTCCTTGAGCATCCTTGGTTCCGTTCTCCTCTTTTCCACATCCTCTTGATTGTCCTCAAACGGTTGACTTTACCCTTGGTCATTCTGGGAATCGTTCTGTCGACCCTGCACCAATCCTCGCTCGGTTCACTTTTCTTGATCATGCCGTACCGCCTTCATCCTTTGTGGTACAGTCCGATTCAACCCATCCTCTTTTTTGTATCGGCTGTGGCGTTAGGATTGATGACAGTTATCTTGGAAGCATTTGTCTCGGCATATCTTTACAATCACACCGTACCGCTAAATCTTTTCGCGGGGCTGGGCAAAGCCGCGGCGGTCGTACTGTGGCTCTATCTGGGCTTGCGCATCGGCGATTTGGTTTATCGTGGTTTTATTCTGACTCCGTTTGACGGATCGCCCCAAGGCATACTGTTCCTGTTCGAGATCGTACTCAGCGGACTGATCCCAGCCCTCTTACTCTCGATGCCACGTGTGCGTCGGAATCAAATCGGCCTGGTGACGTGCGCCGTTCTAACTGTGTCAGGGATGATTTTGTATCGATTGTCCGTCAGCGTGATTGCCCATCATCGTCCGCCAGGCGTATCCTATTTTCCATCCCTGATCGAATTGATGATCACCTTGGGAATTTTCTCCGCCATTAGTCTGGCGTTTCTCTCGATGGTCGAAACCTTCAACGTCTTTGGCGTACCAGCGAAACACCATGCTCGCCAGGGTATTTCAGGTCCAACCTTCTTTTTCGATCAGGATGATCGTTGGTATAACCCCCTGCCCCGCCGATCTCTGATTGCGCTGCTTGCAATTGCTGGGGCATTTGCATTTTTCCCCTCCCAAGTGGTGCAGGGGCAGATGATGCCGCCCACAGAGGTGAGGAGCGCCCTTGGAGGCGATATGTTGTGGATTGACGGCAATCGGAACAAGGTAGGCGTACATTTTGATCACGCGGAACATCAGTTACGCCAAAAGAAACAAACGACGAGCGAAGAACAGGCTTGCGCTGCGTGCCACCATTTGAGTAAACCAGAGGATAATGCAACTCCCTGCTGGGAATGTCACCGCGATATGTATCGACCAACATCTATTTTCGATCACACATTTCATCAAAAAACGTTGGGTGGCAATGGGTCATGTGGCGAATGTCACATTGGGGAGCACGTTGCCTCCAGCGCGGTTGATTGCAACGAATGTCATGAAAAAATGGTGTCCCCGGAAGGTCAAGTAATCGAGTTCAATTATGTTGCTCCGAGTTACGTCGATGCCTTTCATAATCGTTGTCTATCTTGCCATCAACGCGAGGGGATAGTTCAAAAAAAGGAGAATCTCCCTCGCTGTCCAACGTGCCATCAACCCAATGATGCCGAAAAAGCTGTTCTAAAATTGTTGCCTTCCCATAAGCCGTAATAACGAATGGTGTGAATTTGCAAGTGCATTGTTGTGAGATTCAAGTGGCGCGTAGCAAAATCAAAGCGCGAAACTTGTACTAGCACCATTAGTTGATATCACAGATGTTCCTTAGTGAGATTCCGGCAAGTGAGTTACTTTCTGCTGCGAAAGATGACATAGCTGGGAATGAATACGATGGCAATAAATCAGGGGCTTGTCTAATTAGACAAGCCCCTGATTTGTTCTAGCGCGTGTAATTCACCGTGTTCCCGCGAATAATCAACCGCACAAACGAGTGATACGTCGTCGGTGATGTCTCTTTCGCGAAGAAGGTGAGATGCACTACGTCCGCAAGTTCGGTTCTGCCGCTCACCTGATTTTTCACATCATACGTCTGCGCGATGCTGTGAAGCGATGCCGGGTCGAATGTGAACTCGAACTTGCCGTTTGTCACCGGGATCACGCCTTGCGCGAGGACCGCGCCCGGAATAATCATCGCATAATTGATTTCTTTCGCGGTGCTTACGCCGGTAAACTTGGTCGGTTTCGCCGGGTCGAATTTGGACAGCGGTGGCAGGTTGAACGTGATGCCGGGCGCGTTCGCCGGTTTTTGCTTTTCGACAACGTAGATTTCGCCGCCATTCTTGGGCAAGCCGGGCACGAGCGCTTTGTAACCGTTCCACTCGCCGTCCACTGTGTAGCGATACAAACCCGGCACATCGAGTGTCCAGCGTTCCGTGCCAGCCCACGCGCCGCCCGCGTCGCCGATGCCGGCTGCAACAACTTGCCGACCATCGGGATAGTATAAAGTGAATTTCATATTGACCGGCAACATCGGATCGATTTGAAATGCCGGGACAAAGGTTGTGCCGGCGTCGTACACCATTCCAGGTCGTGCGTTCATCGCCAGAAAGATGCGCGCTTTTTCGCCGGTCGGTCCCATAATCTCTTCGGAGCCGGGTGCGATGACGCGATTGTTGTTCGATCCTTTCGGCAAAATAAATGCGGTTGCCATATACCCGGCGTACATCGGTTTCAGGTTTTGATTGCGAATGACCACGCCACCAAGCAGGCGATAGATTTCGCCGGGGGAATCTCCATTGTTCGATGCGTTGATCTGCCCGCCGAAATTCGTGTTCGTCGTGGGCCAGTACGGCGCGCGCACCCCATCCTCGCCGACGAGAAAGCGTCCCATAAAACCGGGGCGCGGTCCCGCCGCATAATAATACTGCCAATCGGTGATATATTCCGGGAACAGGTGCGGCGAATAGCCGTTCGATGTTTGCAAGCGCACGTTTGTACTCCCGATGCTTTGAATATTCGGATCGTACGCCGGCGCGGCTTTGTACTCCCACGATAACACCGGCTCGATTTTGTTTGCGCCTTCGTACTCCGCCGCAATCAGCAACACATCGCCGGCGTTGTACGGAAAGTTGATGTGATCGAGTTGCTGTTCGTCGGTCTGCAAATTGTGCCAGCCCTCTGATTTCTTTTCACCGCGTTCGACGATTTTGCCGCCCAGCGATAATTTTTTTCCGTGCGCGACAATCGGCGTGTCGGTGGGATAAACGACGCCGGCGTGCTTCATCGTCGAAACCCAGAGATGCCCGTCTGCATCGGTGTACTTTGCCAGCACCTGGGCAAAATATTCGCCGGGCGCGTCAAAGTTCAGCGGTTGCATTCCTTGCGCCGCGCCAAAAATTCCACCTGCCGATGCTTTGCCAGAGTACGTGATCGTCTTGGCTTGTTTCGGATCCGAGTTGACAAAGAGGGTTGCCGTTACCGTAACATCGGCGGGAACGGCGGGCGAAAAACCAATGTCGCGTCCGTACCGATTGCCGACCGGGTACGCTTGTCCCTGAAATGTCGCGGTCGCCAGGGTCATTCGTTTTGCAATCCAGAATTTGTACGTCCCGCCGCCTTCATAGCGATTGCCCCATTTATCTACCGTCCAACCGATTGCTTTGACCGTGTACTGTCCATACAACGGTGGTTTCCATTGGGTGAATTTGGGATTCTTGGTTGTGATGCCAGCGCCGGCTTTGGCGACAAACGGGGCTGTTCCAAGGTCGATGGTCTTGCCGTCCGGTTGTGTAACTTGAATCGATAATTGTCCTTGGGTGTAATCCCAGGGAATATTCTGGCGTTGCGAAATTGTGTCCGCCGGGAAAACCGGTTCGAGTGAGTACGCCAAAACATTTTTCGGATTATTCTCGTCGTACATCGGCAGGATCACGTCGTCTTGAATAATGTTGCGGTTCGAGAGTCCAAAGTACGGTTGGTCTTCATTCGCCACCACGCCACGATAGCCATTCGAGTTGTAGTTAGCGAGCAAGACCCAAGGGATGCGCGGCTTGATTGTCGAGGCGTCGATCATCTTGCCGCTGATGTGTTTCGTGCTTGCTGGAATCGGCGGCGAATAAATTTCCGAATCACACGGACCTTTGGGGAAACCACGCTTGGCAAATGCTTCGGCATTCAAATTATAGTTGCGTTTGTTCGCCGTGATCCCGTAATCGATGCGCAAACGATACAAACCCGGCGGCAGATCGGTTGGAAGTTTGGTTGAAAAGTTGAACGCGACCTCACGGTAATTGTCGATTTTTTTCGTTGCGGTCAGCGGCACGGTCAATAGTTCATCGACCGGCGTGCGAAAAGTATAACCGACGCGCTTGCTCACCGCGCCTTGCGTTCCGCCTTCGATGGGGAGACCGGTGACGGTGATGAGTGTGGACATCCGTTCATCGCTGGGCAAACGCAAATGACCTTCTGCATCGAATGTACGCTCTGCCGTGACGAGCGCAACGAAACCATCGATCTTGAATTTTTGGCTGAGCAAATGGAATTGCGTATCGTAGATTTTGAGCGTTGCTTGGATTTTGAGTGGCAAGCCGGGTTCCCATTTCGTCGGCGTGGCAACAACTTCAGTCCACCAATCGCCCAGCATTGTGGAGCCCGTGTCGGCAAAACGAATTTCGGATAAGAGGTGATCGCCGTTGGTTGTGGCGGGTTGAGTTGGCTTGCTGGTTGGAATAGTTGTCGGCGCAAAGGTCGGTGCGGCAGGGGGGAGAGTTGGCGCACTGGCTTGCGGCGTCGATGTGCATGCGACCAGCAAAAGGCACAGAATGGTAACGCCAAAAGTTTTCAGAGGCAAAAGGGGTTTCATTTTCGACCCTCCCTTGGGCAGGATGTGGTTTGCAAATAGCGTTATGCCGGGTTACAAACGTATTGTATTGCGATCTGGTCGAAAAATCAAAATCCGGTACGTCGATATTTTAGCACGTGGCGTTTAGCAAAATGTAAACCGGATGCAAAATCTTTGTAAACTGGCGCGGGAAGAAAATTTGATGCGATAATTTGCAAAATCGCAAACTCGATGCTATAATCGAATTTGGAAATCGGGGCGTAGCGCAGACCGGTAGCGCACTTGTATGGGGTACAAGTGGTCGGAGGTTCAAATCCTCTCGCCCCGACTGGATTGGCTCCTCAACGCTGAGGTGATGCACCTCTTTGGAATATTCGGAAGGAGTCGAGGCACAACACCTCGGCTTTTTTCTTGCTGAATTGAGATGGACACTGACGTCCTTGCAAAATTAGAACCGCGACAGGCAACCCTGCTCGCCAAAATCGACCAAGTCATTCCGCTGCTCGCCGATCTTAGCCGCGCGGATATTGTGGTGGGTGTGCCCGCGTCCGCGGAAAATAATCGGGTTCAAGTGATTGCGCATGCCCGCCCTCATTCGATTGCGCCGGTACATCGCGAGTCATTGATCGGCGAGCTTCTTGCGCGCGCGGACGCAGCGGCGTTGTTCCGTGCCATCGAAACGCGACAATATGCGCGCGGTCAACGCGAGTACCCGCCCTCTGGCACGGTGGAGGGTACGCCCGCACCCACGGTGCAAGAAGCATACCCCATCGAAGACGACGGTGGGCGCGTCATCGGCGGCTTGATGATCGAAACGAATTCGTTGGAAAGCGAACGACTCAAACGGCGGAGTGAAGTATTTCAGCGCGTACTGAAAATGTTTCAGCAAGTTGCGTTACGCGGTGAGCCAGCGGGTGTAGACGCGCTGACACCTTTTGGCGAACACGACGGCATCATCATCGTTGATGCGGATGAGACGATTCGTTATATGAGCGGCATTGCGACGAATCTGTATCGCAACATTGGATTTGGCGAGCAGTTGGTCGGCAAGCCATTGAGTTATCTCGAAACGCGCGACGATGAGTTGGTGCGGCGCGCATTGACCACGCGACGATGTGTGGAAGAAGTGTTCGAAGAACGCGGACGCAACTGGATCAAAAAAGTTATTCCGATTGTTCGTTCTGAGCGCGCGTCGATTCTTGCGCCAATGCGTTCTGCGCCGACGCTCGTGCTGTTACTGATTCACGACGACACCGAAGCGCAAAAACGCGCGCGCGAAATGTTGATTCAGACGACGATGATCAAAGAACTGCATCATCGCGTCAAAAACGATTTGCAAACCGTCGCCTCGCTGTTGCGCATGCAGGCACGGCGCTTGAAAACGAACGAAGCCAAAGCCGCGCTTGCTGAAGCGGTAAGCCGGGTGTTGAGTGTGGCAGTCATTCACGAATTCCTATCCGCACAAAATTCGCGTGCCATCAACATCCGCGACATTGCGCAACGAATCACTCAGCAAATTCAAGCCGGCTTGCTCGAACCTGAACCGCAGATTCAATTTACAGTTACGGGGCCCAATATCTATCTGCCGGCGCGTCAAGCAACTTCGTGCGCGTTGATTATTAACGAGTTATTACAAAATGCGCTGGAGCACGGTTATGATTTGCGTGACGTGGCTGGGACGACGCGCGGAGCGATCACACTCACGTTTCAAGATCACGGCGACGCGGTCGGCTTGATCATCCACGACGATGGGCGCGCGCTCCCACCCGATTTCAGTTTGGATCGCGTCGATTCGCTGGGTTTGCGCATCGTGCAAATGTTGGTGACTCAAGATTTGAAAGGACAAATAGATTTACAGAGCGATCACGGGGTGTCGGCTATCGTCCGATTTCCCAAAGTGGCTCTTGGAGGCGAAGACAAATGGAACGAACTCGAGTAATTATTGCGGACGATGAATCGGTCATTCGCGCGGACTTGCGCGAAATGCTGACGACGCTCGGTTATCTCGTTGTCGGTGAAGTGGGCGACGGGCAGAGCGCGGTCAATCTGGCGCGCGAACTGAAACCGGATGTTGTGATTATGGACATCAAGATGCCGAACATGGACGGCATCGAAGCGGCGCGCATTTTGACGCAGGAAAAAATTGCGCCGGTCGTTTTGCTCACCGCGTACAGTCAACGCGATTTGGTGGATCGCGCGCGCGAAGCCGGCGTGGTGGGTTATATGGTCAAACCTTTTCGCGAACAAGAGATCGCACCCGCCATCGAAATTGCGCTCGCGCGGTTTGTGGAATTTCGTGAATTGCAAAAAGAAGTAGGCGATCTCAAAGAGACGTTAGAAACGCGCAAGATTGTTGATCGCGCCAAAGGCGTGTTGATGGATACCCAACATCTGACCGAAGCCGAAGCGTTTCGCAAGATCCAAAAGATGAGTATGAACACGCGCAAGCCGATGAAAGAAATCGCGGAAGCGATCATTCTGGCGCAAGAGGCAAAGGGATAAAACGCAAAAACCTTTGAGGTTGTTTGAACGCTCGAAGGTTTTTTTGGGCTTGCGGGTTCTGCTTATTGGTGGGGCAGATACATATTGCCAAATAAAGTCAGCGCGCCGGAATTCCAATCCGTAATCGGTGTGTGGAAAGTGGGAATTGCCCACCATTCTGTGCCTTGGATTTTGGAAGCAAACCACGCGTAACGGGTTACGAGGGATTGATTTTTCATCCAAGTGATATAGGTGTTGGCTTCTTGAAGCGATTGATCGAGACTGGAAGGCGCAGTTGGCGAGAATGAAAATTCGGTAACCCAAATTTCTGGTACGTTCCAAGCATTTGCCCAATCGATGAATTTGCGCGTGTGTGGAATGCAACCATAATCGCCGAGTTCGGCGTACCACGAGTAACAATGAACGCCCAGCGCGTTGAAACGCGGCGGTGCGCCATAAGCAGCGATGTACGCATTCCGAAAATCAACTAGCCAGTTGGGCGCGGCGCCGCTGGGTGTCGGCGCCACTAATTTTTTAGTAGGATATTTTTGCTCGATCTGTCGCCACAGTGTTGCGGCAACGGCTGGGGAAAGGTTAGCTTGACTCGCGCTGTCCGGCTCGTTGAATCCGATGATCCACTGTGAATTACCGCCGAGCGTTGCATTGACATCGCTTGCGCCCCAAATCATCGGAATATTTTCCATCCCCGCGCAATCCGGGGGAGTAGTCGACCAGGCATGAATCCACTTGGCGCCAACCGCAGTCGCGCTCGCACAATCGTTGTATGTGAGGGGTAAACCTTTTTTCGGTGCGGCAGGCGGGGTGACAGTGCCGGAGACTTGGAGAAATGGAATAAAAATTACGTTAGTATTGCTTGGCGCTCGCCGCACCGGCGTTGGCTTGGGCAGTACGGGCGTAGGATTCTGTGCCCAAGCCGGCACGTTGGTGAGCGCAAGGAAAATTGCTCCCCCGATCAACGCGCTAAGAACTTTGTGTCGGAAAATTTTCATATCCTTGCTCTTGATATCTGAAATCGAAAAGTCTGTCCCTGCCGCCTTATGCAAATGGACAGACCTCTTGCAAATTCCAACAAGATTCTTTCAGGCGGCTTGGCAATCATATCCCGGCAGGGAGTTAGACCCATAGCTTTGCGCCCCCATCTTTGGATGGGTTTGCCTTTTTCTGTGTCTTTAAAATAGCATGTGCGTTCGCCTATTGCAATGGGACTATGGTCATCCAACCGAACGCGCGCGGTACTCTGATGATGGTTCAAACGATTTTAGTTTGACGTTTCGGGTTGAACGCAGTAGAATGAAATCAAAGGTGAAGACTGCCTTTCGCTAAAGGAATGGGCGAAAGGCATTTTGTTTCGCGCGATTTCAAAAACCTTGCAGATTAGAGAGACGAGACTGTGAAAGTTGGCATTGCGTTGGGCGGCGGCGGCGCACGCGGATTTGCGCACATTGGTGTTTTGCGAGTTTTAGAATCCGCGCACATTCCCATCGATTTTGTTGTCGGCACCAGCGCCGGCGCAATCGTCGGCGCGTTGTACGCCGCCGGCAAATCGCCGGATGAAATTCAAGCGATGGCGCGACGCATCCGTCTCCGTCACTGGATGGTGCGCGATCATTCCGGCACCGGCTTGTTTAGCACCGATGGCTTTCGCCGCATTATTGATTCTGAAATCGGCAAGGGCAAGCGCATTCAAGATTTGCCGCGCCGATTTTGCGCGGTGGCTGTCGATCTCGATGCGCATTGTGAATCCGTGTTCGATGCCGGTTCAGTGGCGGACGCCGTTTGTGCCAGCGCGACGTTCCCCGGTCTCTTCGCGCCAACGATCATCGATGGACGCTCGTTCATCGACGGCGGCGCACTCAACCCAGTTCCATTCGATATCGTTCGGCAACGCGGGATGGATGTCGTACTCGCCGTCGATTTAGGTGCGGACGAGCCGTTGTTCACCGGCGGTCATTGGAGCAATCGCCGCGATGCGTGGTTCTTTCAATTTTTACTCACCGCGGAGCAGTTGAAAATTTTTCGCGTCGTTGCGCGCGCCGTCGGCATTATGACGCGGCAATTACGCTTGCAAAAAATCAAACAGTCGCCGCCGGATTTGGTTCTTTATCCCGATGTGCAAAACATCGGCTTGATGGATTTTGATTTGGTCGATGTGACGGTTGCCGCCGGCGAGCAAGCCGCGCGCGCCGCGCTTTCGCAAATCCAAGATTTGTTGCGCCCATCGCTTGCGAGACGCTGGCAAGCCCACTGGCAAAAATTTATGCGGCGTTGGCGCGAAACCTTGACCATAAACGCGCGCTAATTTTTAACCTAATTGACTATTGACTTGAGACATCAAGTGATGTATTCTAAATGTGCGCACCGCGATGGGCAGCCCACATTCGCCGGGTTTTCCGAGATGCCCCACGCGAAAATCGGGGATCATCCTGACGAAGCAGTCAGGCATCTGGCAACGCTGAGTATAACCTCAGTTCCCGGCGTGTGTTTTCGCGGATCCCGCTCGACCATAGCGGGCAGTTTCCGGGTAGAGGGGGAAACTTCTCTCTCTACCCGATTCTGCGCCAGAACGAAATCACAGGTACACGCGTAGGCAAACGCCGAGGCAAACCCTCTTTGTCATGCGCGGAGTGCCTGTTTTAATTTTGGAACGTATTGATGACGATCATCGAACTTGAAAATCAAATGCGCGAAAAAGGTTGGGCGGCGATGACTTCGGTCCTTGCCGCGATTTTCCTAACCACGATGAAACTAGTCATCGGCGTGATGACCGGCAGTCTGGGTATTCTCGCCGAAGCCGCCCATTCCGCGCTCGATCTCGGCGCGGCGTTGATCACTTTTTTTGCCGTGCGGGTAAGTGATCGCCCGGCGGATGACACGCATCTCTACGGTCACGGCAAAATCGAAAATCTCAGCGCGCTGGCGGAAACGATCTTGCTCTTTGTTACGTGCGGCTGGATCATCTACGAAGCGATCAACCGGCTTTTTCTTGAGCACGTCGAAGTTGATCCCAGCATCTGGGCATTTCTGACGATGGGTATTTCCATCGTCATCGATTATTCGCGCTCCCGGGTGTTGTATCGCGCGGCGAAAAAGTACAACAGTCAAGCGTTGGAAGCCGACGCATTGCATTTCAGTACCGATATTTGGTCGTCGTCGGTCGTCATCGTTGGTTTGGCGTTGGTGTGGCTCGGCGAAGCCATCGGACAAAAATCGCTTTTGATGCGCGCTGATGCATTTGCCGCATTGATTGTGGCGTTCATCGTCATCTACGTCAGTTGGAAACTCGGTCGTCGCACCATCGATGCCTTGCTCGATTCCGCGCCGCACGGCTTGGCGCAAGAAATCGTTGCGGTTGTCGAAAAGGTGAAAGATGTCAAACGGGTCCTCCGCGCGCGCGTTCGTGGTTCCGGCAATCAAATCTTTGTCGATTTGCGCGTTGCCGTGCCACGCCATTTATCGTTTGAAGCAAGCCACGCGGTAGCACATCAAATTCAAGACGCAGTGCGCGCGATGACGCCCAACGCAGACGTGATCGTCAATACGGTTCCTATTTCAGAAAACGAAGGTGTGCTGGAACGCATTCAAGTTGTCGCCGAGCGCGGACATTTTGACGTGCATAACATCACGACGCATCTCACCAAACGCGGAATGTGGATCGATCTCGATTTGGAAGTTCCGCCAGATGTTTCGTTCGATCAAGCCCATGCGATAGCGACTGATTTGGAAGAGCGCTTGCATAACGAATTCAAGCCCGTGCCGGCAAATGCGAACGACCAGCATTCCCAACGCGTCGCCGATATTAATGTTCATATCGAGCCGCGCGCCGAAGAGTTGGTAACCGGAATCGAGCTCGCGCCAGCGGAACGCCGAAAATTTATCGAACGCATCAATGCGGTTCGCACGGAAATTCCCCACGCGCGCGCGTGTGTAGACATCGATGTGCAACGTCTCGACGGTAGGGTGTATCTCGCCTTGCATCTCTTGATCGATCCGCAGCTTTCGATGGCGGACGTGCACAGTGTTTGCGAAGAGATGGAGAATCGTTTGCGCCGCGAGTTTCCGCAATTGGGACGTGTGGTGATTCACGCCGAACCGTACGTGAGTGAAAAGGTAAAACGTCAAGAATAAAACGATTTGCGTTTTACGCTTTATCCTTTATTTAGGAGGTCAACGATGACCACGCATTGGCAACGCCACTATGCTAAGCGCACCAAGCGGATGATGTCCTCGATCATTCGCGAAATTCTCAAGGTTACCCAACAACCCGATGTGATTTCTTTTGCGGGCGGCTTGCCTGCTCCCGCAGCGTTTCCGGTTGAAGAAATCGCGCAAGCGCCGCAACGCATTCTCTCCACGATTGGAACCAAAGCGCTGCAGTACAGCCCCACGGAAGGTTATCCCCCGTTGCGTCAATTCATTGTCGATAAAATGGCACGCTACGGCATCACGGCGAGTATGGATAACATCCTCATCACTACCGGCTCGCAACAAGCGCTCGATCTCATCGGCAGAATTATGATCGATCCCGGCGATGTGATCCTCTGCGAAGCGCCGACCTACCTCGGCGCGTTGCAAGCGTGGACGGCGTACGGCGCGCGTTATGTGACCGTGCCGGCGGACGACGACGGAATGCAAGTCGATTTGATTGAGCCGATTTTGAAAAAGCGCAAAGTCAAATTTATTTACGCCTTGCCCAATTTCCAAAATCCCGGCGGAACCACCATTTCACTTGAACGACGCAAAAAATTGGTCGCGCTCGCCGACCGCTACCATGTGCCGATTGTGGAAGATGATCCGTACGGCGAGTTGCGTTTTGAGGGCGAACATTTACCGCCGTTGGTTATGTTAGATGAACAACAGCAGATGAAAAAGCGCAAAAACTGTCGAGAGTTTGATTGCGGTAACGTGATCTACACCAGCACGTTCAGTAAAACGCTCGCACCCGGCTTGCGGCTGGGTTGGATTGTTGCGCCGCGCGAAGTAACATTTCGATTAGTGCAGGCAAAGCAAGGTGCTGATTTACATTCGAGCACTTTTGATCAATTCGTCGCGTACGAAGTGGTTCGCCCGGAGGGCTTCTTTGTTGACCACGTGCGGAAAATTCGTACAATGTACAAAGAGCATCGCGACGCGATGATTGCCGCAATGGAAGAATATTTTCCGGCGGAGGTCAAGTGGACGCGACCGGCAGGCGGACTCTTTTTGTGGGTGACTTTGCCGGAAGGAATCGATGCCACTGCTTTGTTACCCAAAGCCGTTGCGAACAAAGTGGCGTATGTGCCGGGCGCGCCGTTCTTCCCGGTTTCGGTGAGTGAACGCCGGCAGCGCGCCGATAAATTACCGGTCGGTCACAACACAATGCGTCTGAATTTTTCCAACGCCTCGGTGGACGAGATCGATTTGGGGATTCGGCGGCTGGGTCAAGTCATTGACCAAGCGATGCAAGCACAGAAACCCAAGCGCAAGTAGGTGTGGAAATGTCCAACTCACCGATAGTCGAACAAGTGATGACGCGCGACCCGGCAACCGTCGCGCCTAACGATTCGATTCGCGTTGCCATCGAGCGAATGAAAGAGCGTGGTTGCCGGCGTTTGCCGGTCGTCGAAAATTCCCGGCTCGTTGGCATCGTCACGGATCGTGATTTGCGCCGTGCGACAAATTCACCGCTGGTGTTGCGCGAACGCTGGTACGATGAATTCATGCTCAACCAAGTGCCGGTGCGCGCGTGTATGAGCGTCAATCCAATCACGGTTACGCCGCGCACACCGCTGGTCGATGCCGCCAAGCTAATGCGCAATCGCAAGGTGGGTGGTTTGCCGGTGGTGGATGGCGAGTACTTGGTCGGCATCGTAACCGAAACCGATTTGCTGAATTATCTGATTCGATTGCTGGAAGCGTAAATCACCAATGACGGAACTGCGCTGGTACGGTTGGGGTTTCGCCAACAAAACCTTTTCACTCGCTCATCGTCCCGAAGCGTGGAACTATTTGCGCGCTACGCTCAACTTGCGCGGCGATGAATCTTTCCCGGCGGTTGATATCCGCTCGATTCGGTTGCGCGCGCCACGCTTGACCCCGGAACAACTTACTGCGCTGCGGCAAATCGTTGCGGAAACTCGAACAGACACGCGTGCGCGGATTTTGCACGCGTACGGGAAATCGTACCGCGACCTGATTCGTTTGCGGCGCGGCGATATTGCAAATCCGCCGGACGCGATTGTATTTCCGGCAACCGAAGAGCAGGTTGCGCGCGTGATCGATTATTGCGCGCACGCAGACATCGTATTGATTCCGTTTGGCGGTGGCACGAGTGTGGTTGGTGGTGTGGAAGCGCGCGACGACCGCGTAACGATCTCGCTTGACCTCGCGCATTTGAATCGCCTCATCTCAATCGACGAGGTTTCACAGACGGCGACGATTGAAGCCGGGATGTTCGGTCCCGCCATCGAAAACGAGTTGAACGCGCGCGGATTCACGCTGGGACACTTGCCCCAATCGTTCGAGTTTTCCACGCTGGGCGGTTGGATAGCGACGCGTGGGGCAGGGCTGACCTCGACTGGGTACGGCAAGATCGAAGCGCTGACGCAAAGCGTGCGCGTGGCGACACCGCACGGCATCATTGAAACGTGCCATGTGCCAGCATCGGCAACCGGTCCATCGTTGTTGCAATTGTTGATTGGTAGTGAAGGCACGTTGGGCGTGATTACCTCCGCGACGATGCGGATTCGTCGGTTACCCAAGACTAAAGATGATCGTGCGTTGTTGTTCAAGAATTTCTCCGACGGTGTTGCCGCGATTCGCACGCTGATGCAAAATGGCATTGTCCCAGCCATCGTGCGTTTATCCGACGAAGATGAGACGCGCAGTTTCTTCGCGATGCGCAAGGAATCGACCGGGTGGAAGGAATTTCTGCAACGTATCGGTTTGCGATTTCTAAATGCGCGTGGTTACTCGTTTGAAAACGGCGCGCTGATGATTCTGGGATTTGAAGATGATCCCAATGCCGGGCGCGGTGTTGCCATTTGCAAATCGCACGGCGCGTACGATTTGGGACCTGGCATCGCAAAGGATTGGTTGAACGACCGCTACGAAACGCCGTACTTACGCGATGTGCTGATGGATCGCGGTGTGTTGGTCGATACGTTAGAAACGGCGACGACGTGGGCAAACTTGGAACGGTTGCACAAGTTGTTAGCGCAGACGATTTGTCAAGCGGCACAGACGACTGGCTCACCGGCGCTGGTGATGACGCACGTTTCGCATTGTTACCGCGACGGCGCGAGTTTATACGTTACGTTCTTGGCGCGAATGTCAATCGATCAAGCCATTATGCAATGGGAAGCCATCAAGCGTGCGGCGACGGAATGTGTCGTAGCGAACGGCGGCACGTTGTCGCATCATCACGGTGTCGGTTATGAGCACGCGGCGTGGATGAAGCGCGAACATGGCGCAATCGGAATGGAAACATTACACGCACTCAAAAGTACGCTCGATCCAAACAACGTGATGAATCCCGGCAAGTGGCTCGAGTCGCCGGCAACATCGGTTGATTTGGCGTTGGAGTACCAAGAGCGCTTTTGGAATATATCACAGTAATAATTTTTCCAAAGGTACAAAGAACGCAAAGGTTCAACATTAATATTTCTCCGTGCTCTCCGCGTCTCTGCGGTAAAAACTATTTTGACTATGAAACACATCGAAACTGACATTCTTGTCATTGGCGGCGGTGCGACTGGCACTGGCATCGCGTGGGACGCGGCACTGCGCGGCTTTCGTGTAATTCTCGTCGAGAAACGCGATCTCACGCATGGCACGACCGGGCGTTATCACGGATTGTTACATAGCGGCGGACGTTACGTGGTCAAAGACCCGCACAGCGCCGCTGAGTGTATCGCCGAAAATCGAATCCTCCGCAAAACCCACGCGCATTGCATCGAGGATACCGGCGGATTTTTTGTGGTTACGCCGGAAGACGACAACGATTATCCCGATCAATTCCAAGCCGCGTGCGACAAGCTTGGAATCCCGTGCGAAGAAATTTCCGTCGCGGAAGCGCTCAAGCGCGAATCGTTGATGAACCCGCGCGCGCGCCGCGTCTTTGTCGTCCCCGATGGCGCGGCAGATAGTTTTCAAGCAACGCACTCCACCGCGCAAGCGGCGCGGCAAGCCGGCGCTCACCTTCTGACTTATCACGAGGTTACGCAACTGATCGTCGAAGAAGATTGCGTCGTCGGCGCGCGGGTGCGCGATGTGGCGCACGGCGACGATGTAGAGATTCGCGCGCCGATGACGATCAATGCGGCGGGCGCGTGGGCGGGTGTCATCGCTCGAACGGCGGGTGTGCGCGTGGATGTCATTCCCGGCAAAGGCACAATGCTCGCGGTGAATCATCGCATCATCAACACGGTGTTGAATCGATGCAAGATGCCGGACGACGGTGACATTATCGTGCCGATTCACACGGTGAGTGTGCTGGGAACAACCGACGAACGTGTCGATGATCCGGAACATTTGACCATCGAACCCTGGGAAATCGATTTGCTTTTGCGCGAAGGCGAACACCTTGTGCCCGGCATCAGTCGCGCGCGCTTTGTGCGAGCGTGGGCAGGTGTGCGACCATTGTATCAAGAACATTACAACGGGGCAAGCCGGGATGTTACGCGCGATTTCACCTTGCTCGATCATCAAGTCCGTGACGGTATCGCCGGTTTCTTGACGATGATCGGCGGCAAGTGGACCACGTTTCGTTTGATGGCGCAAGTTACAATGGACAAAGCGTGCGAATATCTTGGTACGTGCAAACCGTGCGTTACCGCCCATACGCCGGTGCCCGGGGTCGAGCAGGGACATTATTGGCTGGGTCATCGCTTGCACGAAGTCGAAGAACATCATTTGCAGAGCGAACTCATTTGCGAATGTGAACTCGTCACGCGCGCGATGTTGGAGAATGCGGCGCGCAATAATCCGACATTCACACTCGACGATTTGCGGCGCGATGTACGATTAGGAATGGGCCCGTGCCAGGGTGGTTTTTGCACGTATCGTGCGGCGGGAATACTGCACGAATTGCAAATTACGAATGGCGAATTGCAAAAAGCAAATGATTGGAAAGTTGCCCAGTTGCAGTCACCATCGCACAACGCATCAGTCGTGGTCGGCGAGCAACGGTCAGTGGTCGATGCTCGCAATTCGCAATTCGCAAATCCTAATTTGTTACTCCGCGATTTTTTGCAAGAACGTTGGAAAGGTTTGTTGCCGATTTTGTGGGGACGCCAACTCAAGCAAGAACGGCTCGACGAGTTGATTTATCTTTGCTTGATGAACGCGGACCATTTGCCGGACGAAAATGTTACCAGTCCCATGACCGAGTTTTACAATCGTCCCGGCATTCAAGCGACGGCGGACAACGAGGCGCGCCATGACTGATCTCCTTGTTATCGGCGCGGGACTGGCTGGCTTGTTTGCCGCGTACACCGCGGCGCAAGCCGGGCGCTCGGTCAAAATTATCGCCAAAGGTTTGGGTGCGACGCATTGGCACGCTGGCAGTATCGATGTGTTGGGTTATTATCCGGACGCGGCAACGCCGGTCAATCGTCCGCTGGAAACGCTCCGCGATTTGGTGAGTGCGCAACCCAAGCATCCGTACGCGATTTCAAAGCTAGACGATGCGCTAAAAAATTTCGTCGCGTTGACGCGCAAAATAAATTTGCCGTACGTCGGTGCGGTAAATAATGACGATAATCTTTGGTTGCCTTCGCCGGTGGGCGCGGCGCGCCCAACCTTTCTTGCGCCGCAAGCGCAGGTTGCCGGCGATTTGCGACGCACTGAACCGATGCTGATTGTCGGCTTGGGCGGGATGCGCGATTTCTACCCGGCATTGATTGCCGAGAATTTGCACAAGCAAGGTCATCGAACGCGCGCCGCGCTTTTGCCGCTCGATGTCATTACCGCGCGACGTGATTTGAACCCGGCGCAACTGGCAGCCATCCTCGATGAGCCGGCGCGGCGCGGCAAGTTCGCTGATGAATTGAAGAAACTGGTCCAGCCCGGCGAACGCATTGGCGTGCCGGCGATTTTGGGAATCGACGTGCATAGTCAAGTGATGAATGATTTGCAATCGCAAATCGGCGCGGAAATTTTTGAAATTCCAACTTTGCCACCCAGCGTGCCCGGTCTTCGTTTAACCAATGCGTTGCGTGATCAATTGCAAAAAATCGGCGTGCGTGTGGACGTGAATATGGATGTGATCAGCTTTCACGCCGAAGGTGATCGCGTATTGTGGGTCGAGACCGAAGCCAGCGGGCGACCCTTGAAACATCGTGCTGAAAAATTTTTGTTGGCGACCGGCGGTATTTTGGGGGGCGGAATTGACACCGACCACACTGGCAAAGTGTGGGAAACGATTTTCAATTTGCCGCTTGCCGCGCCAGCAAATCGTGGACAATGGTTTCGCGCGCGCTTTTTCGATCCGGCGGGTCATCCCATTTTCCGCGCCGGCGTGCCGGTCAATTACGAGTTCCAACCCATCGCTGAAAAAGGTGTGCGCGTGTTCGCGAATGTGTGGGCGGCAGGGAATCTGCTCGCGCACGCGGATCCGATTGTGGAACGTAGTTTCGAAGGTATTGCGATTGCGACCGGCATTGCGGCGGCGCAAAACGCAAGCAAATAGGTAGAGGAGTTCATGCATACGGCATCGTGGCATTCCGTCGGTATGACGCTCGACGAGTGTATCAAATGTAATGTGTGTACGACGTACTGCCCGGTCGCGGCAGTCACCGATAAATTTCCCGGTCCCAAGTACGCGGGACCGCAAGCGCAACGTTTCCGCGAATCGGGACAACTCAAATCGCCGGATATTTCGGTAGATTATTGTTCGGCGTGTCGCGTATGCAATGAGGTGTGTCCCAGCGGTGTCAAGATCGCAGAGATCAACGCACGCGCCAAAGCACAAATCGTCGCCGAACGCGGGATTCCGTTGCGCAACTGGTTCTTTGGACGCAATGAAATCCTGGGTCGAATTGGTAACATCGCGCCGCAACTGGCGAACCTGGGATTTCACAATCCGTTCACCCGGTTTATGGCGGAAAAAATAATGGGCGTTGCGCGTCACGCGCCGATTCCGCATTGGAGCACCGAAGGCAGTTTCGCTTCATGGTTTCGTCGCACGCCGCGCTTGAAATCGGACAAGAAGGTCGTGTACTTTCACGGCTGTTCGACGAATTACTATGAACCGCAAGTGGGTAAAGCGGCAGTCGCGGTGTTGGAGCATTTGGGGTACGAGGTGATCGTGCCGCCGCAAAATTGTTGCGGCTTGCCGATGTTGAACAATGGCGAATTCCCCGCCGCTGAAAAATTGTATCGGCAAAACCTTGCCAAACTTTTGCCATTTGCCGACCAAGGTTTACCAATTGTTGGCACGAGCGTCAGTTGTGTGCTCGTTCTGCGCGAAGAAGCCTCGGAAATGCTCGACATCGACAACGATCAAACACACCGTCTCAAGAATGCGTTGTGGGATTTCTCGGAATGGTTGCGCGAATTGAACGAGCAAGGCGAACTCGACACGAATTTTCGTGAATTGAAAACGGTCGTGCCGTATCACGTCTCGTGCCAAGCGCGCGCGCACCGGATGGGCAGACCATCGCTCGATTTGATGACGCTGATTCCCGGCTTGGATGTGCGCGAAGGAAACGCCAAGTGTTGTGGCCTTGCCGGGACGTACGGTTACAAAGCCGAAAAATACGACATTGCGATGAAGGTGGGGGAAGAGGCGTTTCGTTTTGTGCGCGCGCAAGGTGAAGAAGCCAAGATTGTCGTGTCCGATTCCGAAATTTGCCGCTGGCAATTAGAACACGGCACGCACAAACTGGGACGTGCGCCGGTCGAAATTCTGGCGGCGGCGTACGGCGTGTACGATTTGGACACGCGCAAGTTAATCCAATAGAATTGCCCAATAAAACATCCACAGATTTCGCAGATGACACAGATTATTTATTCGACCTGATGCGGCATAACTTTACCGCAAAGACGCGAAGGACACAAAGAAAATTGTATAAAATCTTGTGGCGCCTTTGCGATGAGATTTTTTATTTCGCATCAAGTCTATTAACGTTTCGTGAATTTTGGATAACATTCAATGCCCCCTAATTTTTCCGGCAACACCCGGCAAGCGAATTTACAGCGTCAAGAACAATTCGACATTTTGGTTGTGGGCGGTGGAATCACCGGCGCGGGCATCGCGCGCGATGCGGCGATGCGCGGATTCAAAACCGCGCTCATCGACAAAGGTGATTTCGCCAGCGGCACTTCATCGAAATCATCCCGGCTGGTTCACGGCGGCATCCGTTACCTTGAAATGTTCCAATTCGGTTTGGTGTTTGAAGCCAGTCGCGAGCGCCGCGTGTTATGGAATATCATTCCGCATCTGGCGACACCTCTGCCATTTCTCTTCCCGGTTTATCGCGATACGACGTGGCATCCACAAGTCATCAACCTGGGTTTGTGGATGTACGACGCGCTCGCGCTCTTTCGCAACTACCGCAATCACGAATGGCTATCGAACGACGAAATCGCGCGGCGCGCGAATGGGATCGATTGCACGAACATCAACGGCGGCGCGTACTATTACGACGGTCAAGTCGATGATGCGCGGCTGACGCTAGAAACGATCCGTTCCGCGCATCGACACGGCGCATCGATTGCGAATTATGTACGCGTTGATGAGTTGATCAAAGAAGGAAATCGCGTAATCGGTGTGCGCGCGCACGATGTTCTTTCTGGCGACAAAGTCGAAATTCGTGCGCGCGTCGTTGTCAATGCAACCGGCGTGTGGACAGACACGCTAACCCAATGGGATGATCCTGGGTCGCCCAAGCGAATGCGCCCGACGAAAGGTATTCACATCATCGTCCCATGTGCGCTCCGCAAAGTTGGCGGCGATAGCGCGGTAGCATTTCCCAACATCGCCGATGGGCGTTTACTCTTTGCGATTCCCTGGGGCAACTTTCAAATCATCGGCACGACCGACACCGACTACACTGACGATTACGACCACGTTCACGCCGACGCCGCGGATGTCGATTATGTGATTGCGGCGACGAATCACGCCTTTCCCGCAACCCCACTCACGCGCGCCGATGTCATCAGCACCTACGCCGGTTTGCGTCCACTCATTTGTGAGGCAGGCAAAAGCGCGAGCCAGACATCGCGCGAGCATGAAATTTGGACAAGTGCATCCGGTCTCGTTTCGATTGCCGGCGGCAAGCTGACGACGTATCGTTCGATGGCAGAGCAGTGCGTCAATGTGGTCGCGTACCAATTGCGCGATCAGTTTAACGTCGTAGCCAAACGCAAGTGCCAGACCGCCAAGATTCCGATTGTCGAAGGGAACGGCGATGCACCGAACAATGATTTGCCGCGCGACGTGTTTGAACATCTCGTACATTTTCACGGACCCGAAGCCGGGCGCGTCATCGAAATTACGAAACGCGATCCGAAATTGGTGCGCCGCATCTGCGACGATTTGCCGTACATTTGGGCGGAGATTCCGTACGCCATCGAGCAGGAAATGGCGATGACAGTGACCGATGTGTTGGAGCGCCGCTTGCATTTACTCACCGAAACGCGCGGGAATGGCTTGACGGTTGCGCCGCGCGTTGCGGAAATGATGCGTGACTATTTTCATTGGGACACACGACGCATCGAACAAGAATTGTGCGCGTATCAAGAACGAGTCCGTTTGACGAATGCGTTCAGAAATTGATGACGGGGCGGGGCAATCCCGCCTCGCTGAATTTTAGCGTATGCGATGTGCGTCATTTTTTATGCTTCTTCTCGTTGCGTGTGCGAATGACTTGGGTGCGTCCACATCATCCGCCGTGCCGATGATGCCGCCTCCCGTTTTAACGGCGAGTTCCCCCGTGCAGTTTCACGGCAAAATTGTCTTGACGCGCGAACGCGATTCGGCGTCATTCAAAATCATTTCCGCAAATCTTCCGCCCACCGCCACATTGACTTTGCAATGGCAATCGATGCGCGCGCCGATTTCTTCACCTTCAGCGAATTTCGCACCATCACGCGCGGAACCGCGTCCCAAGTCCAGCGACCTCGTCGATAACTGGGAATTATTGTTGAACGACGACGCGGAAAAATCATTTCCCGATCCGCGATGCGCAACGCGCGGCTGGGCGCAAGATACTGCGCACGCGTGGAGCGGCAAACAATCGCTCGTGCCGCAACCAAACGCGTGGCTCATTTGCGGTCCGTTCGATCTGACTCACGCACGCGATTTGCTCACGCAATTCACCTTGCTGAACGCCATCGATTTCGGTGTCGGCATTTCGACCGACGGCGAAAATTTTTCAGTACTGAAATGGCAAACAGCAATCCCGGCGTGGTCGCGGTTCGACGTGTGGGCGAATGGCTGGAACGGTTACGCGAATCTGTGGATTGCGTTCGTCGCGACGAAAAATGTTTGGCTCGATGATTTGCGAATTTGGCGTTACAACACGCCGGCGGTCGTGTGCGGTAATCGCGATGCCGGCAAAAAAGGGGTGCATCTGCCGTCGCACGAAATTGTGAATGGCGCGTGGTATCCGATCATTCGCGCGGGCGATGTGCAAGCATTACGCGGATTGATTGCCGCGAACGCAAATTGGGTGCGTCTCGGTTTTCGCCAACCCGATCCGCATTCTCCGTACTCGCTCGAGCAAGAGTACGACCGGATGATCGATTCGTTGTGTGCGGCGGGAATCAGTGTGCTGGGTTTGTTGAATCAAGAAACGCTTGTGCGCCCCATCGAAAATTCGCCAGCGTATCGTCGCGAGTTCACGGAAAATGTTTGGTGGTACGCGACGCATTTCAAAGACCGGGTAACGTTCTGGGAATTGTGGAACGAACCGAACCTGCCGAACTTGCGCATCGAACCGCACGATTACGCCGCGTTGTTGGTCGATTCATATCGCTTTCTCGGCGCGGCGCATCTGAACGCCAAACTTGTTTTCGGTGGCTTGGGGAGCGGTTGGCACGATTCCAAAGAGTATCTGGCACAGGTCTATTCAAGTTTGAACGCCGATCACGGTGGCAGTCGTCCGTTTGACATTTTTGCGTTGCATCTGTACTTTAGCGACAAACATCCCCTCGACCCGGCAATTTATTTGCGCGCACCGGATCAACTCGATGCGACAAAGGGAGATCGCACTATCGTCGACAAGTTTGCGCGCACGATGCGTCAGTTCGGCGATGTGAACCGGCGAATTTGGGTGACGGAAATCGGTTGGAACAGCGCGAAGAACGAGCGCGGCGCGCCGCCGTTGGCAATCGAACAAGCGACGCAAGCGCAGTACTTGAAATCGAGCTTTGATATTTTGTCTGCCGACGCGCCGGCAATCGATAAAATTTTTTGGTATCAGTACCACGACGTGATCGGCGCGGATGGTGTGCCGGGCTTTTGGGGCTTGTTCGGCACGGATAAGCAAACACCCAAACCATCGTTCTGCGCGTTTGCGGCGTATCCAATAGCGTGTCCTTGATTGTCATTGCGAGGCGTGAATTTTACGCCGAAGCAATCTCTCATAGCGCTTTGAAAGATTGCTTCGCTTCGCTCGCAATGACAAATGGAGTAACCCTTGCTCACCGAAACTGAATTCTATGATCGCCTTGCCGAATTTTTCGATATGATGACGGACTGGCAAAGCCGGCTCGCCATCGAATTGCCGTTCATCGAGGTAACGTTGAAACGTGATCACGTTCGCACGATTCTTGATGCGGCGTGCGGCACCGGCGGTCATTCGATTGCGCTGGCGCAACGCGGCTATCAAGTCACCGGCGCAGACATTAGCGCGACGATGATTGCGCGCGCACAAATGAATGCCGCGCGCGCCGGGTTATCGCTCTCGTTTCACACCGCGCGATTTCAAGATTTGCGCGCGACGGTGCAAAAAAAATTCGATGCGATCTTGTGTTTGGGCAACTCGTTTGTCCACGTCTTGAGCGACGAGGATGCGCTGTTGAGTTTGAAAAATATGCGCGATTGTTTGCGGGCTGGCGGCGTGCTGATTCTGCACAACTTGAACTATGACAAACGCTGGAAAGAAAAGCCACGTTGGTTCACGGTCAATTCAGGCATTCTGCAAAATCGCGAGACGTTGGTGTGGCGATTCGCGGATTATGGCGCAGAACTGGTTACGTTCAATATCGCCTTGTTCACAAAAAACGAAAACGGCACGTGGTCGGTGCAGGTGCAAAGTACGCCACAACGACCGTATCAGAAATCGGAAATCGGAAATCTTTTGGATCGTGCCGGCTTTCGTGAAATCGAATTCTACGGAAATTTACAAGGCGAACCATTTGATGCCGCGCAATCGCCGGATTTAGTTGTGATTGCTATCGTATAAAGCGGCGTAAGATTTTTCAAGATTGGTTGACTTGCCTGTGAAAGCGTGCTAAGATAATTGCAGATGAGTAATAGCGTGACGCGGCGCTGAGTATCGGTCTGGATGCGGCTGACCAACGACTTTGCGCCCGAATTGAAATTCTTTCGCCAACGTCCTCCACGGGCGTTGGCGATTGTATTTATGAACAGGGTAGGAGGTCTGGATGTCAACTCCCGGTAAATTAGTGCTGTTGCTCGCGAATGGTTCAGCGCAGGAATTTGCCCTGCCCGCCGCGAGCGTTACCCTGGGACGCGCAACCACAAATCAAATCACGCTTCAAGATCCCAAAGTGTCGCGGACTCATGCGCGCATCGACGCGGCGGATGACGGCTACACCATCACCGATTTGGGATCAGCCAATGGAACGTCCGTCAACGATATCCGCATCGAGCAAGCCGCGCTCAAACCCGGCGATGTTATCAAGCTGGGGGATAGTTGCCTCCGTTTTGAAACGACGCCCTTGAACCGCGCGCCGGACGTGGTGCGCGTCGATGCAGCAAACTTGGAAGCGACACTGTCTCAAGCCACCGTTGCAATGACGTTGAACGACACCAATGTCGCGCGGTTGACAATCCACACAGCCAACCGAACGTGGGAAGTGGCGCTCGCCGAAGATGTGCTAACCATCGGACGCGATCCGCGGAGCGATATCTATCTCGATGATCCCAAAGTGTCACGGCGTCACGCGCGCATCGAGCGGCGCGGTGAAATGTTTATCGTGCGTGATGTGGGAAGCGTCAACGGAACCTGGCTGGGCAATCGACGCATCGAAGAGCAGCGACTTGAAATGGGAGAGGCAATTCGCATTGGGGATGCGCGGCTCATTTTCAAACCGGCGTTCAAGCCGGATGATCTGACCATCGTGGATGTGCCGATTCGCGCGGGTGCGGGCGCGCGCCAGCCAGTGGTGTTTGTCCCGGGATTATCGGGTTCAGAGTTGTGGCTGGGGAGCGAACGTGTTTGGCCCAATCCGCGGCTCATTCTCACTCAGCCGGAAATTTTTCGTTTGCCGGAAACCAAACCAATGCAGGCGCGCGGTGTCATCCAAGAAGTCGTGATCGTGCCCAACTTTGTCAAGATCGATGCGTACAGCCGGTTAGGCGATTATCTGGAAGAAGGGTTGGGTTATCAGCGCGGCAAAGACTTGCTCGAATTTGGTTATGATTGGCGTCAAGATGTGCGTCAATCCGCGCGGCGATTGGGTGAAGCCATCGAGCAGTGGCAGGTCAAACCGCCAATCACCATCATCGCGCATAGTTTGGGGTGTCTTGTCAGTCGTTACTATCTTAGTTGTTTGGGTGGCGAGCGCAAAGTTGGACGATTGATTTTGATGGGCGGTCCACAAATCGGTACGCCGCCGGCGTTGGCGCAATTAATTCTGGGACCCGATATGCTACCCTTCGGTATTTTAGGTGATCGCTTTCGAGAAATCGCCGCGACCTTTCCTTCGGTTTATCAAATTTTACCGACGTATGCGTGTGTCTTTGATCAGCACAATCAACCGATTGACGTTTACACCGATGAAACCTGGGTCAGTGAAGCCCAGCGTCCGCATTTGAGAAATGCGCGCGACTATTGGCGTCAGGTTGGAACACGTGCGCGCGTGCCTACCATCTCAATTATTGGGTACGGCGTCCGCACGATTACCCAAGTCAAGGTTCAGCGCGATGAACAGCGTCGGTGGAAAAAGTTGGATTTGGAATCATCGACCCATGGCGATTCGGCGGTGCCGGTTCAAAGCGCCGTGCTAGAGGGTTCGGAAATTCACCCCGTTCAGCAAAATCACAGCGTGCTCTTTGTCGATAACGACGTCAAGATGCGTTTGAAAATGGAATTGACACGTGAGGTGGTGTAAATGCCGCGCACCGCGACATTGATCATTCATCACGGCGACGAGCGGCGCGAAGTTCCGCTCACTCAACACATCACCACGATTGGCCGCGCGCCGGATAATCAGATCGTTTTGAACGATGCGCAGGTTTCGCGTTATCACGCGCGCGTGGAACTGGCAGACGATGCGATTCTGGTAACCGATCTTGGCAGTGACAATCGGACGTACGTGCGAGACGTGCCCATCGAAGCGCAGAAAGCGTATCCGCTCAAAGATGGCGATGTCTTGCGCATTGGAAATTATGCGCTTGTTCTGCGTGTGTCTGCGCCGGTCGATGAAGGAACGGCGTTGACGCCGGGGGCAGCAGAGACACTGACGCCTCAGACCGCCACGCTCACGGTTGCCGCCCCGCGGTTGATGGTCAGCACCGCGGAAGGCACGAAGGAAGTTTGGCTTGACCGCGCGACGCTGACATTGGGGCGTGATCCCACGAACGACATTGTCGTGGAGGATCGGGTGATTTCTCGGCGGCACGCAGAATTGCGGCGGACGCCCGGCGGTTACGAAATTGTTGATCTGGCAAGTGCCAATGGAATTACGTATCAAGGAGTGCGCGTTCCTCAAAAATTACTTGCCGATGGCGATGTGTTGTGGATTGCTAAAGCGGTTTCGCTCACGTACAAGACCGCCGATGCGAAAAGTGGTCTCGCGGCTTGGCTGGATCGTTTCGCTAAAAATCTTGCGCCGCTTTTAGGTTCGCCGTCGAATGCGCGAACCTTGGGACGGCAAGGTGCGCTTGCCACGTTGCTTGGCATCTTGGGGATCATCTTTGCAACGCTCAAAGTCGTCGCGCAGTTCTTTGAGCTCATCACGCATCCGCTGTCTCCCGTGTTAATCGCCTTGCCTTACATTATTCTGTTACTGTTCGTCGCCGCCGGCATTTTTTCGCTGTACACGCTTAGTCGCTCCACGTGGTTGGTCAATCGCCGGCGTGCGACAATCGTTTTGGCGTTCATCGTCATTGGCTTTACTATCGCGTTGGTTGCCGTTGCTGTCGTCATCGATCTTTTGACGCGACTGTGGCTCGTGCCGATTGTTTCGCCGCGCGCGCCGTGAAATGGGAGCGTCGAAATGAACCCACCGACATCCTTCGGCAAATATGGCGTTATCCGCTTGCTTGGGCAAGGCGGCTTTGGCGAAGTCTATCTGGCGCACGATCCCAATTTGGTGGACAAGGTTGCCATCAAAACGATCTATCCGCATCTTGCGCGCGAACGCGGCTTTGAACGCCGCTTTCTGCGCGAAGCCAGATTGTTACGAAAACTGAATCACTCTAACATCGTGCGGCTGTACGCATTTGAAGTTGTGAACGGACAGCCGTTCATGGTGATGGAGTACCTCGCCGGGGGGACGCTCAAAGATCGCCTTGCGAAACTGCGCGCGCGTGGGCAAAAAATGACGCTGGAGGAAATCGCGCAGTTGATGGACAAGGTCGGCGACGCGCTAGATCATGCGCACAAACTTGGCGCGATTCACCGGGACATCAAACCGGCGAATATCATGTTCCGTTCCCCCGGTGAACCGGTGCTCACCGATTTTGGCATCGCCAAGTTGATGGCAGAATCGGTGCGGCTTAGCAAGCCGGGCGAAACCAGCGGGACGGCATCGTATATGTCGCCGGAGCAAGCCGAGGGTTTGCCGGTCGATGTGCGCAGTGATGTGTACTCGCTCGGCGTTGTGCTTTACGAGTTGATTGCCGGGCGCGTTCCATTTCTGGGCGAAACGCCAGCAGCGGTGTTGAAAAAGCATGTGTACGATCCACCGCCGCCGCCTAAACAATTCAACCCAGACGTTGCGGATGCAATCCAAACGGTCATTCTCAAAGCGTTGGAAAAAAATCCCGATGCGCGTTTCGCATCGACCGGCGAATTGGCGAAAGCGTTCAGCGCGGCTGTGCGCGGTGAAATCCCGGTTGAAAAAGAAGAACGCAAAGATTCGGATCAGGAAACCGTTCGTGAACCGCCTCCAGAACAGAAATCGCCTGAAAAGGAATCAAGTTCTCGTCGACCCCAATTTAATCTTCCAACAATCGCGGGCTACAGTGTGAGCGGTTGTCTCTTGTTGATCTTTTGTTTCTTGATGATCGTCGGCGCGTCGCTATTTTTGCCGAAATTTTTTCCCACCACGCCCACGGCATCCGCGCGCGTATCGCCGAGTGTTACGGCGACGAGTCTGCCCACGCCGTCTTTGCCATCCGCCTGTCCACCGCAGACGGGCGGTCGTCTTGTTCTCTTTGACGAGTTCGATGATTCCAAGAGCGGCTGGGGTTCCACCAGCGAGTTGTATTACGAAAATGGCGCGTTAATGATGCGGATGACGGTTACCGAATCTGTTCGATACAAAGCGATGGAGGTTGCCAACCTGAGTTCACGATATCGAATTGAAACTCATGCGCAACGCGTGAGCGGTCCTGCCGATAGCGGGTACGGTTTACTTTTTGGTCATCAGGATGAAGATAATTATTACCTCTTTCGAATTAACGATCTTGGTAAATATCGAGTTTCCAAACGAGTCCGGGGGCAATGGGAAACCCTCCAAGATTGGACAGTCACGCCGCTCGTGCAAAGCGGCAAATCGAATGCGTTGGGTGTGTTGATCGGCGTGACGAGCATCACGCCTTGCATCAACGGCACCAAGTTAACTCCGATCAATGACTATGGTCTGAAACCCGGCAAGATAGGACTGACGATCAGCACATCCAATGTTGCCGCCCATTTTCGGTTCGAAGATTTCGCGGTGTGGAAATTGGAATGATTGACGCTGATGGAGATTTTTGTCGATGGCTCGTCTCCCGGCGCGGCGATGAGCCGTTTTTGATTTTTAAAAATGGCGCGAACCCTGTTCGCGTTGTATAATCAAATTACGGAGGTAGCATCTAAATGGAATTCTTTGAGGTTATTCGCAACCGCCATTCAATTCGCGGATTCACAGCGCAACCCATCGAACCGGAAAAATTGCAAGCGATTCTGGGCGCCGCCAACGCCGCGCCGTCGGCGGGGAATTTGCAGGGTTATGAGATTTTCGCTGTAACGAAGCGCGACATTTTGCTTGCGCTTCAGCGCGCATCGTTCGATCAGGAATTCATCGGGCAGGCGCAAATCGCGCTGGTCTTTTGCGCGCATCCGGCGCGGTCGGCGGTCAAGTACGGCGAACGCGGCATCCAACTGTACTGCCTTCAAGATGCAACGATTGCTTGCGCGTTCGCGCATCTCGCGGCGACCGCGCTGGGTTTAGCGAGTGTGTGGGTTGGCGCGTTCAACGATGCAATGGTCAGCGCGGCAATCGGCGTCGGCGACGATTTGAAACCGGTCGCCATTCTGCCGATGGGTTATCCGGGCAAGCCACCCAAGATTCGCCCGCGCCGCGAGTTGAGCGAGTTGGTCAAGTGGATACAGTAATTTTCGATTTGCGATTGCCGATTTTCGATTGTAAAATGCTATTGGAAATTGGACGCGGACGAGCGCGGATAAAATCTAAAATCGCAAATCCAAAATTTGGACCCGGGAGGAGCAACGATGCTGGACATTCTCTTGACCAAAGAACAACTGGCACTGCGCGACGAAGCGCGCACGTTTGCGCGAACAGAAGTGCCGCGCCAACTCTTGCTCGATATGGACGCGGACAAGGTGCGCTATCCGCGCGAGTATCTGCAAAAACTTGCCGCCCAAAATTTGCTCGGCTTGCGATTTCCCAAAGAATTCGGCGGGCGCGGGCTAAACTGGGAACACGAAGTTCTCGCGCTCGAAGAAATCGGCGTGCTGGGCGCGTCGCTCGCGTGTTTGTACTCTCTGCCCACGATCGTCGGCGAGGCGATTCATTGTTTTGGCACGCGCGCGCAAAAAGAAAAATTCTTGCGCCCGACCCTCGAAGGGAAATTGACGACGGCGGAAGCGTTGACCGAGCCGCGCGGCGGCTCTGATTTCTTTGGCGCGACGACGCGCGCCAAACGCGACGGCGATTTCTATGTCCTGAACGGACAAAAACGTTTCATCGTCGGCGCGGAAGGCGCGGATTATTTCTTGGTCTATGCGCGCACCGGCGATGAACCGCGCGCGATCAGCGCGTTCCTCGTCGAACGCGGCGCAAATGTCGAGGTGCAGCACGTGTACGGATTGATGGGGACGCGCGGCGGCGGCACCGGTCGCGTGTACTTTCGCGATGCGCGCGTGCCGGCGGAAAATCTGATCGGGCGCGAGAATGGCGCGGGTGAGATTTTCAATCAAATGATGATTCCGGAACGAATGACAAGCGCGGCGGGCGCGCTTGGTCTCGCGCGCGCGGCAATCGAAATTGCGGCGCGCTACGCGGATCGGCGCCGCGCGTTTGGGCAAAAGATTCGCGAGTTTGAAGGCGTGAGTTTTCAAATCGCCGAGAGCATCACCCAGATTGATGCGGCGCGCGCGCTCGTGCATCAAACGGCGCGCGCCATCGACGCGAACGACAACCCAGGACGTGTACGCCGCTTGGTCTCCGAATCAAAAAAACTGGCGACCGAGACAGCGTGGCACGTTGTCAACAACGCAATGCAAGTGATGGGCGGCATCGGTTACACAAATGTTTATCCGATCGAGCGCTTGCTCCGCGACGCGCGCTTGATGATGATTTGGACAGGCACGAACGAGATTATGAATCTCGTCATTCAACACGAGTATTACAAAGAATTGCTGGCAACGAAACCGACCGCGCGTGATGTCGAGATGGATGCGGTGAACGCGGAGACCGAAGGTGAGAAGGTCTACGAATAGTCGAGGTGTCATTGCGAGGAGTTGTGAAACGACGACGAAGCAATCCCCAAAGTACTGTGGAGATTGCCACGCCGCCTTTGGCGGCTCGCAATGACATTGTGTAATTGACTTTCCGGAATAAAACTTGGGCTCTCGCAAAGGCGCAAAGAACGCAAAAAAATAATTCAAAAACCTTTGCGAGCTTTGCGGCTTGGCGTGAGATTCCTATTTTCGTAAAGTCTAATTGACTCTTTTAGCGAGCGAGTGTACTATGAAAATCGTAATCGCAATGACGATGTTGGCGCTGGCTTGCGCGTGTACTTCATCGCCGACGCCGCGCCCAACTCCAACGCCGACGACCGGCGCGATCAGTGCCGTGCTGCCGCCATCGATTGCCTTGCCGACGCCGCAACTCAAAGGAAAATTTTCGCTCGAAGAGACACTCGCCCAACGGCGTTCCGTGCGCGAATACGCGGCCGAAGAATTATCGCTGGCAGAAATTGGGCAATTGCTGTGGGCGGCGCAAGGCATCACAAGTCCAACCGGTCAGCGCACCGCGCCATCGGCGGGCGCGTTGTATCCACTCGAAGTTTACGTCGTCAAACGCGATGGTGTCTTTCGATACGACCCGGCAAATCATCAATTGCGTTTTCACTTGCGCGGCGATTTGCGACACCCGTTGTTCGTCGTGTGCTTGGAACAAGAGTCGGTCAAACTCGCGCCGGTCGATTTTGTGATCGCGGCGGTGTACGAACGACTCGCGGTCAGGTACAGCGACCGCGCGCCGCGCTACGCGCACATCGAAGCCGGGCACGCGGCGCAAAATGTTTTACTGCAAGCGGTCGCGCTAAATCTGGGTGCGGTGCCAATTGGCGCGTTCGATGATGTCCAAGTGCAACGCGTGCTTGCGCTCCCCGCCGATCAACAACCGTTGTATGTAATTCCGGTCGGGCGGCGGAAATAAAGCCAAACCTACCGCGAAGACGCAAAGAACGCCAAGACAAATGAAAAAATTTCTTTGCACGCTTGGCGACTTAGCGGTTAATGTTCTTTGGATATTTTTCTCAAGGAGTTTTCATCAATGACCACACCGATGCGCGAGAAAATGATCGCCCAAGTCGCGGCGATGAAAGACGAATTGCGAAAAGGCGATCCGCAGAAATTCGCCGCGAACACTGGCGCGGAATTTGTGAATGGAATTTTTCGCATCCGGTTTTACGGCGAGGCGCATCTGGTTTCTTTTCCAGATTTGGAGGCGCGCGTCGAATCGACCGGCAAAGTGTGCGGGTTGAATCGCACCGCGATGTTTTTGTATTATCTCAAAACTGCCGAAGGCTCGCCGCACGTGGGCAAATGGGTTGCGTTCCGCGATTTGCCCGGCGGAATGTTTTATCATCAAGCGTACCAAGGGTACAGCGGCGACCGGCTTGCCAAAGCGATTGATAATCGCATCAGCGTCTTTGAACGCGCGGCGAAGAATTTGAACGGCGTGAAACTCGAAATCGGCGACGCGGCATTTATGTTCGATGCGTTGCCGCGCGTCAAAGTCGCGGCGGTGTATTACGCCGGCGACGAAGATTTTCCGGCGTCGGCGAATGTATTGTTCGATGAATCGGCGAGTCACTATTTGCCAACCGACGCGCTGGCGGGCGTGGGAAGCGCGCTTGTCGATCGCTTGACCGGCGCGGAATCGAAAGACGACACGGAGTAAATCTCAAATCCCAAATTCCCAAATCCAAAAAACCAAATCCGGGTATTATGGTTTTAACTCTGTGTAGGGCAATCGCATTTCAACTCGAAAGAACTTTGAGCAAGTAATCTTGATCCCAGGCGGCTTTGAGTCTTTTCGCTTTGATGCCAATCTTGGCTGTCTGTTCTTGCTTTAAGAGATTGAGCGCAATGTGTCGTAAGACCGCCATATTTTCAGGCGCATGATCTTTGCGGACACGCGATTCATCTTCACGGAATGCAATGTCAAGCACCCAATGCAATCCATTCTCAATGCCCCAGTGTGCGCGCACTGCTTCCAATATCTGCTTGGCATTATTCTCAACGCTCGTGATGTAGTAACGGGTTTCCCGACTGTGCTTTGTGCCCATCCGTCGTTCCGCGCGCACCATCACCACGGCATGCAACTTGGGCCAGGCATCCCGATGACGCAGGTAGTCGAGAAATTCTGGATCCGCCAGCGTCCAACATTCGCGAATTTCAATGCGTCCATGCCCTTTCTCAATGGTCTTGGCGTAGTCGTGGGGAACCTGAAGGAAATTTTCTTCCTGGCAACCGGCAAACAAGTCTTTTACATCTTCAAACAACTGTCCTTGATTCTGCTTCACCGCCAGCACATAATCGGCTTGTTTTTTGACGATTTTTGCCGCAATTTTGGGCTGGCAACCGATGGCATCAAGCGTGACAATACACCCACTGACTTCCAACACACGCAAGAGCTCAGGAATGGCGGTGATTTCATTCGATTTCGAGCGCACCTTGACTTGACCTAGTACCAGGTGGTTAGCAGTCGCCCAGGCACTCACCATTGCAATCGCTTTTTTGCCCAAGCGACTATCATGCGAACGGCGCAACTTCTTGCCATCCAACGCAATGACTTGGCGGTGCGTCAATTTCTGAATTGCCCGAATCCAACTCAGAAAGCCTTTACGGAATTCATCGGGATCAAGTAGAGCAAAGACACGTCCAAAGGTATCGTGTGACGGAATGCCGTTCGGCAATTCCAAAAACTCGCGCAACCATTTCTTTTTCGCAATACCCCAGGTTTCCACATCGACCCAGGTGTCGGCACCGCAGATGCTGGCACAAATCGCAATAACGAGAATGTCTTGCAGTTGGTGTTGAATGGCATTCCCATCACGTGGGTCTTTGAGAGATGCGAAATACTTGGTGATCGTTTGATGAGTCTTGGGCGTCATAGTGTCCCTCCTGGAGAGATGCACTAATTATCGCACAAAATCGCTTAATTCCTCCAAATGCGATTGCCCTA
>DAOTXS010000013.1:0-61556 GCA_034435055.1 Anaerolineae bacterium | reverse complement strand
CGGGTAGAAATGGTCACGCGCAAACTGCGCGAGTACGGCGAAGAGGGCTTGGTCGTGTACGGGTACAAGTTTCGACCGGTGGCGGATGTTGGCTGATTCTATTTTGAGGAAAAGCAAATCTTCCCCCATTTTTCTTATTGACTATATTTGTCTCCGGCATCTATAATACGGTAGCGGTACCAGGAGCGAATATGCGCTGGTCAACGTTGCAACAATACTTTTGCGCGCCACGAATTTGAGTGATCGTCCGATTGCTCGAATTTGCGGCGCGCGTTTGTTTTTACAACGGAATCTTTTTCGTAAAGATAAATTTTTTCAGGAGAGGAAGATGGAAAAACGAATTTTGCTTGCACTGATGTTTGCGCTCGTAGTTATGGGTTGCGCGTCGCCGACACCTGTAACACCAACGTCGACGCCAGTACTACCGACTGCCACGCGCGTCCCGCCGACCGCCACGCCGGTGCCGCCGACTGCCACACCGGTCCCACCCACCGCGACCGTCACGCCAGTGCCGCCGACGGCGACCGCAACCAAACCGCCAACCGCCACGCCGATTCCACCTTTGCCGGCGGCTCCCAAATCGATCAAGTTCAAAACCGCGGATGGCGCCGAGCTTGACGGATTGTATTTTCCGGCGGCTGTAAATCCCGCACCGATCATCGTGCTGATGCACTGGGCAGGCGGCACGCAAGTCGAATGGTTCGAAATCGCCTATTGGCTTCAGAATCGCGGATTGGGAGGTAAATCGCCCAATCCCAAAAATGTCCCTTGGCTCAACTCGACGTGGTTCCCGGCGATGCTGAAAGACAAATCGTTTGCTGTATTCACGTTCAATTATCGCCCGGCGTTCAGACCGAACGAGTTGCGTGAAGACTCATTCGCCGCGATGAAAACCGCGAGCGAGTTGGAAGGCGTCGATTCCAAACAAGTGCTCTCCGCCGGCGCGAGCATCGGCGCAGACGGGGCAGCGCATGGTTGCGCGTGGCTGAATGCGCAAAAAGGCAAAGGACTGTGTTTGGGCGCAATGCCGTTTTCGCCCGGCGGTTATGCGGGCGCGCCGTATCCCGCCGCCGTTACGCCACTCCAAGCCGAACAACCCCCCAAGCCAGTCTGGTGCTTGGCGGCAGAGGGCGATTCTCATTCCTTTACCACATGCAATTCGGCGCAAGGCGCGGCGCACCGCCAAGTGATTTATGCCGGCAACAAACATGGCATGACGTTGATCGATCCAAACGTCAAGCCCAAAGATGTTGACGCCAACACCTTGCAACTGATGCTCGATTGGGTCAAGTTGAGCTTGAACATCAAATAAGGTATCCGCAGATTTCACAGACCCTGGCACTTGCGTTCCCGCCAGGGCAAGTGTTACCCAGAAAATTTTTCTCTGCGAAATCTGTGGATTAATCTTCAGCCGTTCCAGTATCGTCAATTGACTTGTGCTCAAAGGAGGAATCGATACGCAAGTTTCTCGCCTTTCTACTCGTGCTCTTGTTCGTCGTCACGTTGCCACTCGCGCTGCTCGCGTTCAATGTCGGCAGAGTGTTGTTCGACGCGCCGCTCGTCAAACGCGTCGTCACCAAAGAAGTCACACAATCGGATTTGATTCCGGTCACGTTGCGTTGGTTCGCGCAACGCCGCGCGCAAGAACGCGTGTTGACCGGCGAAGCGCAAACTGCCATCCGCGAACCGGACGCGCTCAAAGCCATCGAATTTCCAACCGTCGAAACGTGGCGCAAGATTCGGCTCGAAGTAATGCCGAACAATTTTCTAGAAGGTTGGACGGCAGTAACGATTGACGGTCTGTACGGCTGGCTCGACACCAAAGACCCGTTACCGAACATCGTCATCGATTTGCGCGATTGGAAAAAGTACGCGCGGAGCGAACACGGTTGGAAAGCGATTCAAATGGTGTACGATTCTTTGCCGCCGTGTAAGCAAGCCGACATCGACGATTTTCTGAAACGCCTCGCCGCCGCCGCGCCGGGACAAGAAGTGTTGTACAATTTGTACACGCCGTGTATGTTCCCCGATCCGTGGAAACCGGATCAGAACCAAGATTATCTCGACGGACGCGACGAAATCATCGACAACGCGCAAGATCGATTTTTCTTGACGCAGGAATTATCGCGCGTGGAAAAACAATCCGGCATCGGCGCGGAGAGCATCAAGAATCAACTCTTGCTGATGCGCACCGCCGCCAACTTGTCGCTCATCGTCCCGCTCGTGATGCTGGGATTGCTCGTCGTTCTCGCGTTGCGCAGTCGAATGGATTTGGCGCGCTGGCTCGGCTTGCCGATTGTTGTCGGCGGCGTGTTGGCGCTTTTGCCCACACTCGTCTATCAACCGATCATCGGTAATTTGCTCACGCTCGGTCCGCTGAGCGAAGTGCCCGCCCAGGTTCGCGCCGAGTTCGCGCGTTCGTTCGGCGTCTTGCTTTCGGAAGCATTCAGTCCAATGATGTTCGAAGCGATTGCGATCATCGTCGTCGGTTTGGTCATCGTCGTCGTGGGCATCACGCGCAAACCCAAACCCGCCGCCGCGTAATCGATGTTGAGGTGATCGATGAAATATCGATTCGGTTTGATTCTGGTTTTGCTCGCGTTGACCGCGTGCGAAATGCTCGCGAGTCCGGCGGGCATCACGAAAGTTGTAACCGCAAAAAGTGTGCAAGGCGCGACGTTCGAGCCGGTGGACATCACCGATAACTTTTCACCGACCGATCCGGAATTTCACGCCGTCGTCACGTTGACGAATGCGCCGAAAGATTCTGTCGTCAAAGTCGTGTGGACGGCGGTCGATGTGGGTTCCGCCGCGCCGCCGGACACAATAATCGATGAAGCGCAAGTAACGACGGACGGTTCGCGCAATCTCGATTTTGTGTTGAAACGCAAAAGCAATCAATGGTCGCCGGGATTGTACAAAGTGCAAACGTACTTGAACGGCACGCTCGACCGCACGCTAAACTTTACCGTCGTCGGCACGCCGGCGCGGCTGGGCACGGCGGTCATCGGCGGCTGTCCGCCCGCGACGACGCAAGCGCACAAGCCGTCGGGCTGGATCGCGCAAGCGATTATGGCAGAGAGAGTGGATGGCAACAAAGAACCGATCAATCGCACCGGCGAATTTCTGCCGAACGAAACGGTGCACGCGGTCGTCGCGGTGAAAGATGCGCCGCCGAATACCAAATTCCGCGCCGTCTTTTTCGCCGTCGATGCCGGCGGCGCGACGATTTGCAATGTCAAGGTCGGTGAAACGGAGCAAACGCAGAGTGGTTCCGGTAATCTCGATTTCACGGCTTCGCCGCCGGGCAATTGGGCACTCGGCAAATATCGCGTGGACATTTACGTGAACGGCACGCTCGATCACACGGCGAATTACGTGGTCGTGACGCAAAAGCAGGTGCATTAGCTAGATGGAGACCCGACAGGTTTTTGAAAACCTGTCGGGTCTTTAGCTCCCCGGAACTTTTTTCCATCACTCCGCGTCTCCCTTCTGAAACCTATTGCTTCGCCACCCGGTTCGTGTTACAATTTAGTCGGTTAGTTGCATCGTTGTCTAGTTGTGTAGTTGAGTCGTTATTCAACGATGCAACTATTCAACTACACAACTACCAGACAAGGAGACCCGCATGAACACCGCCCGTTCATTTTTGCGTGTGCTGTCGCAACATCGCATTGTAACAACACTTGTCGTCCTCCTGCTTGTCCTCGTCGCATTTTTTGCCGCGACGATTTACGTTTTCAATCTCCCCAAGTTCGCGCTCGATCATCAGCAAACGGTCGTTCTGGGTCCTACGCAATTTGCGCCGGAGAATCCGGCGGCGCTGCGCGTCGTCGTGCGCGACAGCGAAACGAATCAGCCGCTCGCGAACGCGAACGTCAGTGTGCAACTTGCGCCCAAAGGCATCGGCTTGCCGCAAACGCTTTACACCGGCAAGACCGACGCGCGCGGCACTGCGCCGGTCGCGTTTACGATGCCGGGAAATATTTCCGGCGAACAGAAACTGATCATTGCCACCGATTCCGGCGCGGGGCGCGATCAAATCGAGCGAACGATCACCGTGCAACGCAGTTACAAAATTCTGGTGACGACCGACAAACCGTTGTATCAACCGAGCCAAACGATTCATCTGCGCGCGCTCGCGCTCGGCGCGATCGATCGATTGCCGGCGAAAAACCAAGACATTGAATTTCTTATCGAAGACCCCAAGGGTAACAAGATTTATCGCAAGATGGTGAAATCGTCCGATTATGGAATCGTCAGCGCGGATTTTCAACTCGCCGAAACGGTCAACGCCGGCACGTATAAAATCACTGCGAGTACCAGCGGCACGAAATCAGAAAAGAGTGTAACGGTCAAGCCATACGTGCTACCCAAGTTCAAAGTCTCCGCCGAAACCGAACGCAATTATTATTTGCCCGGCGAAAAAGTGAGCGGCAAGATTCGCGCGGATTATTTTTTCGGCAAGCCAGTTGATAAAGCCGACGTAACGATCAAAGGCATTGTCTACGATGTCGCGCGCGCAGAGACAATCAACCTCGCCGGCAAAACCGACGCGCAAGGTGCATACACGTTCTCGTTCACACTGCCTAATTATTTCGCCGGGAGCGGCTTGAACCGCGACCGCGCCGATTTCGGTTTGGAAATTTCGGTCACCGATCAAGCAAATCACACCGAACAAACTTCGCTCTCGCTTCCAATTTCGAGCAACGCCATCATCATCGACGCGGTGCCGGAAAGCGGACGACTGGTTGCCGGCATCGAGAACGTCGTCTACGTTTTGACTTCATTGCCGGATGGCTCGCCGCTCGAAACTGATCTGACGATCACGAACTATGGCGCGGCGAAAACCGGCAAATACGGCATCGCCGAAATCAAATTCACGCCGCAACGTGGCAACACGCAAATGACGATTACCGCACGCGACGCGCGCGGTCGCAGTGCAACGCGCAATGTGCAACTGCAAAGCGAAACGACCTCGAATCAAATTTTATTGCGTCCCGACCGCGCGACGTACAAAGTCGGTGAGACGATGAAGCTCGATGCGTTCACGAGCGGTAGCGTTGGCACGGTGTTTCTCGACATCATCAAGGAAAAGCAAACGCTCTCGACGCGCGCGGAAGATGCGGTGAACGGTCGCGCGTCGATTAGCATCGACGTTACCGCCGATATGATCGGCACCTTGCAACTGCACGCGTACCACGTCGAGCGCGATGGATCGATCACGCGCGACACGCGCATCGTTGTGATCGAGCAACCCAGCGAGTTGAACATCGCGATCAAAGCCGACCGCGACACGTATTTGCCGGGCGACACGTCCAAGATTTCGTTCAGCGTGACGAACAATCAAGGCAAAGGCGTGCAATCCGCACTCGGCGTTTCCGGTGTGGACGAAGCGGTCTTCGCGCTCGCAGAGCAAGACCCAGGATTTGCGAAACTCTATTTCCTCTTGCAAAAAGAATTGCTCGAACCAAAATTTCAGGTGAAAGGATTTTCGCTCCCGGAAGTGGTCGCGCCGCAACCGACGCCCGCGCCGGTGGATGTGCGTGTTGCGCAGAATCAATCGGCGAACGCGGCGTGGGCGCTCGCGACGCCCGTCGATTTTGTTTTGCGCGCAAATTCCCAAGTGGAGAAACGCGACGCGGCGAATAAAGCGCAAGCGGATGGATTCAACAACCTCGCCGCCGGTCTTTCGATTTTTCTCACGCTCGTGCCGCTCGGTTTGATCGGCGCGGTTGTCGGCTCGCTCGCGACGAAAAAACTTTTGGGACGCTCGCTCGCGTTGTGGCTCGGCGGGATGCTTGGGTATTGCATCGTCTCGCCATTCTTCATCGGATTGGTTGCAATTGTCAGTGCATTCATCATTCAGCTGAAACTCGGCGTGATTCTCGTGGCGGCTGCCGCGCTTGCAATGCTCGTCGGATTTGTCATCGTCGCCGCGCACGCAATTATGAAACGCGATGGCTGGCTTCAAGCCGCGTTAATTTTGCTCGCCACGTATTTCGTCTTCCTGGGAATGTTTGTTTTCGTCGTGATGCGCGCGACATCGATCAGTGATTGGATGGCGTTCGGCGTCATCTTTGCGTACCTCGGCGCGCTCGCGGCAGTCGTGTTGATGGGCGTCGGCTTGCTTGTGCAAAAAGAAAATGCGCCGGGATTTGCGGCGTTGATCATCGTTCTCGTTTTCATCCCAGCAACGATTCTGCTCGCGCTGATGCCATCGATGGGACCATTCTTGCGCGCGATGGGACATCCCGGGTTGTACGTGCCGGTCGGTTGGATTACCGGATGCGCCGCCACGCCCGGTAGTTCTGGTTCCAGTGGCAACATTTTCCGCGATATGCAACAACAGCCGGGACGAGTTTTTGAATCTGGTGTACCTGCGCCGATGATGGGCGCCGCATCTGCGCCAACTGCCGCGCCCAAAGCGCAAGACGCCGCGCCCGGCACAACATCGACAACTGAACAACCGCGCTTGCGCCAATATTTTCCGGAAACGTTGTATTTCAATCCGCAAATCATCACGAACGAAAACGGCGCGGCGACAATCGACATTCCGCTCGCCGATTCGATCACGACGTGGCGGCTCGCGGTCACGGCATCGTCGCAACGCGGCGAACTGGGCGCATCGACTGCCGGGATTCGCGTGTTCCAAGATTTCTTTGTCGATCTCGATTTGCCGGTCGCGTTGACGCAGAACGACGAAATCTCGATTCCGGTCGCGGTCTATAATTATTTGCCGCAATCGCAAAAAGTGAAATTGCAAATCAATCAACAGCCGTGGTTCACGCTGCAAGACGACGCGGAGAAAACGCTGACGATTGCCTCGAATGACATCGACGTGGCGTATTTTCGCATCAAAGCCGTGAACTTTGGAATGCAAAAACTCAAGATCACCGCGCTCGGCGACAAAATGAGTGATGCAATTCAACGCGAGATTCGCATTTATCCCGACGGCAAACAATTCGAAACGACGATGAGCAACTGGCTCAAGAGCGACACGACCCAGGTGGTCAATTTGCCGGCGCAATCGATTCCCGGCGCGTCGCGCATCGAAGTGAAAATTTATCCCGGCATTATGTCGCAAGTTGTCGATGGACTCGACAGCATTTTGCGAATGCCTTTTGGCTGATTTGAGCAAACGACGTCGGTGACGTTCCCCAATGTTCTGGTACTCAATTACTTGAAAGCAACCAAACAAGCATCGCCCGAAGTGCAACTGAAAGCGGAAAATTACATCTCGCTTGGTTATCAACGCTTGCTCACATTCGAAGTGAGCGGCGGTGGATTTTCGATTTTCGGTCAGCCGCCGCCAAGCGTGATGCTCAGCGCAAAAGGTCTGCTTGAATTCAGCGATATGGCTAAAGTGTTCCCGGTCGATCCCGCGCTCATCAATCGCACGCGACAATGGTTGTTGTCCAAGCAACAAGCCGACGGCACGTGGTCGACGACGACCAACACCTGGGACAAGCCATCGAGCGGCGCAAGTGATCCGCTCCCGTTGACCGCGTACGTCACGTGGGCATTGCTCGAATCGGGATTGAAAGACAATGCCGGGCTCAATCGCGCGATTGCGTACGTGCGTGAAAATTCTGCGCGCGCGACTGATCCGTACGCGCTCGCGCTGGTTGCAAACGCGCTCGTCGCCTTCGACCCGAACGACGGCTCCGCGCGCGATGCACTGACCCGGCTCGACGCGCTGAAAATTTCTGACCGCGATTTTGTATACTGGGAATCCAAGATGGGGTCGTTCGTTGGTTCGTATGGACAAGCCGGCAATATCGAAACGACGGCGTTAGCCGCGTACGCATTTCTGCGCGGCAAGACGAACGCCGAAACCGCGCAACGCGCGCTGACGTACCTCGTGCAGAAAAAAGACCCGCGCGGGACGTGGGGTTCCACGCAAGCGACGATTCTCGCGTTGCGCGCGCTCGTGCAATCGGCTATCGAAGCCGGCGAAGCGGCGACCGACGCAACGGTGCGCGTGTCGCTCAACGGACGCGAAGCGAAACCGATGGTCATCAGCAAGGAAAATGCCGGCGTCGTGCAAATGGTTACGTTCGATGATATTACGCCGGGCGCAAATCAAATTGCGTTCAAACTCGAAGGCAAAGGTTCGCTCGCGTACCAAATTTCGTCGAACTATTACGTGCCGTGGCAGTTCGTCCCGCCGACGCCGGAACAGGAAAAACTGGTCGATGTGCAAGTGCGTTACGACCGCACGACGCTTGCGGTGAACGATGAAGTCCGCGTAACCGCGAACGTGCGCTTGACCAAAGCCGGCACCGCGCGGATGACGCTGGTCGATCTCGGCGTGCCGCCGGGATTCACGGTGCTGACCGAAGATTTAGACGCGGCGGTGAAATCGAAAACGATTGCGCGGTACGAATTGACCGGGCGTCAAGTCATCGTTTATCTCGAAGAGTTCACCAGCCAAAAACCAATCACGTTCGATTATCGATTGAAAGCGCGTTTCCCGCTGCGCGCGCAAACACCTAGCACGACGACGTACGATTACTACAATCCCAGTGTCGTCTTCACCCAAGCGCCAACGACACTGACGGTGAAATGAGCGACTTTTTCAGCGCTCGTCGTTTGTGCTGCGTCAGATTGTTTGACATTTCGCTCGCTTGTGGTATCATTACCTCACAGTTCACTGTGAGGTAAAACGTCGTGCGCAAAATATGCGTCGTCGGTGTGGGGTACGTGGGCTTGGTGACCGGCACTTGTTTTGCCGATCTGGGAAACCAAGTTACGTGCCTCGACATCGCCGAAGACAAAGTTGCCAAGTTAAATCGCGGCGAAATGCCCATCTACGAACCCGGCTTGAAAGAACTCGTCAGCCGGAATGTCGCCGCTCAACGACTCACCTTTACCACGCGGTACGCCGACGCCGTGCCCGGCGCAGATTTTATTTTCATCGCGGTCAACACGCCGCCCAGCCCGGACGGCGAAGCCGATTTGCAGTACGTGCGAATGGCGGCGGAAAGCATTGCCCAAGTCCTCAACCATTACGCCATCATCGTCAACAAAAGCACCGTGCCGGTCGGCACCGGCGATGCCGTCGCCGAAATTTTGCAGTCGCACGGCAAAACGCCGGGTGTCGATTTCGACATCGTGTCGAATCCGGAATTTTTGGCGGAAGGCACCGCCGTCAACGATTTTTTGCAACCCGACCGCGTGGTGCTCGGTGGAACGAATCGTGATGCCGTCGATAAAGTGGCGCAACTCTATTTGCCGTTGCGATGCACAATCATGACGACCGACCTGCGCACCGCCGAAATGATCAAATACGCATCAAACGCATTTCTGGCGACGCGCATCTCGTTCATCAACGAAATCGCGACGATTTGCGAAAAGGTTGGCGCGGACGTGAAAGAAGTCGCGGCAGGAATGGGGATGGATCGCCGCATCGGGCGCGCGTTTCTCAACGCCGGCGTGGGATATGGCGGCAGTTGCTTTCCCAAAGATGTCAAGGCGCTGACGTGGATGGCGGAAATCAATGGTTGTCATCCACAGTTATTGCGGTCGGTGATGGAAATCAACCGCGATATGCGCCGGCAAGTTTTGGTTCAAATGCGTGAACTGCTCGGCACGGTGCGCGGCAAGACCATTGCGATTTGGGGACTCGCGTTCAAACCAAACACCGACGACGTGCGCGAAGCGCCGGCGCTCGACATCATTCATTTGTTGCAAACCGAAGGCGCGAAAATTCGCGCGTACGATCCGGTGGCGACCGAGCCGGCGCGCCACGTTTTGAAAGACGTAGCTTTTTGCGATTCGGCGTACGCCGCGGCGGAAGGCGCAGACGCGCTGGTGCTCGTAACCGAGTGGAACGAGTTCAAGCAAATGGATATGGAGCGCGTGGCGAAATCGATGAAGCAAAAGAATTTCGTCGATGGGCGAAACATCTACGATGCCGGCAAGATGCGCGAGGTGGGCTTTACGTATCGCGGCATCGGGCGCGGCAACTAATCCATCGGCGATGGTTAGCGATGTTAGCCATCGGCATCGATTTGATCGAAGTGCGTCGCATCGAGACATCGATTGCGCAGTACGGCGCGCGATTCTTGAAGCGTATCTTCACAGAGAGCGAGTTGGCGTACTGCAAAAATCAAGCGCCGCAACTTGCCGCGCGGTTTGCCGCGAAAGAAGCGGTGAGCAAAGCGTTGGGTGTCGGCGTGCAACACGTCGATGGTGTGGGCTGGCGCGAAATCGAAATTGTCTCCGGCGCGCGTGGCAAACCGGGGGTGCAACTTTTCGGACGCGCCGCGCAACGCGCCGCCGCAATCGGCTTGCATACATTCGAACTATCCTTATCGCACACCCGCGAACACGCCATTGCAATGGTGGTCGCAGAATAAAGGGAGGTTTCACCAATGAATTTCCAAGAAGCGGAACGAACGTACAAGGATTTAAAGGCCCAGCACGACGCCGGTAAATTGAACGATGCCGATTTTGAAGCCGAAGTGGGCAAACTGCGATTGCAGGATGAACAAGGACGCTGGTGGCAAATCGGCGTGCAGAGCGGCGAATGGTATATGCACGACGGTCAAAAATGGAACAAGGCAAAACCGCCAATGCCCGTGCCAACTCCACCGCCCGCGCCGATAACAGAAAAAGCACCGCCCACGCCAACGCCCAAACCGGTTGAGAAAAAACCCGAACCCAAGCCCGAACCGAAACCCAAACCCGAGCCAAAACCCAAAGGTGGCGGGCCAAATTTGCCTGCACGTTTGTTTTCATCCAGGCCGGCTGGTAGAGAAGGCGGACTCTCGCGCCCGGTTTTGATTGGCATCATTGCCGCCGTCGCCGTTGGTATCTTGTTATTGTTGTTGGGAATTTTCTTTGTGATCAATAATTTACTCGGCGGTGCAATCACACAACCTACTGCAACGCCAACCCGCGTCAGCGTAGTTCTACCCACAGCACCACCGCCAACGGTCGCGCCGACGCTACGCCCAACGGATATTCCAGTGCCGACGCCGGTCATCACAGCGACTGTCCCATTGACGATTCCGACTGTCACGCGTACCCGCGCGCTTGTGTCACCGACACCAACTCGCCGACCTGGCACGCCGGTACCGCCATCGCCGACGGTGCCCAACGTGCCGCCGGGTGTTTACGCAACCAAAGTTGAAACTGTGCCGACAAATGCCGGCATCGGCAGTACGGTGGCGTTCAAAGTTACCTTCTTGAACACAACCGGCTCGCCGCAAACGTACAAAGTGATGGTCAAAGTATATCAATGTCCGGAACAATGTTCCGATTTCAAACATGCTTACGGCGAAACCTTGCGCGCCGATTTCACCCTGCCAACCGGCACATCATCCATCGTAACATCGCAAAACATCAACTTGGGCGTCGGGATTCGTTGCGATCTCATCATCATCCCACATTTTATCGATCCGACGAATCAGCAAGTTATCCCGTTCCCAGCCATCAACAACCCGAACGGGTTGTATCAAACCATCCAACTCTGTCGCTAATCGAGAGTGAGAAAAAAATCCCGCTTTCTGCACGAAAGCGGGATTTTTTATTTGACGGGAATGTACCGCGTCACGTCCGAAGCTTGCTCGCGTCGCAGGCGTCCTTCCATTTCCAAAATGTCCAAATGCCCGATCACTTCCGACAAGCCGAGAAAGATATCGAACGATTTGAGTTGCGGAAACAAAATGCGGCACAATTCGTACGCGGTTGCCGCGCAACAACCGAGTTGTTGTTCGATGTGGTCGAGCCGGGAGCGATGGAATGCCAAGCGCGCGTCGATGAGCGCGCGCACGTCATAAATCGGTTCGCCGTGCGCAGGCAACGCGAGACGAAGGTCCAATTCCGCCGTCTTTTTCATCGACGCGATGTAATCGACAAGCGCGCGCGGGCGTTCGGTCTCGCCGCGTGCCGGCGGTTCCAACACCGGATTCGATGTGATGTCGCGCAAAATGTGATCACTCGAAATCAACGTTTGCGATTGCGGTTCGTACAGACAAATCAATCCACTCGCGTGTCCCGGCGCAAACACCACGCGCCAAACATCGCCGCCTAATTCAAGCGTGTCGCCCTCGTCGAGCGCGACGAAATGATCGGCGGGAATCGCCGCCGCGTACTGCAACATTGTGCGCAACCCTTGAATCACACCATCGGCATATTCGCGCGGCGCGCCGCTGGTGAGAAAAATCGAGCGATAAAATTCGTGGCGACGCATCCATTCGTTTTCAAAATCGATCAGTCCCCAGCGATTGCGGCGATGCGTCAGCACTTGCGCGCCGGATTCCGCGACGATGTGCGCGGCAAGTCCAAAATGATCGCTGTGCGCGTGCGTGACGATGACGCGGCGAATATCACGCATCGCAAATCCGCGCACGCGTAATTGTTCAGCGAGCGCGGCAATCGCCACATCGGTTTTTGCGCCGGTATCGATCAACGTGAGTTCGTTGCCTTCGCTGAGGTAACAGTTGACCGGACCGACCGGAAATGGTGTGGGAATAGTGAGCGTGTGAAGATAATCGAGAATTTTCCACCTCGCGTTAAGCCGGAAATCCAAACACCGAACCAAACACCAAAACAATCGTCGCGACGATTAACGTGACCGCCGTCCCCCACCCTAACGCGTTTGCAAAACGCGAGTTGATGTGGTTCCCCATCAACCGTTGATTGTTCGCCAAACGCAACATCAAAATCAGAATCACCGGCAACAAAATTCCGTTCACGTCTTGCGACAGGAGCAAGATCAAAAAGAGCGGTGCGCCGGGAATCAGCGCCACCAACGCGCCGATGACAATCAAGCCGGTGTACAGTCCGTAGAAAATCGGCGCGTCGCTCATCTCTTGATTGACACCACGCTCCCAGCCAAACGCTTCGCAAATTGCGTACGCTGTCGAAAGCGGCAGGATGCTCGCGCCCAACAGTGACGCGCCGAGCAAACCGAGCGCAAACAATTCGCCGGCAAGCGGACCGGCAATCGGCGCGAGCGCTTGCGCGGCTTGCTCGGCGGAGGAAATGTTATGCATGCCCGCGACGAACAAGGTTGCGCCGGTGGCAACGATCATAAAGAACGAAAAGAAATTCGTGACGAACGCACCGAACAAAACATCGGCGCGCGCGTACGCCAAATCTTTGGCTGCCAGCCCTTTATCCACAATCGACGCCTGTAAATAGAATTGCATCCAGGGGGTAATCGTCGTGCCGACGGTGGCGATAAAGAGCAAAATGAATTTCGTTTCCGGCACAATCGTCGGCGTGGTGAGACCGCGCGCGACGGCGTTCCAATCCGGGCGCGCGAGAAATGCGGCAAAGATGTAGGTGAGAAAAACCAGCGAGAGTATCAAAAAAATTTTTTCGGCGCGCTTGTAATCGCCGCGCACAACGACGAACCACACAAACATTGCGGCGAGCGGCACGGTAATGAACTTGGGCATTCCTAGCAACTCGCTTGCCGCCGCAATGCCGACGAATTCCGCAATGGTGGTCGCGATGTTGGCGATGAGCAGAGTGAACATCGCAAACGCAGTTGTCTTGACGCCAAACTCTTCGCGGATCAAATCGCTTAGCCCTTTGCCGGTTACCACTCCCATCCGCGCGACCATTTCTTGCACCACGCCAAGCGAAAGCGTGATGAGCAAAAGAATCCAGAGCATTTGGTACCCGTACGCCGCGCCGAGCGTCGAGTACGTGGCAATGCCGCCGGCATCGTTGTCGGCAGTCGAGGTAACCAAACCGGGTCCCATAATCGCAAGGAAGGCGAGGAGCCGGCGGCGTGAGAATGGTTTCGAAATTTTCGGCAAATGCATTAGCGGATGAACAATCGTGGTAGTTGGATTTTCAAATCGTCCGGCAAAATCATATCGAGCGCGTCGTCCGATGTAACGATCCCTTGCAAATGATGCTCGTCATCGGTGACGGGTACGGCGAGCAGATTGTACCGCGCAATTGCTTCCAATACTTTTTCGCGCGGATCCGCCAGGTGCGCGTGAATCGGTTTGTGGTGCATAATCGAATCGACCGTCGCATTCGGATCGGCGAGCACGAGGTCGCTCAGCGAAAAAACACCTTGCAATTTTTCTTCGGCATCGACGGCGTAGACATAGTAAATCGTTTCCGCTTCTTTTGCCGGCGCTTCGATGCGAATGCGTTGCATAGCTTCGCCGATGGTAATGTCTGGCGGCACGGTCAAGTATTTGGTCGTCATTAAACCGCCGGCGGTGTCCTCCGGATGTTTGATGAGTTCGGCAACCTCGGCGCTTTCTTCCGGCTCCATCATGTTAAAGACTTGCGCTCGTTTGTCTTCTTGCATTTCCTGCAACGCATCCGCCGCTTCGTCCGGCTCCATCTCTTCGACGATGTCGGCGGCTTGCTCGGTCGGTAATGTTTCCAACACATCGGCTTGGAATTCTGGTTCAAGTTCTTCCATCACGTCGGCGGCTTGTTCGTCTGGCAATTGCCGGATCAATTCGCCGGCTTGCCGCGGGTGCATATCTTCCAAAATCTCGGCGATGTCGGCGGGATGCAGTTCTTTGAGTTTTTGGCGCGCGACGCGCATTTTCAAATCGCCGCGCGGAATGAATTCTAGATCGGTGAACGCAATCGACCGCGCGGGCAGTTCGCGCCGCAAACGCCCGGCAAGGCGTTCGAAAAAATCTTCCCAGCCCAAGCGGCGCAACAAACCACGCCCGCCAATATCGACATTGACCAAGCGATAATCGTCGCCGATCTTTGCCAGTTCGAGATCGTTCACGCGCACGACGCGAAAGCCGTTCATGTCGATGACCTGTTTATCCATCACATCGCGATTCAAATACAATTCATTGCCGGTCGATAAATATGCGGCGGTCGGCGGTCGTTGCAAAATGATTTTGTTACCGGCGAGGTCTTCGGAGCCGCCCCAAGGAATCAATGCCGGCTCGCCACCGTTATGCTTGACTGCAAGCGCGACGATGCGTGGATAAGGTTGGCCATTTTCTTCGGGCGCGATCAGAACATCAGCCAGTGTTCCAACCAGCGTGCCTTTAGCATCACGCACTTCGCGTCCCAGGAGTTCGCTGAGGTAAGCCATCGATCACCTCCGGCGTGTCGAGATAGCAAAACGCCCCGCAGACCGTGACGAGGTATGGTCAACGGCGGGGCGCGAACCGCGCGATGAAAATTAGCGCGGCTCGAACGTCGCTTGCCTTATAACACCGTTAGCGATGCGAGTCAAGTTGAGCAACAAGAAACCCGTTTCCTTGAAGAAAACGGGTTTCTAAATCTATGTATTGTCTTCTCCGCCATCGACGCGAATCACGGTGCCATTGATCCAATCGACGCGCGGGTCCATCAACGCGACGAGGGTGCGGGCAACATCGTCGGGCTGGGTCATGCGCCCGTCCGGATGCATCAGCAAAATCTGTTCTTTGATCTTTTCGTGATTGGGAATCATCCGAAACGCGGGAGTATCGGTAACGCCGGCTTGAAACGCGTTGACCATGATGCCTTTGGGCGCAAGTTCCAATGCGAGTTGCCGCGTGTGCGATTCGAGTGCGGCTTTGGCGGCGGAGACCGCGCCGTAACCCACAATGACGCGATGCGACCCGGAACTTGTCATCGAAAAAACTTTCGAGCCGCGCACGAGTAAACCGGCGCGCACCAAATCTTGCACCCAATAGACGAGCGAATTCGCCATCACATCGAGCGTCATCTCCATCGCTTTGCGGTCGACCGCATCGTTCGGATTTTCGGCGATGAAGGGTTTCAAGTTGCCAAACGCAACCGAGTGCAACATACAATTGATCGACCCGCCGCCGACATTTTTGAATTGCTCTTGAATTGCGGCGATGATTTCCGCACGATTGCGATCGTCGGCAACATTCTTGTTGAAGAAAATGATCTGGCGTCCGGTCGCTTCGAGCGCGGCTTTCACTTCTTGCGCGTGTTGAATCGTCCGCCGCAAATCCAGATGCACACCGATGATATTAAAACCGTCTGCCGCTAACGCACGCGCACACGCTTCGCCAAACCCGCTCGACGCGCCGAGAATGAGTGCCCACCGTTCTTTGTTCGACATACGCTATCCCTCCAAGAAATTTTTTGAACCCAGTTGTTTAACCAGAGCGGCTAGATCCAGCGACCGTTTGTCTACGCAAAATAAGAAAACCAGTGATACCGGCAACAAGCGAACTGAGCAAAATGCTGATCTTTGAACTTTGGATGATTTCAGGATCACCGAAAGCCAGCAAGGTGATGAAGATCGACATGGTAAACCCAATCCCGCCCAGAAAGCCGGCACCGATGATGTGTCTCCAAAACACCTCACTGGGCAACTGAGACAAGCCCAATTTAATCGCCAGAATGCTGAACAGGACAATACCGAGCGGTTTGCCAAAGACCAAGCCCGCAAAGATTCCTACACTGTTGGCGGTGGCTAATTCTTCTATCCAGTTTCCCGAAAGAGCAAGATTAGTATTTGCCAGCGCAAAAAGCGGCATGATGATAAAAGCGACCGGTTTGTGCAAAAAATGCTGTAATTTGTACGAAGGTGATGTTTCATCGCCGCGCGCAAACGGAATTGCAAACGCCAGAAGCACGCCGGCGATGGTCGCGTGGATGCCGGACTGGAGCATACAGTACCACATGAAAAATCCGGGGACAAGATAAAAAGGTAGCCGGCGTACGCCAAGAAGATTGATAATCAACAACCCGGCAAATATGCCCAATGCCAAGACAAGATACAAGAACGAGAAATTGCCCACATAAAACAACGCGATAATGACGATTGCGCCCAAATCATCAATGATCGCCAACGCAGTCAGAAAAATTTTTAGCGCAACTGGAACGCGGCTACCCAAGAGCGCAAGCACACCAAGCGCAAACGCAATGTCGGTTGCCATCGGGATACCAATACCCGCTTGGGTCTCGGTTCCCCGATTGAACACAAAGTGAAACAAAGCGGGGGTTGCCATACCGCCGATGGCGGCAAAGATGGGTAACGTGGCGTTTTTTAGATCGGACAGTTCGCCGATGTAGAGTTCCCGTTCAATTTCAAGTCCGATCAGCAGAAAAAAGATTGCCATCAAGCCGTCATTGATCCAGTGTTCAACGCTGTACTTTAAAGCCAGCCCGCCGATTTCAATTCCGATTTTGGTGTGCCAAAAATCCGAATAGTTTTTGCCAAAATAGGAATTGGCGATAATGATCGAAGTAACAGTGCAGAGAATCAGGATAACTCCCGATGCCTGCTCACTTTCGAAAAATTCCACAAAGAGTTTGGTCAGTTTTGTTTTCATAGACTCCCTACGACTGCTGGCTTTCCACCGGCGCTCGAGGTGCGGCGTCTGAACCATTTTTCGATTTCGATGATGACGTACGACGCAAAACCCGCCGCCAGAATATATCCCCACGATTCCAAGTCAATCGGTTCGACCGAAAAGAATTGTTCCATCGGCGGAAAATAAGTAAACAAAAGTTGCAAGAGTACCATTCCTACAACACCCACAACGACCCAACGATTCGAAAACACGCCAATCTGAAACATCGATTGCGAGAGCGAGCGGCAGTTTAGTACATAAAACGTGAGAATCATCACCACCGCGTTGACGGCCGCCGTGCGCGCGTAACGCACCGATTCCCCGCGCATCAATTCGTACTCGAACAAGCCGATGGCGGCAACCAAAATCATCACGCCGACGATAATAATCCGCCAGACCAATGCGCGCGTCAAAATCGGCGCGGTGGTATCGCGCGGTTGGCGTTGCATCACATCCGGCTCGCGCTTTTCCACCGCCAGAATCAATCCCAGCACGGCGACGGTTGCCATGTTGATCCACAAAATTTGTATCGGCAGAATCGGCAACGCAATGCCAAGCACAAGCGCGACCAAAATGATCAAACCCTGACCCAGGTTCGTCGGCAGAGTCCACGCGATAATCTTGGTCAGATTGTCAAAGACTGTGCGACCTTCCTCCACCGCCGCCTGTATCGTTGCAAAATTATCGTCGGTCAAAACCATATCGGCGGCTTCTTTGGCAACATCCGTGCCGGTGATGCCCATTGCAATACCGATGTCGGCTTGCTTGAGGGCGGGACCATCGTTCACGCCATCGCCGGTCATTGCGACGACGTGACCACGCGCTTGCAACGCTTCGACCAAACGGAGTTTTTGCTCCGGCGAAACGCGCGCAAAGACCGGCGTTCGATTCACCACGGCGATCAATTGCTCGTCCGATAATTCTGCCATTTGATTGCCGGTGATCGCCGCCATCTCACACGAATCCGCCAGCCCAATCTGGCACGCAATCGCCGATGCGGTCAGCGCGTGATCGCCGGTGATCATCTTGACTTGGATGCCGGCGTTTTGGCACGCGCGCACCGCTGCAATCGCTTCATCGCGCGGCGGGTCGATGATGCCTTGCAATCCGAGAAACGTCAAGCCCGTTGCAATATCTGCGTGGGCAAGTTCCGATTTAGATAAATCGCCGCGCGCGAACGCCAGCACACGCAAACCGCGCAACGCCATCTCATCGACTTGGCGATGCACACGATTCGCGTCCAGCGCCACCGCGCGCCCGGCTTCATCGAGCATCGACGTACAGCGCACGAGAATCGCTTCGACCGCGCCTTTGACATAGACGCGGCGCGGTTTATTTTCGCCGGCATCGTGCAGCGTTGCCATATATTGATATTGCGACTCGAATGGAATCGCATCGAGGCGCGGGAGTTGCGCGTGGATATTCGCTTTGCGCGCCGAGACAATGAGCGCGACTTCGGTCGGATCGCCTTGGGCTTCCCAGCGTCCATTTTTTTCGACGAGATTGCTATCGTTACAAAGCCAACCGGCGGTGAGACATTCAACGAGCGCAACATTGTCCGATAAATTTACCGGCGAATTGGCTTGAGAAATTTTTCCAACTGGCGCGTAGCCGGTGCCGCTCACATCGTAACACGCATCGCCGGCGACGATTTGTTGAACCGTCATTTGATTTTGCGTCAGCGTTCCGGTTTTGTCGGAACAAATCACGGTTGTACTGCCCAGCGCCTCGACGGCTGGCAATTTGCGAATGATCGCGCGCCGCTTGGCCATCCGCGAAACCCCAATGGCAAGTGTTACCGTCAACGCCGCCGGCAAACCTTCGGGAATCATCGCCACCGCCAGCGCAATCACCGCGTTGAGGGTATCGGCGATCGACGCGCCTCGCAACACTTCGATGAAAAAAGTTATCGCCGCAAGCACAAGAATGGCGACAAGCACGAGACGGCTGAACCCTTGAATCTTGCGCGTTAGCGGCGTTTCAAGTTCGTGCGCCGACGAAATCAGTTGCGAAATGCGACCCACTTCGGTATAGTCGCCCGTCGATGTGACGACGCCGACTCCCAGCCCATACGTGACGAGCGTCGAGGCGTACGCCATATTGCGGCGGTCGGCAAGAACCGTGGCCGGCTCCAGTTGCAAATCGGCGTTCTTTGCGACGGCAACCGATTCACCCGTGAGCGTCGCCTCGGCGATTTGCAAATCGCGCGTGCGCACTAGACGCAAATCGGCGGGAACTTTGTCGCCGGCTTTGAGCGTAACCACATCGCCCGGCACAAGTTCCGCCGCCGAAATTCGTTGCGAATTGCCGGCGCGCGTTACCGTCGCTTCAGTCGTCATCGCTTGCGCGAGCGCCGCAATCGCTTTCTCCGCTTTGGCTTCTTGCGCATAGCCGATCAGCGCGTTGACGAGGACGACAAGAAAAATCACAATCGCATCAACTTCATCTTTTACGATAAAGGTAACGACGCTCGACGCAAGCAAAATGTACAGCAGCGGATTGTTGAACTGCGCGAGGAATCGGCGAAGCGGACTGGTACCCCGTTTGGGTGTGAGAATATTTTTGCCAAAGCGTTCTTGACGATGCTTGACCTCGAATACATCGAGACCTTTGTCGACATTACTGTCGAGCAGTTCGACAACGTGCGCCGCCGGCAAATTGTGCCAGTGTCTTCCCAGTAGAATTTGCATCGTCTGACTTAGGGTTTACTTTTCACTAGAATCGTCCACTCGCCTTGCTGACACGTTTCGTTACGCTGGTTCAAAATCTTCGCTTCAAAGATCACAAAACCACCGCCGAGCGATTTCATCGCTTTGGTCTGCTTGACTTTGGCGGTCATATGAATCGTGTCGCCAATCTTGATGGGATTCTTGAATTTCCATTCCAAACCGGTAAACGCCATCACCGTGCCATCGAGAAAACCGAGTTGCATTCCCAACCCGGTCGCCACCGACAAGCCGAGCAAGCCATGCGCGATGCGTTCGCCGAACGGCGTTGCTTTGGAAAACTCGGCGTCGGTGTGGATGACGTTGTAATCGCCGGAGACGCCGGCAAAATTCACAATGTCGGTTTCGGTGATCGTGCGACTTTGCGTTACCACTTCGATGCCTTCGGTAAACTCTTCAAAGTACATTCCGCGCGGACGATAGTCTGCCATGCTTTCCTCCGAAAGGTAACGACCAAAGATGAAAGACGAAGGACAAACGTTCGTCCTTAGTCTTTCGTCCTTCGTCAGGTTTATCGTTTGAACGCACTCAAGCCGGCGTATTCTGCCGCTTCGCCCAATTCTTCTTCGATGCGCAGCAATTGATTGTATTTGGCGACGCGTTCACTGCGCGCCGGCGCACCGGTTTTGATTTGCCCGGCATTCGTCGCAACGACAAGATCAGCAATCGTCACATCTTCCGTTTCGCCAGAACGATGCGAGACCATCGCCGTCCAACCGTTGCGATGCGCCATTTCGATGGTTGCCAATGTTTCGCTGAGCGAGCCAATTTGATTCAACTTGATGAGAATCGAATTTGCCGCGCGCATCTGCAAACCTTTTTTCAAGCGTTCGACATTCGTGACGAACAAATCATCGCCGACGATTTGAATCTTGTCCCCCAGTTTCTTGGTCATGAGAACCCAAGTGTCCCAATCATCTTCCGCTAAACCATCTTCGATGGAAATGAGCGGATATTTCTTCACCCAGTCGGCGTAGAACTCCACCATCTCTGCGCCGGTGAGCACACGCCCTTCTTTGCGCAAATTGTACTTGCCATTTTCAAAAAAGCCAGATGCCGCCGGATCGAGCGCGAGAAAAACTTGGACGCCGGGTTTGTAGCCGGCTTTTTCAATTGCCATCAGAATCGATTCAATCGCTTCGGCGTTCGATCTCAACGCGGGCGCAAAGCCGCCTTCATCGCCCACGTTTGTGGAATAGCCCTTGTCCTTTAAAACTTTTTTCAGCGCTTGATAAATCTCCGCACCCCAACGCAACGCTTCTGCAAACGTCGCCGCGCCGGTCGGCGCAATCATAAATTCTTGCAAGTCGGTCGATTGCCAGTTGGTGTGCGCGCCGCCATTGAGAATGTTCAACATCGGCACCGGCAATACGCGCGCATGCACACCCCCCAGGTATCGATACAACGGTAATTTCTGCGACTCCGCCGCGGCTTTTGCTATCGCGAGACTCACGCCCAGAATCGCATTCGCACCCAGGTTGCCTTTGTTTGGCGTACCATCGAGTCCGATGAGCAATGCATCGATCGCTTCTTGTTCGCGCGCGTCCAAGCCAACCAGTTCATCGGCGATGACGGTGTTCACGTTTTGAACGGCTTGTACAACCCCCTTGCCGCCAAAACGATGCTGGTCACCGTCGCGCAGTTCCAGCGCTTCGTGCGCGCCGGTCGATGCGCCGCTGGGAACTGCCGCGCGCCCGAACGCGCCATCGTCCAAACGCACATCCACTTCAACGGTCGGATTACCACGCGAGTCCAAAATTTCTCGCGCGACGATTTCTTCAATGATCGGCATAATGTTACTCCTTTTCCATCACCAAAATATATTCTACCGGGTACGCTAACACTTTGCCGGAATTCTTTGCCGACGTAAACTTGCCACTTGCCGGGTCGCGCGTCTGCGGCAAAATCTTGGACGGAATCTCGCGTTTGATGATGCGATGAATTCCAAATCCGATATTTTGCATCTGCTCGACAAACACCTCGGCGTTGAGAATCTTGACGCCTTGCAATTCCGTGTTGCCGATGACGATGCACGCCTTGCCGCCGATTTTCAGCGCGCGCCGCATTTCGCTAAAACATTCCAGCATGTCGGCGAAATAATGTTGCACCTCGCGCGATTTTTTATTTTCGCCTAGCTCGGCGCCGATGCGAGCCGCAATTTGACTTTTCAGATCAATGTGCGCCCGCTCTGAATACGCCGTGCCGATGAACCGCTTGCGAAATTCCGGGAGCGATTGATAGTACTCGAACCAGAGCGCGGCAAGTTGATGCAAATCCGCGTACTCGTACGACGTGACGTACGGCGGCGATGTGACGACCAAACTCGCCGCGCCGTCAGCCACCGGCAACTGGCGCGCGTCGGCGCACTGAACGATGCGGTACGCACTCACGTTTGCACGCACGCGCGGCGGCACGGTCTCCCAGAAAATTTGATTCTGCTTGAGCATATACCGCGCTTGCTTTTGAAACGCGTCGAACGGGTTGGCAGGCGTTTTGTGCCAATCGCGTGTTGGCTTGACACTTCGCTGAAGCCAAATCGAACACGCTTTTAGAATCTGCGCGAACGCGACGAGAAAAAAATCGCGCATGGCTTCGTCACCAATTTCACCAATGCGCTGAAGCAAAATCGTCAAGCGTTCTTTTTGTTCTTGCGGAAACCAATAATCGATGCGTTCGTTTTTGGGCGCATCGATTTGAACACGCTTGGTTGATTCTAAATCATCGGCGATTTTTTCGTACACTGGCTTGAGTGTTGCCGGTTCAATCGGCGTCGTTTTGACGCGCGCAATCAAATGCGCGACCGGGTTGATGTCGACGCCGACACCGATTCTGCCCTGCACCATCGCTTCGACGACGGTTGTGCCACTGCCCATAAACGGATCGATGACCATATCGTTTTCGTTCGTCAGTTCGCGGATGAGGCGCGCGGCGAGTTGCGGAATGAATTTTGCCGGATACGTGTAATAGCCGTGCGTGATGTAACGCGTATGTGCGCGCGTCGAATCGGCAAACGCCCAACTGGGGTCGGGTGCGATCTGATCAAGATCGATGGCAAGTGACAACGGATTCATCGGCGGAGGTTATTCTAGCATAGCCGCAAGGTTGCGTCAAAAACCCGCACTGTCATTGCGCGGAGCGCAAAGAAAGACACGAACGACAATCAATCGAAAAAGCGAAGCAATCTCCAAAATGCTGTGGAGATTGCTTCATCACGATCCTTCGATTGCGCGACAATAATCATCGTTCTGCTCAGGATGTTCCGCGCAATGACACCGATGGTTACATCTTACTGGTCGCCGGTGCCGCCATCCGCGATTTGATGAAAAAGAATCCGACGATGCTAAACGTGATGATGGGCGAGAGCCAACTGGGAATATGAAAACCAAAACTATCGAGTAGCATAATCATACCGAGAAAAAGAATCGAGTACATCGCGCCGTTCTTTAGATAGACGTACTTTTTGATCCGCTCGATATTTCCAATGGTTAGCTCGCGCACCACGAACGCGCCCAGGCCGTTGCCGAGCAAGATCAATGGCACGGAAAGCGTAAACGCAAATGCACCTAGCACGCCGTCAATCGAAAAGGTCGCGTCGATGACTTCGAGGTAAAGAATCTTACTCACATCCGACAAACCTTCGCGCATCAATTCCTTCTCGGCTTGCGCCGCATTCTCCTTGAAACCGTGCGTAATAAAGAATGCCGTGGAGCCGACGACCGCGCCGAACGCCATCAGCGGATTTTGTTGAAGTGCGAACCAAACGATCAACGTGAGCAAAATCGAAACGACGGCGTAAAACCAAACACCTTGCCGCATGAAAAATCGTTCGCCGCGCAAACCGTAATGCTTGGGTTCCAGAAAGAGCCAGTGGAAAAACAAAAAGATGAGGAAGGTGCCGCCGCCGATCAAAAGAATCGGCGCAGATTGTTCGATGGCTTCGATCACGTGCGGATCGCTGCTGAATGTTGCCGTGAGCGCGCCGATGGGTCCGAGCGAAGGGAGAACCGCCCACACGATTATCCACGGCAAGACTCCGCGAATCAAGAATACGGCAATGAACATGCCCCAAACCAGAAACCAACGTCTGGCTTTGGGCTGCATCGTGGCGAGCACTTCGGCGTTGATGATCGCGTTATCGATGCTGTTGATCGTTTCAAAAAGACACAGACCGGCGACAACCAAAAAGATCGAAATGAAATCCAAGGGTCAACTCCAAATTCCCGGAATTTTCTCGCCGCATTTTACGCAAACCCCTTTTCCTGTCAACCGGTCGCGGAGAATGCGGTATTGAAATCGCTCGACCAAAACTGTGCCGCACTTGGGGCAGTAGGTGTTTTCGTAATTCTTGACACTGCCCGGCAAATTGCCGGCGTACACAAAATGCAAGCCCGCTTCCTGCCCAATTTCCGCCGCGCGAATCAACGTCGTTGCCGGCGTGTAGCTGGCATCGGTCATTCGATAATCGGGATGAAACGCCGTCACGTGCCACGGAATTTCCGGCGACACCGAGCGAATGAATCGCGCGGCGTCCATCAATTCTTCGTTCGAATCGTTGAAACCGGGAATCACCAGCGTGACGATTTCCAACCAGAATCCCATTTCCTTGACCATCGTGATCGCGTCGAGAACATTTTTCAATGGCGTACCAAGTTGGCGATAATTCTTGTCCTGCATCGACTTTAAATCGATTTTGTAGCCGACGACGTACGGGCGAATGAATTCCAATACTTGGCGCGTCGCGTTCCCGTTGGACACAAACACACCGCGAATGCCGAACGCTTGCGCGTGTTTGAAAATTTCGATAGCCCATTCGCTGGTGATGAGCGGTTCGTTGTACGAACTGCCGATGAGTTTTGAACCGGTGCGTCGCGCTATCGCAACGATTTGTTCCGGCGTCACGCGCGACGGTGCGCCGCTGGCATCGGCGTCGCGCATCACTTGAGAAATGTCCCAGTTCTGACAATTCGCGCAGTGCAAATCGCAACCGAGCATCCCGAACGTCAACGTCGTCGAACCGGGCAAAAGGTGGAAGAACGGTTTCTTTTCGGTTGGGTCGGGATTGAGCGCGGCGACGTACCCGTGCGGCACGAACAAGCGTCCGTCACGATTGTAGCGCACTTGGCAAATGCCGCGCGCGCCATCGTTGATGAGACAGCGATGCGCGCACGCGAAACAACGCACGCGCTTGCCATCGAGTTTTTCGTACAACACGCCTTCGCGCACCAATGGGTCGATGTCGTGCGCGACCGGCACATCGCCGGCAAGCGGCTTGCGAATTTCAAGTGTGGTCATAGCACAATATCCAAACCCAAAAAACTTTCCGCGAATTCACACAAATTTTTGCTAATTTGTATTCGCGTAAATTCGCGAAGATTAGCGGACAAAAAATGCTCACGGGCTGGTGATTTTATAAATGATACCATTGCCGTACCCGGCAACGTACAATTCGCCGGCTTCATCTTCGCCAAAGGTCGAGATGTTTGAAACTGCCGTCAACAATTGCGTGGATTGCCACGCGCCGGCATCGAATTGCAAACCCCAGATTCGGCGCGAACAGTAATCGCCGTAGAAATAAATGCCTTGCATCGCCGGATAACTGGAACCGCGATACACATAGCCGCCGGTCACCGAACAGCCAAGCGAGTGAGTGTAATCGACGACGGGAAAAACGTAACTCGATGGTGGCAAACAACCGCTTGTGTTGTACGCCGCATTGCCTTCGTAACAGCGCCAGCCATAATTTTCCCCGCCGGGACTCGCCGCCGGCTGAAAATCGATTTCTTCGCGCGCGCCTTGTCCCACATCGCCGATGTACATATCGCCGGTCAAGCGGTCAAACGAAAAACGCCACGGATTGCGCAGCCCCCACGCCCAAATCTCGCCACGATAACCGACGGTGTTCGTGTACGGATTTGTAAGCGGAATCGTATAACCCAGCGTGGTTTGCTTCCGCGCGATGAACGGCAAATAGTATGTGTAAACCCCGGACGCCGGAGCAATCGGTGATGCCGACGGCGGTTCAACATCGATGCGCAAAATCTTACCGAGGAGTGACGCCGGGTTCTGCGCGTAGTTTTGCGGATCGCCGCCGCTGCCGCCATCGCCCAGGGCGATGTACAAAAATCCGTCGCGTCCAAATTGGATTTCGCCGCCGTTGTGATTTGCGTACGGTTGCGTTTGCGTCAGTACGATTTCTTCACTGTTGGGATCGGCAATGTCCGGATCGCCGGTAACGCGAAAGCGGGAAACAACCGTGTCGCCGATGCCATTTTTGCTAGTATAGTTGACGAAGAAATATCCTTTGCTCGCGTAAGCGGGCGGGAATGCAATCCCCAACAATCCTTGTTCGCCGCCGCCGCTATTGATGCGCGCGCTAATGTCAAGAAAAGGTGTCGCCAGCAAAACGCCGCTCTTGATGATGCGAATTCGCCCAGCGCGTTCGGCGACAAAGATGCGATTGCTGCCATCGCCGGCGTGAGTAATGACAGTGGGCAAACTGAGTCCGGTTGCGACCTGCGAAAGCGAAATCGAGGGCCAAGGTATGTGCGGCGCGGCTTGCGCCGATGGCTCGCCGGCGAACCACAACCAAACGCTTGCCAGAAGAATGATCGCACTTGCCAAGTAAACGAGTCGTATATTTCGAGCGAACATATCAAACCTTTGTGCCACATTCCAACTTCAGAATGCGGGCTAGCGAAAGTTTTTCGAACGCAAGCGTAGCACACCGCGAATGGTTTGTCAAACGAAAAAACCTGGAAGATTTTAGAAACCTTCCAGGTTCAAACTACGCCGTATGAAATCGCCGTTCGCTTCGGTCGAGCCGCACTTCGACATCGTTGCCAAGCGCACTTTGGATCATACTCAAGTACACCTCGTCCATCACCTCTTGCCGCAAGCGCACCTCGCGGTCAACGCTGTACAAAAGCGCGTTGTACACTTCCAATCCACCGTAATCGGCGGCGAGGAGTTTTAAAACCGGCTCCACTTGACGAATCTCGATCAAACGTGGTTCAGCCACATCGCCCACGGTCGCCGCCAAATCAAGGCACGATGCCGGCACATCGATGCGCAACGCATCGTCGAATTCTTCCATTCGCACAAAAAAGGAAACGATTGCCGGCACATTCTTCAAACTGTCTCGGAGTTCGCGTCCACTGCCGCGAAAGACGGCCTTTTTCCCAAAGAGAATTGGCGTGGAACAGCCGGCGCGTTTCTCCGTCCAACGATAAATCATTTCGCTGTCCGACATTTCGCGCGGCATCTCAAGATCAGGGTGAGTATTCCGCCACCACGTCTCGCCGTGCGCGCGTTCATGACTTGTCTTGGCAATCGAAATCAACATCAGTTGGCGCGCGCGACACGCTTGAAATAAATCGGTGTAGAGATTGACGATGGCTTGCGGCAAATCGATCACATAATCGGGCAGAGAATTACCGCTCTGGGGCAATTCCATCGGATACAACGACGAGAGTTGTCCGTACAACGCGCCATCGAGAAACACGACACTGCCGACCGGCATTTGCGCGGCGAAGCGTGCGGCGAGTCCCACTTCGAGTTGGTGCATCATCAAGCCGGCAAATCGTTCGACGACTGCTGCATCGGTGGAGCCGGGCAAAATCCGCACATCGACATCGGATTCATCCCATTGCTCGCCGATCAACAATGCCTGCGCCACAAACAAGTACGCCCCGTTCGCCAAATGCCGTACCGCGCGCGAGCCATCGACCGCGAAGCCGGGGCGATGCGCCGCCCCATCGAGCTTGGGTAAAGTATGCCAATGCGCTTGCATCAACGTGCGGAGCGCTTGCTCGTGCGGCATCGCATGATTTGTCAGCGTTTCGCGCAATTCTTGTTTTTTGATTTCTTCAGACAACTGATCGTTCAACCGGTCGATAAAATTTGGCATGTCTCCACCTCAATCGAACATTCGTGCCAATTATACGCCAACCAGCGCGGACTGTAAACTCCGCTTTAGCTTCGTCTCATTTTAGTTTAATCCATCAGTCATAAAATTAGATGTGCGAGTGAATAGGATTCATCGAAGATAGGAGGATAAAATGAGTACGCGAGGAACAATTCTTTTAGCGATTGGGATGCTGGTGCTGGGTTTGCTTTTGGGCGGCTTGAGCGGCGGCATCACCGGATATGCACTGGGACAAAACACGCGACCGATGGTTAGCCAAGTACTTCCGACCATTCAAGCGCCAACTCTGCCATCCCAACCGGCGCAACCAACTCAACCGGCGCAGCCGACGCCTCAACCCACAACTCCGCCGGGGCGGCGGGGTTTTCCATCTTTGCCCAGCGTGATCAACGGGGCGCAAGTTGAAGCGGTAGAAAAAGATAGCCCCGCTGAAAAAGCCGGACTCAAAGTGGACGACATTATCACCGCAGTTGGTAGCACCAAACTCGACGCGCAACATTCGCTGGCAGATTTGATTCAAGCAAAAAAGCCGGGCGACAAGGTCGAACTTTCGATTACGCGCGGCACGCAAACGCTGATGCTAACCGTCGAACTGGGCGCATCACCGGACGACAAGAACAAAGCGTGGCTGGGCATTCGCTATTCCACGATGATCCCCGGTTTGCGCCGCTTTCCCAATGGCTAACAGAATCCACGGATTATTCTTTTCTGCCAAATCTGAGTAACTCACCTTACGCAATACAGATTGATTTTACCACAGAGCATGCGGAGAACGCCGAGATTTTTCAATGTTTTTCTCTGCGACCTCTGTGTTCTCAGCGGTGAGTAATCTGCGGATTTCGATTCAAGAAACAAGCGACGCACAATTCAGTGCGTCGCTTGTCTTTTAGGAACCAACATATTTTGCATAGACACTTCGCGCAACCGTCGCGTCGTCTGTGCCTTTGATGATCGCGCGCGCGTCCGGGAAGATGGTGATTTCAAAATTGTCGATGGTTGCGCGCACGAGGTACTCGTTCACTGTCACTTGTCCCACGCCGCGCAATCGCTCCGCTAGTTCATCTAACTTGAGCGTGTGTCCGCGTCCGGGATTCACCTGCACCGCGTTGCGTCCGCACAACGATGCAGTCATCGTGCCGCCGCGCTGTCCTTCTAGAAATTCGTACTGGTTCTGCCCGCACGTTGGGCAATCGTCGCGGCGCTGAATCGCCAACACGTCGTACGAATTTTCCCAGAGATCGACGTTGATCAAACCGGGATTGCGCGCGCCGGTGCCAGCAAGAAATTTGATCGCCTCCGCGCTTGCAATCGACGCCATCACGTTGACGATGGGCGGAATGATGCCGGCGGTATCGCAGGTTGGCAAAGTTCCTGGCGCCGGTTCTTTTTGAAAGATGCACCGCAGACACGCCGTCTCGCGCGGGATAATCGTCATCGTCATTCCATAACTTGCCACCGCGCCGGCATAAACCCAGGGAATCGAATGCTTGACACACGCATCGTTGATGATGAACCGCGTTTCGAAATTATCGGTCCCGTCCATCACGAGCGTCGCACCATCGATCAATGCTTCGATGTTCTCCGCATTCACATCGGCGACGATGCCTTCGATTTTAATCGACGAATTGGCGCGGCGTAATTTTTCCGCGGCGGCGATGGCTTTCGGCATTCCTTTCGCCACATCATCTTCATCGAAAAGAATTTGCCGTTGCAAATTTTTCAACTCGACGAAATCACGATCGGTGATGATCAACGTGCCGACGCCCGCGCGCGCGAGCGTGCTTGCCATCATCGAGCCGTTTGCGCCACAACCCACGATGACGACGCGCGCGGACAACAATCGTTCCTGACCTTGCACGCCAAACGGCGCAAAGATTGTTTGACGCAAATAGCGTTCAGTTTGGTGTTCGTTCATCGCTTTGATTATAGTCCGATTTATCGCGGTGGCAAAACTTTGCTTTGCCCTTGCGAGTATGATATAATTGCTTAGACGAAAAATAATTTCTACGAGGCGCTCGATGTCGACGCTACTCCTCAAAAATGCAGAGGTGCTCGTAACGATGGACGCGGCGCGCCGCGAAATCCGCAACGGTGCCCTCTTCGTCCGCGATAACGTGATCGAACAGGTCGGTACGACCAATGAGCTCCTCGTCACCGCCGACCGTGTAATCGATGCGCGCGGGATGGTCGTGCTTCCCGGTTTGGTCAACACGCATCATCATCTCTACCAAACGTTGACGCGCGCGATTCCCGCCGCGCAAGACGCCGATTTATTTCACTGGCTTAAAACACTTTATCCGATTTGGGCGGAACTTACGCCCGATGCCGTGTACACGAGCGCGCTCGTCGGTCTCGCCGAACTGGTGTTGAGCGGTTGCACGACTGCCGCCGATCATTTGTATCTCTTTCCCAACGGCTCCAAACTCGACGATGAAATTCGCGCGGCGCGCGAGATCGGAATCCGCTTTCATCCGACGCGCGGCTCGATGTCATTGGGCGAATCGCAAGGCGGCTTGCCACCCGACCGCGTGTGCGATTCCGAAGAGGCGATCTTGCGCGACTCGCGCCGCGTCATCGAAACGTTCCACGATTCCCAACCATACTCGATGTGTCGTGTCTCGCTCGCGCCATGTTCGCCGTTTTCCGTTACGCCGGATTTGATGCGCGAATCGGCGCGGCTCGCGCGCGCGTACAACGTGCGGCTGCACACGCACCTCGCCGAAACGCGCGACGAGGAAGAATTTTGTTTGCAGAAATTTGGCAAGCGTCCGGTCGATTACGCAGAGCATCTCGAATGGCTGGGCGATGATGTGTGGTTCGCACACAGCGTTTGGGTAAACGACGATGAAATCAAACGATACGCGCAAGTGGGCGCCGGCATCGCGCATTGCCCAAGTTCAAATATGCGGCTGGCGTCCGGCATCGCGCCGATTGTGAAAATGCTGAACGCTGGCGTAAAGGTTGGTCTCGGCGTAGACGGTAGCGCATCAAACGATTCGTCGCATATGCTCGCGGAATCGCGCCAAGCAATGTTGCTCCAGCGCGTCGGCGGTGATCCGCGTGCATTGACCGCGCGCCAAGCGTTGGAACTTGGTACACTTGGCGGCGCGCGCGTCCTGGGACGCGATGACATCGGCTCGCTCGAACCGGGCAAAGCGGCGGATTTCATCGCGGTGAAAGTGAATCAACTGGATTTTGCCGGCGCGTTGCACGACCCGGTTTCCGCGCTCGTGTTTTGCACGCCGCCCCGCGTGCACCTGTCGGTCATCAACGGTCGCGTCGTTGTGCAAGATGGACAATTGACGACACTGGATTTGATGCCGGTGATCGAGCGGCATAATCGGTTGGCGAGGGAGATGGTCGCGCGGTCTCACCGATGAAGGCAAGCGTCATTTGAAAATGCTCATGCCAGGTGAGACCTCGCGAAAGAGAGAGTAGGAGCGAGATGAAAACCAAAGTCAGAATAATGTCGAACAACAGAAAGAAAACAGGCGGTAACAAAAAGACGCCTCGTCGGCTTTATTTGATTACGCACACCCTCACAGCCTATCTGCAAGTTTATTGTAATGATGAAGAAGAAGCCCGCGAATGGGGTAGTCGTATTGTCGTAGGGTTGGAAGACGAGAATGGCAAGTGGATTCCGCCGAGTGCAGTTTATGACTTTGAAGCAGATTGTTATCCTGGGAGAATGGAGATTGAATTCCTAGAAGGCGACTCTGCTTAACAAACAAACTAATTTGGGATGACCGAATAGGCAAAAACTCGGAAAAAACAGCTGTCCTCGGAGCAATGATAAATGGAAATTGAAAATTGATCTAGCGTTGAATTGCGTGGGTGGGGTTTGGTTACTGCGCTTGAAACGTACCGCGGTTTTTCGCTGACCCTGACAGCAAAGAGATCTGGTTTTAACGGTCTTTCAATTAACAAAGCCGGCGAAGTACGCAAGATTGAAGTCAAAGCTGTCGGCGCAAGCGATAAGTGGTTTGCGATAAACGGTTTACAAGGCATCGAGCGATTGTTGCTTGATAAAGATTATTGGATTTACTTTGCTTTACTTCCTGAAAATATCGTCATCGTTACCCGCGCAGTACCTTTCCTTCAAAAACATGTAAGATTTAAAGACATAGATGCCGATTTGACCACACAGCTAAAACAATGGCTGACCGCAACGCGGAAAATATCCAAAGATTTTGGACTGCATTTCGTTCCGCGCATTCACTTACCACGAGTGCCAATTCGGAAAATGCTAAAACTAATCCTCGATAATCCAAAAGACGCAGAATGGCATGATGTCGTAGCAGAAATATGGCAAAGCCAAAAGAAATGGATGTGTATTTTTACGTCACCCGTGTATGAAAGCAACAGGGACTAATCCTACGCTAAAAATTTTTATCTCTGTGCCCTCTGTGGTGAAAAGGAAATAACCTATGGAAATATCCCAACTCATCCGCGTGGCGCGCGGGGAAGAGCCGGCGGAACTCTTGCTCAAGAACGCACGCGTCGTCAACGTTTTTTCCGGCGAAGTCGAAGAGACCGGCGTGGCGATCACCCACTCGCGCGTCATTGGACTGGGCAACGATTATAGCGCGCATCGCGTGATCGATCTTGGCGGACACTATATCGCCCCAGGTTTCATCGACGCGCACGTGCACATCGAAAGTGCGATGGTGCCGCCGTACGAATTCGCGCGCGCCGTCGTCCCACACGGTACAACTTCCGTCCTCATCGATCCGCACGAAATCGCCAACGTGCTTGGCATCGACGGCATTCGCTATATGCTCGAGGCGAGCAAGTACACACCGTTCAGCGTCTTTGTGATGGTGCCCTCGTGTGTGCCGGCAACACATCTGGAAACGAACGGCGGTATTCTACGCTGGAGCGATCTCATCGCGTTCAAGTCCGACCCCTGGGTTGTGGGTTTGGGCGAGATGATGAATTATCCCGGCGTTCTACATCGGGATGAAGCCGTGCTCGATAAACTGCGCGCGTTCGGCGACAAGCGCATCGATGGACACGCGCCCGGCGTGACCGGACGCGACTTGGAAGCGTACGTTGCCGCTGGCATCGGGAGCGATCACGAATGCACAAACGTCGAGGAAGCACGCGAAAAAATTCGGCTGGGGATGCGCGTGATGATCCGCGAGGCATCGAACGCGCAAAACTTGAAAGCATTGTTGCCGGTCATCACACCATGGAACGCGCGGCGCATTCTCTTCGTCACCGATGATCGCTTTCCATCGGACTTGATCGATCAAGGGCACATCGATTACATCGTCCGTACCGCGATCCGGGAAGGACTCGATCCTATCACGGCGATTCAAATCGCGACGCTCAATGCCGCCGAATATTTCAATTTGCACGATCGCGGCGCAATTGCGCCGGGTCGCCGCGCCGATCTCATTGTCTTTGATAACTTTGAGAATCTCCACATCGAGCAAGTGTATCGCGGCGGACAACTTGTCGCACGCAACGGACGCGTCTTGCCGCAAGAACATCCGCCGCGTTATCCCGCTTTGCGCAATTCGATGAACGTCAAGTGGAGCAAAGTCGATGTCCGATTGCCGGCGAACGGACACACCAGGTTGCGCGTGATGGGAATGATTCCCGATCAAATCGTGACGACGCAAAGTATCGATGATGCGCGCATCAAAAATGGTTACGCCATCTCCGACCCCGAACGGGATTTGCTCAAGGTGGCAGTGATCGAACGGCATCAAGCGACCGGCAACGTCGGCATCGGGTTTGTGCGCGGGCTGGGATTGAAATCTGGCGCAATTGGCTCAAGCGTCGCGCACGATTCGCACAACATTATCGTGGCTGGAACCAACGATGACGATTTGATGACCGCCGCGCGCGCGATTGCCGCGATGCAAGGCGGTTTGGTCGCGGTGAACAAAGGCGAAGTGTTGGCGCGCGTGCCGCTGCCGATTGCCGGCTTGATGAGCGATCAACCGCTCGAACGCGTGCGCGAGCAACTGGACGATCTCGACGAGGTAACGCGCTATCTGGGTTCCGATCTGCACGCGCCGTTTATGGCGATGGCGTTTCTGGCACTCCCGGTAATCCCGGAATTGAAACTAACCGACAAAGGTTTGGTGGATGTAAACAAGTTTGATTTTGTGCCAGTGTTTGCGGACTAGAATCAAATAGGTCAAAGTTGCCAAATGAGCCAAACTAGCCAAATCAACCATTTGGCATATTGGGCAAGTTTGGAAGGTTTGGCAAATTTGTCGGAGGAGGTGATCGCCAAAAACAAAACGACCAACTCATCGTCGGCGTAGAAGAACGAGTTCGAACAATCGAAAAGGAGAATTGGAAATGAAAAAGTTTTTGCTCGTCGTTGCACTCATCATCGCATTGGCAATCATCGTCGCGTGTGCCCCCGCGCCCACACCGACGCCGGTGCCAACGCCCGTGCCGCCCACCAAAGCCCCGGTGCCCACCGTCGCGCCCACCGCGGTTCCAACCAAAGCACCTGAACCAACCAAGCCGCCCGAAGCAACCAAACCGCCGACCGCCGTACCGCCAACGGCAACCGCCGCGCCCAAGCCGATCACGTTCGGCGTGGTGTTGGTAGGACCGTACAACGATCATGGCTGGAGTGAAGCGCATTATCAAGGTGCGCAGTACGTCAAGAGTAAACTGCCCGGCTCCGATTTCATCTACATCGACAAACTGAATCCGGCAGATCGTCCCGGCACCACGCTGGAACAAGTCGTGAACGATATGCGCTCCAAAGGCGTGCGGCTCGTGCTGACCACCTCCGACGATTTCCAAACCGACACGCTCACCGTTGCGCAGAAATTTCCGGATATGACCCTCATCAACATCTCCGGCGATCACGCGTGGAAAGACGGCAAGAATTTCAAGAATCAGGCGAATCTCGGCAACTTTATGGGCAAGATGGAATATATGAAGATGGTCGCCGGTTGCGCCGCCGCGTTAACCACGCAAACCGGCAAGATCGGTTTCTTGGGTCCGCTCATCAACGATGAAACCCGCCGCCTCGCCGATATGGCGTATCTCGGCGCGAAATATTGCTGGACGACCTACGCCAAAAAGAACGCCGCCGATTTGAAATTCGATGTCAAATGGATCGGATTCTGGTTCAACATCCCCGGCGTCACACTCGACCCGACCAAAGTCGCCAACGATTTCTTCAACGCCGGCAATGACGTTGTGATCTCCGGCATCGACACGACCGAAGCATTGGTTGTCGCCGGTCAGCGCGGCGCCAAGGGTGAAAAAGTTTGGGCTGTCTCGTACGATTACAAAGACGGTTGCAAGGAAGCGGAAAACGTCTGCCTCGGTGTGCCGTACTTTAACTGGGGCCCACGCTACTTGAAAACCGTCCAAGCGTTCCGCGATGGGCAATGGAAACCGTCCTGGGACTGGGACGGACCGGATTGGAAAGACATCAACAACCCGGACACCAGTGCGGTTGGATTCACGTTTGGCAAAGCGTTGAGCGCGGCAAACAAGACGACGCTCGAAACCTTCATCAAAGGTTTGGGCGACGGTAGTATCAATCTGTACAAAGGACCAATCGTGTTGCAAGACGGCACCGTGTACGTGAAAGAGGGTGCGGTTGCAACCGACAAGGAAATTTGGTACTTGCCGCAACTCTTGCAAGGTATGACCGGTCAAAGCGCGCCAACCAAATAAAAACGAATGTAGGGGCGACCCTGTGTGGTCGCCCCAATCACAGGGCAACCACATCGGGTTGCCCCTACAAGGTATCGATGCGCCTCGAACTCAAACACATCCACAAACATTTCGGACCCGTTCACGCGAACAACGATGTCAGCGTAACGATTGAATCCGGCACGATTCACGGCTTGCTCGGCGAAAACGGCGCGGGCAAATCAACATTGATGAAAGTCCTCTCCGGCTTTATTCACCGTGACGCCGGTGAAATTTTACTCGATGGCAAATCGGTCGCGTTCAAGAATCCGGCGGAAGCAATTCGCGCTGGCGTGGGAATGTTGCACCAAGACCCTCTCGATTTTCCGCCGCTCACTGTCCTCGATAATTTTTTGTTGGGCCGCGAAGATGGTTTTGTGCAAAATCGTGCTGGCGCACTCGCCGATCTGAAACAATACTCGGCACAATTTGGGTTTGATCTTGCGCCCGATGCACTCGTCAGCGCGCTCACCGTTGGCGAACGTCAGCAATTGGAAATCATGCGCTTGCTTTCGCTCGGCGCAAAAATTTTGATTTTCGACGAACCGACGACCGGCATTTCGCTGCCGCAAAAAATCAAATTGTTCGATACGTTGCGCAAACTCGCGCAAGCCGGGATGACGATCATCTTCGTCACGCACAAACTGGAAGACGCCGGCGATTTGTGTGGCAAGGTTACAATCTTGCGCTTGGGCAAAGTCGTTGGCGAAGTCACACGCCCCTTCACATCCGAGCAACTCGTTACGCTGATGTTCGGTCAGCAATTGGCGACCAGCGCGCGCGAGGCGATTGCATTGGGCGAGCCGGTGTTGGATCTGCGCAATGTCGCCGTCGCCGATTATCGTTTGCGCGTGCCGGACATCAATTTGAAACTGTGCGCCGGCGAAGTGGTGGGACTTGCCGGCATCGAAGGTAGCGGGCAACGCTTGCTCTTGCGCGTCTGCGCCGGACTCGATCAGCCGGTTGCCGGCGAGGTGTGGATTGCCGGGGCAAAGATGAACGGGCAGGCGTATCAAAGATTTTTGGAGCGCGGCGTCGCGTACTTGCCTGCCGGTCGTTTGGAAGAAGGACTCGTTCCCGGGTTGAATCTGACCGAGCATTTTATTTTGGCAAAGCGGTCGAAAGAATTTTTCATCGATTGGAATCTGGCGCAGAATTTTGCGCAAGCGCGCATCAGCGAATACAACATTCGCGGCGTGCCCGGCTCGCGCGTGGAAGCATTATCCGGCGGCAATCAACAACGCGCGTTGCTTTCGCTCTTGCAACCCGATTTGAATTTGATTCTGCTCGAACATCCCACACGCGGACTTGACATCGAATCGTCGATGTGGGTGTGGCAACAACTGTTGGAACGACGCAAACGCGGCGCGGCGATTGTCTTTACGTCAGCAGACCTCGATGAAATTTTTGAATACAGCGACCGCATCTTGGTTTTCTCTGGTGGACGCGTTGCCAAAGCGCTGAGCGCACAAGAAACATCGGTGCAACAGCTGGGCGAGCTGATCGGGGGCAAGGGACTATGAGCGAAACGACACAAAAGAAACCCATTTGGCTCGATGTCGCGTGGCTCATCGGTCCCGTCGTGCTTGGTTTGATTTTGACAACGCTCGCGCTCGTCGTCATCGGCGCTGACCCGGCAAAAGCGTACGCGACAATGTGGAAGGGCGCGTTCGGTGATGCGTCGAAAGTGAGCAACGTGCTTGCCGCGTGGGTACCGTTGGTGCTGTGTTCGGTGGGGTTGCTCATCACCTTCACCGCCGGCTTGTGGAACATTGGCATCGAAGGCCAAATCGTGATGGGGGCGATTGCGGCATCCTGGGTCGCACGCACCTTCGATTTGCCGGCGGAAATTTTGATTCCGTTCATTTTCATTGCGGGCGCAATCGGCGGGGCGTTGTGGGCGTTGCTCGCCGGCGTGTTCAAGATGTACGGACGTGTCCACGAAATTTTCGGCGGGCTGGGGTTGAATTTCGTCGCGACCGGCTTTGCGCTGTATCTGATCATCGGCCCGTGGAAGCGCGCCGGCATCGCATCGACGAGCGGCACGGAACCGTTTCGAGCGTCGGCGTGGTTGCCCCAGTTGCCGGGTTTAGCCATCGGACCCATCGAAGTTTTGGTTGCACTCACATCGCTCGTCGTCGTGTATTTCGCGTTGCGCGGCACGCTGTGGGGATTAAAGTTAAAAGCCATCGGCAAAAATATCCGGTCGGCGTTTTGGATCGGCATCCCGACGAATCGATTTATGCTGGGTGCATTTGCGCTGTGCGGTGTGTTTGCCGGCTTTGCCGGCGCAACACAAGCCATCGGCGTGTGGCACCGGCTCATTCCATCAATTTCCGGCGGGTACGGTTATTTGAGCATCCTTGTTGTTCTGCTTTCCGGTTTTCAAGCGATTGGCGTGCCGTTCGTCGGATTCTTTTTTGCCGCATTGACCAAAGGCAGTGTCGCGCTCCCGCTCGATCTGCAAATCGATTCGTCGCTCGGCGGCGTGTTGCAAGGAATTATCGTATTGTTGTTTGTGTTGAGTCAAGGAGTGCGCGCAAAATTACAACGTGCGCGGTAGGGGCGACCCTCGTGGTCGCCCTTGAGGACGCGCACAAGGCACGTCCCTACGAGGAATAATCTTGGACACCAATCTGATCATTCTCACACTTGCTTCTGTGCTTGCCGATAGTTCGCCGCTGGTGTTTGCGGTGATCGGCGAAACGTTAAGCGAAAAAGCCGGCGTTACAAATCTTTCGCTCGACGGGACGATTTTGTTGAGCGCGATGGTTGGCTTTGCCGTCGCGTTCACAACCGACAATTTGTATCTCGCATTTCTCGCCGCGATGTTCGTCGGCGCGGTCGTCGCGGCAATCGTCGCGTGGTCAAGCATTGTTTTGCGGCTCGATCAAATCGCCGTCGGTTTCATTTTGACATTGCTCGCCGGCGACCTCTCGACCTTTTTCGGCAATCCGTACGTGCGCAAGCCGGGTCCCGCCGTGCCACATTTTGCCATTCCGGGACTCGCCGATATTCCGGTCATTGGCAAAATATTATTCGACCAGAATGTCGTCGTGTATCTCAGTTTGATCTTGATTGTCGTGGCGTGGTGGTGGATTTACCAAACGCAACCCGGCTTGAAATTGCAAGGCATCGGCGAAAGACCGGCGGCGGCGTTTGCGCGCGGGACGAACGTGAACCAGCAACGTTTCATCTACACGCTGATCGGCGGCGCGCTTGTTGGTTTTGGCGGCGCGGCGTACTCGCTGTTCGTCAAACTGGGTTGGAGTTATCATCACACGTTCGGCATCGGCTGGATTGCGTTGTCGATTGTAATTTTCGGCGGCTGGCATCCAATTCGCGCGGCAATCGGCGCGTACATTTTCGGTGGACTACAATCGGTCAGCGGATTGGCGCAAAGCGTCCCGGCATTCGCAAATGTGCCGACGCAAGTTTTTCAGACTGCGCCGTTCGCGTTGATGATCGTTGCGTTGTTGCTCGTCAGCAACGAAGCGATTGATCGATTCTTTAGCGGCTCGCCGATTTCGCGCAAGATTTGGAATTCACTGCGCGGCACGCCGCCCGGCGCGCTCGGCACGGTGTTTGAGCAGGAATAGTTGGAGAATAATCGATGGCAACTTTTACGAATGAAGATCGGAACGGACGCATTCGGACGACAATGCAACTCAAACCGGGCGAGAAGGTAAAATTGTGTCGGTGCTGGCGTTCCGCGACGTTTCCATTTTGCGATGAATCGCATAAGCAAATTGCGGACAATATGGGCCCACTGACGGTTGAAGTACCACAACCTTCAACCGTAGAGGAATCGCCCGCGCCATCTGCCTAATGTTGGGCAAAGAGAATTGACAATGCTCGGATTATTGCGCTTGCGTATTGCTGACGAATGTCCTTCTGCCACGTTGGCAATCATCATTCTCTTCGTCATCGGCATCGCGATTCAGGGCAGATGGTTGTAGAGTGAAAAACAGAAAGCACAAAATCCCCCATAGGTATTTTCAATGAAAAACTTTGACCTCTCTCGACTCAACGCAATTATGGTGCCGCTCATCGCCGGCGGTCTCGGCTTGCTTGTCGGCGCGGTGATGTTGCTCGCGCTCGGCGCAAATCCGCTCGACGCGTACGCGGCAATGTTGCAAGGCGCGTTCGGCAGTCCCAACGCCTTTGCCGACACGTTGGTGAAAGCGTGCCCGTTGTTGTTCGTCGGCATCGGCACGTGCATCGCATATCGCTGCGGCGTCATCAACATCGGCGGCGAAGGGCAAATCGTCATCGGTGCGATTGCGGCGACGGCGGTCGGCTTGACGTTTCAAAACGCGCCGGCAATTTTTCTCGTACCCGCCGGCTTGCTCGCCGGTTTTCTTGGCGGCGCATTTTGGGCGGGCGTCGCCGGCGTACTCAAAGTGCGTTTCAACGTCAATGAAGTTTTAAGCACAATCATGCTCAACTCGATTGCCGGTTTCTTTATGGTCTATTTGCTGACGGGTCCAATCATCGACCCGACGACGGCGGACAATGCGATCAAAATTCCGCAGACGCAACGCTTGCCCAACGCCACCGATTTGTGGCGCTGGATTCCCACGCGCTTTCACGCCGGGATTTTGCTCGGCGTGGTGTTGGCAATCATCGCGTACATTTTACTTTGGCGCACGACGATTGGTTATCGCATTCGCGCGGTCGGCGCCAATCCCAGGGCATCCCGGTACGCCGGCATCAACGTCGGGCGTTATCAATTACTTGCGTTCTTGTTGAGCGGCGCGCTCGCCGGGTTGGGCGGCGCAGTCGAGCTATACGGCGTCACGCATCGTTTGTTCAGCGACGGTTCGGCGCACGGCTTCACCGGCAACGCCGGGTTCAACGGCATCGTCGCGGCGTTGTTCGGCTCGCTTCATCCGATTGGTACGATCCCGGCATCGATGTTGTTTGGCGCGTTGCTGGTCGGTGCGAATCAATTGCAACGCACAATTCAAGTGCCGTCGGCGTTCGTCATCACGCTCGATGGGTTGATCGTCGTGTTCGTCGTCGCGTCGCAAATTTGGGCGCAGCGACGAAGCGTGAAACGGGTATCCACGGAAACTGCACCGCAAGTAGCAAAAGCGGAAACGTCGTAACAATTTTCGATTTGCGATTGAGAGAATCGAAAATCGCAAATCGGCAATCGCAAATAGGAACAGCCATGATTTCTGATCTCTTTTCACTTAATGTACTCATCGGGATTCTCACCTCCGGCGTACGGCTGGCAACGTCGTACCTCTACGCCGCCATCGGCGAAATGTTTGGGCAGATCAGCGGCGTGCTGAATCTCGGCGTCGAAGGCATTATGCTCGTCGCGGCGTATGCGGCGTACGTCGTCGTTTTGCAAACGAACAACTTGTGGCTTGGCTTGCTTGCGGCTATCATCGTCGGTTTGATTATGGGCTTGATGATGGCCGTCATCAGCGTTACCCTCAAAGCCGAGCAAGGCATCAGTGGCATCGGCGTCTATTTGTTTGGGCTGGGTCTGTCCGATTTACTTTATCGCATCACGGTCAAATCGCCGGTCACCGTGTCCGGTTTTCCGAACATTCGGATTCCGGGGCTGACCGATCTGCCGATACTCGGTCCAATTTTGTTCAATCAAAATATCTTGGTGTACATCGCGTTCGCGCTCGTGCCGATTGCGTGGTGGGTGCTGAACAAAACGACGTTTGGTTTGCAAGTGCGTGCGGTTGGACAAAATCCGGAAGCCGCCGACACGCTCGGCATCAGCGTCACGAAAATTCGGTACATCACCGTGACGTTGGGAGGCGCGTTTTCCGGACTTGCCGGCGCATCCTTGTCGATTGCGTTGCTGAATATTTTTCAGCAGAATATCACGAGCGGTCAAGGATTCATCGCGGTGGCGCTGGTGTATTTTGGCGCGTGGCAACCGTTCCGCGTGATGCTCGGTTGTTTGTTGTTCAGTATGGTGAACGCGTTGCAGTTGTGGATTCAGACACTCGGCATTCCCATCCCACCCGATCTCGCGCTAATGATGCCGTACATCTTGACGATTGTGGCGCTGATGTTTGCGGCACGCGCGGCGTACACCCAACCGGCGGCGCTGACCAAGCCGTTTGAGCGAGGGGAATGAAAAATCAAAGCCCAAAAGCAGAAGGACGCAGACCGTCAAATTGAAAAGCGATTCATTCATCTTTCCTACATCCTTCTGCCTTTTTGAAAGGTGGTGATTGCCAAGCCAACTCATTCACTATCGAACGATTGCACGCACAAACTAATTCAAGAGGAGAAGAAGAAATGAAAGTTCGACATTTGCTTTTCGGGCTATTGCTCGTCATCGCACTCGTCGCGTGCGCGACGCCCACCGAAGCCCCCAAACCGCCGGCAAGTTCGTCGGCTTCCAGCGCGCAACCACCCACCGCCGTGCCCGCCAAACCGTTTCGCATTGCGGTGATTATGCCGAGCGCGGTCAACGATCTCGCGTTCTCGCAAAGTATGTACGATGCGCTCGTCGCCGTGCAAAAAGAAATGGGCGGCAAAGACAAACTCGATTTCGTTTACACGGATAATATGTTCAACGTGCCGGACGCCGCCGCCGCGCTCCGCGATTACGCGACCAAAGGGTATGACCTTGTGATTGCGCACGGTTCGCAGTACGGCGCATCGCTGGCGGACATCGCGCCCGATTTCAAGAACACGGCGTTTGCGTGGGGCACCGCCGTCGATACCTTTGAAAGCAAAGGCGTCAAGAACATCAGCGCGTACACTGTCCAAGCCGATCAAGGCGGGTACGTGCTGGGGGTGATTGCAGCGAAACTTTCCAAATCCGGCAAATTCGGATTGATCGGACCCGTGCCGGCTGGCGATGGCAAACTGCACATCGATGGGTTTGAAGCCGGCGTCAAAGCAACAAATCCGAACGCGAATGTATCCAAAGTCTTTACGCAATCGTTCAGCGACGCCGCGTTGATGTCGCAAGCCGCGCAAACGATGGTCGCCAACGGCGCGGATATGTTCACCGGCACATCGCAAGCAGTCGTTGGCGCGATTTCCGTGCTCAAAGACAAACCAGGGCTCGCGTGGTTCGGTAATCAATCGTCCCAGGCATCACTCGCGCCCAAGAACGTCGTCGCGACGCAGGTGTACGACTGGACGCCATTCGTCAAAGAAATGATCGCCAACACCAAAGCCGGCAAACTCGGCGGCGCGGTGATGATCGGCACGCTCAAGAACAAAGTACTCGTCATCAACTACAACAAAGATTATACGCTTCCCGCCGATGTCAAAGCACTCGCAGACAAAACCGTCCAAGATTTGATCGACGGCAAACTCCAAACCGGCGTGAAATAAGATTTATCTCACCGCCGAGGCGCAGAGTTCACCGCGATTTTTAGTTTACATTTCTCGGCGTTCTCTGCGTCTCAGCGGTGAAAAAGGGTTTCCAATGAACTCACTCGCAATCCAATCAGTCGAACTACGGAACATCACCAAACATTTTCCCGGCGTCTTGGCAAACTCCAACGTCAACTTTGATGTGCGTGCCGGCGAAATTCACGCGCTCCTCGGCGAGAACGGCGCCGGCAAATCGACGTTGATGAAAATTCTCTACGGACTCTATCAGCCAAACGAAGGCGAGATTCTTGTCAACGGTCGGACTGTCAAAATCAAATCGCCGATCGATGCGATGCGGCAAGGCATCGGGATGGTGCATCAACACTTTCAACTTGTGCCGGTGTTTACCGTCGCCGAAAATGTTGCGCTCGGTTTACGTTCTTCGCGCGAGCCGATGACTGATTTGGAGATTGTGAGCAAACGCCTGCTCGAACTGGGCGAGCAATATGGACTCAAGGTCGATCCAAACGCGATTGTGTGGCAACTCGCCGTCGGGCAACAACAACGCGTCGAAATTTTGAAAGCATTGTACCGTGACGCCGCGCTTTTGATTCTCGATGAACCGACGGCCGTGCTCGTGCCGCAAGAAGTCGACGACTTGTTCGTAACGCTTCGCAAATTAACCGAGACCGGGCACTCGCTCATTTTCATCAGCCACAAATTACACGAGGTGATGAAAATCAGCGATCGCGTTACCGTTCTGCGCGATGGTCGCGTCGTTGGCACGGTGGCAACGAAAGACACGACGCAAAAAGAACTCGCCAAGATGATGGTCGGGCGCGATGTGATTACCGCGTGGGACAAGCCGGAATGTCCATCTGAATTAGCAGTTCTGCGTGTTGAAAATTTATCCGCCCTCAACGACAAAGGATTACCGGCAATCAAAAATCTTTCGTTGCAAGTGTGCGCGCACGAAATCCTGGGAATCGCCGGCGTTTCCGGCAACGGTCAACGCGAACTTGCCGAGACACTTGCCGGTTTGCGCCACGCCGAAAGCGGCTCGGTTATCGTGAACGGACGCGACCTCACGAATCGTCCGCCCGCTGAAATCATCGCGTCGCAAGTGGCGTTCATTCCGGAAGAACGGATGACGATGGGCGTGATTCGCGATTTCACAGTGCAAGAAAATGCAATTCTCGAAACGCACGCGAACGCGCCGCTCTCGCGCAACACGTTCTTCGATTTTGGCGCGATTGCAAAACACGCATCGCAACTCGTGCGCGAGTACGACGTGAAAACGCCGACGCTCGACACGCCGGTGAAAGCATTGTCCGGCGGCAACATTCAAAAATTGATTCTTGCCCGCGAACTAACGCGCTCGCCGAAATTGTTGATCGCGGCGCAACCGACGCGCGGCGTGGACATTGGCGCAACCGAGTACATCCACAAACGCTTGATCGAGCAACGCAACGCGGGGATGGCGATTCTGCTCATCAGCGAAGACCTGGACGAAGTGCTTGCACTCGCGGATCGCATCGCGGTGATGTACGAAGGTGAAATCGTCGGCATCGTCGAGCCGCGCACGCCGGTGGATGAGCTGGGTTTGATGATGGCGGGAGCGAAGAGAGTCTCAAGTTAAAAGTTCAAAGTTAAAAGTTGAAAGGCAAAAGTGGCGTTGTCCTTGCGAGAAAACCCCCTGAACGAAATTTCGGTTTTCCAAGTACCTTGAGAGATTGCTTCGCTCCGCTCGCAATGACAATTCGTCTCGTGTCATTGCGAGGAGTGCGAAGCGGTTACGACGAAGCAATCTCTCAAGCAGCATAGATAAACCAACTTACAAATGGGAACCCGCTCATACTACGTTTACATCCTCACCAACAAAAACCACACTGTCCTTTACACCGGCGTTACCAACGATCTATCGCGCCGCGTGTGGGAACACAAAGAAAAAATGCACAATGGCTTTACAAAATGGTACAGCGTGAACAAGTTGGTGTATTGCGAACCATTCGACGATGTGCGCGACGCGATTGCGCGTGAGAAACAAATCAAAGCTGGCTCGCGTCAGAAGAAAATCGATTTGATTAACAGCGTCAATAAAGAGTGGCGGGATTTGTATGAGGACTTTTAGGCGATTTGTTTTGCTTGCATAGTTGATTTTTAGATTACCTTGAGAGATTGCTTCGTCGCACAAACCGCTCCTCGCAATGACAAGAGCCACTTACCTTTTGTCATTGCGAGCGAAGCAATCTCTCAACTAGCGAGCTGCAAGAATATTTTGTAGAGGCAGTCCTACAATGTCCCGCGAATTCATCCTCATCCTAATTCCATTCACCCTGCTAATGGCTTGGACCGCGCGCCACATCACTCCATCGATGAAATTATTGACGAGGAATTATGCCTGACACTGACATTCGCATTCTAGAAATTCAACCGTACTTTTCCAACGAAAAAGCGCGCGAGCCACTCAAGTTCGGCGCGCAAGTGATGGATTTAGTAACGTTTTGCCACGTCCGCGCGCGCGTGGAAAATCGGCGCGGGCAAATTGCCGATGGCTGGGGCGCAATTTTTCTTTCCGATTTTTGGGCGTTCCCCTCGCTGCACGTCGCGCACGAAACGCGCGACCAAGTGATGCGACGCGTAACGCAAACGCTGTGCCAACGCTTTACCGATTTCCAATCCTTCGCGCACCCGCTCGATATTTTTTGGACGCTCGAACCGGAACTTGCGCGCGTCAACGCGGCAATTTGCGCCGAAATGAAATTGCCGGCAGAAATGCCATTCCTCGGCGCGCTTGTTTGCGCGTCGCCCATCGACGCCGCGATTCACGATGCCTTTGGCAACGTCAATGATATTTCGACGTACGCCGGGTACGGACGCGATTTTGTGAGCCACGATTTGAGCGCGTACTTGGGACAAAATTTTCGCGACAAATACTTGGCTGATTTCGTGCGCCCGGTATTTTCGCCCGTCGTACCAATTTTCCATTTGGTCGGTGGACTCGATAAATTGCGCGCGTCGGAAGTGAGTGCAACCGCGCCGCAAGATGGTCGCCCCAACTCACTCGATCAATGGATCGAGCGCGACGGTGTGTATTGTCTCAAAGTAAAGTTGCGCGGCACTGATTTATCGTGGGACGTGGATCGAACTATCGACGTGTACCGCATCGCGCGCGAAATTTTGGCGCGGCAGGGCCAAACGCAATTGCATCTGTCGGCGGACACCAATGAACAATGCGAATCGCCGGAGTACATCGTCGAATATTTGCGGCGCGTGCAAGAACAAGAGCCGCGCGCGTACGCCGCGCTCTTGTACGTCGAGCAACCGACGGAACGCGATCTCACCGCGCATCGTTTTGATATGCGCGCGATTGCGAGACTCAAGCCGGTGATTTTGGACGAGAGTTTGATCGGTTTCAAAGAAATGGACTTGGCATTGGAGTTGGGCTGGTCGGGCGTCGCGCTCAAAACGTGCAAGTGCCATTCGATGGCGTTGCTCACCGCCGCGCGCGCGCAAGCCGCCGGGATTCCGTACACCGTGCAAGACTTGACGAACCCGGGATTATCATTGCTTCATTCCGTCGGACTTGGCGCGCGCTTGCATCCGTTGATGGGCGTCGAGGCAAATTCGCGCCAGTATTATCCGGACACATCGAAGCCGGAAGCCGTCGTGCATCCGGACATCGTGCGGGTGAAAAACGGCGTGGCGCAAACATATTCCTTGCGCGGCACCGGGCTGGGTTATCAGGTCAATCAAATCAATCGAAAGATTTTCAAAGGATGAAATCGGAAGTATGAAGTATGAAAAGCTTTGTTTTCCATTTCATACTTCCGCCTTCATATTTCATACTTGGAGTTTACATGAACACCAAACAACGTTTGCTCAATGCGCTTCGCCGGCAACCGGTGGATCGCGTGCCGGTCGCGGCAGTTGCCACCGGCATCACCGTCGAGATGCAAGAACACGTCGGCATTCATTGGCCCCAAGCGCACCGAGATGTTGACCAACTTGCCGGGCTGGCAGAATCGATTCACCTCACCACCGATATCGAATGCATCAAGCTGCCGTTTTGTATGACGATCGAAGTCGAAGCGCTCGGCGCAGAAATCGATTATCGCACGTACGACACCGTGCCGACTGAAGTTGGACCGGCATTCAATCGACCGGACGAACTCACGATCCCGGCGGATTTCTTCGACCGCGCGCGTGTGCCCATCGTGCTGAAAGCGATTTCCAAATTGCGGAAAAAATACGACAACGAACTCGTCGTCATCTCGTCGATTGTCGGTCCGTTTTCCATCGCCGAAAAAATTTTTGGCTTTGGCGAATTCCTCACGTGGACGATCAGCGATCCGGACTGGGTGCATCAAGCGATGAAAAAATTGACGCCGCTCGCGATCCAGTACGCACAAGCGCAGGTGAACGCCGGCGCGGACGCGATCATCATCGGCGAGGCAGGATGCTCCGGGGATTTGATTTCAGCGGCGACGTACCGCGATTTCATTTTGCCGTACCACAAAGAATTGTGCGCCGCCATTTCCGTACCGACCGTGATGCACATTTGCGGCAAATCGACGCGGCACACGGAATTCATCGCGCAAAGTGGCACGACCGCGTACAACTTTGACGAAGGTGTGGACATTAGCGTCGCCCACAAATTTATGGACGGCAACACCGCGTTGACCGGTTACGTGCCAACGGTCAAAGTGTTGCTCGACGGAACACCGGAGGACGCGTACAAAAGCGCGTGGGAATGCCTAGAAAAAGGTGTCGATGTGTTGACGCCGGGCTGTGCGATGGCGCCACACACACCGCTCGAAAATATTCGCGCGATGACCAAGGCGGCGGACGATTGGGCAAAAGCGCATCCAAAATAGGTGGTAAGGGTCAGCCCTTACATTCGTACCAAATTTTGACCAACTGAACATTGATGCAATATGATATAGAATATAAAATATATCCGCTTGTGTCACAGGTCTGACTCTCAAAGACGCGATCAGGCGGACATGCTAACCTCAGTCGAACTCCCCAAACATCGCACGAAAGAAGAATACGCCTACGAAGTTTTGCGTACGGCGATTCTGCATTGCGAACTCAAACCCGGCGAAAAAATCGTCGTCGATGCGTTGAGCGCGCAAATGGGCATCAGCCCAATTCCGATTCGCACCGCGCTTCAGCGTCTCCAGTCCGAAGGTCTCGTCGAAATTACCCCGCACACCGGCACCATTGTGTCCGAACTTTCCCCTGCCGATTTTGAGCCCGTTTCGCTTCTCTTGGAAAAACTCGAAATCTTGGCGTTTGAAATTGCTGCGCAAAAAGCAACCGACGCCGACATTGCGCGCTTGAATCACATCGTCGATGGCTTGGGCGAGTCGCTTGCCGCGAGCAATCTGGAACGCTGGGCAGAATTGAACATCGAGTTTCACAGCACCGTCGCGCGCATTTCCCAGATGAAACTCCTCATCGAATTTTCTAATCGCATTCTCGATACGTGGACGCGCTTGCGCCGGTGGTACCTGCCGCCGATTATTGCACAACTGCCACAAGCGCAACAGGAACATCGACAAATGGTTGAACTACTCGCCCAGCGCAACATCGAAGAATTGACGCGCGTCGTTTCGCATCACAGTCAACGTCTGCGCGAGTACGCGCATCAAGCCACTACGAATTTACCTCGATCCCTCGGGAAATAATCGATTTAGAAAGGACGATTTGTATGGCAACAATGGCTTCAGCCAAACCAACTCAAAATCGATTGCTCAAACCTTTGTTCAGTTTAGGCACGCAACTTGCCGGCGTAACCGTGTTTCTGATCATTTGGCAAATCGGCGTGACGTTGTTCAACGTGCCGGCGTACTTTTTGCCGTCGCCCACACGCATCTTTGAAGAGGCAGTCAAAGAACTCCCCAAGTTGACCAATCACGGTTGGATCACCGTGTACGAAATGCTTGCCGGCTATTTTCTCGCCGTTGGGATCGGTGTGCCACTCGCGATTGCAATCACGTCATCGCGCCGCTTTGACGAATTTGTGACGCCGACGATGCTGTTCTTTCAAGTGGTGCCCAAGATCGCCGTCGCGCCATTGTTCATCGTTTGGTTTGGCGTCGGCATCACACCGAAAATCTTGGTTGCGTTTTTGATTTCGTTCTTCCCCATCGTCATCGATACTGCCGTCGGTTTGCGTTCGATCACGCCGGATATGATCGATCTCGCGCGCTCGATGGGCGCGTCGCGGTTGCAAATCTTCCGCGACTTTCGGTTGCCGACGAGTTTGCCGTACTTGTTCAGCGGTCTCAAAGTCGCGGCGACGCTCGCGGTGGCAGGTGCGGTCGTCGGCGAATTCGTCGGCGCGGACAAAGGGCTGGGTTATCTCTTGCTCGTTACGAACTCGAATATGCAGACGGCGTTGATGTTCGCCACGATTGTCGCACTGACGATCATCGGCTTGATCTTTTTCTACATCATCGAATTTCTGGAATCGTTGCTGATTCCCTGGCACGTTACACAACGCACCAAAGAAGAAACTTCCACGATGTAAGATACTCAAACCTCAACGAGGAGGTGGTACATCAAGCGTAAAACGTAGAGTAGCCAACCGTCTAATCAAGTGCCAATTACAAATTTCGAGGAGAAGAAGGACAAATGAAAAAGCTCGTTTTACTCGTTGCGTTGATCACCGTGTTAGCGGCGATTGCCGCGTGCGCGCCGGCGCCAACCCCCGCACCCACCGCCGCGCCGCCGACTGCCGCGCCCAAACCGGCATCCAGCAGTTCATCGATGGCGTCAAGCGTTGCGCCCACCGCCGCGCCTAAGCCCACCGATGCACCCAAGCCAACTGTCGCGCCGACCGCCGTTCCAACTGCCGCGCCGTTGGTCAAGTTCCCGTTTCGCTTGAACTGGACGCTGTACGGTGAACACGCCGGTTTCTTCGTCGCGCTGGAAAAAGGGTTCTACAAAGAAGAAGGACTCGACGTTGAAATTCAAGAAGGTAGCGGTTCCGGTACCGTCGCCGGTCTCGTCGCTAACAATCAAAGCCCGGTCGCGTACATCGATTCTGCAACGATGATTCAACGCGTCGTCGGTGGAATGCCGATCAAAGCCGTCGCCGTGATGCTGCAGCAATCGCCGATGGCGTTCATCTACCGCGCCGATGCGGCACGCCCGACCAAGATTTCGGAAATCAAGGGTTCGCGCATCGCCATCACGCAAGGCGACGCCAGTCTCGCGATCTTTACCGCATTCCTCGGTAAAGAAGGAATGAAACTGGACGATGTGCAATTCGTGATGACGGCAAACGCGCAAGCGAAAGAACAAGCCGTGCTCAACAAACAAGCCGATGCTCTGCTCGGGTACTTTATGGATCAAGGACCACGGATGCAATTGCAGACCGGCGTCAAGATGGGTTGGACACGCTTGTACGATTTGAACGGCACCAGCACGCTTTCCAGCGCGGTGGTCGTGAACAACGATTGGATCAAAGACGCCAAGAATCAAGAGAACCTCCGCAAGTTCTTGCGCGCCACGCAACGCGGCTGGCAATACACCTCGGAAAATCGCGCGGAAGCCGCAAAGATCTTTATCAAGTACGCAACCGCGTTCACCGAAGAAATCGCCAAGTTGGAAATCGATGGCACAATGACGATCTTGCAATCGCCGCGCACCAAGGGCAAAGCGCTTGGTTTCTCCGACGAAGCCGACTGGAAAGACTCCCAGGATTTACTCGTCAACTTTGCCGGGATGAAAGACCCCAAGCCGGACGTCAAAGTGTTCTTCACAAACGAATTCTTGTCCGAAGCGCCGTACCTGCCGAAAAAGTAATTTGAACGTCGTAGGGGCGGGTTACCCCGCCCCTACCCGAGGGGATTATGACCGAACCTTTTATTCGCCTCCAGAATCTCAACAAAATTTACAAAACGAAAAACGGCGATGTGCAAGCCGTGCTCGACGTGAACCTCGACATCAAACAATCGGAATTCGTGGCGATTGTGGGTCCCAGCGGTTGCGGCAAGACGACGATTCTCAAAATGGTCGCGGGACTTGTGCCATACTCGTCCGGCACGATCACGATTGGCGGACAACGCGTCGAAAAACCGCAAACGGACGTCGGCATCGTTTTCCAAGACTCGATCATGCTCGATTGGCGTGACGTACTATCGAACGTGATGATCCAAATCGACATTCGCAAGATGGAGCGCGCCAAATTCCAGCCGGTCGCAATGGATTTGCTCAAGAAAACTGGGCTAGACGGCTTTGAAAAGAAAAAACCGTACGAATTGTCCGGCGGAATGCGCCAGCGCGTTTCGATCTGCCGCGCGCTCGTCCACGACCCGCCGCTCTTGTTGATGGACGAACCATTCGGCGCGCTCGACGCGCTCACCCGCGAACAGATTTCGATGGACATTCAACATCTCTGGATGGAAAAACGCAAGACCGCGTTGCACATCACCCATTCGATCCCAGAAGCCGTGCTCCTCGCCGACCGCGTCGTCGTGATGAGTCCGCGCCCGGGACGCATCGTCGAAATCATCGACATCGATTTGCCGCGTCCGCGCCGGTTGGACAAACTGCCGCCCACCTTCAACGATTACGCCGGGCATATCCGCGATTTGTTCAAATCCGCTGGCGTGCTCGCGATGGATTGAGCGTTGGCCATTGCGAGGAGCGCGCAAAGCGCGCGACGTGGCAATCTCCGCGCAACTTGGGGATTGCTTCGCGCCTGCGGCGCTTGCAATGACGTGAGGATTACAATGGCTAATTATTTCCTCGCCCAAATGGACGAGATGGACACAATGCGCTGTCCGTGTGGATTTACGCGGCGCGCATTTGTTTCGCCGGATAACCCAACCGCAACTCTGCATTTGCTCGATGTCCAGACCGACGCGCAAAAACATTATCACAAAACGCTGACCGAAATCTATTTGATTCTGGAAGGCACCGGGCAAATGGAACTCGACGATGCAATCGTCCCCGTCAAACCGATGACCGCAATTATGATCAAGCCGGGGTGTCGTCATCGCGCCATCGGCAAGTTGCGCATCGCGATCATTCCGATTCCCGCGTTCGATCCCGGCGACGAGTGGTTCGACTAGAATGATTCGAGTAGCTCTCATCGGCGCGGGCGCCATTGCCGATACACACCTCGAAGCATTATTGAAATTCAAAACGCGCGCTCAAGTTGTCGCACTCGTCGACATTTACCCGGAAAAAGCAAACGCCAAGATTCGTCGCTACAATCTGAACGCCCAAGCGTACTGCGATCATCACGAATTGTTGAACGACGCGCGTTTCGATCTCGCCGTGATTTGCACGCCGCCCTTTGCGCACGCCCCCACGTCGATAGATTTGCTCAATGCCGGCAAACACGTCCTCGTCGAAAAACCGATGGCGACGTGTCTGGCAGAATGCGATCAAATGCTTGCCGCCGCGCGCGCGAACCATCGCTTGCTTTCCATCGTCGCGCAAAATCGTTTTCGCACGCCGCTGATAAAGTTGAAACAAATTATCGATTCGGGTGTCATCGGCAAAATCGTTCACGCCCAGATCGATTCGTTTTGGTGGCGCGGGGACAATTATTATAACTTGTGGTGGCGCGGCACGTGGGAAAAAGAAGGTGGCGGCTGCACGCTGAATCACGCGGTGCATCAAATCGATTTGTTTCATTGGGTTGTTGGAATGCCCCAAGCGCTTCAAGCGATTCTGGCAAATGTCGCGCATAAAAATTCTGAGGTCGAAGATTTTTCGACGACCGCGTTTTTTTACGCCGATGGCAAAATCGGTCAGGTCAATGCGTCGCTCGTGCATCACGGCGAGCCGCAACAATTTGTGATTCAAGGCACGCGGGCGGCGGTGGGCGTACCGTGGCGGCTCAAAGCATCCCATCAGCGCGAGAATGGTTTTCCGGAAGACGACCCCGCACTCGAAAAAGAAATTCAGGCGCGATACGAGGCGTTGCCGGCGCTGGAACACGAATTGCACGCCGGACAAATCGACAATGTGCTTGCGGCAATCGAGGGACGCGCGGAATTGCTGATCGACGGTACGGCGGGACGCAATACGATTGAACTGGTAACTGCAATTTATGCGTCGGGGTTCAGCGGTCAGCGCGTCAATTTGCCGCTCGCGCCGGACAATCCGTTTTACACACGCGAAGGCATTTTGAAACACGCGCGCCATTTCCATGAAAAGACCACGAGCATAGAAAACTTTTCGGACAGCACCATTATTGTTGGCGCGGCAAGCGACCAGAAAAAATGACGGAGTAGAATGTCATTGCGAGGAGGCGGTTTCTGCCGACGAAGCAATCTTTCAAAGTACTTTTGAGAGATTGCTTCGTCACACAAAACGTTCCTCGCAAGGACAAGTTGGAACTATGCCAACATTTCAAAAAGCGAACGGAATGAACTATGCGCCGCAAGGCAAAGCCAATATCGTCGTCGGACCCGGCGAGTTTCGTTTCGCCGCCATCGGTCTCGATCACGGGCATATTTTCGGAATGTGCAACGGCTTGCGCGAAGCCGGCGCGGAACTGGCGTGGGTCTACGATCCCGACCCGGCGAAAATCAAAGCGTTTTGCCAAACATATCCCGGCGTGAAAGTTGCGCGTGCGGAATCAGAAATTTTCGACGACCAGTCGATCAAGCTAGTTGCGAGCGCGGCGATTCCGGCGGATCGCTGCGCACTGGGTTTGCGTGCGATGGACGCCGGCAAGGATTATTTTGCGGACAAGCCGCCGCTGACCACGCTCGCGCAACTCGACGCGGCGCGCGCCAAAGTCAAATCGACCGGGCGCAAGTACGCAGTGTACTACGCTGAACGTCTACACGTCGAAGCGGCAGTGTATGCCGGCGAATTGGTACACCACGGGGCGATTGGTCGCGTGATTCAAGTGATCGGTTTGGGTCCGCATCGCATTAGTTTGTCTGCGCGCCCGGCGTGGTTTTTTGAAAAAGAAAAATACGGCGGCATTTTGTGCGACATCGGTTCGCATCAGATCGAGCAATTTTTGTTTTACACCAGCGCAAAAGACGCAAAAGTTTTGCACAGCAAAGTGGGCAACTATCGCTATCCCGATCACCCCGGCTTTGAAGATTTCGGTGATGCAACATTCGTCGCGGACAACGGTGCAACACATTACTTCCGCGTCGATTGGTTTACGCCGGATGGTTTGGGGTCGTGGGGTGACGGGCGCACGTTTATTCTTGGGACTGACGGCTACATCGAACTTCGCAAATATCTCGACATCGCGCGCGATACGGAACCCGACCACGTGTATCTCGTCGATCATAAAGGCGAGCATCACATTCCGGTGCATGGCAAAATCGGTTATCCGTACTTTGGTCAATTGATTCTCGATTGTTTGCATCGCACTGACAACGCGATGACGCAGGAGCACGTGTTCAAAACAATCGAGTTGGCGATTCTGGCGGAGATGCACGCAACACGCATCACACAACACGGAGCGTTCCATGTCCAATCTTCCAGCAAAAATCAACCGCACGTTTGAATTCGCCGGCAAACAACTGCGCCGCCTCATCGAAACGTACCCCGATTACTTTCCGATGTACACCGTCAACGGAAAATGGAAACACGGCGGGGAAGCATGGACGAACTGGTGCGAAGGTTTTCTCGGCGGGCAGTTGTGGCTGATGCATAAACACACCGGCGATGATTACTGGCGCGAGAAAGCAGAACACTATTCGCGGTTGATCGAGCATCGCAAAACGGACCGCGATGTGCACGACCTCGGTTTTCTTTTTTGGTCAACCTACAAACGTTGGCACGATCTCACCGGCGATCCCAAAATCAAAAAGGTTGTCGTCGAAGCCGGGCAGACGCTGGGTTTGCGTTTCAAAGAGCAAGGACAATATTTGCGTTCGTTCATTTCAGACGAGAGTTTGTTCATCGATATTATGATGAATGTCGGCATTATCTTTTATGCCGCGCTCGAAACACGCGACGAAAAATTGTGGCGCGTCGCCAATCAGCACTGTCTCACGACACGCAAATATCTTGTGCGCGGCGACGGCAGTACCTCGCACGAAGGCATTTTCGATACCGCGACCGGCGAATTTCTCCGGCAATCGACGCATCAAGGTTACCGCAACGATTCGTCGTGGGCGCGCGGGCTGACGTGGGCGTTGTACGGTTTTGGCACGGCATACAGTTTCACGCGCGATGCACGCTTTTTGCAGACGGCGGAAGCGTGTGCGAATTTCTACATCGAACGCACGCCAGCGCACGGCATCCCACCTAACGACTGGGACGAAACGGATCCGCCATTCCCGTACGAAAGTTCCGCCGCCGCGATTGCCGCGAGTGGTTTGTGGAACCTCGCCGATTTGACCGGCGATGCCGCGCGCGCGCGGTTGTATCGCGATTACGCAATTGAAATTATCGACACGTTGACCGAGCCGGAATTTTGCGCGATTGACACGCCGGACTGGGAAGGGATTTTGAAACATGGTTGTTATCATCAACGCAAAGGGCTGGGCGTGGACGAAAGCGTGATGTGGGGCGAATACTTTTTCCTGGAAGCGTTGAGCAAGGTCGCGGGACTTGAATAACAAATTTGCCCGCGAATCACGCGAATCGCACAAATATAAAAAAACATTAGCGAAGATTCGCGCAATTCGCGGATGAGGATTTTTATGGATAAAGTTGCACTCGTCACCGGCGCGGCGCGCGGCATCGGGCGCGGTATTGCAATCGCGCTCGCGCAACGCGGCTGGTCGATTGGCGTCAATTATCGCGGCAACGCGAGCGCGGCAAACGAAGCGTTACGATTGATCGAACAAGCCGGCGGGCGCGGCGTCGTTATTCAAGCAGATATTGCGCACCGCGAGGAGCGCGAGCGTTTGGTCGATGAAACACTCAAGCAATTTGGTCGCATCGATTTGCTGGTGAACAATGCCGGGATGGCGCCGCGCGTGCGGACGGATATGCTCGAAATGTCGGAAGCGAGCTACGACGAAGTGATGGCAACCAATCTCAAGGGGCCATTTTTTCTCACGCAACTCGTCGCGCGCAAAATGATCGAGCAAAAAAATGTGGGCGCGAAAATCATCAACCTCGGTTCGCTCAGCGCGTACGCAAGCAGTGTGAATCGCGCCGAGTACTGTATCTCGAAAGCCGGCATCGCCATGATGACCACGTTGTTCGCAGATCGCCTTGCTGAATTCGGCATCCACGTGTACGAGGTTCGCCCCGGGATCATCGCCACCGATTTGACGAGCGTGGTCAAAGCCAAATACGATAAACTGATCGATGAAGGATTACTGCCGATTCGTCGGTGGGGACAGCCGGACGATGTCGCGCGCGCGGTCATCGCGATTGCCGAAAATTTGTTGCCGTACTCGACCGGTGAAGTGATTAATGTCGATGGTGGTTTTCATTTACGAAGACTTTAACACAATTCTAGGAGTCGAATGTCTTTTCCTCGCCTTGCCGCATTCAAAACTATAAACGATTTTCGTATGCACGTTGAGAAACTGGGAATCGATTTGCCGATTGACGACACGATGATCGTCGGTAACCACGCGCCGCTTGCACAACCCTATCGCTTGCCTAATGGTTTTGTTGTCGGCAATCGATTTTGCGTTTTGCCGATGGAGGGCTGGGATGGCGAGCGCGACGGTCGTCCGAGCGAACTGACCGCTCGCCGCTGGCAACATTTTGGGCAAAGCGGCGCAAAACTGATTTGGGGTGGCGAGGCGGTTGCTGTGCGACACGACGGGCGCGCGAATCCACTTCAGTTGACCGCGAAACCGGAACATCTTGGCGCTTTCATCAAACTGCGCGAAGGTCTTGTTGCCGCACACAAACAAAACTTTGGCAAGACCGACGATCTGTTCATCGGTTTGCAACTCACGCATTCGGGACGCTTTTGCCGACCGAACGACAAGAAAAAACTCGAGCCGATGATTTTGTATCATCACCCGGTCTTGGATCGCAAGTTTGGCGTCCCCCCCGATTTTCCGGTGCTGAGCGACGATGACATTGCGCGCTTGATCGACGATTTCATTGCGGCGGCAAAATTTGCGCGCGACGCCGGTTTTCACTTTGTCGATCTCAAACATTGCCACGGTTATCTGGGGCACGAATTCTTGAGCGCAATCGATCGCCCCGGCAAGTACGGCGGCAGTTTTGAAAATCGGACGCGCTTTGTGCGCGAGATCATTGCCGGGATTCGCGCGAACGTGCCCGGCTTGGACATCGGTGTGCGTCTCAGCGCATTTGATTTTGTGCCGTTCCGTCCCGGCGCAAACGGCATCGGCGAGCCAGAGCCATTTGAAAAACCGTACCGCCACGCGTTCGGCGGCGATGGCACCGGCTTGGGCATCGATTTGACCGAGCCGAAAAAATTTCTCGACCTGCTCGCGTCGCTCGAGGTAAAAATGGTGTGTGTCACCGGCGCGAGTCCGTACTACAATCCGCACTTGATGCGCCCGGCAACATTCCCGCCATCGGACGGCTATCAACCGCCAGAAGACCCGGTGATCGGCGTCGCGCGGCACGTGAAGGTTGTCAAGGAACTCAAACAGCATCGACCAGACATGACCATCATCGGATCATCGTATTCGTACCTGCAAGAATTTTTGCCGCACGTGGCGCAAGCCGTCGTGCGCAATGGTTTTGCCGATTTTGTCGGGCTGGGTCGCACGATCCTCAGTTATCCGGAAATCGCCGCCGATATTTTGGCGGGGCGCGTGTTACAACGCAAAAAAATTTGCCGCACGTTCAGCGATTGCACAACCGCGCCGCGTAACGGCATCGTGTCGGGTTGTTATCCGCTCGACGATTTCTACAAGCATCGCCCCGAAGCGCGAGAACTGGAAGCGGTCAAACACAAGAAATGACAAACCGGGCAACTGAGTTGCCCGGTTAACGAATCAAGCGCGAGAAATTATCGACGATGGTTACCTGCCCTTGTCGTACCGCGCGTTGACCAAATTACATCCACGATAATCAGGGCGACCGCTCACGCATCGCTTGGTGATGTCGCCTTTGGTCGCGGCATCGCAACCCATACATTGCATCCCCGCCAACGTCCACCACTTGCCGCGATACTGGGCACGAATCTCGGCACAGAGTTGGAGCGCGATTTCTTTGGGAATACCGCTGACATTTGATTGTTTCATCTTTCCCTCCCCTTGAGTAACGCGACCAACACACCCGCATACGCAAATTCGTCCGCCAAAATTTCCAATGTGTGCGGCAGACGCACACTAATCGGCATCCAATCCGCGGCAATCATATACAACAAACCGACCAACACGAACAACGCAAATCCCAGGCGTAAAAACAAACTACGCGATGATTTCTGCCACGCGACGATGATCGGTAAACAAGCAAGCAAGAACAAGACACTACGGATCGCCAAGACGGTTAGGATTTTGTCCAGCGTCGGCATTTGCAAACCGTACATGCTTTGCCGATAGTAATCGCCGGTAAACGGTACAACGATCAAGCCAAAGACCCAATAGATCGGCATGAACGCCACGGCGGCAATTGCCAAACGCCACGTCCAGGCAACCGGATGGCGTTGCGCGAAAAATGTTTTGCTCGCAACAATAAAACTTGTACCTGGTTTATCCGTCGGGAACAGCCACGCGACTGCCGCACCGCTCAGCAAACACGCTGGCAGAAACGTAATGAGGGAAAACCCAAAGCCACTCGCCATGCTTGTAAAGATGGCGGCTTCAAGTTGCGTATTCACCGTGTATGCGATCCAAGTTAGAAAAGCCAGGATGATTGTGCGTGTCCAAAAATTCCCGACGATGCCACGCGCCAGCAACGTCAGCGCAAATGCCAACAATGGACTCGTGAGGAACAAGTACATTGTCGCATTCGACACGTTGATATTTTCCGGCATTGGTGCAGTAGGCAAACCCATCAGCGTAGCGATCATTCCGCCGACGATAACGCCGATAGAAAACACGACGCCGCACGCAATCAACTTGCCGAGATAGATGAGAACGGTTTTGAATGCCATTTGAAACCTCCTTCGAATTATTATCCCCAATTCTTCAAATGCTTTTCCAAGAATACCAGCACCCTTTGCCACGCATCGATGGTTGCGCGCGCGTTGATTTCCTTGCTCCCGCCAATCACAAATTGCCCGGATACTCTATCCGATGCCGGACCATACGGCAGACCGAACGTGTGTCCCGCGCCTTCGTAACGCAGATGTGTATACTCGTACGGAAATTGATTTGCCTTCAGTCGTTCAATCGCCAGATCGCACATGCGCGACGACGGCGTCATCTGATCGTCGGTGCCGGAGATGAGCAGGATCGGTCCGGAGATTTTTTCTACCGCGATTGCCGCCCGCGCGACAATGGCCGGATTGTCGAGCGGTTGTTCGTACGATGAACGAAGCGCGACCGGTCGTCCGATGAAAAAGCCGATAAACTCTGGCGTGAGCGCGCCGGTCGCAAACGGCACCGGCATGCCGTTCAACGTCCATGATGATTTCGCACCGTTTTGAAAATTCTGAAAGTTGGTTGAAATTGCTTGATAGACGAGCGTGTGCGGTTTGATCGCGATCACCGCGCGAATATCTTGCGGATACGTCGCGCCCACGAGCAACGCCAACTCGCCACCTTTCGATCCGCCCATCACCGCGATACGATTTACATCGACCGCTGGTTGCGCTTTCAACCATGTGATCGCACTCGCAACATATTCCAACGGAATTTCGATCAGTTCTTTTGGCAAAGGATCGATACCAAAGTACGCGAGCGCAAGCACCGCATACCCGTGCGACGCGAGCATCGCCGACCATCCTTCCAGCATTCCACCTTCTGAGCCACTCAACAAAATCACGGTTGGATATTTGCCCGGCGTGTTTGGATGATACAACACGCCGACCATTCCCGGTCGGTCAATCGGTTTGCGCGTTAGCGGCATGGCTTCCGATGTAAACGCGCGTTCGATGTGCGTCGTTGCAAGCGATTTGCCGTTCGCTTCGGCGATGAGCACGATGCTGAGTGGATCAGTGGGCTGGCGCGCCGCATCGCCATCCAATTTCGCTTTTGTCGACATCGACCAGAACAATCCCATCGCATCGCTTTGCGTATACGTGCCGTACAGCGGTGTCGCGCGACTCACATCGACAACGCCATGTTCATCGGCGATAAACGTCGCGAACGATTCGAATGTGGTTTGCAATTTCATGCGCGCGCGCAACGTGATGGGCTGTTTTGGTTTCAATCCCGTCACGCGAATCGTGATGGGTTGATCGGCGAGCGCGCGCGGCTGGTCGATTTCGATTGTATACGCGCCGGCGTACTCAAATCCTTGCCACAAGCTTGGGGGCGGTTGCACCAATGCAACTGGTTGACCCACGCATGCAACACAAAACAATAAAAGTAAAATGAGACGCTGCCGAGTTTTCATTGCACCCTCCTCGTTTCAATTGCCGGCAATAATTTCACCAACACACTTCCGTGAATCGCGCCGACAACTGCGCCGGCAATTGCGATGGCGACAAGTATCATCAATGCCGATTGAATTGCACCGGTGTCCGCGTGAATCATACTCGTCCCGATAAAAATGACCGGCATACCGACAAGCCACGCGAGCGCATTCGCGGGAAGCCACACCCACGCGTGCGCGATCCAGCGTCGCAATGCGAGCCACTGCGCTGAAGCGAGAATCACACCGGCGACCGCGCCTAACGGCATTGCCAAAACAATGCTGATCCAATCCGGCATGTCCATCGGCGGCGCGCTGGACGCATCGTTCGCGGCGAGATTCATCAACGTGCTGGGCAACATTCCCAGCATCCACGCCAGCAACGCACCTATGATCGTCGCAATGACCCAGGATCGAATTTTGAAATTGGCGAGTCGCTGTCTCATCACCGCGCCTTGCACCACACCGACGACAAATCCTTCAAACATTCCCAACGCCACAGCAACGCCGGCGAAAAATAAAACAGACATCCATCCACTTCCCTCGCCGAATTGCGCGACAAGACTAAAGCCGACGCTGAACATTGTCCCCAAGCCAATCGTTTCGCTGATCGAGTTGGCGATCACCCAACGCCGCCAAAAATAAAAATCGTTCATCCTATTTTTCTCCCGGTTTGATTTGAACGATCACCCGATCTTTTGCCGCACGCGCAACCTCATCGCGTTTCGGTTGTCCGCCAGCATCTAGTGACACGGAAAAATATTTGGCGAGTTGGGGATTTCTTTGCAGATACGTGGCAAGTTGTGAGGTGACACCGGTATCGTCTTCAAAGACCGTGCCGGATGCAGGCATGTCTTGTCCTTGCAAACGGATTGTGACCGGGCGACCACCGCGCAGGTTGCGCCACCACGTTCGATTCCGCAAACTGACAATCGTGAGCGTGTTACCCTGACGAAAATAGTTCACCGGTGTCGTGTACACTTTGCCGGTCTTGTTGCCGGTTACCGTTAAGAGCATGAAATGCTTGCTGAGGATTCCGTGCAAAGGCGTGCGCAACAGCCATGTTATTACTGAGTTGTACCACATCAAACCCTCCGTTAGTTATTTTTCTCGCTATCGTGCGAGCGTTTTGCAACGATCTGACCTAGTGTCTCTAATAATTTTTCCGGCGGCTCACCCTGACTCACAAACACATCCGCGCCGGCGGCGCGCGCCGCCCAC
>DAOTXS010000012.1:0-56025 GCA_034435055.1 Anaerolineae bacterium | reverse complement strand
ATTTTGAACGTGAGTAGTTTAATCGGGTGGATTCGAACGCAAAAACCTGGCTACGATTTGACTCCACTCATTGCATAAGACAATTGATGCCGGAGAGAGCTCATTCTTTTTCCCTAAACTCGGAACGATTACGAGTGATTCTGCACCTACGGCAAAAGTAGTATGGTCTCCCCCAAAGGGAACACGTCTTTTGTGGTAACCAGAATCCATCGTTTTTGTGGTGGGTTGCCCGCGCAACTTGGGTAGAATGAGTTCGGCTGTTAGTTGTGAGAAATGAGAATGGGAATATAATTGTGATGTCATTGCATCAGGTAACCCGATTTGCCTTTTTGCGTAGATGAAGGTGCAACATTTGTCAAGGAGCACGCGTATGTTTTGGAACCGCAAATCCTCCCAGCCCGACAACAAACCAACCAATGGCTTGTATGATCACGGCAATGCAGAACTGATCCACGTCAAGCAAGTTGTCAAAACGTTCGATACTGCCGCCGGCAAATTCACCGCGCTCAAAGGGGTCGATCTCCGCGTCGATGGCGGCGAGTTTCTCGCCGTGGTCGGCAAGTCCGGCAGCGGCAAATCCACCCTGATCAATATGATCGCCGGCATCGACCGCCCAAGCGCGGGTGAAGTGCTAATCGGCAATACCGCCGTCCACAAATTGAACGAAGGACAAATGGCGGTGTGGCGCGGCAAAAATCTCGGCATCGTTTTCCAATTCTTTCAACTCCTGCCCACGCTCACGCTGGTCGAAAATATCATGTTGCCGATGGACTTTTGCAACGTGTACAAACCGGGCGAACGCCGCAAACGCGCAATGCACTTGCTCGAACAAATGGAAATGGCGGAACACGCGAACAAACTCCCGGCGGCGATTTCCGGCGGACAGCAACAACGCGTTGCGATTGCGCGCGCACTCGCCAACGACCCGCCGATTCTCCTCGCCGACGAACCGACCGGCAATCTCGATTCCAAGACCGCCGATTCAGTGTTTCAACTTTTCGCCGATCTGGTGCATCAAGGCAAAACGATTTTGATGGTCACGCACGATCAAGACTTGGCAAAACGCGTCACGCGCGCGGTGCAAATCGTCGATGGCGAGATCATCGAACAGCAATTGGCAAAAACATTTCCTGTCCTCACGCAAGCGCAACTCGTCGCGTTTACGCACAACGTCGATCCGGAAAAATTCAAGCCGGGTCAGGACATTTTACGACGCGGCGAACCGGTCGAACAGTTTTGCGTCATCGTCAAAGGCATCGTCGAAATTCTTGTGCCGGATGCAACCGGCAAGGACAAGGTTGTGGCAACGATGAAGGACGGCGATTATTTTGGCGAAATCGAAATGATGCAGGGTGGAACCAGCCGCGCCACCGCACGCGCCGCCGGCAATTCGATGGTCGAAGTATTGCGGTTTGACCGGCGCGCGTTCAACGAAATGGTTGCGCAATCGCCGGAACTCAAGGCGTCTATCACGCGCGTGGTTCAGCAACGCGAGGCAGAAAACATCGCCGCGCGCGGAGGAGCGTCGTAATGATTGCGCCACGTTGGAAAAAAATTCTCCGCGATTTGTGGGGCAACAAACTGCGCACGCTCCTCGTCGTGCTTTCAATCGGCGTGGGGGTATTTGCCGTCGGCGCGGTCAATCACACCTTTGCGATTGTCGGGCAAGAACTGGCGGTCACGTACCCCAAAGCGAATCCCGCCGCCGCGACGCTCATCACGGATTCGTTCAACGATGATCTGGTGCAGATGGTTCGGCGGATGCCCGGGGTTGAGGAGGTCGAAGCGCGCATGCAGATCGGCGCGCAGATTCGCATCAGCGAAAAAGAGCAACGGCGGATTTTACTTTTTGCGATTCCGGATTTCAACGATATTCGAATCAACAAAGTCAAACCGCAAGGCGCGTACGAAGCCGCGCCGGAATTCCAAGCCGAAAAAGGACACTGGCCTCCCGCCAGCCACGAAGTCGTCTTCGAACGCTCGTCGCTTTTGGTCCCGGGATTATTGCCGCCCGGTCTCAAAGTCGGCGACAAGATTCAAATCGAATTCGATGATCGCGTCCGCGAACTGACCGTTGCGGGGTTGGCGCACGAATCGGTGTTCCCGCCGGCACCATTCGTCGGCGCGGCGTACGGGTACATCGATATGGAAACGCTCGAGTGGCTCACCGGCTTGAATCAATCCAACTCGATGTACATTACCGTGTCGGAAAAGAAACTGGACAAGGAACACATCAAGGACGTGGCAGACAACGTTACCGCCAAAATCGAAAACGGCGGGCGCACGGTTTATAGTCTCAATGTGCCTGAGCCGGGCAAGCACCCCATTCAAGATATTTTCAACGGCATCTTGTTGTTGCTGAACTTTCTGGGATTTGGTTCATTATTCCTCAGCGGTTTTTTGGTCGTCAACATCATCAACGCCGTGCTTGCTCAACAAATTCGCCAAATCGGAATTATGAAAGCAATCGGCGCGCGCACAAGCCAGATGATCATAATGTATCTGGCGATGGTTTTACTCTTTGGTGTTTTGGCATTGCTCGTCGCCATTCCACTTGCCGCATATACTGCCGGACAAACGAGTCTCTATCTCGCCGGCTTTGTCAACGTCGATTTCCCGGATTTTTCGATTCCGCCGGGTTTGCTCATCGTCGAAATTCTGATCGGGTTAGGATTGCCGTTGATCGCTTCGCTTTTTCCGATTCTGGGTGGCACGCGCGTAACCGTGCGCGAAGCGATCAGCGATTATGGCATCGGCAAAACAACGGCACGGACCGGCATCGTCGATCGATTGATCGATCAAGTACGCGGAATTTCCCGCCCGACGCTGATCTCGTTCCGCAACACCTTTCGCCGCAAGGCGCGGCTCACGTTGACGATGATTACGCTAATTCTCGCCGGCACGATTTTCATTTCGGTGAACAGCATCCACGCCTCGATGCTGGCAACACTCGACGACGCGTTCAAGAATTGGCAGTTTGATGTAATGATGCCGTTTAGCCGTGCCTATCGCACCGACCTCGTCGAACCGATTGCCCAGAGCGTACCCGGTGTTACGACCGTCGAAAGCTGGGGGATGAACAGCGTTCGGCGTGTGCGCGCCGACAAATCGGAAAGCGAAAGTATTACGCTCTTCGCGCCGCCTGCCGCAACCAAAATGGTATTTCCAACCATCGTTGAAGGGCGCTGGTTATTGCCCGACGATGAAAATGCCATTGTCCTCAATCTCGACGTCTTGAAAGTAGAAAAGGATATCAAGGTTGGCGATGACATCAAGTTGAAGATTCAGAATCGCGAAAGCATATGGCGCGTGGTTGGCACGATGCGAACGGTTGGACAGTTTGGCGGCATCGGCTTGGCGTACGTCAATTATCCGTACTATGCGGAGGTCATCGGACAAATTGGGCGCGCACAGGTCGTGCAACTGCTGACCGAGGAACATACCGCGCCGTTTCAGGAAAAGGTCAGAAATGACTTGGAAGGTTTGTATAAAGATGCTGGCATCCGCTTGGGCGGAACCCCGCTCACGAGTCAATTCCTGCGCCAGAGCAACGAAATCTTTTTCAATATCATCACCGCGCTGTTGATGGTGATGGCGGTGTTGATGGCAATCGTCGGCGGGCTGGGTTTGATGGGCACGATGTCGATCAATGTGCTGGAACGTACACGCGAGATCGGTGTGATGCGCGCCATCGGCGCATCCAACCGCGCGATTCGCGGCATCGTGATGACGGAAGGTGTGTTCATCGGTTTGTTGAGCGGCTTGTTTGCCGCGGTTGCCTCGTACCCGCTTGCGCAATTGCTGTGCACGGCAGTCGGCGTTGCCGTTTTCCAACTGCCGCTCACGTTTATGTTTTCGATAAATGGAACAATCATGTGGCTGATCATCGTGGCGATTCTTTCCGCGCTGGCTAGTTTCTTGCCGGCGCACAACGCCTCGCGGCTGACGGTGCGTGAAGTACTCGCGTATGAAGGGTAATCGATTTTTGACAAATCTAGTAACCCGTAGTATAGTTTTTCCCGAAATACCAATCAATCATCGACCTCACAGGAGAATTCACATGAAAAAACTCGTTTTGTTCACACTGAGCGTTATCATCGCCGCCAGCATTCTGGCATGTTCTGCGCCACCCACGCCGACGCCCAAACCGCAACCGACTGCCAGCGCGATCAAGGTCAGCAATCGCATCGTGGCAGAAGGCAAAGCGGTACCAGCGCGTTACGCCGCACTCAATTTCCCAACCCCGGGAACAGTGGCGCAAGTGTTTGTGACAGTTGGCGAACGCGTGACAGCGGGCAAAGTCCTGGCGCAACTCGATTCCAAGCAATTGGAACTGCAACTCGCACAAGCGGAAGCAAACCTAGTTGTTGCGCAAGCCAAATTCAATCAACTCAAACGCGGTCCCACGCCGGAAGATTTGGCGGCGGCACAGCAATCTGTGAAATCGGCGCAGACGGCGTACGATAAATTGCTCAAACCAGACGCCAACGATATCTTGAGTGCAAAAACCGATTTGGAAAAAGCGCAAGCCGCACTCAACGCCGCCCAAGCCGCGTTCGATGCGGTCGGCGGCGAAAGTAATCCTTTTGCCGGTATGCTGCCACAACGATTGCAATTGCAGAACGCGTGGCTCGATTATCAAAAAGCGCAGATTGCGTACAACAACAAGATCAATCCGCCCGATGTGCAAGTTCAACAAGCGCTCGCGACATTGCAAGCCGCCAAGAATCAACTGGCTAAACTGACTCCGACCGCCGAAGATTTGGCGGCGGCGGAAGCAAATGTCAAAGCCGCGCAAGCCGCGCGCGATCTGGCCAATGATCAATTGGCGCGCGCCAAACTCGTTGCGCCGTTTGATGGCGTCATCGCTTCTATCGATGTCAAACCCGGCGAGCAAGCTAGCGCCGCCGCGCCGGTGATGCGCATCGCCGATCCGTCGAATATGCAAGTGGAAACAACCGACCTGACCGAAATCAATGTGGTCAATGTCAAAGTGGGCGACGCGGTCAAGGTTGCCTTCGATGCAGTTCCGGAATTGGAATTGACCGGCACCATCGCATCGATCAAAGGGTTTGGCGAAAATCGTCAAGGCGATATCATCTACACGCTTGTCATCAAACTGGACAAGCAAGACGAACGCTTGCGCTGGAATATGACCGCAAAAGTAACCATCGCGAAATAATCTGAACCGCGCAAGACCCGAAGAGATTTCGAAAATCTCTTCGGGTCTTGTTGTTTTTCAACGCCAAGCGCGCTATAATGTTTACAACGCATTCCCACAACGCGAGGACGCGATCATGAAAACTCAACTCATCGTCAATCCGAACGCCGCACGCGGGAAAATGGCAACGCGTTTTCCACCAATCGCGGCGGTACTCCGCACAGAAAATTTTTCGTGCGACGTCGTGTTCACCGAACAACGCGGACACGCCAGCGACCTTGCGCGCGCCGCGCTCGATGCCGGGTATGAACTCATCGTCTCCGTGGGCGGCGATGGAACCCTGAACGAAGTCGTGAATGGAATGCTCGACCCTAATGGCAAACCGCGCAACCCGAATGCTGTGCTTGGCGTAATCTCCAGCGGCACCGGTTCCGATTTCGTTCGCTCGGCGAATCTCCCGCGCGATATGTTGCTCGCCGCGCGCCATCTTGTCCGCGCAACGCAAACCGTCCCCCTCGACATCGGCGAAATGATTTTTCACAGCGATGGCAAAGAAACGCGCCGATATTTTGTAAACGTCGCCGGGATGGGTTTTGACGCCGAAGTGATCGAACGCACCGAACGCGGCGGCAAACGTGGCGGCGGCACGATTCCCTACTACACCGCGCTCCTCGCAACGATTGGCAGTTACGAAAACAAAGAAGTCGTCGTTCAGTTAGATGATCAAACACTTCAAGGTCGAATGAATTCCGTCGTCATCTGCAACGGAAAATATTTCGGCGGCGGAATGATGATCAGCCCCCACGCAACGCTCGACGACGGTAAATTCGATGTCATCATCCTCGGCGACTTTGGCAAACTCGAAGTGCTATTGAACACGCCGCGGCTTTACAACGGCACGATTCTTGAGCATCCCAAAGTATCCGAGTACCGCGCATCAATTGTGACAGTTGAATCGCGACAACGTATGTTGATCCAAGCCGATGGTGAATTTATTGGCGCGGGTCCCGCCACGTTTCGCATTTTGCCCGCCGCGCTCAAGTTGCGAATTTAGACGAAGGACGAAAGACCAAAGACGAACGATTGATACTGAGCATTCGTCATTCGTCCTTGGTCATTCGTCTGATTTCAAATGTCCTCTAAAATCTTTCTCAAACCCGGCAAAGACAAACCGGTTCTCTCACATCATCCGTGGATTTTCTCCGGCGCAATCGCGCGCGTTGAAAACGCCAACGACGGCGACACGGTTGACGTACTCGATGCCGCCGGGCAATTTCTCGCGCGCGGTTACTACAACTCGCGCTCGCAAATCGCGGTGCGCTTGTGGACGTGGCGGGACGAACCAATCGACCGCGAATTTTTTCGCCGACGATTGCAAACCGCGATTGCGGCACGCGCTTCGTTGAACGCTGACGCATCGACGAACGCCTATCGTTTAGTCAACGCCGAGAGCGATGGATTGCCCGGTTTGATCGTCGATCGTTATGCCAATTTCATCGTCGTACAGTTTTTGACGCTCGGCGCAGAAAAATTCAAAACAGAAATCATCGATGGTTTGCAAGAACTCGTTGCGCCGCGCGGCATCTACGAACGAAGCGATGTCGATGTGCGCGAGAAAGAAGGATTGCAATCAAGCGTCGGCGTTCTCCGCGGCGACGAACCACCGGAGCGGGTGCAAGTTATCGAAAATAGTTTGCGCTTTTTAGTCGATGTGAAACGGGGGCATAAAACCGGGTTTTATCTCGATCAGCGGGAAAATCGGCAACGGATTGCGGAAGAGCAGAGGCGCCGGGGTGCAGGGGAGATTCTAAATGTGTTTTCCTACACCGGCGGCTTTTCGGTTTACGTGTGCGCCGCAAATAAAAACGCGCGCGTCATCAATCTTGATGCGTCGCGCGATGCACTCGAACTTGCTCGCGAGAATCTGCGGCTGAACGATTGCGTCGCGCGCGCTGAGTTTATAGAAAGCGATGCGTTTCAAGCACTGCGCAAATACCGCGACAGCGGCAAATCGTTTGACGCAATCATTCTCGATCCGCCCAAATTTGTGCACACGCGCTCGCAATTGAATGCCGGCTTGCGCGGATACAAGGACATTAACTTGCTTGCGTTCAAATTGCTCAAGCCGGGCGGAATGCTCGCGACGTTTTCTTGTTCGGGGCAAGTGAGCGCGGAATTATTTCAGAAAGTCGTGTTTGAAGCGGCAACCGATGCCAACCGCGATGCGCAAATCATCGCCAAGTTATCACACGCCTCCGACCATCCGATTCTACTTGCGTTCCCGGAATCCGAGTACTTGAAAGGGTTGGTGTGTCGGGTAATATAGCCGCGTCTTCCAGAAGCAAAAAACTGTCATTGCGAGCGAAGCGAAGCAATCTTTAAGTACCTTGAGAGATTGCTTCGTCGCTTTCGCTCCTCGCAATGACATTTGCGCCCGGCTAGTTTGATTCCCTCGATCTCTTTTTGATCCACCACCAAACCACTGCCGGAATTATTATCGCTTGAATGATCAGGAATGCCAAGCCAATCCGCTCGACCTTCCACGATGACGACGACCACGCCAGCGTTTGTCCATTGCAAATATCCACGCGGGATTCCTCGTTGCCGGCGCGGTACGTGACACGACCGAACGCCAGCGCATTTTGCCAGCCGCGTTGCGCCGCTTGCAACATCGCACGTTTCAGCTGCCCCTCTTCATCGCTCGCCGAAATATTTTGCAACGCCGACAGATTGCGCGCGATCTCGTCGCTTTGCGCGGTGAACGCGTCGCACGCAGCAGCGAGATTAACTTGCTCGTGATAACTCGTCGTTCGCGCAAAAATTTCATCGCGCTCACTCCACGCAAAATCATTCGACGACAACACCGCGCGTACAAGCGACCACTCGACGCGATTCGGCAATGCTTTTGCCAACGCCTCGAGTTTGGCGGCAAGTTGCGCGCGATTCTCAAACGGAATCGTAATGCTGACGACGGCATTCAATCCTTCTGCCGTTAGATTCGCATCAACATCGACCGCATTGCGCAGAACCGCGACTGCGCCGCTTGCCGCGTTTTGCATTTCGCCGGGCGAAAGGTACGGCGCGAGCGTGAACGTGAGCGCGCGGGTTTGCGCCGACGTCGTAACTTGCGCGCGCGTTACGTAAAACGCCGGCGGCGAGAACTGGGTCATAAATTTATCGCCGAGCGCGGCGCGCGCTTTGGACGACGCGTTTGCCAGATCGGTTTGTTCGAGCAACGCGCGCGCCCAAGCAATGTTGAGCGATTTGCGTTGCGCATTCATTCGCTCGAGTGTAAAGAGAGGACCCGCGCCGCCCGGCGCGAGCGCGCTGGCTTTATCGTAATAATTCGACGCGTTGGAAAAATCGCGGCGCGTTTGCGCGTCCAACCCCAGATAAAAATAATCTTCGGCAAGTTGCCGGCGCGCCGTGGCGTCATTTTGCAGCGCTTCCCATTGTGCGATGGCGAGTTGCACGTACCCCACATTGCGCGGACCGGTCGCCGCGCCGGCGCGCGTTTCGTACACCGCGCCCAACGCCTGCCGCGCCGTTCGATTATTGGGATCGAGTCGCACTGCCGTTTCCAATTCCGCAATCGCTTGCATTGCCAAACTATCGTGCTTGGGCGAATCGATGGCGGCGAGTTGACGCAACAGATTGCCAAGCGCGGCGCGTGCGTTCGCATCGTTTGGATTTTGTTGCGCGGTGCGACGCTTGGCGTTCAGATCGTCCCAGACCGATTGCCGCAAAAACGTGAGCGCGGGATTGGTCGGTGGTTCTTTCGTCGTGAATCGCCACGTGATCGATTTGCCATCAAATTCCGGGTTGGGCGGATCGTACGCGATGATTTGTTCGAGCGTGGTGTTATTCGGAAAACTCAACGTGAGCCGCGCGCTGCCGATGGCGCCTTTCCAATTGACGGCGGGCAACATTCCGTAAATCATACGCGGCATCACGCTGTCGCCCAAGTCTTGCGCGAAATCGTACCGCACGGTACTTTTTTCGTCGGCGGCAATCGACACGGTGAAGGTGTACCAATCGACTGCGCGAATCGTGTTGCCAATTTTCAAATCGGCGCGCGCCGGGTTGAGCGTGCGCACACGCGTGCCATCGATGCTGACGTTGAACACGCTGAATCGCGCGGGATCGAAGGTGTAAACATCACCCGCCCACGTTGGAAATCCGACGGCGATTTGAAGATCGTTTGCGCGGTCGGTGTTGTGTAACTTGAAGATCGAGTTGCCGCTGATAATCGTGCGCCCGTTGCTCTCTTCGATTTCGGCGTCGAGCGTGAGCGCGGTGAGTTCGACGGGCGTGTCGCGTTGAACTGGCGCGAGCGCGACCGGCACGAAGATCGTTGCGGAAGTTTGCGCGTGAAGATTGGGTGCGATCAAGTTGCTGAGGAGAATGAGGAAAAGTGTGCTGGCGCGGAAAAGTGGCTTGAAAAAATTCATCGCTGAAAATCAAAGAGGTTGGTAACCGCTCCAACCTCTTGAAACTTGATGTTCATGTGAGATAACGTACGGAACGGTCGGATTGATTGAGCGGGATGGTAAGCGTAACCTGTGTGCCTTTGCTCGGTTTGGAATCGATGGTGAGTTTGCCATGACAGATTTCGGCGCGCTCTTTCATATTCAACAAACCCAGACTACCGCGCTGGCCGTACGCCGCTTCGATGGCGTTCATATCAAATCCGCGACCATCATCCCGTACGCTAAGTGTCAACGTGTCAGCAGTTTTCTTGATGTTGACCCAGATATTTTTCGGGCGTGCATGTTTTTGCGCGTTGCCCACGGCTTCTTGAATGATCGAAAAGGCGGCGGCTTCTACGCGCGGAAGAAAACGAATGGGTTGCGCCTCCGCATCGATGTGCAAATGTACGGGATTGCCCTCGATCTGACGCTCCGCATAGATTTGAATCGCCGCGCACAATCCTTGCGTTTCCAATGCCACAGGACGCAAATCGAACAGCATATTCCGAATTTGATGCAACGCCTGATTCGTCAGCCGTTCGAGCTCGGTTAGTTCGGTTGCCGCGCGCCCGGGCTGTCGCTCGATAACTTGCTTTAAAAATTTCAACCCCATAATGATCGCGGACAACAATTGCGACGGACCGTCGTGCAATTCGCGCGCGAGTTCGTGTCGCACCTCTTCTTCGACAGCGAGCAAGCGATCGCGTTCGGCGACGACCTGTTCATACAACCGGGCATTCTCGATCAACACGGCGGATTGCGCGGCGAATGCCATCAGCAATTCCTGATCGTCTTCGTTAAATTGCTCGCCCGATTGCTTGTTGATGATTTCGATAACGCCGATGGGATTGTTTTTGTGGAGCAAGGGCACGGCAACCATCGCCGTGGTGCGGAATTTGAAACTCTTGTCGATGCGGTCGAGGAAGCGTGGATCGAGTGCGACATCGTGAACGATGACCGGCTGTTTACGGGTAAAGACCCAGCCGGCGATGCCTTCATCGCTCTTGATGCGTTTGCCGCGCAAAACCTTGCCACCGCCGCCTTGCACAACTTGAAACACTAAATCGTGCGTTGCCGGGTCGAGCAAGAGAAGCGAGCCAGCATTTGCCTTCATCACGTCCACCGCACTGGACAGGATGAGGGCAAGCAATCGATTCAAACCAAGTTCGGAGGAGAAAGTGAGCGCAACTTCTTGCAACGCCTCTAACGTGGTAATGCGTTGCTCCAGTCGGGCGATTTCACCGCGCAAATCTTCGACCGTAGAATTTGTTCGTTTCGGAGACATGACGTTAATGACCCAAGGGCGGACGCGGGCGTGGCGCAATGCGCTCGCGAATGTTGGCAAGTTGCGCGTACGTCGCTTCTTCGCCGCGTTGGATGATCTCGTGCACTTTATCGTATTCAAGCGTGCCGTACCGGGCAATGTCCGGCTGAATCAACACATCGACCGGCCCCATCCGCGATTGGATAATCTCGGATTCCATAATTTCCATCGCGCCCATCACAATGCCGATGACGTTCGGCATTTTACCTTCGCGCTTGAGTTCACGTCGATGTAAACGATCCTCCAGACCGGGGATGACGTTGCTGGCGAGAATGATGCTGATGCCTTTATCGGCGAGCAGTTGCGAGGGGACCGGATTGACCGAGCCACCGTCGATGAGAAAACGCCCGGCAACTCGCGCCGGCTCCAGCACGCCGATCACACTCATACTCGCGCGCATAGCTTCTGCAACGGGACCCCGATCAAAAACAATTTCTTCGCCGGAGATCAGATCAGTCGCCACAATATAAAGTGGAATCCGCAATTGGTCAAACGTTTTGTTCATCACCCAGCGTCGGAGATAATTCAAAACTTGATTCCCTTTAATCAATCCCGAACGCGGGGGCAAACTCACGTCCCAATACCGAAAACCTGTGATGAAATTGTACTGCTTTTGCACGCCGATGGCAAATTCGGTCATCTCCTCGACGGTGCGGCCCGCGGCGTACATCGCGCCAAAAATTGCGCCGGCGCTTGTCCCGGCAATCATATCGATGGGAATCCCTTCGCGTTCCAAAACTTTGAACACGCCGATATGCGCCATCCCACGCGCGTTCCCGCTTGACAATGCCAAACCGACAAGTCGCTGGCTGATGCGGCGCGCAAGCCGGCGAATATCTTTTTCGTCGGGGCTGGCGCGCCAGAATGCTTTGGCGGAAATACTTTTGAGCCAGCTCGGTTCGCGTCCGCCAATTTGCACCGTAACGTCGGCGAGCTCGACGGCTTTGAGCGTCAACGGCGTTTCGTACGGCGCGACTGCCAAGACCACCCAATAAAATCTTTCGACCAACTTGCTCAACCGATCCGCCAGCGTTTCCGGTTCCAAAATATCTTCGCCGCGCGCAAACAACACACCGGTTTGGCGGAGCGCCATTTGGTCAAAAGTGCTGTTGGCAAGTCCTCCCAGATCAAGAATAAAGACTTCTTCGCCGGTAACTTGCGCCAGGTGCCGCGCGAGAGTTGGCGTGGATGTGCCAAGTGAAGCGATGATGTTGAACTCTTCGCGCACGATTGGCGCGCGGTTGGAACGCACCAAACGCCGCCCCAGTTCCTGGGTCATCATCACCGCGATTTGCGGGTGCGTTTCCAATAGATCGTCAAGGTCTTCTTTACGCAACACCAACAAATCAGCGTCGATCACCACGCGCGCGGTGGCGGAGCGGCGTTCGCCGAGAAGGACCGCCATCTCGCCGAAAAAATTCCCGGGACCCAGATAACTAAAGATTTTCTCGTCGCTGCCGTTCTCCAAAACGATTTTGATCTGACCGCTTTCGATCAGGTACATACATTCGCCCGGCTCGCCCTCCAAAAAGACCGCCGCGCCTTTGTGATAATGCTCGCGTTGGAGCCGCCGCGAAATGGCTTCCAAAACATTTTCATCGAGTTCGGCAAAGAAAGGAATGTTGCGCAGATTGTGTTTCATCGTGCGATACCCAATTGATTCGACAGTCGTGCGAGTTCATCGGTTGCGCGTTCTAATTCACCCGCCGCACCCAATTGCGTAAACGTCTCGATTGCCTGATGCAAGGTCGTTTCCGCGTCAACCAATTGTCCAGTGGCGCGCTGAATCGCGGCGAGCTGACGCTGACACTTGGCAAGCTCAAAGCGATTCTTGAGCATGTTCCAAATTGCGATACTGCGCTCGATGAACACGCGCGCGTCCATCAAGTTATTTTGCGTAAACGCGATTTGCGCGAGTGTCCGCAGAACACTCGCCTCGTACCGCTTGCCGATGGCTTGAGCAAGTGTCAACGCGTGGTTGGCAAGTTCGGCGGCAGAATCGATTTCGCCCCGGCTCAACGCTACCTCCGCCATCAGCCATTGCGCCTCTGCCGTGCGCTCCTTCGAGCCCTTTTCGGTTGCAAGGGCAAGACAACGATGCAAAAATGGTGCTGCGTCTTGGTGCGCGTTCTGCAAAATTTTGACGTGTGCCAGATTGTTGAGCGCCTGCAGGATCGTATTGTTGTTGCGAATTTTTTCGCCGATAGCAAGCGCGCGTTCCGCCAATTCCAACGCACGCGGATAATCGCCACGCTCACGATACAATTCCGAAAGGTTGTTATTCAACAATGCGATACCTTGAATATCGCCGGTTTTTTGCTTAATGTCAAGTGAGCGCTCGATTTGCTCAAGCGCGAGCGACCAATTCCCCTGCTCCCATGCAATCACGCCTATATTCGTTAGCGATTGCGAGACGCCTTGCAAATCGCCGATGCGTTCACGCAGACGCAAACCTTTTTCCGCGTACGCGCTCGCGCGCGCCCAATCGCCTTTGCGCGTAAAGAGCGCGACCAAACCGTTGTACGCCGACGCCATTTCACTGTAATGCTCCGTCCCTTCGACAATTTGCAAAGTCTTCATCCGCCATTCGTACGCCTGATCGAATTCGCCGCGGCGATACTGCACCCAGCCAATATCGTTATAGATGCGGACGCGCTCCGCCGATTTCAAATCCGGGTCATCGTCCAATTCTTTCAACCCATTCTCCAACCAGCGCAACGATTCCGCATAATCGCCGCGTCGTTCGCACACACGACCGAGCGACCGCATCAACTCGGCACTTTGCCGCGCCGTTGCAATCGATTTGCCGGTGGAGCGTACGATTTCAAGCGCGATCAAGTACGAAGTCGTCGCGGCGGCATAATCGCCGGTAAACGTTTGCACCGATGCCAACCCGCTGTACGTTTCGACTTTTTGCGCGGTTGTCGGGTTCGTGCGCGTGAGAAAATCGACGGCGCGTTGGTAATGGTGTAGCGCTTGCTCGTTCGCAAACCGGTCGGCGGCTTGGCGTCCCGCCCGAATCGCGTACGGCAAAGCACGATCCCAATCTTTGCTTTCCGCGTAATGAAACGCCAACTCTTCAATGCGTTCGTCGAGACGATCTTTGAACAGCATTTCGATGCCGATAGCGATTTTGTGGTGCAAGAATTCGCGGCGGCGCACGAGCAAACTGTTGTAGAGTGTTTCTTGAATGAGAATGTGCGCGAATCGATAGTGGGGATCATTGCCGTTGTGAATTGCCGTAACAAGTTGCCGTTCCTCAAGTTCTGCCAAATCATCCGGCAAATTGCGCGCGTCGTCGATGACATAGTTGAGCAAACGATACGAAAAATCGCGCCCGACGACGGCGGCGCATTGCAACGCAAGCCGCGCGCCTTCGCTCAAATGATCGGCGCGGGTCATAATCAAACCCTGCAAGGTTGCCGGCACCAAAAAATTTTCAACGTCCGCGCCGGGCGTCACTTCCCAATTGTGCACGCCGCGCCGGATGATGCCGCGGTCGATGAGCATGCGGATGATTTCTTCGAGGTAAAACGGATTGCCTTCCGCGCGTTGCGGGATCATCTGCTTGAGCGATTCCGGCAATTCGTGAATCGTGAGCAACAAATCGACCAGCGCGATGCTGTCCGCGTGCGAAAGCGGCAAAAGTGGAATATGAACAAAGTGCGGCGCGTACATTTCCTCGCCGAGTTTGAGCAGTCGCGGCGCCGCCACACCTTCACTGGCACGCGAATTGCAATAGAGCAACAGCGGGACATGCTCAACACTGTCCAACAAATAGAGGAGCAATTCCAACGACAAGGAATCGATCCAATGGACATCTTCAAAGACGAGCACCAACGGTTTTTCTTTGGCTTTGGCGACGAGTAGCGTTCGAATCGCGATGAATGTTTGTTGTTGCAATTGCGGTGGCGCAAGATGGCGAATGCGCGCCGCCATTTCTTTTTCAAAAATACGAATCGAAAAGAGATGCTCGATGTACGGCAAAATGTTTTCCGCTTCTGCCGCCGGCAAAAGATCGTGCAAAGTCCCTTCGATTTTTTCGCGCGCGGTTTCTTCGGGATCATTTTCGCGCAAGCTAAAAAGCGCGCGCAGGATTCGCAACATCACGCCGTACGCCGGCTGTCCGTACGCCAAACACGCGCCTTCGATCACCGTCGCCCATTTGTTGGCGAGATAACTTTTGATTTCGCTCGTCAGACGGGATTTGCCGATGCCGGCGTTGCCGGTCACCAACACAATTCGTCCACGACGTTGGTTGGTCAATTCGTCGATGGCTTGACGCACGCGCGCGTATTCTTGTTCGCGTCCGACCATTGGTGCAGTCAAGCCGGGAATGCCGCGCACGCGCCCGGCAACCTGACGTGGCGCGAGCGCTTCAAAGATTTCTACCGGCTCGACGCGATTCTTGACCCGGATCGAGCCGAGTTCGCGAAATTCAAAGAGCGGTTTGCTCGCTTGGTACACCGGGCGGCTGACCAGAATCGTGCCGGGTTCGGCAACGCTTTGCAAACGCGCGGCGACATTCACTGTATCGCCGAGCGCGGTGTATTCCATTCGCAAATCGGAACCGATGTTGCCGACGACGACGGTGCCGGTGTGCAAACCGATGCGCACGCGCAATGAGATTCCCAACCGCGTTTCCAAATCGACGTTGATTTTTTTAAGCGCATCTTGCATTCCCAACGCCGCGCGTACCGCGCGCACGGGATCATCTTCGTGTGCAATTGGCGCGCCAAAGAGCGCCATCACGCCATCGCCCATTACTTTGTCAATGGTGCCTTCGTGCGCGTAGATTTGATCGGTGAACGCTTGGAGCGTACGATCGATCAGCTCGTACACTTGCTCGGGGTCAAGTTTTTCGGCGATAGTCGTATAACCGCTCAAATCGGAAAAGAGAACGGTTACAGTCCGCCGCTCGCCTTCGATTTGTTTGCCGAGCGTGGAAATTTTTTGCGCCAGCGTGTCCGGCATCGATTGCACGGCAACCGCGCGCGGATTGACACCAAACCGGGAACCGCAATTCCCGCAGAATTTAAAATTCGCGGGATTGACAAAATCGCAATGGGGACAGATGCGCGTGAGCGGAGACGCGCACCGCTCGCACACGCTCGCGCTAATTGAATTTGCGTGACCACACTTGCTACAGGAGAGCATCATCGTGTTCTCTTGGAAAATCATTCGAGAGTTAGTGACATTATACTACAAGTACACCTCGCCCAAAACTACACTTTGTTCCTATGGTATTTTCCACCTTGCCCCGGCATCGCCGAGCATCGATAAAAAACAAGGCGACCCGCGGCGAGCGAGTTGCCTTGTCTAGGATGGATGCAGTTTTAGACGGTCTCGATTTAGCGGACGAAGAAAGTAAAGACCATCAATCTGCCGTTGTTTTTCTTCGTGTGAACTGCATCGCCATAGGCAACGGTAATCGTTGGAACGCTTGCTTTGCTACCATCGACCAAGACGCGCATCATGTGTTGTGCGTTGCCTTCCTTTACAACTGTGATGGTTTGGCTAACTGGGGCAGGTGTTTTACACCCGCCGGCTTTTTGATCGCCATAGCGTGCATCATCGGGCACAACCACAGTGATGGCAGAGGGCAAGGCGGCATCGACCAACAACCACTTGCCATTCACGCACAAGGCGGGATCTTCGAAATCCATCGCCGCAGAAACCATCGAAAGCGACAGCGGCAACGTGAGCGCAACAAGCATCAACGCAAACAAGAATTTTTTCATGGTTCCTCCTTTCCAAGCCCACAAAGGTTATGGTCAGGAAACTAAAAACCTGTCGAACCGCTTGGCGGAACAGACAGGCTTGGAAAATCCATTCCACTTCGGCGGCTGGGCGATCATAGCGCGCTGCGCGCTTTAGACCCTTAGCTTTGCGTCCCCACCTTTCGATGAGTTTGCCTTTATCGGTTGGAAACGACACAGGTTCTTGTTTCTGCGGTGATAATACAATCAATGCGACAAACTCACAATAGGACGATGGTACTTTTGGGTGATATGATGGGGGGAGTTGCTCCATAAAGAGTACGTATCACCCCCCGCCTTGATTTGGTTTTGCTTTCCGGCATATAATCGCAACCATCAAGTTTCGATGCTTCACAAAAGGGAGTAACCATGTCTCGACGTTCTGCTTTGTTCGCGGTCGGCTCTGCAGTCGGTTGCAGTTTGCTGTTGCTTTGCCTCTGCCTGACCATTTTGACGATTACCCCCCATCTGGTATCGTTGGTGAATGACGCGACCTCAACGCGCGTGGATCGCATTGCGTACATCGACAACGATCAGAATATTCAAATCACCGATCCGCGCGGCGAACAACGCCTCGCGCTCACTTCCGATGCTTCGCGGGCGGCGGGACGTTTGTATACGTACCCCACGTGGTCGCCGAATAGCCAGCAAATCGCCTTCGTCGGGTTGGTCGTCAGTCGCACTCGACGCGAAGCTAGTCTTTACACCGCGCCGATCGCCGGCGGCACACGCACCACCGTTTTCGAAAGTGCATTGCAATTTCCTTTTTACGTGTACTGGGCACCGGACAATCAGCGCATCGGCTTTCTCACGCAAGGCGACGATGGTCTGGCATTGATGCTGGGTCAAGCCGATGGAAAAACGCCGGCGCGTCAATTGGAAACCGGTTCGCCATTCTATTGGGCGTGGTCGCCGGACAGCCAATCGATGTTACTGCACACCGGCGGCAGTCGTCGCGAGTCACGCGATGCGCGCCTGGCATTGCTTCGCTGGCAAGATTCCAAAGTGCAAACCCTAACACGCGCGCCCGGCGAATTTGAAGCGCCTCATTACTCGCCGGACGGCAAAGCAATTCTGTACGCCGGCACGACAGCCACGCGCGACGACGCGCTCTATCTTGCCGATGCGCAAGATACAAATGCACGCGCCATCGCAACCTATCGCGGGCAGATTGCATTCGCGTGGTCGCCGGACGGCAAAAAGATTGCGTGGTTGCCCACATCCGAAAACTCGCCCTTGGTGAATGAAGGTCCAATTTTCCTCAGCGATGCGAACGGCGAAAATCAACGCAAGTTGGTCGATGAGGATGTGCTAGCGTTCTTCTGGTCGCCCGACAGTAATCAGATTGCGTACATCACCGTCCTCTTGCCCGGCGAAAATCAGGGACGCACGCCGGGATTGGCGCGTCCTTCTACGCAGAGTATTTCGTTTCGCTTGCGTTGGCGTTTGGTCGATGTGAATAATGGCAATGCCCGGACACTCGTAACGTTTGTGCCTACCGAAGCATTCGTCGGAGTGTTGCCGTACTTTGATCAGTATGCGCGGTCGCTGACCTTTTGGTCGCCAGATAGCCAACGCCTTGTGTACACGCAAAGCGAAGGCGAAGAAATCGGCAGTGTTTGGGTGGCGGAGGTCATCGGCAATGCCAGTCCGCGGCGCATTGGCGATGGCACGCTCGCAGTTTGGTCATGGCGATAAAAGCACGCTTGGTTTACAATCCATCGGCGGGCGCGCGCACCGCGCACGAGGACTTGGCGCGCGCCATCGCTGTGTTGCGCGAACACGGCTGGGAAAGCGAATTGACCGAAACTTTGCGTCAAGGGGATGCAACCCGGCTGGCGTATCATGCCGCGCAACAAAAGTATGACATCGTGATCGCGGTCGGCGGCGATGGCACGGTCAACGAGGTGGCAAATGGTCTGGTCGATTCGGCGACCGCGCTGGGAACGTTGCCGTTAGGCACAGCCAACGTGTGGGCTCTGGAAATGGGATTGCCGCTGGGCGATCTGATCACGGGTGCCAAGCGTCTCGCGGATGCAACTGTGCATCTGATCGATGTGGGTCAAGTGCGGATGCCGGGACACGCGCCGCGGATTTTTGTTTTGTGGAGCGGCACCGGGTTGGATGCATTAATCACGCGCAACATCGAACCGCAACGCGAGATGAAACGGCGTCTGGGAAAATTGATGTTCGTGCTGGTGGGAATTCGCGAGGCGTGGAGTTATCGCGGCAAACGCGCAACACTGATTCTGGACGGCAAACGCGAGCGGCGACGAATCATTATGGCGCTCGCCTGCAACGCGCAACTATATGCCGGGATCGTGCGCATTGCGCCGGACGCCAAAGTCGATGACGGGCTGGTCGATGTGGTGGTTCTCAAAGGCACCGGCTTTGGAGCGACGGTTTGGCATTTGATTCGCGTGCTCTTCGGCGCGCACGTCCGCGACCCACAAGTTGAAATTCATCGCGTGGCATCCGTGTCGATTGCCGGCAAAAATTTGCCGTTACACGTCGATGCCGAACCCATCGGTTTCGCACCGATTGAAATTCGCGTGCGTCCGCGCGCGTTGCGGGTGTTAGTCCCCAAAACGGCAAATCGAAATTTGTTCGTGTCAACGTAAAGCAACCCTGTGGAGTAACTCATGAAAATCTACGACATCTCGATTCCAATTTCCGCCACGATGCCCACCTACCCCGGCGATCCGCCAGTGGCGATCGACCACATTTTGCAAATTGACCAAGGCGACGCCGCGAACGTTTCGCGTTTGTCATTTGGCAATCACACCGGCACGCATCTCGATCCGCCGGTGCATTTCATTCCCGGCGGCAAAACAGTCGATCAACTTGATTTGAATGTACTCATCGGCGGTGCGCGCGTCATTGATCTGACGCACATCACGCGCGTAATCACAGCCAGAGATTTGGAACGCGCACGGATTCCACGCGGCACGAAACGATTGTTGCTCAAGACTCGTAATTCGACGCTGTGGCGAAAGTCGAAATTCCAAAAAGATTTCGTCGGCATCGCGCCCGACGCGGCGGAATGGATTGTCGCTCACAAAATCAAACTGGTCGGCATCGATTACTTGAGCGTCGAATCCTTTGGCGCGCGCGAACCGCGCACACATCACATCTTGCTCGGCGCGGGCGTCATCGCGGTGGAAGGACTGAACTTGAGCGGCATCAAGCCGGGAAAATACACTTTGATTTGTCTGCCGCTAAAAATCAAAGCGGGCGACGGCGCGCCCGTGCGCGCGATTCTCACCGCGGGTTAGTTTTGCTTGCGACGCATCATCTTGCAACTCACGGATAAGTGGTGCACGCCTATTGACAAGCACTCGACTCTAGCATTACAATCGAACCGTCGCAAAACCAGGAGGTTGGCACAATGCCCCCGCAAATTCCACAATTCATCTTCGGTATGCACGATTCCGGCGCTGAACATTTATTCAATCAATCAGGCAAAAAGGGCTGGATTGTTTTTACGGTCAAAGCATCCGATTCCGGCGGCGATTACACCGGCTTTGCCGGCTTTGGCGTCATCGTCCGGCTCAATCACGGGTACGATTCCGATGGCACGATTCCCAATTCATCGCAGTACGATCAATTCGCGCAACAGTGCGCCACGTTCGTCGCGCAATCGAAAGGCGCAAAAATTTGGATCATCGGCAACGAAACGAACAGCGCGTGGGAACGCCCCGGCAATCAAGGCGGGCAAGGCGGTCAGGTTATCACGCCCGATTTGTACGCGCAATGTTTTGCCAAATGTCGCGCGGCAATCAAACAAGTCCCAGGACATTCCGACGATTGGGTGGTGCCTTCCGCGCCCGCGCCGTGGAACGCGCAGACAACGTATCCCGGCAATCCGAGCGGCGATTGGATCAAATATCAAACCGATATTTTGAACAAGTGCGTCGCGCTCGGACAAAAACCGGATGCGATTGCTCTGCACACGTACACGCACGGAATGAACCCCGGTCTCGTCACGAGCGAAGACAAGATGGGCGCGCCGTTTCAAATGTACCGCTCACAGTTTCGCACGTATCGCGATTATTTGGCGGCAATTCCCGCCGCATTGAAAAGTGTTCCGGTATTCATCACTGAAACGCAATCCGCCGATCCCGATTGGTGGTTGAACACGAACACCGGTTGGATTCAAGCGGCGTACAAAGAAATCAACGATTGGAATTCTGTCCAAGCGAATCAACCGATTCAAGCCCTCGTGCTATTCCGGTGGCAAACTGGCGAACCGCGCTGGAGCATTTCCGACAAGCCGGCTTTGCACGCCGATTTTCTGGCGGCGATGCAAAACAATTACAAAGTGCGATTGCCCCAAGTTGCGCCACCTCCGCCGCCACCCCCACCCCCGCCTCCACCTCCGCCGCCGCCGGTGCCGGTGCCACCCTCGCCCAACGATCCCGCGAGCCAAGTTGCAATTACCGAGGCGAAGAAATTCACGTGGATGCCGATCAACACCGACGGCGCGCTCTACAAATTCGCGCAATCGAAAAATTTGGGTTATCCGCAGACCGACGAATTCAAATTTATGGTCGGCAACGATGAATACGTTGGACAGGTGTACAATCTCGGCATCGTCTACGTCAAAAAAGGCGATTGGGCAAACTGCAAGTTTGTCAAAAAGCCGGCGGGAATGTGATGAAAAGCAAACTGGGCATTTACATCATCAACCTCGGCGCGTTCGACGCCGTCGATTATTTCCGCCGCGCGCAGCCGCGCATCGCGCTTTCGATGGATCACAACCTCGATACGTGGAAAGAGATTCGCAAAGTTTCGCCGAACACGTTCGTCATCGGCAGATATTACATTGACGATCCGGATCAGCACTTTGAGCATAACCCGGAAATGCGTGCGGAACAATTCTTTCAAAAGATGAAACCGGACGCAGACAAGATGCGCGGGGTGTACGATGCGTGGATGAGTTACAACGAATCGGTGGTGAAAACCGTTGACTCCGCCAAAGCGCTCTCGCGGTTTCACGTACGCTGGGGCGATTTGATGCGACAGGCAAAACTGATCTCGTGCGCGTACTCGTTTGCAACTGGCAATCCGGAAATCGAATTGTGGGAACACCTCGCCGAAGGTTTGCGGCATTGCGATTTACTATCGTTGCACGAGTACAGCGCGCCGACGATGGAGCGCGATCAATCGTGGTTGTGTTTGCGTTATCGCCGCGCGATGAACGCACTTCCCGCCGACGCGCGCCGTCCCATCGTCATCACCGAAACCGGGATCGATGGCGGCACATTGCCCGATCCCACGCAAGCGCAACGCGGTTGGACCTTTTACACCGACGAAGCCGGTTACGTTAGCACGTTGAAATGGTACGACCGCGAAATTCAAAAAGACGATTACGTGATCGGCGGAACGATTTTTGCGATGGCGGGCTGGGGAATCAACGGTTCGTTTTCGATTATCGGGCGCAATCAAATTCGCGATTACCTTGCGCAAGGCGGCACGCCACCGCCGGTCGTGATTCCGCCGCCCGCGCCACCGACGCCTGAGCAAGCCGCAATCAGCGCCGCGAAAAAATTGACGTGGATGCCGATCAACACCGGCGGCGCGCTTTATCAATTCGCTCAGGAAAACAACCTGGGTTATCCGCAGACCGACGAGTTTGAATTCACGTTTCAGAATCAAGCGTACGTGGCGCAGGTGTACAATCTGGGCATCGTCTACGTCAAGAAAGGCGATTGGGGCAATTGCAAGTGGGTAAAAAAGCCGCTGACGTAAGCGGAAAACGTAAAGGAGTTCGTCATGGCACTCGATTGGTGTCCGTTTGCAACCAAGCGACCGATTGTCGCGGATAATTTTCAAGTCGGGCGCGATGGCAAACAAGTGCAAGCCGTCGTTCTGCACATCGCGGCGGGCCCACTGACCGCCGTCTTTCCCACGTTCAACAACCCGGCGCGCGGCGCATCGGCACATTTTTGTGTGGGCAAGCAAGGCGAATTGGAACAGTACGTGTCCGTTAACGACACTGCATTTGCGAACGGCTTGCGCTGGGACGCGACGAAGAACAAGTGGTTCTGTCCGCACAGCAATCAAGTCAATCCATCGTGGCAAGACCTGATGCCGCCGGACAATCCCAACCTTTACACCATCAGCATCGAACACGAAGGAATGCCGGATGAAAAATGGACTGACGCAATGTACGAGATGAACAATCGATTGCTCGTCTGGCTCGCAGAAGAATTTCATCTGACGTACGTTGCGCGCCGCACGCTGATCGGTCATCACGAAATCGACCCAGTCGATAAACCCAATTGCCCGGGCGGAAACGTCGAGTGGGAGCGGATGGTCAACGATGTGGCGGCGATCAATGCCGCGCGCAAGTTGACGTGGATGCCCATCAACACCGGCGCGGCGCTGTACACGTTCGCCCAAGAAAATAAACTGGGTTATCCGCAGACGGACGAATTTCGATTCACGTTCAACGCGGTGCAATACATCGGACAAGTTTTCAACGAGGGCATCGTCTATGTCAAAGACGGCGATTGGGCAAACGTCAAGTGGGTCAAAAAGCCAGTTTAAAAATATGAGCTACAGAACCACGCAGAATTTTTTCTGCGGATTTCCGCGTGATTCTGTGACTAAACAAAGAAGGACACTATGCAATTCGATTCGCGGTTGAACGCGCTTGGCATTAGCGTCAGCGAAACGCAAAATGCAAAATGGGACTTGGCGGTCGTTCAATATCAAGACCCGCAAGAATCCGGCGGCAACCATCACGTTTACTTTACCGTGTTGGATGCAAGCAACCAACCCGCGTCCGGCATCACTTGCGTCGTCGATTGGATTGGACGCGAGCCGGGCGATCTACCTACCAAAGTAATCACCGACGCGAACGGCAAATGCAATGTGCCATTGTTCGCCAATCTCAACACCACGCTCAAGAACGGTCCGTACTTTGCCTTCGTCGAAGATCAAAGCAAAAGTGATGTCATTCGCGGGATGGGTTTGCCGGAAAAACATCACGTCAATTTTTTGTTGACCTTCGCGCCGGCAACTGTAACACCGCCGCCGGGAAATTTAGAAAATGCGGTCATCGCCGCCGCGAAAAAATTTACGTGGATGCCCATCAACACCGGCGGCGCGCTTTACAAATTCGCGCAAACCAAAAACCTGGGTTATCCGCAAACCGATGAATTTGATTTCACGTTCGATAATGAAACATACGTTGGGCAGGTGTACAATCTGGGCATCGTGTTTGTGAAGAAAGGCGATTGGGACAATTGCAAGTGGGTGAACAAACCGTAACGCTCGTTACTGGCGCAAACGGATTCATCGGTTCGTGGATTGTACGCGGACTTGTCGAGCGCGGGCATCGAGTCCGCGCTTTTGTTCGTCCGCGCGCCGACCTCCGTAACCTCGCCGATGATTGCCAGCGGATTGAAATCTGCAAAGGCGACATTCTCTTGCCCGATACAATCGCGCGTGCGTTGATCGATTGCAACGCCGTGATTCATACCGCCGGATCGATCCTCACGCACCCGCGCGACGGCGCGCGCGCGTGGCAAATGCATTACATCGGCGCAGTGAATTTGTTCGATGCCGCGCGCAATGCCGGGATTGAGCGCATCGTTTACACGGCGTCGATTTTTTCGCTTGGCGCCGGCTGGCACAATCGCTCTGCCGACGAAACGTACGCGAAACCATTCACGCCACGCCATTTTCGATACTGTGACGCAAAACAGGCAGCGCAAGCGTACGCCGAAAAAATCACCGCGCCGATCATTTTTGTGTACCCCACGTTCTGTTTTGGTCCCGGCGATTTGCATTTATCGTCGCAGCGTCAACTCGTCGATTATTGGCGCGGGCGTTTGCCCGGCGTAACCGACACCGGCATCAACATCATCGATGTGCGCGACGCCGCGCTCGGTCACATCCTCGCACTCGAACGCGGATACAGCGGCGAAAAATATTTGCTCGCCGGGACCAACATCGATTTTCCGACGCTGTTCAAACGCGCCGGCGAAATTGCCGGGCGCAATCGATTCACGCCGGTTTTTCCGCGCCGCTTGATGTTGCCGGCGGGCTGGTTGATGGAAAAAATTCTGCGCCACCCGCCGATTGATTTTGCAACCGCGCAGGTGGCGCAAGAGTTTTGGTATTACGATGCCACAAAAGCAACGCGCAAACTTGGGCTAACCACGCGCCCGCTCGACGAAACGTTGCGCGACGCGTTCGCGTGGTTCCGCGCACAAAAGATCATCGCCAACAAGCACTAATCCGCAGATTACACAGACGCTTCGCGCGCAGAAAAAAATAATTTGTGCAATCTGCGAAATCTGCGGATCTATTCTTTCGGATAATGTTTAGTGTCTAAAATATCCGCGTTGCAACGCGCGCGCTTCGTCCACCGTGACAAACGCGCTCGCGTCCACGCCATCGATGAGCGCGCGCACGGCATTGACATCGCGCCGCGCAATCACGCAATTGACGACGGTCATGCGGCCATCTTTGCCCCGCGCTTCGATTTCGGTTGCCGCGTGCCCGGCTTGCCGCAATGTTTCCGCAATCGCGCGACCACTTGCCGGCGAATAAATGCGCAACATCGCGTAACCGATTGCCAAGCGTTCTTCCGCAAACATTCCCACAATTACGCCGGAGCCAAAACCCAATGCGTACCCGGCAACGGTGAATGGGTTGAGCGGACTAGTAAGCACCGCGCTGACCGCGAGAATAAAAACCGCCGCTTGCGTTGCGCCGATGAAACCCGACAACAATTTGCGCCCGCGCATCATAAAAAGCAAACGCATCGTATCGAGCGACATATCGGTCAGGCGCATCACAAAGACGAACAGACCAGCCAGAAGCATTTCCATTTCAAATTGCCCTTTCGATAGAATTCTGGTAGTATTCTATGCGGAAATTTCCAGACGCCAAATCGCAGGAGACCACCATGCCCCAAACCGTACCTCTTCGCCAAGACATTCCTATCGAACACACGTGGAACGCCGAATCAATTTTTCCAAACGATGCCGCGTGGTCAGCAGAATTTGACGCGCTGACCAACGACTTGTCCTCGCTCGCGCGCTTTCGTGGACGCCTCGCAGACAACGCCGCGACGCTCGCCGATTGGTTTCAAGCCAGTGAAGCGATTGAATTTCGCGCGGGCAAAGTTGTGCTTTATGCGAGTATGAAACACACCGTCGATACGACCGATCAAAACGCCGCCGCGTTGAATGATCGCGCACGCGGACTCGCCGCGCGCGTCGCCGCCGCGATGTCGTTCGCAGAACCGGAAATGCTCGCGATGGGTTTCGATAAACTGCGCGCGTGGACACAAACTGAATCGCGCCTTGCGATCTACGCGCATTATTTTGATCGGCTCGAACAACGCGCCGCGCACGTGCGAGACGCACAAGTCGAAGAATTGTTGAGTCAGGTCAACGACCCGTTTCGTACCGCCGCCGCGACGCATAGTATTCTTGCCGACGCCGATTTGAAATTTGTCCCCGCGCGCAACGATGCCGGCGAGACGTTTGAAATTACGCAAGGTACGATTGGCGCCCTCCGCACACATCCCGACCGTACCGTGCGTCGCACCGCGTTTGAAAATTATGCCGATGCGTACCTCGCCAATAAAAACACGATGGCGAATGCGCTTGCCGCCGGCGTCAAGCAAGATGTGTTTCGAATGCGCGCGCGTAAATATTCATCGTCGTTGCAAGCCGCGCTCGCGCCCAATCACATCCCGCTCGATGTGTTCCACAATCTTATCAAAACTTTTCGCGCGAATTTACCAACCTGGCATCGCTATTGGAAAATTCGTCAGCGCGCGCTCGGCTACGACACGTTGCACGTTTACGATGAAAAAGCGCCGCTCACCGCTTCGAAACCGCGCGTCGAGTTCGCGCAAGCGGTCGATTGGATTTGCAAAGGCCTGAACCCGCTCGGCGAGGAGTACGTCAGCACGTTGCGGCGCGGTGTACTCGAACAACGCTGGGTCGATAAATATCCGAACAAAGGCAAACGCGCCGGCGCATTTTCGACCGGCGTGCCGGGCACGCAACCGTTTATCTTGATGAGTTACAACGACGATTTATTTTCGATGAGCACACTCGCGCACGAACTGGGACACTCGATGCACAAGTATTTCACGCAATCGACTCAACCGTTTGTGTACCGCAATTACGGACTCTTCCTCGCCGAGACCGCCTCGAATTTCAATCAAGCGCTGGTACGCGCGTATCTTTTGAAAAATGCAAATGTCATTACGAGCGCCGAAGGCGCGAAGCAATCTCCAGGTAACATGGGGATTGCTTCCCGAAGGCTCGCAATGACAGCAAAAGATTTCGAGATCGCCGTCATCGAAGAAGCGCTGTCGAATTTCCATCGCTACTTTTTTATCATGCCCACCCTCGCGCGCTTTGAACTTGAAATCCACGAGCGCGTCGAACGCGGACAGGCGCTCACCGCGCAAAACATGATCGACTTGCTGGCGGACTTGTTCAGCGAAGGATACGGCAGTGGCGTCGTCATCGACCGCGAACGCATCGGCATCACGTGGGCGCAATTCCCAACGCATCTGTATTCCAATTTCTACGTGTATATGTACGCAACCGGCATTTCCGGCGCGCACGCGCTCGCGCAAAATATTCTCGATGGCAAACCGAATGCCGTCGAAAATTATCTTGGCTTTTTGAAAGCCGGCGGCTCGGCATTTCCACTCGACACGCTGAAACGTGCCGGCGTCGATCTCACCACACCCGCGCCGGTTGAAACAACCTTTGGCGTGTTCGCGCGCTACGTGGATCGATTGGAAGAATTGACTAGCAAGGAATAGCCAAGGCGGCTCCCACATCAAGCGGAGGCGGCTCCCACGCCGCCGTCAATTTGGGCATGGGAGCCCGAACAGCAAGCAAGAGAGACAAAGCAAAATAGGAATTGAATGCCTCGCATCCGAATCGTACTCGCCGAGTCAACCTACTTTATCACGAGCGTAACACATCTACGCCGCAAGTGGTTCGTCAATCCTGCTCTGGCGCAAATCGTTGTTGACCAGTGGAAGCATTATGCGACTAGATACGAATTCACACTCGACACGTACTGCGTGATGCCTGATCATTATCACGTCGTCTTGAATGTCGGCAAGAGAAAAACCATCTCACAAATCCTTCATGCTGTCGATTCCTACACAGCGACTTTAATTAACCAACACGTCGGCAACAAAACCAAGGTGAAAATCTGGCAAGGTGGTTCCTGGGATGAAATTATTCGCAACGAGGATATGTACTGGCAAAAAGTCGCATATACAATTTTGAATCCTTGGCGTGCAGGTTTGGTCAAAGAACCACTCGACCCATATCCCTTCAGCAATATTAATGAATGGCGTGCAAGAGAAGGCAATGAATTTTTATCCGATTTATTTGGCAAGTATAAACGGTTCGCGGAATAAAGGTCGGGCGTGGGAGCCCGACCGGCAATCACAAGGAGCAAAATGACAAAACGCCCAATCACCATCGATGATCTGTTCAACATCAAACTCGTGTCCGACCCGCAACTCGCGCCGGACGGCAAGACGATTGCGTTCACGCTGACGACGCCAGATTTGCAAGGCGACAAGTATGCTTCGCACATCTGGCTCGTGCCAAGCGACGGCTCTGCGCCTGCACGTCAATTTACGTTTGGCGAAGGCAAAGATCGCGCGCCGCGTTGGTCGCCGGACGGAAAATCGATTGCGTTTACCTCCGACCGCGACAAGGAAAAGAAAGATCAACTGTATTTGATTTCGCTTGCCGGCGGCGAGGCAATTCGTTTGACCGATGACGCGAACAAACCGAGCGCGCCGGTGTGGTCGCCGGACGGCACGATGCTCGCGTACACATCGAAGGTGATTACGAAAGAAACAGAAAAGGCGAACGACCAACGCGACGAGTCGGATGTGAAAGCGTACACGCGGCTCAATTACAAGTCGAACGACGAAGGTTTGTGGGACTATGGCTGGCGGCAGATTTTCGTATTGCAAATTGTGAATCGCAAATCGCAACAGCTCACGCGCGGCGCGTACAATCACGGCGCGCCGGCGTGGTCGCCCGATTCCAAGACGATTGTCTTCGCCGCGAATCGTTCAAGCAAAGCCGACGAACAATTGTGGAATGATTTGTGGTCGGTGCCGGCAAAAGGTGGTACACTTAAACGATTGACTAAACGCAAAGGTCCTGCCGGCGCACCCAGTTTTTCACCGGACGGAAAATGGATTGCGTTCGTTGGACACGACAACGAGTACTCGCATGTTACTGAAGCCGGGATTTACTTGATGTCCGCGCGCGGCGGCAAGCCCATCAAACTCACCGCTGGCTTTGATCGCACGTACGGCAGTGCACTCGCCACCGATCTGCGCTCGCCCGAAGGCGCACCGCCCGCGCCACAATGGTCGAAAGATGGCAAGACAATTTATTTCGTCGCAACCGATCACGGCGCGAGCAACCTTTTCGCAATTTCATCGAAAGGCGGCGCGGTCAAACCAATTACGCGTGGCGATCACCATATCATCGGCTATGCGTACTCGCGCGCGACGAATCGTTTTGCGTTGGTTTTGAGCGATCCGTTGAATCCGAACGATGTTTTCACGTCGACAAAGAATGGCGCGTTGAAACGCCTCACGCGCGTCAACGATGAAATGCTGGTCAATGTGCAACGCTCCAAGCCGGAACGATTTGCAGTGTCGAACGAAGGCGGCACGATTGAGGGCTGGCTGATGAAGCCGCTGAATTGGAAAGCCGGGAAGACTGCGAAGCGTCCGGCGATTCTGCAAATTCACGGCGGACCGCACAGCGCGTACGGCGCGACCTTCTTCCACGAATTTCAAGTTTTGTGCGCGCAAGGATTTGCGGTCGTCTTTTGTAATCCGCGCGGGAGTGCCGGCTACGGGCAAGAATTTTCAAAATGTATTGGCAAAGACTGGGGCGGGATCGATTATCGCGACGTGATGGCGGCGTGGAATTTCGCGCTCAAGAAATATGCGTGGATCGATGCAAAACGCACCGGCGTTGCCGGCGGATCGTACGGCGGTTATATGACGAGTTGGATTGTCACACACACGAATCAATTCAAAGCGGCAGTGTCGATGCGCGCGCTGAACAACTGGTACTCGTTCTACGGCACGAGCGACATTGGACATTTCTTTGCCAGCGAGTGGTATGTCGGCGGGGAACCGTGGAATAACGCGGAAGAATATTTGCAACATTCGCCGATCGCGCACGTCGCCAATTGCAAAACGCCGACGTTGATTTTGCACAGCGAAAAAGATTTTCGTTGTCCCATCGAGCAAGGCGAACAGTTTTATATCGCGCTGAAAAAACTGGGCGTGCCAACCGAGTTGGTTCGCTTTCCCGATGAGACGCACGAACTTTCACGGAGCGGCAAACCCAAGCATCGCAAAGAACGCTTGGAAAGAATTGTCGCGTGGTTCAAGCACTATTTGAAATAGGATAACCGAAACGGGTGAGGCGCAATCCTCACCCGTTCGCTTTTACGGTGTAATTTGTGGCTTGATGGTTTTACACCCCAGTTCGTCCATCGCCTCACTCACGCGCTCGTACATCTTTTCGTCGCGGTACGTCCCGATCACTGCCCCGCCGGAGCCAGCGAATTTCGCGCTTGCGCCGCACGCGCGCGCCGTCTCGACCATGTTGACCTGCCACGGCGCGATGTTGTAAATGCTTCGTCGCGTGTCAAAGTTTTCGTTGACCAATTCGGCTAATCGAGTCGCATCGTGGTTAAGAATCGCCGCGCGACCCTGATACGCAATGTCGGCAAATTTTTTCATCGCGTTGACGACGAGTTCTTCACCGCGATTGAAACGCCCGCGAATATCGTTGTGGAAAATTTCAGTCGGCTCGCTCAACATCGCCGAGTACGACACGTAAATCGGCGGCAAGAGCGCGGGATCGAGCGGTTCGTACGCGTAGCATTTGTAATTGTCGATGATCTGTTCGCACGCCTTGTCGAAATTCATGTACACCAAACCTTCGTACACTTGAATCACGCGGTCTTGCAAACCGCCGGCAATCCCCAGGTCGTCATTTTCGACGGCAAGCACCAAACTGGGTTGCACCACACGCGGAATGTCGACGCGGTAAAATTCCATCAACGCACGCAACGTTGCCGTGATGATTCCGCTTGAACCGGCAAGACCCACCTGGCGTGGGATATTCGTCTGATAGCGAATCGAAAAATTGCGGTCGTGCAGTTTCAATCCTTTGCGTTCGCAGTAATCGACAAAGCGTTTGATCGTCGCTTTGATCAAACGAATCCCGCCGTAATAACCGTGCAGTTTCACATCGCGCGCCAAATCGTAAATCGAACTAAAGCGCGCGCGGTCATCTTCGGCGAGAACGATTTCGGTTGTGTCCCATTCGTACAGTACCACCTCAGCAAAGAAATTGCGTACGCTGATCGAAATCGTTTTGCCGTTGTAGCCATCGGAAGGATTGCCCAGCAACCCCGCGCGCGCGTACGCGCGTTTACGAATGATTTGCATCAATCAACTTCTCCACAAATTCGCGCAAAGGCGCGCCGTGTTTGCTGTCGGCGAGCGCGAATTCAACAAACGCTTGAAAGTACGAGTCGAAATTGCCAATGTCGTATCGTCGTTCGTTGTCGCGCAACGACATTCCAAACACCCTGCCGCCGCCTTGAACGATCAAACGAATTGCGTCAGTTAGTTGAATCTCGCCGCCCTTGCCCGGCTTGGTGCGCTTGATCGCGTCGAAAATTTTGGGCGCGAACACGTACCGCGCGGCAATCGCCAGATTGCTCGGCGCTTCCGCCGCACTCGGTTTTTCGATCACGTCGTCGATGGCAAAAATTTCGCCGTTCGTCCTGGGTTTGGCAATCCCGTAATGATGTACTTGATCCATCGGTACGCGCTCGAACGCGACAACGGCATCCGCTTGCTGATCATCAAAGGCGCGAATCATTCGCCGCACAATGTCGCTCTCCGCGTTCAGTCCGATGATCGAATCGCCGAGCGCGACGACGAAGGGTTGATCACCGACAAACGGTTCCGCACATAAAACCGCGTGACCCAAGCCGAGCAATTGACGTTGGCGCGTGTAAAAGTACTGCACCGGCGCGCGTTCGAATTCGAATTCCGCCAGTAAATCTTCTTTGCCGGTTTCGCGCAACATTTGAATCAGTTCCGGATTCAAATCGAAATAATTTTCAATTGACGTTTTGCCGGGACCGGTGATGAAAAGCAAACGTTGCATTCCCACCCGCGTCATTTCTTCGACGACGTACTGCACGACCGGCTTGCGCCCGACGGGCAACATTTCTTTGGGCTGAGATTTCGTCGCGGGCAAAAGCCGCGTGCCGATGCCGGCAACCGGGACGACGGCGATGTTGATTTCATTCATGGTCGCAATTTCCTCCTCGAGGGCTACGGCTCGATTATATCCCCGTTGCCGGAATTAGCAAAAAGAAACCGCAGAGAATTTCTCTCTGCGGTCGCAGCGCTGTCTTTGGTCTTACAATCCAAAGATTGCTAAAAAGGCACCGATCACCATACTGACAATGAACAAAACCACAAAGCCCACCACGCCGGTCAGAATCGCTTTGCCGGTGTCAAACTCGGCGGCTTCGCGGATGCCAATGATCGCGCCGATAATCGAAAGCACCAACGCGGCGAGACTGCCGATGCACGGTACGATGTTGAGCACCTGAAAGACTTGCGCAAAACCAAACACGCGCAACATTTCGCCGGTGTCGGTCTTGCCACCGAACATATTCGCCACAAAGCCGAACACGAACGAACCGACCACCCAGCCAATCAGCGTATTGACAATCGTGGAGAAAAACAAGCGCATCGGCGAACCAAGTTGCGCCACTTGATCGCGTGGCAGACTTGAGCCCGCCAAACCCACGATCAGCGCGGCAAGCACGCCTCCGAGAATTGCCATGACAACAGTAATAATCCCCGCGGTCGTCGTCGCACTTTTGTCATGCGCGATTTCTTTGTAGACTGGCGCTTTGAGGGTAAGCACCCCCATCAATCGATCTAACATTTTGATTGCTCCTTGTGTGAATAAAATAGAAACCGGCCGAATCAAAAGGTTTGGGACAGCTCACGTCAATCCTACCACCTCCTTCCCCACCGTTTCCTAAAAACAACGCCGTCGAACCCTCAGTCATTATAACACCAAAAGACGGCTTTAGATGCCGAAATCAATTCGCCCGACCCACCAAATCGATTTGATGTGCGATGTAAATCAGCGTACCTTCTTCAATTTGCCGATGCCGCCGCGCGAGCCAAGCGTGAAAACGATTTTGTTGCGACGCAAGTTCAGGACGATGCAGCAACGCCGCGCGAACTTCATCGATGATGAAATGCAAAAAGTACGCTTCATCCTTGGGGTAACCGCGCGCGCCAGCAAACACCATCCAATCCGAACTCCCCGCCTCGATAATCTCTGCATCAAACTCGCGCACCCAAGTCAAGAGATGTCGTCCGGTATGGCAATCGCCTGAAGGCACTCCGTCCGTTACGCGCTCGTCCATCGTACGATGATACAACCGCTCGATCTCCGCATCGAACGCCGGGTCAATGGTCGGTTCGAAGATTGTCGCGCCGTCGAAATTGAGCGTGAAATAAAACAGCCCGCCGCGTTTGAGCAATGAAAAAAGTTGCGGCAGTGCGCGCGGCACGTTAAGCAAATCGAGAAACGCGTGAGCGACGAGCAAATCCCATTTGGATTGCCCGCGTACCCGCGCGATGAAATCGAAAATGTCGCTGACTTGTGGCTCGAGGCAAATGCCCGGCGGCTGTGGCAAGCGTCGATTCAATTCTGCGATATGATCCGCATCGGCATCGATGGCGGTGTACGTTGCGTGCGTCAACACAGCGTGTTCGATAAACCGCTCAATCATCGTGCCGATGCCGGCGCCGACTTCAAGCACACGCAGAGGCGCGTTCACCGATGATGCGGGTAATGCCCGGCGCATTGCGTCCCACACGTTGCGATTGAGCGCGCGGTCGTCCACCGATTTTTTGGCAGCGAGGTACCGAATAAAGTTACGCTCAAATGTCATTGCGGCAGCTCAAATAATTGCGGATACGCGCCATACTTTCCGCCCAACGCGGATGAACAAGAAAGCGTTCGCGCGCGGCAAGACTCATTCGGGCAACACATTCGCGGTCGCGGTGCAATTGATCGATGCGTTCAGCAATCGTTGCCGCATCGTTCGGCGCAACCAGATAACCGTTCACACCCTCGGCGATAATTTCACCCGCCGCGCCGGCAGTTGTGGCAATTGCTGGCAAACCAAAACTCATCCCTTCGAGATACACAATGCCATAACCCTCGTACTCCGACGGCACGACGAGCAGTTGATTTTGCGCCAGCACGTTCGCCAACGCGTCGTCCCGCAGCGCGCCGACGAGCCGCACATTTTTCAAACGTAGCGCGCCAATGCGCGCGCGAACGTGCGCGGTGTATTGGGCATCGACGTTGGGATTGCCGACAACGGTCAGTTGGCACGCGTCCGCCGGCAATCGCGCGAGCGCATCGAGCAAAATGTGCAAACCCTTGCGCGGAATCAAATTGCCCACAAACACCAATCGCAATGCGCCGGCTTCGCGCGCACGTTTGACGATCATTGCTGAATCGATTGACGGATTAAAGCGGTCGCCCGCCGGATGCGCGACTACACAACTTGCCGGCGCGCGTCCGAGCAATTGGCTGACTGCCCCGCGCGTCGTTTGGCTGTTGAAAATATATCCATCGACACTGGCGAGATATTGTCGTTCAATCCAACGATAAAAAATTCGTTGCCACGCCGGGTGCATTTCAGACGAGCGCAGATGATGCACAATCGAGTGAATCGAATAACCCGCGCCGCGCAACCGGCGATTGACGCGAAACAACGACGGGTGATTCAATTCGTCCTGCAACATCATATCGACGCGCGCGTCGCGCAATCGACGGAACAAATTTTCCGACCAGCCATCCGACAAATGTGCAACATAATTGCGCCACGGCATTGAAAAGATGTCCACCGTGTCGCCGGCACGCCGCAAATGCTCAACGAGTTGGCGGTCGTAGAGATAGCCGCCGGAAATCGTATCGAGTGAATCGTAAATGACGAGACCAACACGCATAGAGAATTGGATGTCATTGCGAGGAGCGGATTTCAGCGACGAAGCAATCTTTCAAAGTGAGTTGAGAGATTGCTTCGCTCCGCTCGCAATGACAAATTGGGATTAATAGACGTTATCCGGAACAAGGAAAATCATCCACGAAGAACACGAAGGACACTAAAATCAGAAGAAATAATTCGTGGTTCTTCGTGACCTTCGTGGAAAATATTTATTTCAGATAACGTTTAATGGTCGTAGCGCATTTCATACGCCGACCACGCAATCTCGTTTTCCCAAATCTGCACGCGGACGCGCGTGAGATTTTTCGCGTGGATGCGTTGCGTGAACGCGCGGCAAACGATGCGCGATAAATGCTCGATACTGGGATTGAGTCCGGCAAACTCTGGCAAATCGTTTAGCGTTTGGTCGCGCAAGTACGCGCACACGTCGTCGAGCGCGCGTGTGATGTCAACAATGTCAACCAGATACCCGTGTGGATCGAGCGTGTCGCCCATCAATTGCACTTCGACTTGATAGTGATGCGAATGTTTTTGATTCTCCGCGCCCCAATCTCCGCCAACCAGAAAATGTTGGGCAACAAAATCGCGTTTGACTGCGGTGGTGTACATTGCTTCCTCGTGTTCATTGTAGGGGCAACTCTCGTGGTTGCCCACACGGACGCGCACAAGGCACGCCCCTACACATCATTCATATTCCAACAACACTTGCAACGCCTGCGCTGGTTGTTGATCCAGCAATGCGTACGCGCGCGCGGCGTCCGCAATTGGAAAACGATGCGTGATCAATTGCTCCAGCGGCAAGCGCGCGAGCATCGACCACGCGACAGCGAGGCGGCGTGATTTACTCCAACGCGCTGTGAATGTCGATGCTATCGTGCTAACCTGACTGCTAACGAGACGAATGCGACTGCGATGAAACGCGCCGCCCAAATCGATGGATGCGCGTTTTTCACCGTACCACGAACCGATGACGATGCGTCCTTCGAACCCGGTCAAATCGATGGCGAGGTTCAACGCCGCCGGATTTCCAGAAAGTTCGTACGTCAAATCCGCGCCGCGCGACCACATCGATTGTACACGTTGAATCGCATCCCCATCCCTTGGATCGAACGTCGCATTTGCGCCGAGCGCGCGCGCTTGATCGCGGCGCAACGCAAATTGATCGAACGCGAACAAGTGAGCAAGCGGCAGCTGCGCCAAAAGCGCAGTCGTCAACAAACCGACGATGCCCTGCCCCAGCACAACCACTTGCTCACCGATGATCGGCGCGCCGTCCATCACCAAATTCACCGCTGTTTCCATATTCGGCAGAAACGCGGCTTGCGCCGGCGAAATGTCTTCGGGAACCGACATCAATTCATCGACGCGCGCGGCAAAGTGCGAACAATGTGGTTGAAATGCAAAGACCAACCGATTGTGCCATTCGTCTGCAACGTCCGCGCCGATTGCAATCACGCGTCCAACGCACGCATAACCGTACTGCAACGGATAATTGATTTCGCCGGCGAGCGATGTAATCGTCGCATCGACCGACATTTGCGCCGGCACTTGGCCGCGATAAAAAAGCAATTCGGTTCCCGCGCTGATCGCCGAAACAATCGTCTGCACCAAAACTTGCTGCGGCGCGAGTTGCGGCAGTCTTTCATCGCGCACGGAAACTTTAAACGGCTTTTCGAACCAGACGCATCGTCGTTGCATTCAAGTTACCCATCGAGGTCGCCGGTCAGAATCCAATCCTCGCCGAGTCGTTGCATCGTCGCATCCCGCAATCGGGGAAAGTGCATCTCGGCGACAAGTTCATTCACGCCGCGCACGCCGCCGATGATGGTCGGCGCAATCGTGACGATGAGTCGATTTACTAAACGCGCGCGCAAAAAACTGGTAATGACTCGCGCGCCACCTTCGACCATCACCGTTTGAATTCCTTCCTCGCCCAATCGATCCAACAACACCGGCAAATCGATTGCGCCGTCGCGCGCCGGCAAGCGTACAACAACCGCGCCGACGGTTTCCAACTCACGTTGGCGAACCATCGGCGCATCTTCGCTAGTGGCGATTATTATCCGGCGCGCTGAATCGATACAGCGAGCGGTTGTTGGACAACGCAACAGACTGTCCAATATAATCGGACGCGGGTTGTTGCCAGAAACTAAACGCACGTTGAGTTGCGGATCATCTGCCAGCACCGTACCAATGCCGACAAGAATCGCATCGTGATTGGCACGCAGTTGGTGCGTGAATCGTTTGGATTCAGCGCCGCTCAACGCACACGGCACGCCGGGACGCGCGGCAATCGAGCCATCGATACTTTGCGCGTACGTTAGAGTAACGAAGGGGCGGCGCAACTCAGTGATTGCCATTTCCATTGCCGTTGCCGCCGAGCGAATTGAATGCCGGCAAATCGAGCAGGTGGCGCATCCGCCGCGCTTTGGTGTCGAGATAGTTTTTGTTTTGCGCGTGCACGGTCGGCAGGAGCGGCACTCGCTCAACAATGGGCACGTTCAATTTGCTGAGCGCTTCCAATTTGGTGGGATTGTTCGTCAGCAAACGCACCGAGCGAATTCCTAATTCGCGCAGAATCAATCCGGCAGGGGTGTAATCGCGCTCATCGGCGCCGTGTCCCAGCGCGAGATTGGCATCCACCGTGTCATAGCCCGCGTCTTGCAAATTGTAGGCGCGCAGTTTATCGAGCAAACCAATGCCGCGACCTTCTTGCCGCAAATAAATGATGACGCCTGTGCCGGCTTCGGCGATATGTTGCATTGCTAGTTCGAGTTGCTCGCCGCAATCACAACGCAGTGAACCCAACACATCGCCGGTAAAACATTCCGAATGCACACGCACCAAAACATTCATCTGGTCGCGCACATCGCCCATCACAATTGCCAGATGTTCTTTCTCGTCGTGATTATTTTTGTACAGGCACAATTGAAACTCACCAAAGCGGGTGGGAACTCGCGCGCACGTCATTCGTTTGATCTGATAATCACTCATAGTTTCATCGCGGCGATTTTATTTTTGCCGCGCCTCAATGACTAGGAAAACAATCAGCGCCACTTCGATAGCTTTATCGACATAGCCCAGCCAACCACTCGGCAAACTCGTGTCGCCGATGGCGAGCCAGCCCAGAATCGTAACCGCCGCAAACGCAACGAGCGCCCAACGAAGCAACGAACGATTTTGGGACAAGAAGGCAATCGGCAGACGGAGATATAATGCGCCGAGCAACGCGCTGTAACCCGCCGCGTTGGCGAGAAACATCACGCCGCCCAGCATCCCAATGAACACCTGCACCAGCCCCAAATAGAAATGAATCGCGGCGGTAGCAAGCGTCAAAAGAATGATGCCAACTTGCAAACCGCCGATGCGCACACTCGTCATAGATGACCTCCTCAATGAAAAAGCAGTTGCCTATGATACGTATCCAATGCCGCGCGCAGATTGGATTATTGCGACAGTGCGTGCCGCACGACGATTGGTTTGACCGCGTCGGTTACCGCGCGCGTGATCGTGTTCACATTTCCCAGCGAGACCAAATCCGCCGCGCGCAACGGCGCCCCAAATTCTACTTTGACCCGCATTTGCTTTTTGATGATTCCGCTACTTTGCAACGCCGCTTGAATTGTCGCCGCCAGGCGATCTTGATCTTTTTTCGTTTTCCGCAAACGGGTGATCGGATTATGCAACGCAGGAGCGTAAATCACGCCGCTGATGATCGTTGGCACGATGACGCTGTTCGGTGCGAGACGGACGAACAAGCCCACACTGTCGGACCAATGCGCCAGCGATTCGATTGCGCCGGGCATCACCGCCGGGTCTGGCTCGATCTGCCCTGCCGGACAAATCAGGACCGCGCCGCCGGCCTGCAAAAAGCGTGCCACTTGGCGCACGACGGTCAAGCGTTCGGTGGGATTCTCCGAAACCCAAAAGGTGCGTTCCGCGATGTGCGGCAAAACGCGGACGAACAGTCGGTCAATCGAAACCGGGCGCACATCGTCGCGCGGTATGCCGGTGAAACACGCCAACGTATCGGTCATGCCGGGATGATTTGCGGCGATGATCAAGCCGCCGTGCGTCGGCACATTTTCCGCGCCGATCACATCGAGATGATCGATGTACTGAAAGAGCAATTCGCGCGCGGCGTTCGCTAACCCAATTTCGCCGATGCGTTGGTCAAAACCAATCACCTGCCGCGCGAGCAATTGTGCCGGCGACCAAAACAATCGTTCGATGACACCGCGTCCGCGTTGCAAGTTGCTCCAACCAAAATTGTCGAGCATATCTTGCAAGTTGATGCGCGTCAGTGTTTCGATTGGGTTGGGAGCGATGGCTTGAGACAACATCGTGCCGGGATTATAGCCAAATGCTCTGATAATTTCAATGCCCCCTTCGTTAATAATTTGTGGTATGATGCGCGCTATGTCTAACGTTGAGAAGGACACCCGCCTGCGCCGCTCGCCGCTCGCGTTCATCTTTATCACCGTGTTCATCGATTTGATGGGCTATGGGATGGTCATTCCGCTTTTGCCATTTTTTGTCCAACGACAAGATGCCGGCGCAACTGCTGCCGGCGCGCTCGGTTCACTGTATGCATTGATGCAACTGATCGCGGGCCCAATTCTAGGCGCGTTATCGGATCGGTACGGGCGGCGTCCCGTGCTGTTGATTTGTCTACTCGGCACGGCGACGGGATACTTGATCCTGGGCTTTGCCAATTCATTGCCCTTGATTTTCATCGCGATAATGATCGATGGCATTACCGGCGGCAATCTCAGTACCGCGTACGCGTACATCGCCGATGTAACGACGAACGAAAATCGCGCGCGTGGGATGGGGTTGGTCGGCGCGGCGTTTGGGCTGGGTTTGATGGCAGGACCAGCCATCGGCGGTTTGCTGAGCGCGTACGGTTTGAGTGTGCCGGCGTTCTTTGCCTGCGCGCTCTCGTTATCGAATGTGGTGTTTGGGTTTTTCGTTTTGCCGGAATCGTTGCCGCAGGAAAAACGCATGCCGATCGATTCGTGGCGCGCGCTAAATTGGCTCACGCAACTGATCGGCGTGCTTCGCATTTCGACAATTCGCTTGTTGTTGTTGGCGACGTTCACACTGAATCTGGCGTTCGCCGGCTTGCAAACCAATTTCCCCTTGTTCAGTCAAGCGCGATTTGGCTGGGATGCAACGCGCAATGGAATCTTTTTTGCATTTGTTGGCGTATGCGCGGTTTTGGTGCAGGGAATTTTGTATGGGCAGATTCAGCCGCGCGTCGGCGAAAAACGTTTGGCAATCATCGGCTTGACGCTGATGGCAATCAGTCTTGCCGCGGTAGCAACCGCGCCATACGATTGGCTGATGTATCCAATTGTCGCGCTCGGCGCGTTGGGCAGTGGACTGAGCATTCCATCGATTACGGGGTTAGTTTCACAACGCGTTCCGCCCGGCACGCAAGGACGCTTGATGGGCGGAACGCAAGTTGTGTTGAACCTTGCGCTGATTTTGGGCCCAATCATCGCGGGGGTGTCGTTTGAACACATCGATGTTGCCGCGCCGTACTGGTTAGGCAGTGTGTTTGCAATTATCGCGCTGACGTTGGCGTACTTTGGATTGCGCATCACACTTGCGCGCGAATAAATTCCACCGCGCGCGCAACGCCATCCTCGTTTGAAATTTTCTCCGCTAATATTTCCGCCCGCGTTTTCATTTCCGCATCGCCCGTCGCTTGCGCGAGTGCGGCACTCAACGAAGCAACGGACAATTTATTTTGGGGAATCGGTGGTGTGCCCACACCAAGTTCAGCCACGCGCCTGCCCCAAAAAAATTGATCGACCGCCAGCGGCAGGATGATCGTCGGGACGCCGGCACGCAAACCGGATGCCGTCGTACCAGCGCCACCGTGATGCACAACCACCGAAACGCGCGGGAACAACCACGCGTGCGGCACATCGGTCATCGAAAAAATATTTTCCGGCGAGCGCACGTTCACAAAGTTGTGCGCGGTAGAAATGATGGCGCGCAAACCGGTTCGCGCTAACGCTTGCTGAATGATTTCGAGTGTTTTTGCTGGCTCGCGCACACCGATGCTGCCAAAGCCGATGTACACCGGCGGCGCGCCGGCATCTAGAAATTTTTCCAACTCCGCGCTCGGTTGCCAATTTGACGACGCCGGCAAAAACCAATAGCCCGTGATTGGTTCCGATGTCCAATCGGCGGGGCGTGGAACGACGTGGGGGCTAAATCCGTACAATATCGGCGCGTTGCCGGTTCGATGAAAAAGCGGAGTGGATTCCAATTGCCCAGTTGCGCGTCGCCAATAATCGATCGCGCCGCGCCACGCGAGCCACATCATTTGCGCAACGAGGCGATGTGTTAATCGATTGTAGATTGCGCCAAACGAAAAAGTGAAGGGTAAAAGTGGACTGGGAAAATCGCGCGTGGGCGTAATCGGTTGGAGCAATGCGCGGATGTGCGGAATGTGTAACGCTTCGGCGATGTGCTCGCCCCACAACGTCGGCAAGCCGATGACGAGCGCGTCCGATCCTTGCGCGGCGCGCCACGCGCTCACAAGCAATCGCGCCAAGACCGGGCGTGCAGCGCGCCAGTATTCCAACGAGGCGCGCAAATTGCGAAGGGGATGACGCCAATCCAATCGCAGCGCGTCCTCACCGCCGGGACGCGCGAACAAATCGCTGGGGTTGTCAGCGAGCCGCGCGAACGCCAAGCCGGTCGATGCAACCAGCGCCGCAAAATTTGCATGCGTTGCAATGCGGACATCGAACCCGGCATCGCGCAGACCAATCCCAAGCGCGAGGTACGGTTGCACATCGCCGCGCGTGCCGCTGGCGAGAAGGGTAATTGTCTGGGTCATCGCGCAAACACCAACATTCGATACTCGACGATGCCCATTTTCAAACATTGTTGCAATGCTAAACTTCCCAGCATACTCGGCACGATGGGATGACGCGCGGGAATTTTTTCGCCGATCGTACGCAACACGCGCGCCGGGAAATCCGGAAGCGCGCGCAATTTGAGATACGGTGTGAGATGACGTTGAGCGATGAGACGCAATCGATTTTCGCGCGCGAGCATTTCAATCGCCGCGACCCCGCGCACGTTTGGCACATGCCAGCCGCTTTGATACGCATCGAGCCAGTGTCGTTCGTTGGCGTCTAACGATTGCACCGCGCGATCGCTCAAAAAATCATCGACGAGAATCAACCGACCGCCGGGAGAAAGCACACGCGCGACCTCGGCAAAAGCTCGCGCGGGATCAACGGCGTGGCAGAATGCTTCAATCGAGTAGGCGACATCGAATTGCCCGGCGAGCGGGATAAATTGGAAATCGGCTGGCACACAATGACAATGATCGATGGTTTGCTGGCGCGCGATGAACGCTTGCGCTTGGCTAATCGTCAAGCCAACGCCGCGCGCCGGCATCGACAAATGCGACAAGAGGTAGAGCAAACTTGCGCCCACGCCGCAACCAAGATCGATTAATCGAACGCGCGGCAATGCCAGCGCTTCGATTTCGGCACGGATCATTTCGTTCGAATAGTTCAACGCTTGCGCGTGGGTCGTGACACCATCTGCCCACACCGCGCGATGAATCGTGAGCGACGCGCCGGGTGCAAAGCGCAAAAAGAGCCGCGTGTTTTGGTCGTAATAGTTTTGGATCGCGCGCGTGTTCAGGTTTTGCATCGCGAGCATTCTAGCATACGCGGGGATCAGTAGCAACATCCAATCTAGCTTTTAGAACAAATACACCATATTGACATTCACTAAAACTTCGTGTATATTGCACATTGTAGATTATATACAATCTACAATGTGAAAGTCATACGCTTTTGTCTCAAAAGATTGCCTCCCTCAATTCGATTACAGGGAAACAGTTTGTTTCCCTCAACTGGTGAAGACCATGAAACAAACCGTATTCAGCAAAATCGCACCCAGCACAATGAAGCACAAGGTAGTCGATCTTATCCGCGATGCCATCATACGCGGCGATCTTGCTCCCGGCGAACATCTCACCGAAGCATCCCTCTCCGAACAAATGGCAGTCAGTCGTGCGCCCATTCGCGAGGCATTGCGCCAACTCGAACTGGAAGGTTTGATCACTAATTTTCCCAATCGTGGTTGCTTCGTTACGGAATTTACGGCTCAGGATATAGCCGAGGTCTTTTCGCTTCGCGCAACGCTCGAATGTATGGCAATTGAATGGGCAACGCCGCAACTCACGGCAGACGATTTCCGCGTTTTGCGGGAGGCGATTGAAGCAGAACGCCAAGCCATCCTCACCAAAAAATTCGATGCGCTAACCAAACTCGACATGCGCTTTCACGAGTACGTTCTGCTCAAAGCGAATAATGCGCGGTTGCTCAAAGCGTGGTACGAGCAAAGCGCTCAATGCCAGGTCTTGATGAATCGCCGGTTTCGAGTGCTATCAAACTATACTCCTGAAACCGTCACGAGTGATCACCTAGCGATTGTTGATGCACTTGAACGCGGCGACACAATGGCGGCGATCCGATTGACCCAGGATATTAGTCAGCGTGTCCAAAAAGAACTGATTCAAATTCTGCAACTTGGTCAACCTTCCGGTTGATTGCGAGAGATGTCTGTTTTGATGAGGGAGTGATTCCGCGTCAAGAAAGGAGAGGAGGAGATAATCGTCAATCCACGATGGTCTATCTAAATTGGGCAAGTTTAATTCCAACACTCAAAGAGGAGAAAAGAAAATGGAACCTGTTGATCGCAGCTTGATCAAACGCTTGCAAGATGGAAGGATGAGTCGCCGCGAGTTCATCGTGACCGCTGCCGCGGCGGGGTTATCGCTTAACGGTATTGCGGCTATTCTGGCGGCGTGTGCGCCCGCGCCGACCCCAACGCCGGTGCCGCCAGCGAAACCCGCCGGCACGCCGGCGCCGCCCAAGCCCGTTGTTACCGACAAACTGCGGATGAAACTCCGCTCGTCGTTCATCACCGAAGGGAACGAGGTGCTCAAGGTCGTCGCGCAGCAATGGGGCAAAGAGAATGGCGTCCCGGTCGAAGTGGACTTGGCAGGTATGGGCGACCTGCAGACGATTGCTGGGACCGCCGCCGAAACCGGCGCAGGACCGGACATTGTCGAAGTCTTTGTGAACACCCCGCACGTCTACGCCGAAAAACTGGTAGACCTCTCCGATGTTGCCAACGAATTGGGCAACAAGTTTGGTGGCTGGTATGACTTGGCAAAGGAAGCGTGCGTGCCTGCCAGCGGCAAGTGGGTCGGTTTGCCGCGGTTCTATGCCGCGCACTGCATCGTCTATCGCGCCGATCTGTTCAAGCAAGTCGGTTTCGACAAACCGGCAGAGACGTGGGACGAGATGCTTGCCATCGGCAAGAAACTCAAAGAAAACAAACTCCCGCCACTGGGCTTTGCGCTGGCGCACGCGGTCGGCGATGGCAGCAACTTTGCCTACTCGATGCTCTGGTCGTTCGGTGGACGTGAAGTGGACAAGGATGGCAAGACAGTCGCGATCAACTCGCCCGAAACCGCCAAAGCGATTGACTATGTGCGGACACTGTTCCAAGAAGCGATGACGCCTGCCGTACTGCAATGGACCGACGCAGAGAACAACCGCGCGTTCGTGGCGGGCGAAGTCGCGGCGACGAACAATGCCTCCAGCATTTGGTGGCAAGCGCGCAACGTGCAATCGATCGTGGGCGCGCCCAAGAATGCGGTGGATCTGTTCAACGGCACCAAGCACGCGGTTTATCCCGCTGGTCCAGCGGGTCGCCTCCTCTTCACCGAGATGATGTCCTCCATCGTCTTTTCGTACTCCAAGAACGTGGATGCCGCCAAGGCATTTTTGCGGTACCTCAATGATCGCCCGCAGATGGATCCGTGGATTCAAGCCAACCTCACCTTCTGCACGCCGTTGCTCAAAGGGTACGAAGAACTACCGCTGATGCCCTGGAACGCGATTCCGGCGTTGACGCCGTTCAAAGCCGCCGCGCAGTACGGGCATTTGCCCGGCTATCCCAGCACCAACGGACGCGCCGCCGGCGAAGCGTTCAACAAATGGATCATTCACGACATGTTCGCCAAAGCGTGCACCGGCACCTCCACCAAAGATGCCATTGCTTGGGCGGAGGATCAACTCAAAAAAATCTACAAGTGATGTTTGAGTGAGACGCGTTATGGCGTAAAATGAATCGCGGCGGGCGGGCGATAGACGTACACCGCCCGCCGCGAACTAGGTGGAGTGTTCGAATGCAATCTACGATTCCCATCAAACGTCCTGCATTGCTACAGAGACTGGGCGATTGGTTCAATACTGAGCGCGGCTTGGGCTATACGCTGATCGCGCCGGCGTTGATTCTGCTGGTTGGACTCATCGCGTACCCGTTTCTCCTTTCTATCTACCTCGCGCTCTCCGACCGCTTGCTGGCAGTCGAGTCATCCGGCAAGTTTATCGGCTTGGGGAATTTTATCAATCTACTGAACGACAGTATCTTCCGGCAAACGGTCTGGAATACCTTCAACTACGCGTTTGTCTCGGTCTTTTTCAAACTCGTGTTGGGGATGTTGATGGCGTTGGTATTGAACGAACTCACGTTCCTCAAGAATCTGTTTCGCGGGATGCTCTTGCTACCCTGGATCGTTCCCACCTCGTTGAGCGCGCTCGGTTGGCTCTGGCTGTACGATTCGCAGTACAGCGTATTCAACTGGATTCTGCTAAATCTCGGATTGATTCAGCAAAAGATCATCTGGCTTGGTTCGCCTGTGATGGCGATGCTTTCCATTCAGATCGTCAATATTTGGCGCGGCATTCCCTTTTTCGGTATCTCACTGCTGGCTGGGATGCAAACCATCCCACAGGAATTGTACGAAGCCGCTCAAATTGACGGCGCGAATGCCTGGCAACGATTCTGGCAAGTGACGTGCCCCCTCCTCATGCCGGTTACTTTGGTCGTTACACTCTTTTCGCTGGTGCAGACGTTCGCGGATTTCCAGATTGTCTATGTGCTGACGCGCGGCGGTCCCGTGAATAGCACTCACCTGTTTGCGACATTTGCGCATCAAACCGCGATCCTCAGTGGCAAACTTGGCGAAGGCGCGGCGATCTCCCTGTTTATGTTTCCGATGCTCGCGGTGGCAATCTTCCTCCAACTGCGCTATCTCCAGCAACAGGATTAGTCAGGAGACCCCCAATGCAAATCTCCAAACTTCAAAGGAAAATCCTCCGCGCCGGCATCGTCTACCTGGGGCTGACGTTCTTTATCGTCATTATGCTCTTCCCGTTCTATTGGATGGTGATCACTTCGATCAAACCGGATGTCGAGTTGTACTTGAGCAAGCAGAATCCACTCTGGGTGTTCAATCCGACGCTCCAGCATTATTTCTACCTGTTCCAGAAAACACCGTTCGTCACGTGGCTGACGAACAGTCTGGTCGTTGCCATCGTCTCGACGAGCGTCTCGCTGTTCGTCGGCACGATTGCGGCGTACGCGCTAGCGCGATTGCGCTTTCGCGGCGCGCAAGCAATCGGAGTGGCTATTTTCGTCACCTACCTGGTGCCGACCACGCTCCTCTTTTTGCCGCTCGCCTATATCATCCGTAATCTGGGTTTGTACGACAACCCCGTGGCGTTGATGATCACTTATCCAACTTTTCTCGTCCCATTTTGCACCTGGCTTTTGATGGGGTACTTTAAGGGAATTCCCAAAGACCTCGAAGAATGTGCCACCGTTGACGGCGCGACGCGCATCCAAGCGTTGATCCACATCGTCCTCCCTCTGATGCTGCCCGGCTTGGTCTCGGCAGGATTGTTTGCCTTTACGATGTCGTGGAATGAATTCATCTACGCGCTCACATTCACACAATCGGACAGTGTCAAGACCTTGCCGGTCGGAATCGTCGCGCAGTTGGTTCTGGGCGATGTCTACTTTTGGGGCTCGTTGATGGCCGCCGCGCTGCTCGGCTCGGTGCCGATCGCGATTCTGTACTCGTTCTTCCTCGAGTACTACGTCAAGGGAATGACGGCTGGCGCGGTGAAGGGATAAACGCGGCAGTCGAATAAAATATACTTCAAACGGGGTGAATTTTAACTTTTCTTTTTTGCATAATTCTGGCATACTTGGCTTTACAGTTTCCAATTGCTGTGAGGTTCATGGTGATTAAAATCGAATTTACCCCCGAAGAAATTGATGCGCTGGAATATGAACGCTACCACCATCCGGATCCCAAGGTTCAAAAGAAAATGGAGGCGCTCTACCTCAAAAGCCAGACGGTAGACCGTCAAGACATTTGTCGGCTGTGTCGGCTCTCCGAACCCACCTTGGTCACCTACTTGAAACAGTATCAAGCGGGCGGTATCGAACAGCTAAAAAAAACGGGTATACGGGAGCATCTAGTGAATTGGACGAACACACTGCAACGCTGGAAACCTATTTTAAGGAACATCCGCCGCGCATCGTCGCGGAGGCACAACAAGCCATCAAGGAGCAAATTGGCATAGAACGGAGTCCTACCCCAATCCAAGCCTTCCTGAAACGGCTCGGCATGAAATGCCGCAAGGTGGGTTATGTTCCAGGTCGTGCCGCGAATCCCGACAAGCAGGCCGAGCAGGAAACGTTCAAAACCCAGGAATTAGAGCCGCGGTTAGCCGAAGCGCGGGTCGGGAAACGCCGCGTGCTGTTCATGGATGCGGCACACTTCGTCTTGGGAGCGTACCTGTCCAGGGTGTGGTGTTTTACTCGCTTGTTTATTGTGTCTCCTTCGGGACGCCAACGGTTCAATGTACTCGGTGCTGTAGACGCGGTGACGAAAGAAATCTTCACCGTCACCAATGAAACCTACATCAACGCCGAGAGCGTTTGTCTCTTGCTTACGCAAATCGCCACGCGCTATGCCGGTGAGATGATTACGATAGTGTTGGATAATGCCCGCTATCAAAAATGCGAATTGGTGTTGCACCATGCGACCTGTCTGGGAATTGAATTGTTGTACTTGCCTTCGTATTCTCCGCATCTCAATCTGATTGAGCGTTTCTGGCGCTATGTGCGTAAAGAGTGTTTGTATTCCAAATACTATCCCAAGTTTGATGGATTCAAGCAAGCTCTGACGGATTGTATCCAGAGTGCCCACGTGAACCATCGACCTGAACTGGAAACTTTGTTAGCCTGGAACTTTCAGTCGTTTGGAAAAGTTAAAATCTCAACCGTTTAGAGTATAGTAGGAGCCCAAATGCCTAACTGGAAGTACTCGCTCATCCTCCCATTCCTGGGACGCCTCAACGACCGATTCAGTTCATATGGGCAGGCGCGTGATCTCGCCCAACGCTTTGAGCTTGCCTCCAAGGTGGAAGGACTGCAAGGGGTTGAACTCATCTATCCATTCGAGTTTGCCGATGTGGCGGAAACCCAGCGGCAGTTGGCTAAATTCAACTTGAAGGTTTCGTCGGTCAATGTCAACTTGAAAGCCGAAGATAAATTTCATCTTGGCTCGCTGACGAGCCGCGACCCAAGTTTGCGCCGCGAAGGCGTTCGGTATATGCAAACGGCGATGGACATTGCGGCGCAGGTCGGCTCGAATCTAATTACGATGTGCCCGCTAGCCGACGGATTCGACTATCCTTTTCAGCTCGACTACACGCGCGCGTGGAAATGGTTTCTCGATGGCATCGGCGAAGCGGCGGCGTACCGCAAAGATGTCAAGGTCAGCATCGAGTACAAAATCAGCGAGCCGCGCAATCACGTTATCTTGCCGAACGCCGGAATCGCGCTCGCGATGTGTCAGCAAGTGGGTCTGCCCAATGTTGGCGTAACCGTTGACTTGGGACATGCCAACATCGCGCACGAAAGCGCCGCGCAATCGATCACGATGCTCGCGCAAGCGGGACGCTTGTATCTCGTGCACGTCAACGACAATTATCGCGAATGGGACTGGGATATGATTCCTGGGTCGGTCAACCCGTGGGATTTGATCGAGACGATGTTTTACCTCAAGCATTTAAAATATGATGGCTGGCTCGTATCGGATGTCGCACCGTTTCGTCTTGACCCCGTCAAAGTTTGCTCGCAGACCTACCGCAATGTCGTGTGGGCGGAGAAAATGATCGACCGCGTGGGCGTGGATCGCATTTGGAAAATCATCCGCGAAGGTGACCCGATGGATGCGATGGAATTGTTTCAACAGAGCATAGCGGGGTCATAGCTCGTCTCTGTCATCTCGAGCAAAGGATAGCGGAGCGACGCAAGGCGTCTCACGGCGCAAGTGACGAAGGAGATTTCTCGCTCTGCTCGAAATGACAATTGATAAATAGAAAGGACGCACGATGATCGAACAAATCCAATTGCAAGTGCTCGATAATAAATGGGCTGTCCCCGAATTGGAACAGATGGCAAAGCAAATTCGCTGTGATATTATCGATATGATTTATACCGCGAAAGCGGGACATCCTGGCGGCTCGCTTTCCGCCACCGATATTTTGACCGCGCTGTACTTTCGAATGATGCGCATCGATCCCAGGAATCCACAATGGGAAGACCGTGACCGATTCATTCTCTCAAAAGGACACGCGTGCCCGGTGTGGTATGCCACGCTCGCCAATCGCGGCTATTTCGATCGCGCGCACCTCAAGACGCTGCGTCAACTGAATAGCATCTTGCAAGGTCACGCCGATATGAAAAAAACCCCTGGCGTCGATATGACGGTCGGTTCGTTGGGGCAGGGTTTTTCGGCGGGTGTTGGAATGGCGCTGGCGGCGCGTTATCTCAAAAAAGATTTTCACGTCTGGGTGATGATCGGCGACGGCGAGATGCAAGAAGGTTCGATCTGGGAAGCGGCAATGGCGGGTGCGAAATGGAAACTCGACAACCTCACCGCGATTCTGGATAAGAATAGATTGCAAAACGATACATTCATTGATAAAGTGATGCCGGTTGAACCTATCGCGGACAAGTGGCGCGCATTTGGCTGGCACGTGATCGAAATCGATGGACACCATATGACGCAAATCGTCGAGGTGCTTGAACTCGCGCTTACGATCAAAGGGATTCCGACCGTCATCATCGCCAATACCATCAAGGGCAAGGGCGTTTCGTTTATGGAGAATCAACCCGAGTGGCACGGCAAAGCGCCGAACGCCGAACAATATCGCCAGGCGATGCAAGAACTCGGAGGAGTGGCACAATGACGATCAATCCTTCGCGTTATCATCATCTCTTGCCCGAAGTGGTACAGATGCTCGACGCCCCCGATTTCTTCGTGCGCGCGAAATCGGTTGCCACGCGCTTTGCATATGCCGAAGCGGTGCTCGAACTGGCGGATCGAAATCCCAGAATCGTCGTACTCGACGCCGACGTATCGAAATCGATCAACACGAACAAGTTTGCCGATAAATATCCAGACCGCGAATTCAACTTTGGCATTGCCGAACAAAATATGATGGCGGCGGCGGCGGGGATGGCGACGACGGGTTTGATTCCGTTCGCCTCCACGTATGCGGTGTTTGCCAGTATGCGCGCGCTCGACCAGGTTCGCAACAGTATTCATTACCCGCACCTCAACGTAAAAATTGCCGCGAGTCACAGCGGAATCACCCCTGGACCCGACGGCGTGACGCATCAAGCGCAAGAAGATTTGTCGATTATGCGTTCGCTCGCCACGTCCACGGTGATTGCAACGGCGGATGCTCCATCGACGAAACTGGCAACCTATGCGGCGGCGGACTGGGACGGCCCCGTATATCTTTCTTTCACACGCGACCCCGTGCCTGTCTTGTTCGATATGAATTATCCGTTTCAAATCGGCAAAATGATCACGCTGCGCGATGGCGCCGATGCAACAATCATTGCGAATCGTGACATCGTCGCGCACGCGCTCGTCTCCGCGGAAAAGTTGGCGCAAGAAGGATTCGATATTCGCGTCATCGATTGCCACACACTCAAGCCACTCGATGTGGATGTAATCCTGCAAGCCGCGCGCGAGACAGGCGCCATCGTCACGGCGGAAAACAATATCATCTTTGGTGGACTGGGCAGCGCGGTTGCCGAAACGCTTGTCGAAAATTATCCGATTCCGATGCAGCGGATTGGCGTGCAAGACACGTTCGCCGAATCGGGTCCCTATCTGCAAGTGATCGACAAGTACGGTTTGACCTCGCCGCACATTATCAGGGCAGTGAGACAAGTCATTGCACGAAAAAAGTAAATCAAACCCCAAAGGTCTCAGAGACCCTTTGGGTTGGGAGAATGAAATGCGAGCGGCATTGTTGGAACACGTTGGGCGAATGATGATGGTTGATGTAGAACGACCTGTCATCGAAAAGCCCAACGAAATTTTGATACGGACAAAAACGGTTGGCGTGTGCGGATCGGAGGTGCATGCATTTCACGGCACGCATCCATACCGCAAAGCGCCAGTGATCCTGGGACACGAAGCGGCCGGTGATGTGGTTGCGGTTGGAAATGCGGTCAAGGAATTCCAAATTGGTGATCGCGTCATCGTTGACCCGCAGTGGACGTGCGGCGATTGCGAATATTGCAAACGCGGCGATATCAATTTGTGCCCATCGAAAAAAGTGTTGGGGACAGCGAACTGGCAAGGCGCATTTGGCGAGTATTTCATTGCACCTAAAGGAGCCGTGTTTCACTTGCCCCCCAATTTGTCGTACGCGCAAGGCAGTTTGATCGAACCCTTGACGGTTGGCGTGCACGTTGCGCGACGCGCTAATTTGCAAGCAGGCGAATCGGTGGCAATTCTCGGCGCGGGTTCGATTGGCGGATTGTTGGCGGGTGTGTGCCACGCCCAGGGCGCGCGCACGATCATCGTCGCCGACATCAAGCAACATTGCCTCGACGCGGCGCGCGAACGTCTGGGCGCCACGCACGATTTTCTACTCCCCGACGCGAACATTGCCGCACAGGTCAAGCAAATCACCGATGGCGAAGGGGTTGACGTCGTTTTCATTACTGCCGACGATGTGACGCTCGTCAATCTGGGAATCGAGATTGCCAAACGGCGCGGTCGAATCGTGTTGGTCGCGTTGCTGACCGATGCGCCGCTCAACTTTCACGCCTATCCGGTGATTGGCAAAGAGTTGGAAATCATCGGCAGTTTGATGAGCAACAAAGCCGATGTCGAACAAGCCATCCATCTCGCGACCACCGGTCAAGTGGATGTGGAGGCGATTGTGACGCATCGCTTGCCCATCGAAGACGCGCAAAGGGGAATGGAATTGGCATTGACAAAGAATGATAATGCAATCAAGGTGATTCTCTCGTTCGATGTGATGTGATGACGCCGTCTTCGTGTTGCATCGAACCATTCTTCACTGCCCTTGTATCCGCAAAATGCATTTGAATGTTCGACCGGGAATCTGAAAACATCGAAGGGAATTTCCCATGAACTTGGGTTCACCAACGTTCGGATGAAAATATCCACGAAGGACACAAAGATTCACGAAGGTTTTTTTCTTCGTGTTCCTTCGTGACCTTCGTGGACAAACGTATTTTCAAGAGAGTTGCTCATGGGCGCACGCGCCCGCCACGACGGATGAAAATATCCACGAAGGACACAAAGATTCACGAAGGTTTTTTCCTTCGTGTTCCTTCGTGACCTTCGTGGACAAACGTATTTTCAAGAGAGAACCATGATTGTTACTACGGCACAACTTTTGCGCTGCGCTTACGGCAAATTTGCCATCGGCGCGTACAACATCAACAATATGGAACAGGCGTTGGGGCTGTTCCGTGGCAACATTGAGGCACAAGCCCCTTTCATCGTCCAAATCTCAAAAGGGGCGCGCGAGTACGGCGGCTTCCCAATGATCGAAGCCATCGTACGGGCGGCTGAGAAACTATATCCCCAAGCCATCTTCGCCGTTCATCTCGATCACGGCGACGAGAAGACCTGCTACGACTGCATTGACTCGAATTTTTTCTCGTCCGTGATGATTGACGCTTCGCATGAGCCGTTCGAAAAGAACGTTGAGATCACCAAGCGCATCGTTGAGCGCGCACACGCCAGGGGCATTTCGGTCGAGGCGGAATTGGGAAGATTGGGCGGCGTCGAAGAGCATGTCACCGTGGATGAGAAACATGCGAATCTCACCGATCCGGCTGAAGCCGAAGAGTTCGTCAAGCTCTCTGGCTGCGACAGTCTCGCGGTTGCGATTGGCACAAGTCACGGCGCATACAAATTCAAAGGGCAGCAGTCGCTGGCGTTTGATCGCGTGGAGGCAATTCAGAAACGTCTGCCCGGTTTTCCACTCGTGATGCATGGTGCGAGCTCGGTGCCGCAGGAAGAAGTGGCGCGGATCAACGCCGCCGGCGGCAAGCTCGATCCTTCCGCGCGCGGCGTGGATGAGAATGAACTCTTGCGCGTGGCGAAGCTGGGTGTTGCCAAGGTCAACATTGACACGGACGGTCGGCTTGTTTGGACGCGCGTGCATCGCGAGTACTTGCGCGATCACCCAGCCGAGTTCGATTTTCGCAAGCCGGGCGAGGTCTTTGTCAAAGAATATGCCCAGTTCATCCGGCGCAAATCGGAGAAACTGGGTTCCGCCGGACAACTCGCGAGTGTGCGTGCAGCGCTCAGGTAACCGATAGCAAGTCAGAGACACCGCCCATCAATCACAGCCAGAAAGATCCATAGCTTATGCTGCACTCTCTCGACAAAACGCAAACGCTCGCGGGTTTGCCCCCCGAATATCCGCATTCTTTGCTCGTGCAGATTCAAGCGCAGGTCAAATCCAGTGGTCGCAAGATTGTTGTCCTCGACGATGATCCAACTGGCACGCAGACGGTTCACGATATTCCCGTGCTAACCGAATGGTCGTTGGCGGGGCTGCGCGCGGAATTCGCGAACGACTCGCCCTGTTTCTACATCCTCACCAACTCGCGCAGTCTACCATCGAATCGAGCGCAAGCGTTGAACATCGAGATTGGACGGAATGTGCTTGCGGCATCGCGCGAGACGGGGTGCGATTTCTCCATCGTCAGCCGAAGCGATTCGACTCTGCGCGGTCATTTTCCGGACGAGGTGCAAGCGCTGGCACAGGCGATCGAGCAAGAATTCGATGGCTGGCTCATCGTCCCATTCTTCCTTGAAGGCGGCCGCTTGACGATCCACGATGTCCACTACGTCGCCGAGGGCGATACGTTGGTTCCGGCGGGCGAAACCGAATTTGCGCGCGACGCGGTCTTCGGTTATCATTCATCAAACTTGCGCGCGTGGATCGCGGAGAAAACGCACGGGCGCGTCTCAGCCGATCAAGTGGCATCTATTTCGCTCGACGATATTCGTTTGGGTGGACCCGAACGCGTCACGCAATGTTTGCTCGCTTTGACGGAGGGGCGCGTGTGCATCGTGAACGCGGTGACGATGCGCGATTTGGAAGTGTTCGTCCTGGGTCTGCTTGCCGCCGAAGCACGCGGCAAACGATTTTTGTATCGTACCGCGGCGTCATTCGTCCAAACGCGCATTGGGCAAACCGCGCGCGCGTTGCTCACGGCGCAAGATTTGGCGTTGCCGAATTCTGGCGGCGCGCTGATCATTGTTGGCTCGTACGTTCCCAGGACCACCGCGCAGGTATCGGCACTGCTCACACTGCCCGATATTGAAAGCGTCGAGGTAGATGTCACCGCGTTGTTGCAAGAGAATCGTCAAGCACGCGAAATCCAACGCGTTGCAGCAGCGGCAGCGCGCGCGCTGGAGCAAAATCGCGACGTAGTGATTTATACGAGCCGTCAACTCGTCACGGGCGCAAGTGCCGCGCAAAATCTTGAGATTGGTCAACAGGTTTCGATAAGTCTTGTCGCGATGGTGCGCGCGCTTTCGATTCGCCCGCGCTATGTGCTGGCAAAGGGCGGCATCACGTCGAGCGACATCGCGACGCGCGGGCTGGATGTGAAACGCGCGGTGGTGCGCGGGCAAATCTTGCCGGGTGTGCCGGTGTGGCAGCTCGGTGTGGAAAGCCGCTACCCAGGTTTAGTGTACATCGTCTTTCCCGGTAATGTGGGCGGGGAAGACGCGTTGGTTAAAATTATTAGTGCATGTTTAACAAAGCATTTGTGAATAGAGTCAATGGATGGTATTCTGTGGCACATGAAGCCACTCTTTGTCCGCCCATTGAATTTGGAAGAGCGCGCGATACTTGAAAATGGCTTGCGTTCACCAGAGGCCTTTACCTTGCGCCGTTGTCAGATTCTGCTTGCGAGTGGTGATCGACAAAATCCTGCCCGAATCGCCAAGGTCTTGCGCTGTTCCACCCAAACCGTACGAAACACGATTCGGGATTTCGAGGAACGGGGCACGGCATGTCTCCAAAGAGGCAAACCTACCCCACTCACCGTGCAACCCGTACTGGATGCCGAGAAACGCGAACAGATCCGTGCGATGCTTCACCAGAGTCCGCGCAATTTTGGCAAAGCTCAAAGCAACTGGACGCTTCGACTTCTGGCAGAGGTTTGCCACGAACAGGGATTGAGTGACACGCGCTTATCTCCACCCACCATCCTGGATGCAATTGTGCGGTTGGATGTGAGTTGGCGACGTGCCAAACGCTGGATTGTCAGCCCTGACCCGCAGTACGTGTTAAAAAAAACAACGTGACCGGTTGATTCGCTTGGCTGAGCACTCTCCCGACATTGCACTGGGCTTTGCCGATGAAGCTTGGTGGAGTCGTGAGAAACAGCCAGCACTTCATACATGGAGTGAAGGTCAGTCTCTGCGATTGGTGGAACAAAAAGTTTCTGCTACGGATAACGAAGCCAAAGCAGTGGCCTGTTATGGACTTTATCTCCCGGCACTTGCACAAATGCTGGTGCGCTTTGTGACGGGGCGTCCAGTCAGCAGTATCACCTGTGCTTTCTTGGCATGGCTCTTGGCCTACTTGGGCGCACAAGGTAAGCGCGCCCTGTTCATGATTTGGGATAATGCGTCTTGGCACAACAGCCAAATTGTCCGCGAGTGGATCAAAGCCTATAACCGCCGAGTCAAGCGAGAAGGTGGTTGCCGGCTGATCGTTTGCCGCTTGCCCAGCAAGAGTCCTTGGTTGAATCCGATTGAACCCAAGTGGGTGCATGGTAAGCGAGCCGTCGTGGAGCCGGCGCGATTGTTACCAATCACTGAACTGATCCAACGCGTATGTGCCTATTACCATTGTGACATGCTGGAACCACTTGCAAAACCAGATTGTTAAAGATGCA
>DAOTXS010000011.1:0-2032 GCA_034435055.1 Anaerolineae bacterium | reverse complement strand
ATGAGTATCTCGTAAAAAGTCGTCATTGCCTCCGGCGGCGGGTGAATTGAAATTTTTTGCCGCCGCGAAAAAAATCTGCACGATTCGGTTGAACCTGTGCTTATATTATGGTGACAAAATTCTCGACGCAGTGCTCTTGAACTTACTCTTGAGTCTATCATGTACCGACGCCTCTCCCTCCAAGCCACGCTGTTCCCGTGCAACGGCAAATATGGCGACAAAGAAATCACGGCACTCAAACACAGTTGGGCGCACGTCGTCAAGCACAAAATGCTGCCGTTCCTCGCCGGCGTCGAAAACGACTTCGCCCGCTTTTTCAGCGCGACGATGGGACGACCCATCAAATATATTTCGCTGCTCATCGTGCTGCACCTCTTCAAAGAGATGAATGATTGGACCGACGAAGAGCTTGTCGACGCCGCCTATTTTGATAAACGTTTTGAATATGCCTTCGAGTTGCCGTTCCACGAGATCATCGTCTGCCAAAAGACCCTGCACAACTTTCGGCGCTTGCTGATCGAGCACGAGCTGGCGGGCAGCTTGTTCGAGCGCGCCGCTAGTCACATCATTCAAACTCTCAATCTCGACACCACCAAGCAGCGCTTGGATTCTTCGCACATCGTTTCCAACATGGCCAAGCTCTCGCGACTGGGCTTGTTCGTGCGCGTCATCGAAAATTTCTTGCGCAAGCTCAAGCACGCTTTTCCGCAGCGCTACGCCGAATTGCCGTCACGTTTTCGCGAGCGCTATGGCAAACGCCGCGGCTACTTTGCCGACACCCGCTCGGGCCAGGCGCAACTCCGCTTGGGCGAATGCGCTCACGATATGTGGGAGTTGCTCGATCGCTTTCGCGGCGACGCGGCGATTACTTCCTTAAAGGTGATGGCGCTGCTCCAACGGGTCTTCACCGAGCATTGTGCGATTGAGAAATCCGCCGAGACCACAGCGGTCACCGTGCAACTTCGCGATGAAGCCGCCTCGCCCACCGCGCCCGCGAAACCCGCGTCACTCGCAGACCACGCCGTCGTTGTTCAAGACGCAAAAAATATTCCCTCCAGCGCTTTGCAAAATCCCTCGGATGAAGACGCGGCGTATGGTTATAAAGGACAAGGCTACGAAGTGGCGCTGGCGGAAACCTGTTCGCCGAACAATCCGGTGCAAATCATCACGGCGGTGCAGGTGCATCCTTCCAATCAGAGCGATCAACCGACCACGGTGGCGATCGTCGAACAATTGGAAGACAACGATCGCAAACCGGAGGTGTTGCATACCGACGGCGGTTTTGTCAGCGGCGAGAACATCATCGCCTGTGCTGAGAAGGGCGTCGACTTGCAAGGAATTTTAACCGGCTGCGATGGCACTCCCGATAACCTCAAGCTGGCGGACTTTGCTTTTGCCGCTGATGGTCTCACCGTTGCCGCTTGTCCCGCGGGGCATGCGCCGCTGCGACAACAAGCCAAACGCGTGCGCCGGCCAGATTCCAAGAAACGTGAGCAGGGTTTTCGAGTTCATTTCGCGTGCAACGCTTGTGCAACTTGTCCGCTGCTGCACCGCTGCCCGATTCACCAGCAGAAGAAATCCGCGGTCTTGAGTTTTACGCGTGCCGAGTTGGCGTCGTCTCAGCGCCGGCGCGAGCAAGAGAGCGAAGCTTTCAAAGAGCGAAATAAAATTCGCGCGGGCATTGAATCCACCAATGCCGAGATGAAGAAGCGGCACGGTCTGGGACGGCTGCGCGTTCGTCATCGCCAACGCGTCGAGATGGTCGTCTTCTTCAAGGCGATGGGCTGCAACGTCAAGCGGATGGTGGAGTACGTCTTGTCGCTCGACAACAGTGCGCCACCTGCGCCCGTCGCGAGTGTTGGAGCCCCGAAGTTGGCCTACTGTTAGGCCAGGGGGCTTTTTTTCTTTTACTTTTTCGCTAGCGAACCGGCAAAATTGATCGCCGCGGCGGCCGGGCGTAATTTTTTCCAGCCCGCGATGCTGATTTTGTCAAAACCAGTTTCGAAGAACGACTTTTTACGGATGTCTCATG
>DAOTXS010000010.1:0-11580 GCA_034435055.1 Anaerolineae bacterium | reverse complement strand
CTCGCACGCTCGCAAAAACCGATGAACGCGTTCGCGCTGACGCGGTAGATGCGGCAATCGCCCTGATCGCGCGCGAGCGGCAAGCCGAGTACGCGCTCGTAGAAATCAGCGGTGCGCGCGAGATCGCGCGTGGTCAGGAATGTGATGTGTTGAGCGAACGACGCACTCACTTGAGAAACTCGATGATCGCGGCTACTGCCGCCTCGGTTGCATCGAACGGGTAAAAATGTCCGGCGTTCGGCAGGATGCGAATCGTGCTGTTGGGAATTTGTTTCGCCAGCAACTCGGCGTTGCCGGGCGGCACGACCTTGTCGTGTTCGCCGAACAGAATCAGCGTGGGCGCGGTGATGTTCTTGAGTTTGTGTTCAAAGCACGCCTCTTCCGCCATCAGTGCCAGACCGATTGCCATCTGCGCTTGATACGCGGCAGGATCAATCGGATGCTTGACGCGAAAGTCGAGCCACTCTTGCACGATTTCGGGATGCGCGTCGCCAAAGCCGGGCGCGCAACTGATGAGAATGCCGCGCTTGAGCCGTTCAATCGGATCCGATTTCATATCGGTCAGCACGGCGAGCGCTTCCGGCGTTACGGGAATCGCGCGCGGTCCACCAAAGTTCGTCGCGGAGAGAATGAGTTTGCTGACCATCGCGGGATGGGTGAGCGCGAACGCCTGCGCGACAAATCCACCCATCGAGTGTCCCAGAATCGCCGCGCGCGCGATGCCGAGTGCGTTCAACAAGCCGGCGGTATCGTCCGCGAGTAGTTGTGCGGTGTACGGTCCTGCCGGTTTGTCGGTTTCGCCTACGCCGCGATTGTCGAACGTGATGACCTGAAAATGTTTTGCCAGACCCGGCACCATCTTGTGCCACATCCACGAACTGTAACCCAGCCCGGCAATCAGCACGAGTGGTTCACCCGCGCCGTGAATTTCATAGTAGATGTTGATTCCGTTTGCGTTTACTTTGGGCATTTTTTCCTCCAGAGGGGCAGGGGTCAGTTGTCAGGGTACAGAAACTGATCTCTGACCCCTGTATCCTGAATTCTGTTTTCTACAAGTACCTCTCCCGCAACTTTGCCTTTTCAATCTTGCCATACGGCGAGTACGGGAACGAGTCGGCAAAGATGACGCGTTTGGGAATTTTATAGCGCGCCAGTTTGCCTTCGCAGAATTTCAGCAATTCGTCTTCGGCGGCTGTTTGCCCCGGTTTGAGCAACACAATCATCCAGCCAACCTCGCCCCATTTTTCATCAGGCGCGCCGATGAGCGCGGCGTCTTGCACCGCCGGATGATCGCGGAAAACCGTTTCGACTTCGGCGGCGTACACATTTTCGCCGCCGCTCTTGATCATATCTTTGAAACGACCGATGATGTAGTAAAAGCCATCTTCATCGCGCCGCGCCATATCGCCGGTGTGAAACCAACCGTCGGTGATGGATTCGGCAGTGGCTTTGGGATTGCGCCAGTAACCGGCGCACACGTGCGGTCCCCAAATCAACAACTCGCCCGGTTCATTCACGCCCACTTCGTTCCCGGTTTCGGGATTGACCAGACGCATCTTGCTGTGAAAGATCGGCTTGCCGACCGAGCCGCGCTTGCGCACCGATTCTTCGTCGGTCATGCTGAAGCAATTGGGACCGACTTCGGTGAGGCCATAGCCCTGTCGAAACACACCGCCTTTGGCTTGCACCCACGCCTGCATCAATGGCACCGGGATCGACGCGCCGCCGTTGATCCAGAATCGAACGTGCGAAAAATCGGCGTGCTGAAAGTACGACGTGTTGAACCAGAGTTGAAACAGCGTCGGCACGCCCAGCACGACGGTGCATTTTTCCTCGACGATGAGGCGCAACGATTGTTCGGCGTCGAACGTGCGCGCGAGAACGATGCGCCCGCCGATGTAAAAGAGCGGCGTGAGAAACGCGAACAAGCCGCCGGCGTGAAAGAGCGGCGTGAGCACCGGCGAGACATCGTCTTCGCGCAAGCCCCACGATGCGACGGTGTTGATGCAATTCCACAAAATCTGACGATGTGGAAGCATCGCCCCTTTCGGTCGCCCGGTGGTGCCAGAGGTGTAGAGGATGCAGTACGGGTCATCGTCGTTCAACGCTGGTCGATCCGGTTCGGCATCGGACGCGCGCGCGAGTTCGGTTTCATAGTCCCAGGTTTCGGAAGTTTCGAAAACTTCCGAAATCTTTGCGCCTTCGACGCTGATGACTTTTGCGTCGCACAATTCGCCGCGCAGTTCGTTCAACGTCGAAACAAATTCGGGTCCGCACAAAATTACTTTGGGCGCGCAATCACCGACGATGTAGGCAAGCTCGCGCGCGGTGAGTCGCCAGTTGAGCGGGGCAAAAATCGCGCCAATCTTCGCCAAGCCATAGAACAAATCAAGATAGATGACACTGTTGTGTGCCAGAATCGAAATGCGATCACCTTTGCCAACGCCGAACGCGCGCAACCAGTTTGCCGCGCGATTCGCGCGCGCGTTCAATTGCGCGTACGTCAAGCGTTCGCCGGTGTGTGTGTAGAGGAGTGCTTGGCGGTCTGGTGTCAGCCGCGCGCGAGAGGTGAGTAGATCAGCGGCGTGCATTTTTTTACTCCAGTGAGTAGTGCTAGTGGATAGTGGTTAGTGGATAGTGGATAGTAGAAACTGATCACTAGTCACTGTCCACTAACCACTGCCCACTCACCACTATCCACTACGTTCCAACTACAATCCCACCATCCACGCGCAGCACATCGCCCGTGATGAAACTCGCTTCGTCGGAGGCAAGGAACAAGTACGCATTTGCAATGTCGCGCGGTTGTCCCATTCGTCCGAGTGGTGTGCGCGCTTTCATCCCCTCGATGATTTTTTCGGGCATTGATTTGATAATTTCGGTCGCGGTAAAGCCGGGCGCAACGGCGTTGACGCGAATGTTATAGCGTCCCAGTTCGCGCGCCCACACCTTGGTCATTCCAATCACGCCCGCTTTGGTGGCGACGTAATTCGTCTGCCCAAAGTTGCCATCGAGTCCCACGATGGACGTTGCGTTGAGAATGACGCCGCCGCCTTGCTTGATCATATACGGCGCGACCGCTTGCGCGCAATTGAACACGCCCTTCAAGTTGACGGCGATGACCAAATCGAAATCGGCTTCGGACATTTGCCCCACGAGCGCGCCATCTTTGACCTTGACGAGCTGCGCATCGCGCAAGATGCCGGCGTTGTTGACCAGTACGTCAATGCGCCCGTACTTGCTCCACACATCGTCCACCCACGCTTGCACTTCTTGCCGATTTACCACGTTGACCTTGTAAAAGCGCGCGTCGGGCCCAAGTGATTTCACTGTTTCTTGTCCGACTTGTTCTGCCACATCGCAAATCACGACCTTGGCGCCCTCTTCCGCGAATCGTTCTGCCGTCGCCTTGCCGATGCCAGCGGCTCCGCCGGTGATTAAACAGACCTTGTCTTTCAAACGCATTTTTTCCTCCAAAGATAGTGGTTAGTGGATAATAGTGGTTAGTGGTTAGTGGATAGTGATTAGAAACTCTAACCACTAACCACTAATTTTTCCCCAGCGCACGACTCCCGCCGCCCACACATATCCAATTCCTGCGGCAACAATCACCATCAAATCGCCATCCTTCAAACGACCCTGTTTCAGTCCTTCGACAATCGAAAACATCGCGTCTTGCTCGCCCGTGTGTCCGTACTCGCCCAGGTACACCGATTGATCCTCGCGCAATGCCAGGCGTTCGAGCATCTCGTGATGCGCCGAGGGTTTGATGAGCAGGATGTTGGCGAAATCAATGTCCGCGCGTGTGTACGGTGTGCCATCGGGCTTGGTGCCGCTTTTGCGCAACGCTTCGTCCACGCACGTCAGCCAGTTGTCCATCGAGGCCGCGTTCAGGCGATTCTTCATCGCTTCGGGTTCGACCAAATCGAAATAGAACAGTCCTTGTGCGCGCGCCGCGTCGGTGAGTGGTTGCACCGTACCACTCGCTGGCACAATCACGTGCTTGCTCATAGAACCATCCACGATGAAATGCGTGCCGAGGACGTGATTGCGCTCCCAGTTTTTGCGCAAGAGTATCGCGCCGCCGCCCGCGCCGATGTTCCACATAAACGATGTGCGCGGATTGCGTAGGTTGATGAAATCGCACACCTTGTAGCCGCCCGCAATCAGCACCGTGTTGATTTCTGGATCGGCGAGCATCATATCTTTGGCAAGTTTCATTGCGTTGACGGTGGTCGCACAGCGCATATGCACATCCAGCGCCCACGCGCGTCGCGCGCCAATTTCGTACGCCAGATGAATCCCCGCCGTCCAGAGCAAATACTCTTTCCACTCTTCGGTCGTGCAAAGCACCACGTCAATTTCTTCGGGGGGCATATTCGCCTTGGCAAGACAATCGAGCGCGGCTTTGATTCCCATCTCGTTCGGGTGATCATTTTCATCGCCGATGAACTTGCGATGAATCCCCATCTTGTCGCGGATGACCTCTTCCGGCAAGCCGCTGATCTCCGCAATCTCTTTCGAGGTGATAAATTTTTTGGGCGAGTAGGTACCGATGCTGACGATGCCGACGGTAGGTTGTGCCAAATTATTCTCCCCCGACCGACGAATGACGAATGACCAATGACGAAGGTCGTTTGTCATCCGTCCTTCGTCTTTCGTCCTTTGTCTTCCGTCGCATTAAAAACAAAATCGCCGAGCGGCACATAGCGCGCAATGAACGCTACGGCGTCGGCGAAATCCGTAAAACTTTTTTCTTCATTCGATTGGACGTGGAGGACGACCGCGTGCCAGGAAGACACATCGTGTTCTGATGCGTCTTGCACAAACCGCAACACAAACGATTCTACACGCGGACTCTCGGTGGGCAACGCTGTCCTCCCGTCTGCGGGGAGAATAGCATAGGGCGGTTACAGTGGAGTTACAGATAGGGGACAGAAAATCTACCTCCACCCGATCCCTGTACCCTGCCTCCTAATCCCTAACTCCTGCCCGATACACCTCCATCGTCGCTGCGCTCGGGTCAACTTCCAACTCGTCGCGCAGCACGCGCTTGCATTGCTCGAACACACGGCGCACCTGCGCGCGCTCGCCGCGTGCCGCATACGCCTGCATCATCAACCGATACGCGTGTTCCCAGCACCGATCGCGCGCCAAAATCTTTTCGCACCACGCGATACATTCATCGAACGCGCCGCGCGCGAGCAATTCTGCCGCCAACCGATCCGCCGCGCGCAAGTACAACGCCAGCAACCGTTCGCGTTCGGCGATTGCCCAATCGTCATAGCGCGCGTCGGCGATGAGAAAATCGTCGTGATACAACGCGAGCGCACGACGATATAATTCCAAGGCGGCATCGTCATTCGCTTTTTCCGCGCGCGCGACGAGTTGCGTGAATTCGCCCGCATCGATCCACACATCGGCATTCGCGCGCAAACCGTACGCCGATTCTTCGCGCGCGATGAACGCGGGCTCGTCATCGCCGCGTTCAGGTTCGAGCGCCTTGTTCAGCGCATTCAATGCGACCTTGAAATCACGCGAAGCCGAATCAGTCGATATTTCGCGATAGAGCAATTCAAAAATTTCTTCGCGTTCGATCCAGCGACCGCGTTGTGCGATCAAGAGTTGCAGCAACTGTCTAGCTTTTTTTCGTGTCCACTCGCGCGCGCCAATTTCTTCATCGCCGCGCCACACGCGAAACGCGCCGAACGTTTGCACGCGCAGTTGATACCCAGGATGCGACGTGATGCTATCGTCCAAGCCCAGCGCCGCGAGCAAGCGCGCGATGTACGTCGCGTGTTTCCCGCGCTGTTTCGCTTGGAGCAAAAGCGGCACGCCCATTCGCGCATCGGGCAACCCCAGCAACGTGCGCCGTGTAAACAAATAATCGTAATGATGCGTCTGCGCCATCGTCAGCGCGTCGTCTAAATGCGCGAATGCACGCTCGCGTTGATGAATCGACCAATGTGCAAGCGCGAGCCATAAACGCGCGGTCGATTGACCGAACGTGTCGCCGCACGAACGCATCGCCGCGAGCGCGTCGCCCAGGGTTACAATCGCATCGCGTTGACGATGCGCGAGCACCTGGCTTGCGCCAAGCGCAATTTGCAAAATTGCGACGAGCCACGCATCGCCTGCGTCGCGCGCAATTTCGATTCCCTCTGCCGCCGTGCGTTGCGCCGATTTCAAATCGCCGCTGAATCCGTGCGCGCGCGTCAGCCCCCACATTGCCTCCGCGCGCACGCGCCGAATTGCCAGTTGATCGCCAATCGAGATGGCGTTCTCGTACGATTGAATTGCTGACTTGAGTTCACCCAGGATTTGGTGTGCGTGTCCCAACCGCATTTGACCGACCGCAGAGACAAACGGCGAAGCGAGTTGTGCGCCAATCGCAATACCTTCTTGCGCGGCGATTAGCGCATCATCGGCGCGCCCCTGCAAGGCGTGAACCAAAGCCAGGATGAGTAGCGTTTCACGATGCGAACGTGGCGCGTGCGGCTTGCCGCGTTCCTCGTGCGCCCAGGTTTCCAAAATCTCGCGCGCCTCGTCGAGTCGTCCCGTGCGCAATTTCACGCGCACACTCAACGCATCCTCGCTTGGTCCTTCTTCACGCAAAGCGCGCGCTTGCGCGCGCAATTTTTCCGCTTCATCCGCCTTGCCCACATTCAATTTATTTTCTGCCAATAATTCCAGCAAACGCGCGCGCGATGCGCGATCGTCCAAGCCATCGCTCAAGCGCAATGCTTTTTGCAGCAATTTTTCCGCTTGCGGCGGACGTACGGTATCGAGATACACCAGCGCCTGTCCGCGCAACGCGCGTGAGATTCCGCGCACATCGTTTGCCACATTCCACGCGCGTTCGGCTTGCGCGTACCATGCCAACGCATCGTCATAGCGCGAACGCAAGCGCGCAAGTTCACCGAGATAAAACATCAACAGCGGACGCGCGGCAACGTGCTCGGGTGAAATTGCGTCGAGCCAGGATGCGAGGGTATCGAGGCGTCCTTCGCGCAAAGTTTTTTCACCGATGGATTCGATTGCTGTCGCGGCGTCGGCGAACGCTTGCGCGTTGAGCCAGTGGTAGATCGCCTCGTCGAAATTTTCGTTGCGCTGATAAAACTCGGCGGCGCGGCGATGACGTTCGCGCACAGCATCCGCGTCGAATCGCGCGGCTTGGTCGCGCAAAAAATCGTGAAAGAGATGATGATAGCGATAATGTTCGTCGCCTAAGGCGATGACAAAGAGATCGCGTTCGCGTAAATGATTGAGCATCGCACGTGTATCGGCGCGGTGCGTTACGGCATCGCACGCCTGCACGTGGAGTTCGCGCAGAGTTGCGGATTGTAATAAAAAGTTCTGCACGTCGCGCGGTTGTTGCGCGAGAACATCGTGAGCCAGGTACGCAAACAAGGTGTCCAGCGATTCGGTGCCACGTGCAAGCAAATCGGCGAGCGTGGCTTTGGGTTTGGCGCGCAATTCCTGCCACACCAACTGCAATGCGATGGGCCATCCTTCGGTTTGCTCGTGCAAAATCTCAATATCGCGTGATGAGAGCGGACGATTGTACGTGTCGCGGAACAGCGTGGCGATTTCATCACGCGTGAACGCGAGCGCATCGCGTTTGATTTCGAGCACTTGGCTGCGCGCGCGCCACGCCACCAGATGTTCCCAGGTTGGTGTGTAACGTGATGCGACGATGACGTGCAAATGGGCGGGGAGAAAGGCGAGGAAATGATCGAGGAGCGCGGAAACATCCTGGGATGCGGCGAGATGATAATCGTCGATGACGAGAAGCGCGGGCGCATCGAGCACATCGTTTAGTGCATTGAGCAACACATCGCAAATTTGCGGTGCGCTCGCATCGGTATCGAACAACAAGGCGGATGGTGAATCGCTGAGCGCGGGCAAGCCCACGCGAAACGCGGCAATCAAATGCACGATGAATTGACGCGGGTCGGCATCGCCTTCAGTCGCGCTGTACCAAAACAGCGGTACGTTCGATTGGGCGAGATTCGCAAGCGCCGTCGATTTGCCGTACCCCGTACTCGCTTGCACGATCGTTACACGATAATCGAGCGCATCGCGCAACAACGCATCGACGCGCGGGCGGATGAGTGTAGTGCGCGGTGGCTTGGGGGGGCTGAGTTTTGTGCGGAGAATCGTATCGGCGGTTGCCATCACCAAAAGAATAACATGCGGCAAGGAGAATGTCAAAGAGTCGAAAGCATTGTTCTGCACAAAGTGTTAGACCGATTTTACCGTCAGCGAGGTGAATGTTCATCACGCTGATTGAGCCATCGCGCAATCCAATCGAGGCACAGGCGCGGCATCAATCCATAGTTGTAAAATGCAAATTGTTCAAACCCTTGCGTTCGTAGCACATCGATCCGCGCGCGAAAATCATTTTCGTCTTGACACTCGGGCAAATCCATTCCCAGACTCACACCTGCCCAAGAATCGCGCGCGCGCAAAATTTCGCGCGGCACGGTTGAGACTTCTGATTTGAATTTGGCGAACGGTAGCGAGAAAAATGTGAATGTCATCCCGTCCGTATGTTGCGCGAGATCGTTCAAATCTCCCGCCGTTTTGCCGCCGACGTGAAACGGCGCTGACGCGACCCGTAGAATCAGCGCGATATTTTTCGGTACGGCTCGACGCAACTCGGCAAGGAGTGAGAGGATGATTGCGTTGCGCGCATCGAGTAGCGCGCGCGTGTTCATCTCGCCAAGTAACGCGCCGAGTCCTTCGCGTTCGGTCAGTGTGGCGAAATGCCGGTCGCCTTCAAAGTACGCTTGCAATTCGCGGCGGAATGTCTCGGCAATGACACGCGCGCTCGCGCCGTGTTGTTCGATGTGTTGCGTGCAGTGTTGGCAAAAGCAGACCGACAATAAAAAGTGATGCAGTGGTCCAAGTCCGATGCTTGCCTTGTCGTGATGCGAGTTGTGTGCATAGCCCATAAACGCAAGCGCTTCAACATCGAGCGCGGCGATGGGATAGCGCCGCGTGATGTCGGCGCCCAATGCGATGGCGTACGCACGCACGGTTGGATTGCTTGGGCACAAGGCATGCACATAATGATCGCCGAAACAATTCGTGATCGTCAGTTCGGGGTGTTGGGTGCCTAGTGTACTGTTGTGCAAAAAAATCGTCCATGCTTGCACACGCAAGTTGTGATTTAATGCGGCAGCGCAAATCTCGGCGAGTGGATCGCGCCCGCTAAATTCTGACGCAAGGCGCGGAGCGAGTGAAATGGGGTACGCGTTTGCGTCGGGTGCAAAATACGCTGCGTCCGGTTCATCGGTTAGGACTTTGCGCCGCGGATTGTGCGGCATCAAAACGCGGACGGCGTGATATGTCGCCGTAACGCTGATGCTGTTTAACCCAACACGTGCTATGCGGTCGAGCGCAATGTCGATCCCGTCATCGAATAAATCCCAAGGGTAAACCCAAATCGAATTTCCAAGATGCGCGGCAAGCTCAGACATGTTGCTCCAATCCATCGTTTTATTTCATCGCTCGGGATGATGCGGTGGATTCGCGAACGATGAGTTTGGGTTCAAGGACAACGTTCACGCGTTTCTGAATTGACGCGCACAATTCCATTCGTGTGCGAGAAACTGCGCTGTTCGAAACGCCCGCGCGTTGAGCCACGTCTGTGAGACCCGGTTTCATAGAATCAACTCTATTCTATCAAGTTCTTGTTGCAGGGTCAATTCATAATTTACACAAATTATGAAAAATAGTGGTATTATTGTGTCAGATGTTTTGAATCGAGGAGGAAACACTTTGGCGCACTAACGAATGGTGCGAGCGCGAGGGAACTGCCGTGAGCGTTTGCTCGGCGAGAAGAATTCCGTCTAGAACCCAAAGTGTGTTTCATCGTGCCAGCCGGAATTGCGCACGCTATCATGTGTTGGTTTCACGGCGCAATCAAGTAAAGCCAGCATCATTGGAGGTTGCAAATGAAATTCGCTCAATCTTCTTTTGTTTATTTCAATTATTCTTTGCCGGACGCGATTCAACAACTTGCCGCGTTCGGTTACGACGGCATCGAAATCTGGGGCGGCAGACCGCATATGTATCGCGATGACCTCAACGATCAGTTGGACCAGCTCACGGGTTTGCTCGTGCAAAACAATCTGACCGTATGCAATTTCATCCCTGCGCAGTTTCGCTATCCTTCGATTTTGTGTTCGTCGAACGAAACCGTGCGGCGCGACAGCGTGGCGTACATCCAAAGCGCGATGGACAATGCGGTGCGCGTCGGCGCGCCGTCGGTGAGTGTGTGTCCGGGGATGACGTTGCACGGCGAGGACATTGGCAAAGGTTGGGTGCAGTTGCGCCAAAGTTTAAGCGAGCTAATCGACTACGCGGAGAAGAAAAGCTTGCGCGTGCTAATCGAACCCGCACACGTGTGGGAGACGACCTTGATTCGTACGGTGGACGAGGCGCTGCGGATGATCGCCGAGATCAAATCGCCGCGACTTGGCGTATTGTTGGACACAGGACACGCGCGCGTGAACGACGAAGATTTGGCAGATGCGGTGCGCAAACTCCAAGAGGTGCCGCTCCACATTCACATCGACGACAATGACGGCGCGAGCGATTCGCATCACATCCCGGGCACTGGGAAAATTGATTACGCCTCGTTCGTACGCGCGCTGAAGGAAATCGGTTACACCGGTTTTGTGTCGGTTGAACTTGGTTTTCAGTACACCCTCGATCCTGACGCGGCGATCGCACAATCGTTATCCGCATTGCGCGCAATGTTTGCCGACTGATCCCGGCACAAGGATTCGCGAATCGTTGCCAGAGTAACGGCTTGTATTCGCGAATGTGCTTGAGCAAATTTCGCGCTATTCGTTACACGCGCTCTGCGACGAGTTGGACACGGGTGTAGTGTAAACGCTCCATCGCGGCGATAGCCACTTGACGCATCAAGGCATATCCCACTTTGCAATCTTGCTCGCACAAGGCGCGCAACGCCGTTGCAGTAATTCGAATGGTTTGGCACGAACTAGAAGCGCGCGCGGTATGCGTGAGGATGTGTGGTGGAATCAGCGCGGAAATCGCAAAGGGTTCGCCGGGATTGACATCATCAACGTGAATTTGAGTGTGCGGGTCCAGCGGCGAATTGAAAGTCAACTCCACACTGCCCTCGAGTAAAAGATAGAACGCGTCCGCTGGATGTTCCTCTTCAAAGATTATTGTCCCCACCGGCATTTCGATTTTTTCCGCGATCATCGCAATTGCTTTTAATTCGCTTTCATCCAAGCCGGCAAAAAATGGGTAGCGGCGCAGTAGTTCGATTGAAATCATATTTTACTCCTCGTTTGCTTTAACAATGCTGTTTCAGCACATCGACGACAATGCCGTTCGCATCGCGCACCGTGATTTGCAACGGCATCTGCCCGGGGAGCGAATGCGTCGCACACCCGAAACACGGGTCATACGCCCGAAACGCCATCTCCACCCGATTCAAAATCCCCTCACTCACCACGACCCCGTGCTGGATGAAACGCTCCGCCGCTTTCTTGATCGACATCGAAATCGGCGCATAGTTGTTCGTCGTCCCCACGA
>DAOTXS010000009.1:0-8781 GCA_034435055.1 Anaerolineae bacterium | reverse complement strand
GCGCCATCGCGTCCGCCGTACTTGAACGACCCTTCCTTCGCCATATCCATCAAAGTTTGCAGGTGGCGGATGTGCAAGTCACTGTTGAACTTGAGTTCCGCGTCCATCCCCAGCATACCATTTGCTTTGGTTGCAAGCGGGACGTTGTGAATCGCGGAAAAGTTTTCCAGTTGCGTCCAGGTGGGCCACTCAAACGTAAAGCCGCAGGTAGTGGCTTTGGTGTCCACGAGTTTCTTTGCCGCGGCGCGTAGTTCAGACCAGGTCTTGGGTGGCTTGGCGGGATCCAAGCCGGCTTTTTTGAACGCGTCGATGTTGTAGTACATCATCGGCGTGGAACTATTCAGCGGCATCGAGATCATATTCTCGCCTTCGCTGTAATAGCCGCGCACGGCTGGGATATAGATCTTGGGGTCGAGGACGATGCCGGTTTCTTTGGAGAGTTGATAGACCGGCTTGATCGCGCCTTTTGCCGCCATCATCGTCGCTGTGCCAACTTCGAACATCTGGACGATGTGGGGAGCTTTGCCGGCGCGGTACGCGGCGATTGCGGCGTTCATCGTGTCCACGTACGCGCCTTTGTAGATCGCGTCGACATAGTACTTGCTTTGCGATTTGTTGAAATCCATCACAACGGCTTCAAGCACGTCACCCAAGGGCTTGCCAAGCCCGAACCAAAATTCAACGGTGACGCGTCCGGGAGGCGGGGTTGGACGAGGTGTCGTTGCCGTTGGCGCCGGAGCAGACGATGACGCACTGCTGGAAACAGGTGGTTTGGTAGGTTCTGGCGCTTTGGTTGGCGCAACACTTGACGCTACCGAACTGCTAACGGAAGACGATGCTGGTGGCGGTGGTGCCGGTGGTTTGGTGGGTTCGGGAGTTGGTGTCGCGCACGCGGCAACCAACACAAGCAAGACCATCAAGAAAATCAACGAACGTTTCATTTGAACTTCTCCTCCTTTGGAGTAGATTGTTTATTAGCACAAAGCGCGTTTATGCTCAAAATCAAATCTCGGGCATCACCTCCTTGTAAATGCGTGCCGCTAAGGAAGCAGCAATAGTTTTCCCATCGCTTGACGACTTTCTAAATATCGATGTGCTTGAACCGCGTCGGCAAGCGGAAAGGTTCGATCGATTCGGACTTGGAGTTTTTCTTTTTGGATCCAATCAAATAATTGGCGCGCACGTTGCAGCAGTTCGGTGCGATCAGCCGTGTAATGCGCAAGCGTGGGGCGCGTGAGGAACAATGATCCTTTCGCGTTCAGCGTTTGCGGATCAAAGGGGGGAACGGGACCACTCGATTGACCAAACAGTACCATCATTCCGCGCGGTTTCAAACAGTTCAAACTTTTGTCGAAAGTGTCTTTGCCCACCGAATCGAACACCACATCGACGCCTTTGTTGTTCGTCAGTCGTTTGACTTCGCTTTCAAAATCGGCTTGCGTGTAAATGATGACCTCGTCCGCGCCGACGGATTTGGCGATGCGCGCTTTTTCTTCACTGCCGGCGGTACCGATCACACGTGCGCCGCAATGCTTGGCGATTTGAACGAGCACTGCACCAGTGCCGCCTGCCGCCGCGTGAATGAGCGCAACGTCGCCGGGTTTGAGGGGGTAGGTAGTCATCGCTAAATAATGCGCGGTCATTCCTTGCAACAACACTGCCGCGGCTTGTGGCGATGAAACGCCGTTTGGCACCGGCACAAGTCGCCACGCCGGGACAACCGCGTACTCAGCATACGAACCCAGGACTGAAGTGTACGCTACGCGGTCGCCGATCTTTACCTCACTCACGCCCGCACCGATTGCGTCGACTACGCCGGCGGCTTCTTGCCCAAGCGTGAATGGGAGCGGCGGTTTGTACAACCCCTTGCGTTGATACACGTCGATAAAGTTGACACCGGTGGCTTGGATTCTGACGCGCACTTGCCCATCGCCCGGTTCTGGCACCGGCAGATCATCGTACGTGAGCGCGTCAAGTTCGCCATATTGATGAATACGAATCGCCTTCATTGAAATTCTCCGCTTGATTGTGGAGAGAGACTGGGGAAATGTGTTAGAGGCATCGTCATGACTCTTTGAGAATGAACGTTTTGGGAGTTGCTGCAAATGTGTGATATGCCGATGGCGGGAACTAGTGCCGCAACATGAAAAAGTTGCATACAAAGCCGATGTGGAAACACCGACAAATACGGCGATAAATCATTTGCCCACTACGCACTTTCATGTTGATGCACTATTAGTTTGTTCTTACCCAAATTTTATCACAATCGCATCAAAAAGCAAGTCCGGTAATCAATGGAAACGTGTGCAAACGAGGTATTTTGCAACTTGACGCAAAAACGATTTCGAGTATAATAGCGTCAGATTCAAGAAAGGAGCAATGGGTTTTAATGCTGTACCGAAACATGATCGCTAGCGGTGAGGTTTCGACCTTGTACTAGTGCGCCCGTTGCCGGAAAATTTTTCATTCCGCCGTGGGTGCGCTACGTGCCCACGGTTTTTTGTTGCCATTTTGCGTTGCGCCTGGCGCGCGCTTGCCGTGGGTTTCATCGAACTCACGGCTTTTTCTTTCCTGCAAACTGGGAAAGGTCACACATCGTCGCGTGGTGGGATTCGAAAATCGAATTTTATTCAATGCTGTCCCGTGACGATTTGAGAAAGGTGGGAATCAAAAATGTTTGCTCAAACTATCGCACTCGAAATGCAAAACGTATCCAAACGCTTCAACTCAGCCCGTTTCAATTGGTTCAAACGCCAAGTCCAAACCGGCGTGTTGGCAGTAAACAACGTCTCGGTGACCGTTTATCGCGGCGAAATCTTTGGTGTGCTAGGTCCCAACGGTTCCGGCAAATCGACGTTCATCCGATTGCTCTCGACGTTGCTCATACCGGACACCGGCCACGTTACCATTTTTGGTCACGATGTCGAACGCGAGGAGCGCATCGTACAAAAGATGATCAACCGCGTTTCGGTCGAAGCGGCATTCTTTAAAAAACTTTCGCCGCTGGAAAATCTGATGTATGGCGCGCGGCTGTATGGGATCGGCGGGGCGGAGGCACGACGCAAAATCATCGAAATTTTAAGACGCCTCGATTTGCGTGAAAGCGCTATCCATCAACCGATGGAAGAAATGTCGCGCGGGATGCAACAAAAAGTCGCGATTGCGCGCGCGCTCTTGACCGCGCCGGTTTTACTTCTGCTCGATGAGCCGACGACCGGTCTCGATCCGCGCAGCAAACGCGAAGTGCAAGCGCTCGTTCGCGAATTGCGTGATACACACGACGCGACGATTGTGCTGACGACACACGATATGAGCGAAGCTGATGCACTGTGCGACCGCATCGCGATTGTCAATGATGGGAAAATTGTTGCGCTCGATACGCCGACCGGCTTGAAGAAACTTGTCAATCGCAATGGACACGCGCCAACACTGGAAGATGTGTTTATGCAGTTGACCGGGAAGCAATTAAAGACAGAGGACGAATGACTACTTCGCAGGACGGACATTCGTCGTTAGTCATTCGTCTTTCGTCAGGGAGTTACAATGACCACAGCAATTTATGAACTCAAAGCATCGTACGCGTTCATCGAACGCAATATCCATATCGTCAAACGCTACTGGGCGTGGGAAGTGGTTTGGTTGTTCTACTCGATCACGAACTCGCTCTCGGTCGCGTACATTGGACCCGGCGTCGGCGCTATGAGCAGTGCCGTCGTCGATAGCCACTATCTTGTGCTGTACCTCATCATCGGCACGATTGTGTGGCGGTACTTGTCGGTGATTTTCTACTGGCTCACCGACATCATCGGAATGGAACGTTGGGAAGGCACGATTGAGTATACGTTGATGGCGCCGATCACGCGGCTCACGCATCTCGCCGGGCACACCGCGTTCGCCGTCGTGTACTCGATGTTTCATACCGTCGTGATTCTGGGAATCACCGCGCTCTTTTTCGAGATCGATTTGTCGAAAGCGAATCTGGTGGGCGGAACGATTGTCCTGCTCGTCGGCAGTGTGTCGTTCATCGGGTTCGGCGTGATCGCCGCGATTCTGCCATTGCTGTTTCCGGAAAAAGGATCGCAGATGACGCACGTCATCATCTCGCTTCTGTTACTGGTCTCTGGCGTGTACTATCCGGTTACCGTACTGCCGCAATGGTTGCAAGTGTTCGCACAATACTCGCCGGCGACGTACGTGCTAGAAGGCACGCGCGCCGCGTTGCTCGCCGGCACGCCCACACACGAGTTGTGGCAGTACGTTGCACCACTCATCGCGATGGGAGTGGTGATGGTGCCGTGTGGTTTGTGGCTCTTTCGCTTGGCGGAGCAGTACGCCAAACGCACGGGCAAATTGAAAAGGAATGGATAAAGCAAGTTTCAAGTTTCAGGTTTCAAAGTTCAATGCACCTACCCTTCAACCTGAAACTTGAAACCTTAAACTCATGAAGAAACTCGATGCTTACACAACCTACTTGATTCTCAGCGGCTGGGACGGTGCAATCTCGTGGCTCATCTTTACCGTCAGTGCGATTTACCAAGTAACCATCGTTGGACTAAATCCGCTTCAGCTCGTTCTCGTCGGCACGACGCTGGAACTCACCGCGTTCATCTGCGAAGTGCCCACCGGCGTCGTCGCCGATGTGTACAGCCGCAAACTGTCGATGATCATCGGTTATGTGATGATCGGCGTTGGCTTTATCGTCGAAGGGATGTTTCCGTTTTTTGCGACGGTTTTGCTCGCGCAAGTCATTTGGGGCGCGGGCTGGACATTCACCAGCGGCGCGACTGAAGCGTGGCTCACGGACGAAATCGGCGAGCAAAATGCAGGACGCGCCTTCTTGCGCGCCGCGCAAGTTGCACAGATTACGATGCTGATCGGCGTTGTGGTGAGCGTGTTCATCGGCAACGAACGCGTGAACTTGCCGATCATCATGGGCGGAATTAGCTTCATCGCGCTCGGAATTTTTCTGGCGATGTTTATGCCGGAAACCGGCTTTCATCCCACGCCGCGCGAAAATCGAAATTCGTTCCAACAAATGTGGCACACGTTTCGTGACGGCGTGGCGATGATTCGCAAACGTCCCGCGTTGAAAACGGTGATGGGCATCGGTCTCTTTTGGGGTCTGCACAGCGAAGGCGTCGACCGACTGTGGACGCCGTTCCTACTCGCCTTCGCGTTTCCACCCAGCGCTGGACTCACGACGGTCGCGTGGTTTGGCATTATTCGCATCGGTTCCGCGCTGATCGGCATCGTGCTGAACGAGGTGATTCATCGGCGCGTCAAGATGGACGATGAATCGGCAATTCGGCGGACGTTGTTCGCGCTCAACGGTTTTGTCTTTGTGTCGCTCGTGGCGTTCGCCTTGGCGTTCAACTTTCCGATGGCGGTCATCGCGTTCTGGGGCTGGTCGATTCTGCGGCAGACGTGCGGACCTTTGCACACCACCTGGGTCAATCAGCGACTTGATCCGCAAGTGCGCGCGACGGTCAATTCGATGACCGCGCAAGTTGATGCGCTGGGACAAATCATCGGCGGACCGATTGTCGGCGCAATCGGTACAGCAATTTCGTTGCGCGCGGCGTTGTTGTCCGCCGCCACGATTTTTTCGCCGGCGTTGGGGTTGTTTGCTAAAACCAAGATCGCTGACCGATGACGGAAGACGAACATTTTCTTACGTCCTCGGTCTTTGATCATCCGTCATTTTTTACAAGGAGGTGTTTTATGTCGGTCGAAGAACAGGGCTTAATCAATTTCAATCGATCAAAAAATTTCTGCATGTGTCATTGCGAGCGAGCGCCATGAGCAAAGTATTCTTTCAATTCGCTCTTTGAAAGCTGGCTTTGTCGCAAACACCGCTCCTCGCAATGACACGGCGTGGAGCAATCCGACGATGAAGTTCTACACAATCAAATATCTCGACGACGATTACGACTTGCCCAATAAACACACGCTCCGGCGCAAAGGCAAGCGCTTTCAGAAAAAACTCGTGCCATCGCAAACGGATGTACCGCCCGGCAAGGTTACGCTGTTCGATCCAGTCGCGCAACTCGGCGTCGAAACCGAATTCTGTCCAACCTTCTCAGCATCCAAACTCGAGCGCGCGTGGATTCTTGAGTATCTGGGTCCGTTCTACGAAGACCATTACATCAGCGACGTTCTGCGTCAGGTCAAAGGTGGTAAAGAGGCAACGGTCTATTGTTGTCTTGCGCATCCGCGAATGCACGTGCAACATCTCGCGGCTAAAGTTTATCGTCCAAAAATCTTTCGCACGCTCAAGAACGACGCCGAGTACCGGCAAGGACGCACCATGAAGGATGAGGAAAATCAAGTTCTGCGCGGGCGGCGCGAAAAACTTGCGATCAAAAAGAAATCGGAGTACGGTCAAGCATTGTTACACAATGCGTGGCTTGCCAACGAGTACGCGTACTTGACCAAACTGCACGCCGTCGGCGTCGATGTGCCCAAGCCCATCGCGCAGAGCGGCAACACGATTCTGATGGAGTATCTTGGCGATGCGGCGATGCCAGCGCCCGCGTTGAACGCGATCGCTCTGCCGCGTGATGAAGCGCGCGAGTTGTTCGACCGGGTACTACACAATATCGAGTTGATGTTGCAACACAACTGCGTCCACGCTGACTTGTCGGCATTCAACATCTTGTACTGGAACGGCGACCTTCACATCATCGATTTGCCACAAGCCGTCGATCCGTACGTGAATCCGCAAGCGTTCCAAATGTTCGAGCGCGACATCACGCGCGTGTGTCAGTACTTTCGGCGTTATCACATCGATGCGAATCCGCATCAACTGGCGCGCGAAATCTGGAAACGCAATGTCAAGCGGGATACGACAGAAGTATTCTTGTAACAATTGCCAACGGCTGACCGCCGACCGCATTTTTCCACGGCGGTTTGCGGTCAGCGGTCAAAGGATTTCATGATGAGTCTCAAATCACAAATGTTCCAACAACAATTTACCTTAGCGAGGCAACAACTTCCGCGCGAACTTGGCAACGGACTGGTGTTGCGTTTTGCAACCCCCAACGACACCGAGCCGCTCGCGCAATTCACCGGGCGCGTGTTCGGACGCGATAACCAGATCGATGAAAGCGCGGTACTGTACACGCGCGAAATGATGCGCGAATCGCATCCCGTCATCGGGCCGGCGAACGTGTTGATTGTGGAAGATACCCACGCGCACAAAATCGTTTCGACGATGTGTTTGATTCCACAGACGTGGACGTACGCCGGGATTCCGTTCGAGGTGGGGCGACCGGAAATGGTGGCGACCGATCCCGATTATCGACGGCGCGGGCTGGTGCGCGAACAATTCAGATTTTTGCACGCGGTCAGCGAATCGATGGGGCATCAAGTGCAAGGCATCACCGGTATTTCTTGGTACTATCGCCAGTTTGGGTACGAGTACGCGCTCGATCTGGGCGGCGGACGCGTGGCTTATTTTTCGAATGTGCCGGCGCTGAAGGAAAACGAAAGCGCGGCGTACCGCGTGCGTGAAATGACAGCCGGCGATATTCCACTCGTATCGAAAGTGTACGCTCGCGAGTGTGCGCGTTCGCTGGTGGCGTGCCCGCGTTCCGAATCGATGTGGCGTTACTTGGTCGAGCCGTTGCCGGCGTCGATGGCGTGGCGCGTGCCGCTTCAAATCATCGAAACGGCGGATGGGCGTGCCGTTGGCTATTTTCAACCGTCGCGCGATGTTTGGAACGATGCCATCGTGATGTTTGAACTCGGCGTTGTGGAAGGACAATCGATGCGCGCCGTAATGCCGACGGTTCTGCGATGGATGAAATCGTTGGGCGAAGCGGAAGCGACCACCAAGCCCAACAAAACCATCAAAGGAATTTATCTTGCGTTCGGGCGCGAACATCCGGGGTACGATGCGATTCCGGATTTATTGCCGCGCACGCGCATTCCGTACGGCTGGTACATTCGCGTGCCGGATGTGCCGCGATTCATTCGCCACATTGCCCCGGCGTTGGAGAATCGCTTGGCAAATTCGGCGATGGCGGGTTACAGCGGCGAGTTGAAGATCAGCGAATATCGTCACGGTTATAAACTTGTTTGGGAAAACGGCAAATTGACGAATGTGGCAACGTGGCAACCGATGCCGGGCGAAGAAGGCGATTGCGGCTTTCCGCCGCTGGTCTTTTTGCAATTGCTCTTTTGCCGCAAGTCGCTGATGGAATTGCGCGAATCATTGGCGGACGCGTGGGCAAAAGACGAAACCGCACCATTGCTCGACGCGCTGTTTCCCAAAATGTATTCGTGCGTGTATCCGGTGTCGTGAAAAACCGAAGATGACCGCCGGCGGCTGAAACGCCGTCAGCGGTCATGTTGTGTCTTATGCTACAAATTTTATGCCGCTCTTGTTCACGCGTTTGATTGTGTCGGGCGTCAACTGTCTCCTGCTCAACGAGCCGATCAATCATCGCGATATTCCTGCGCACGTTTTTCAATCCGCGTCCGAAAATTTTCCCGGCACGATTTTGATTGCCACGCACGATTGTGCATTCATCGATCAATTTACAATCGGCATTTGGTCGCTGCGCGATGAGACGTTTAAACGGTTTGGGGATTGGGCAGAAATGAGCCGGTTCATGTAAAGACGCCGATCAATACCCGGCAAATATGTAATCGTTCCGAGTTTAGGGAAAAAGAATGAGCTCTCTCCGGCATCAATTGTCTTATGCAATGAGTGGAGTCAAATCGTAGCCAGGTTTTTGCGTTCGAATCCACCCGATTAAACTACTCACGTTCAAAATC
>DAOTXS010000008.1:0-91425 GCA_034435055.1 Anaerolineae bacterium | reverse complement strand
TTCAAGGTCTTGCGTTTTGGGCGTCGTATCCGGCGGAAGGGATGACCGATGCTCCCGTGCGTGTACTTTCGATTTACGGTACGCAAGATGGTTTGTCCACGCCAGCCAAGATCAACGACTCGCGTGCCTTGCTGCCGGCAAATGCTCAATTCGTTGCGATACAAGGCGGTAATCACGCACAGTTTGGTTGGTATGGCGCGCAGTCGGGCGATGGCATCGCCACGATTTCGCGTGAAGAACAGCAACGCCAAATCGTTTCGACGATGGTGGCTTGGTTGAAACAGATTTCAGGAGAATAAACATGAACGACATTTTGACGATTTTGAAAATCATCGCGGCGTTGGCGACGGCGGCAACCGGTTTGCTCGCGTTCGTCAAACCCGATGTGACGTACGGCTTCATCGGCTTGAATGCGAATGGCGCGCGCGGCGTTTCCGAAATTCGCGCGGTGTTCGGTGGCTTGTTCATCGCGCTGGGACTCACGCCGCTATTTCTGGGTGTGCCCGCGTATCGCATGCTCGGCATCGGCTATTTGGCGATTGCGGTGACGCGCGCGTTTTCCATCGTGTTTGATCAATCATACGCGCAATCGAACATCATCAGTCTCATCATCGAAATCGTGTTCGGCGTGATTTTGGTAATGTAGGGATTCTGTGTGTCATTGCGAGCGTTTTTCGCGAAGCAATCTCCAACACGGCGTGGGAGATTGCTTCGTCGGCAAAGAACGCCTCCTCGCAATGACAGATAGGACGTAGGAGAAAAAAATGTCCGTTCGAATTGTTACCGATAGTACCTGTGATCTGCCACAGGAGACGATTCGGAAATATGATATTCGTGTGGTGCCGCTCTACATCAACGTTGGTAAGCAAGGGTATCTCGATGGCGTGGACATGACGCGGCAAGAGTTTTATCAACGTCTGCCCACGTTTCCCGAACATCCAACGACCGCCGCGCCATCGCCGCTGAAATTTCGTTCGATGTACGATTCGCTGGCGGATGAAGGCGCGACGCATGTCTTGTCCATTCACATTTCGAGCGCGCTGAGTGCGGTGATGGACACCGCGAACATCGGCGCGCGCGAAACAACGTCTGTGCCGGTAACGGTGTTTGATTCGCGGCAGCTGAGTCTTGGCACCGGTTTTCTCGTCGAGACCGCCGCGCAACTTGCGGCGCAAGGTCGCGCAGTCGGCGAAATCATCGCCGCGCTGAACGATCAAATCAAACGCTCGCACGTCTTCGCCGCGCTCGATACGCTCGAATTCTTGAAACGTAGCGGGCGAATGAATGGCGTCATTGCCAGTTTCGGCACGCTCTTGCAACTCAAGCCGATTCTGACGATGTACGATGGCAAGCCGGGCGCGGAGCGGGTTCGCACGCGCGAACGCGCAACGGAACGCATTCTCGAAATGTTGGCGGATGTGGGCGCGATCGAACGCGTCGCGATTGTGCATACGCACGCGCACGCGCGCGTCGCGGAATTGCGTGAACGTGCCGCGCATCTCTTGCCGCCTGATGATGTTCCTGCGGTGGACATTACGCCGGTCATCGGCGCGCACATCGGACCGGGCGCGGTGGGGTTCGCGGTGGTGAGTAAGAAATGACGAAGGACGAAGGACGAAAGATTTTCGATTGCGATGGCTATCACCAACGTTCGGATGAAAATATCCACGAAGAACACGAAGATTCACGAAGGTTTTTTCTTCGTGTTCCTTCGTGACCTTCGTGGACAAACGTATTTTCGAAGGAGGATAAAATCGAATGAAAACAGAAGATCGTAAAGCGCTGGGCGTTTTCGTAATTTTAATCTTGATTGGTCTGGCAGTCGCGTGGGCAGGCAGTCAGGGTGGAAGTTCTGTGTGGGGAGTTCCACTGTTCGCGCTAGCTGTTGGATTGGCTTTTGCGATTCAGTGGCTGGTTTTCATTCCATCCTATCTACGTCAAACCGAAAAGTTTTTTGATCTCACGGGGAGTATCACCTACATTTCCGTGACGACGCTCGCGTTGCTTTTGAGTTCGGCAATTGACGCGCGTGCAATTCTGTTGTGGGCACTCGTCATCATTTGGGCGGCGCGCCTCGGAACGTTTTTGTTCCGCCGCATCCAAAAAGCCGGCAAGGATGATCGCTTTGACGAACTCAAACCCTCGTTCATTCGATTCTTGAACGTCTGGACGATTCAGGGTTTGTGGGTGACATTCACGGCTGCCGCCGCGTGGGTGGCGATCACGACGACGCATCGCCAAGCACTCGACGCGTTTGCTGTCATCGGCTTGCTCGTGTGGATGTTCGGTTTCGCGTTCGAAGCAATCGCCGATGCGCAAAAGAGTCGTTTCAACGCTGACCCTGCCAACAAAGGCAAGTTTATCCAAACCGGTTTATGGTCGCGCTCGCGTCACCCCAACTATTTCGGCGAGATTGTGCTGTGGATCGGCGTCGCAATCATTGCGTTGCCGGTGTTGCAGGGCTGGCAGTGGGTCGCGCTGATTTCGCCGGTGTTCGTCACACTCTTGCTCACGCGCGTCAGTGGGATTCCGTTGCTGGAAGCCAAATCGGATAAAAAGTGGGGCGGGCAACCGGAGTATGAAGCGTACAAAAAACGAACACCGGTATTGATTCCTCGGTGGTGGGGATGAGTGTCGAAGGACGAATGATGAAGGACGAACGACGAAAGTCCTTCGTCCTTCGTCATTTGTCGTTGGTCAGAGGAGGTAATGATGAACATCGCAAAAACAATTTCGCTGATTGGTTTGTTGGCAATGACGATTGTGCTTGCTAACGGATTTATCAACGGCAACATCGCCGCTGAAGGCGCGTGGCTCTTAGCGCATCCTTGGGGCATCGTCTCGCTCGTTGATTTGTATGTTGGCTTTGCGCTTTACTCGATTTGGATTGCGTACCGAGAAAAATCGGTGCTCAACACGATTGTGTGGATTGTGTTGATGATCGTGTTGGGTTTCTGGGCAGGCGCGCTCTATATGTTCCTCGCCCTCAACACAAGCAAGGGCGATTGGCAAAAATTCTGGCTTGGTGCGCGCGCTAGGTGATGGGATGACCTGGACGAATGTTTTGAAATGTCCGCGTTGCAATGCGCGTGGAATGATGCTTAGCCAAAAATCGAAGGGTGAGTTGTTGCCAGAGCGTGGCGAGGCGGTTTGCGATCAATGCGCGGCACGCTTTCCGATTCGCGATCACGTGCTCGATTTGGCGCAACGCGGCGACACGGGATTGCTCACGCTCGCGGGCTTGAGCAATTATTCACCCTTCTTGCCTTGGGGTTATGAAAATGTCTGGCGTCCACGTTCGCTCACGATGTTATCCGGCGAAAAATTTCCAGTCGCGCGCGAACTTGCCTTGCTGAATGATTGGCTCCACGCCCAGCCCGGCGAGTTGATCGTTGATCTCGGTTCCTCCACCGATTTGTATGCACGTGGCGTTGGCAAGGCGAATCCCGGCACAACCATTTTCGCGATTGATATGGCGAGTGGAATGTTACGCGCAGGACGCTGGTACGCCTTGCGCGATGGCGTAAAGCATATCGCGCATGTTCGCGCCCCAGCCCAGCGTTTGCCTTTTGCCGATGGGACGATGGATGCGTTGGTGTGTGGTGGTTCGCTCAACGAGTTTCGTTCAATGGGCGAGGCATTGCGCGAGGCGCGCCGCGTGGTCAAGCCAAGCGGTCGAATGTTTGTTATGAGTCTGCTGGCGGCGACGCGGATGCCGGGCAAGTTTGCGCAGTGGGGCGCGCGAATGAGTGGTATCCGTTTCCCCTCGCTGGACGAATTTAATCACACTGTTGAAACCGCCGGTTGGCAATGTGAACGGCAACAGGTTCATGGCATCGTCACATTTACGCTGATGAGACCGGTGAGCAAGGAGTAGTTCAATGTCAGAGAAATTTTTGCACGCCCAGTTACGGCGAATGCGCGCGATGAATTTCAAATATCACGCGCTCTTTTTTCGCCAGATCAATTTCTGGATTGCGGTGAATGTCGTTTTACTTGTGGCAAGTTTGCTCGAACCGCTTCGTGCCGCAGTGTTGTTGATCCCGTATCTTGTTTTGTATGCGGCTATGCAGGGCGCGTTTCACTTTCATTACATCATCTTGGCGCGGCGTTATGCTCGTGCGCTCGAACAAAAAATAAATCAATTGAACGGCAACGATGTACTTATCGCGCACGCTTTGGAAGATGCCTATCTTTTTCCGCTCGATGCCCCGCGCTTTGTCGGTTTTAGTTTGGGTAAGCCATCATCGTTTTTTTCGGTTATCACATTGCATTATGGCATTGCGGGCACGTTGTTATGGGTATTCGCGTTGTATCGCGCGTGGCAATTGTTGCCGCAACTCGCGCCAAATTTTTCACCGCTCAATTTCTATTTACCTGTAACGATTGTGTGGACGCTGGCAAATATGCTTTACTTGGTCTGGTACTTTGTCGGTCAGCGGGACGAGCGGCAAGTTGAACGATTGCTTGCCAGGTTTTTGCAGGAGTCTGTTTGATGAATGTTCCAATCTACTTGTCATTGAAAGAAATCTGGCGTAATCGCGGACGCTTTTTGTTGTTCAGTCTTGTTATTGCGCTCATCACGTTGCTGGTACTTTTCATCGCCGCACTTGCGGATGGCTTGGGGAACGGCAATCGCGAATATCTGCAAAAGTTGAATGGCGAGTTGGTGGTTTACAAAGCGAACGTTGACCTTTCAATTGGCGCCAGCCAACTCAATCGCGGCAAGTTGGCAGAAGTCAAACGAGTGCCGGGGGTAGCGGATGCCGGGCAGGTGAGTTTTAATAGTGTCGTGTTGGTGCTCGATGCCGGCAAAAAGTTGAATGTGGCGATGATTGGCGTTGAACCCGGTAAACCGGGCGAGCCGCCGGTGGTGCAAGGCAAGCCATTGGAACAAAAGCGCGGCAAAGAGGCGATCATTGATCGCAATGTAGCCCTGCGCACCGGTTATCAAGTTGGCGACGAACTCACGATCAAAACGATTCAAGGAGCAAAGGAAGAACTCTACACCTTGCGAGTGGTCGGCATCACCGATGGTCGTCAATTTTCGATTCAGCCGTCCATTATCGTCTCACAAGATACGTTCAATCTGGTCAAGCCGGGCGCGTTGCCCAATCCCAATCCCACCGATTTGGTATCGAACATTATCGTTGTGCAATTGCAAGAGCCGATGCGTTGGAAAGAAATGGCGACGATCCTCGAGAATGAGGTCAATGACATCAAGGCGGTTGATCGTGTAACGGCTTTTGAGAATACGCCGGGGTACAGTGCGCAGCAAAGCACATTGAGCACGCAAAATTTCTTTTCGTTGCTTATCGGCGTGTTGGTGATCGGGGGCTTTTTCCAAATTCAAACGCTGCAAAAAGTTCCACAGATTGGAATGTTGAAAGCGATTGGCGCACCGAACGCGATCATTGCAACCGCCGCCATCGCGCAGATTGTCTTGGTAACAATTCTCGGCGTGGGCATTGGCACGATTTTGACATTGCTCTTGGCGCTCACGTTCCCGCCGACGATTCCAATTATTTTTTCGCCTGCCGCGGTAATTGTCAGCATCGTTTTGTTGATGGTGATCGGTCCGGTCGGTGGCTTGGTTTCCGTGCGGTACGCGTTGCGGGTTGAGCCGTTGACGGCACTGGGATTATCTTCGTAAGGAACAACCATGACAAACTCGTTAGAAACACAATCGGTAACTAAAATTTACAAAACCGACACCGGCATCACGCGGGCGGTGGATGCCGTTTCCATCTCGGTGAAGCAAGGCGAATTCGTTGCGCTGGTTGGTCCCAGCGGTTCGGGCAAGACCTCATTGTTGGCAATGCTGGCAACGTTGCTCAAACCGAGTGAAGGCGAAATCATTATTGATGGTCAACCTTTATCGCAAATGAAGGAGAAGGAGCGCACACGCTTTCGTCGCGAGAAAATCGGGTTCACATTTCAGTCCAACAACTTGGTGCCGTACCTGACCGCGCTCGAAAATGTCGCGTTGATGTTGCAATTGAATGGCAAGTATGATCGGGCGGGGCGTGAGCGCGCCAAAGAATTGTTGGCGCGGCTGGGGTTGGGTGAGCGACTGAACAATTTACCCCGGCAATTGTCTGGTGGTCAGCAACAACGCGTCGCGATTGCGCGTGCCTTGGTGCATAATCCCGCTCTTGTCCTTGCGGATGAACCGACGGCGAGTCTTGATACAGAACGTGCGTACCAAGTCGTCGAAACTTTTGCGAATCTGATTCACGAACAAAAGCGTGCCGGCATTATGGTGACGCACGATTTGCGCATGACCGAGTTTGCCGATCGCGTGATTCAAATGATGGATGGCACCGTTCGTCGAATTCTGGACAAGCGTGATGAAATCAAAGCGTTCGCGGCAGGTAAATCGTCTATCGAGCAACCAGCGGTAGCGCCGGAAAAAATGCCGCCGCTCAAATTCAACGATCCCGCGCCCGATCTTCTGGTCACAACAGCGATGGGTGAACAGATTCGCCTGTCGTCGTTGTGGCAAGAAAAACCATTGTTGTTGGTATTCACGCGCCATTTTGGTTGCCCGCAATGTAAAGAGATGCTCGATCAGTTGACGCAAAACAAAAGCGCTCTGGAAAATGCCGGACTGACCATCGCTGCGGTTACACAAGGCAATCCCACGGAGACGTTGGAGTTTTGCAAGCGCCAAGCCCCCGGCATCGTTTGCCTCTCCGATCCAGAACGACAGGCGTACCGTGCGTACGGTTTGGGGCGCGGGACTACTTGGCAAGTGATATTGTCGCCGGAAGTGATTCGCGGCACCGCGCGGGCGCGTGAGCACGGCCACACGGCCGAGTTGCCGCCGTCGGGTCAAGATGTGATGCAAATGTCCGGCTCGTTCATTATCGGCACGGATGGAAGAATTCGTTTGCCGTACTATTACGAGAACATTGCTGATCACGCGCCGATTGATTTGTTGTTGAACGGCGTTCTAGCGACGGCGTGGAGCAGGTCTTTCACCGGCGCGCTAGGATGAAAAGAGCAGTTTCTTGATGCAGAGAATCATCTGGTGGTTGCGGCGCGATTTGCGCTTGAACGATAACCTCACACTGCATTACGCTCTACATGATGCGGCAAGTGTGATCCCGGTGTTTGTCCTCGATCCGCACTTGCTCAATAGCGAGCAACTCGCGCCCGCGCGCAAGCAATTTCTTTTCGATTCGCTCGCCGATCTCGATACACGATTGCGTGAGCGTGATGGGCGATTGATTTTACGGCGCGGCGAGCCGACGCGCGAATTGAGCCGGTTGGTGCAAGAAACACAAGCCGATGCAGTTTACTTTCATCGCGATTATACGCCATACGCGCGCCGCCGCGATGAGCGAGTTCTCAACACACTTGGCTCACTGGGCGTGCCGGTCGAGCAATTCAGCGACAATTATCTTGCCTCGCCCGAGCAAGTGTTGAAAGACGATGGCACGCCGTACACCGTGTTCACACGCTTTCGCTTGCGCTTCGAAGAACGTGTGATTGTTCCAAATCGTTACGCGACGCGCGGTAACTTGAACACGCCGCGCAGTATTGCGTCGCTCGATATGCCGCGCGTCGCGCGCGACCATCGTTTTGCGCGCGGCGGCGAGACCGAAGGGCTGAAACTTGCGCGCGCATTTTTGCGTCGTGCAGCTAGTTTGCGCGCCTATCGTGACACGCGCGATCTTCCTGCATGCGATGCCACGTCGCATCTGTCGCCGCATTTGCATTTTGGCACCGTGTCGGTGCGCGAGTTGGTGCGCGCGACGCGCAAAGCCAATGCCGGGATGCATGGTCAAGCGTGGATCAATGAACTTGTGTGGCGCGAATTTTATTCGGCTATTTTGTGGCATTTTCCGTACGCCGCGCGCGGCGCATTCAAACGTGAGTACGATTGGCTGGCGTGGGAAAATGACGCAGAGAATTTTTCTGCGTGGTGCGCAGGTCGCACGGGCTATCCAATCGTGGATGCGGCGATGCGCCAATTGAACGCGACGGGGTGGATGCACAATCGCGCGCGGATGATCGTCGCATCGTTTCTGACCAAGGACTTGCTAATTAATTGGCGCTGGGGCGAAAAATATTTTTTGCAGAATTTGATTGACGGCGACATCGCGTCGAACAACGGCGGCTGGCAGTGGGCGGCAGGAACCGGTACCGATGCTCAGCCATTCTTTCGCATCTTCAATCCGGTTTTGCAGGGTGCGCGGTTCGATTCGGACGGCGCGTACGTCAAGCGGTGGCTGCCCGAACTCGCGCGTGTGCCAGCAAAATATATTCACGCGCCGTGGACAATGCCGGCGGATATTGCGCGGCGCGCTCAAGTGGAAATCGGCAAAGATTATCCAAAGCCGATTGTCGATCATACGATTCAACGCGAGCGTGCGTTGGCGATGTATCGCCGGAAAAGTTGAACCGAGGGGCTAATCCTCGGTTCGATTATTTTGCGCTTGATTCAATTCGGCTTCGCTTTCGGCAATTTGCTCCGGCGTCGCGCTCGCGCCGCAGGATGGACAAGCATACTGGGTCTCTTTGGGAATGTACGCGCGTCCGCAATATCCACACTTGATTGGTTGCGGTTCGGGAGGTGCCACGGGCACTTCGCGAATCACCTCACGGGTTACGGTGTTGCTTCCACCAATCACGACACTGGGCAAATGAACGACCGCACGGCGACTGCCAAACGACTGCGATGAATTTGAAGAACTGGTGCCGAAGATCCCGCTCAAGAGTGATTTGCCACCGCCGCTCGATGACCCGCCAGATTGTCTGCTAGATTTTTTAGAACTGCTTGCCAATACCAACAGCACCGCGACAATGATGACAATCGAAAGTGTGAGAAAGATGATGATCGCAGTGAGACGCAATGCGCGTGGAACATCGTACAATTCATACCCGTACGAAAAGACAAAGACACTGCCGATGTACACCGGTGCGAGCAAGCCGACCAACAGCCAGCCCTGCGACGGCTCAATCGATTGTTCAAGCACGGTGAGATAGATCAGATAAACGATCAGCGCCAGCGCGCCCAGTGCGATTATGCCGCCGGGAACGATCAGATAAAGTGGCTTGCCCGGACGCGCATCGTCGTCATGATAATTCTTTACCTCGCGTGTCTTCGCGCGCACGTGACGGTCTGCAAATTGTGATATTGGCATAGGCGCTCCTATTTCGCTGGCATTATAATCGATGGCGGCGGGCGGTCAAGCCGGGATGGTTGCGCCGAATCTGCCAACGGAGTGCATTTACAAAACTATTGCATCCTGAGTGCGCGTTTTGCGATGTCTATTTGCCCACGTTGATTTCGACGCCGGCTGCCATCCCCCAACGCAATCCACTTTCTGTGCCTTCTTGCAAATCAATCCACACGCGGAATACCTTGTCGCCACGCGATTCAGTGGCAATCGGCGCAATGCGCGCGACGGTGCCGCGTAACGTTTGATTGGGCAATGCATCGAGGGTTACTTTGACGGCTTGCCCGACTTTAACTTTTGCAACATCGACTTCGGACAGATCGGTGGTTTCGATTCTGAGTTGGGTCAGGTCGCCGATGATGATTGCCGGCGCGCCAGGTGAAGCGAAATCGCCGACGTTCACGTTGACTTGTGCTATTGTGCCGGCAAATGGCGCGGTGATCAACGCCTCTTGCATGCTGGCTTTGGCGATTTCGAGTGCGGCTTGTGCCTGGGCGACTTGTGCTTCCGCTAGTGCAACTGCTTCCGGTGTGGGATCAAGACGAGCCACCGCACTTTCGGCTTGCGTAACTGCCGCGGCGGCTTGCTTGAGTTCACTTTCGGTGGGATGACTCGTGGCTTCGTTGTACGCGGCTTGCGCGGCATTCAAATTATTGAACGCTTGTTGTAAAGCCAGTTTTTCCGGCGCGGCACCGCCTAAAAAGCCGGCATCTCCGCCGATACGATCATAAGCGGCTTGCGCTTGGCGCACAGCGGCTTGCGCGTTATCCAAGTTTGCTTTGAGTTGCGCAAGTTGTTCATTGCTGGGTCCGGCTTTGACCTTTTCGTAGGCGGCGCGGGCAGAAGCGAGCGCATCTTTTGCCGCCTGGCGTTCAGTCGCACTCGCGCCGGCTTTCAATTGCGCTAACTGTTTTTGCGTAACATTCAACGATGCCTCGGCTTGCAGAACCTGTTTTTGTAATAACGTACTGTCTAAGCTTGCCAGCAAATCGCCAGTTTTAACTACATCGCCTTCTTTGACCCGCACGTTAGATACACGCCCGCCGGTCTTGAACGCGAGCGAAGCGCGCTGTACTGGCGCGACGATTCCTTCCGCAGAGACAACAGTCCCGGTTTCCTTCGATGCGACCGGCGTTGTCACGGGGGTTGGTGCCGGGTTGCTTTGGCATCCCGCCACGCCGATGACAACAAGCGATAAAACCAAAACGATCTTGAGCGTTTGCAATGACGGCACAATGTTCATTCTGTTTTGCCTCCAAAGAATCCTTGGATCTGAAAAAATCAATTCTTGGCTGGGGGTTTGAATTTGGCGAGCATTTTTTCCAACCCTTTGCCCATATCGGTCACGGCAAGTGTCGATCTCAAATCTGGCACTTTGCCGGAGCGTTTGGCTTCGATGTATTGTTTGAGTTCAGGCGACATGGCGATGAGAAATGCTACGCTGACTGCAACTGCATACGCCACATGCCAAACATCCTGCGTGCGCCACCAGAGCCAGGGAATCAAAAGCACCGTGCCGGCGGCGTAGGCGATCAACACATCTTGGAAAAGCAAAATGCCGATGATCATCCCGAGGGTGTTGGGAAGCAAGATGCCCAGCCAATCGATCACGAGCAGTCCACCGAAAATTGCCGACAAACCGCGCCCGCCGATGAATCGATGATAGAGGGGCCAGTTGTGCCCAACAACACCAGCGGCGGCGGTAATCAAAAAGTATGGCGCATCCGGGTACAACAATTTGACACCAAGCGTGGGCGCAGTCACTTTGAGCATATCGAGAATGCTGGTGGGACAACCGGCTTTGGGTCCCTTGCGCATCGATAAACTCGTTGCGCTCACCGAAGTCATCACCACTTTGGTGTCAACCCCAGGCACACTAAATTCCGTTTTGCTCAAATCTTCGTTGGGCGCGGCAAATCTACCGATGATGCGCGTAAATGAAATCGAACCGAATAGATAGCCAACGATTGCCGCCAGGGCAACAAGGGTTGAATCGATCATTTTGCCTCTTCTCCGACGGACGGGGTCTCAGATTCGTGGACGATAATTTCACCGCGATGTCCATCCACTGTAACAATAGTATGGTCTTTGAGTTGACAGGCATTACTTACCGAAACGACTGCCGGGATTCCAAACTCGCGCGCGACAATCGAACTGTGTGAAAGCATTCCACCACATTCGGCAATCACGGCGCCGGCTTTGGTAAAGAGCGGCGTCCAGCCAATATCCGAATGTGAAACGACCAGCACGTCGCCGGGCAACAGATGGTCAAACTCATCGATCCCGTGAATGACTTTGACGGGACCGCGATAATAACCGCCGGAGGTTGGCGTGCCGTGTAATTTGTTGGTAACTGCAGTTTCAATGGGGGGCGCTTGCTCGCCGTAAATGACGCTGGGCACGGCAACCTCACGATACAATTCCATTTCGCGCTTCCGTCTGGCGATTTGGTCGGCATAATCTTTGCCGCTCTCGCGATTAGCAATTGCGGTTCTTATTTCATCTAAATACAGATAGAAAATGTCGTCTCGTGTCGCAATCAAGCCACGTCGCACAAAGTGATTTCCTAGCGCAAGAAAATAGGGACGGAACAGTCCGTACCCGTACGTGTACAGGGAGCCGATGGCTTCGCGATAATATCGAAATTTACGCGCGCGTTGGTAGAACAAATTGGTGCGCCACCGAGTCAATCCGCGCATTGGTAAATCTTCAAAAGCCACTTGCTCGTGCTTGCTCACAGATTCGGTAAAACCGGTTACCATTTTGAGAATGCGGTCAGGATTTTCGCGCCACGGAACGTACGAGCAATCGTTGCCGCTATCGCTCAGATGACCAAACTGCCGGATGAAAGCATCGATTGCATTGCGGAATGGATCGATGCCTGGCATTTGGCGAAAATCGTCATAGGTGCCGGTTCGAATTCGTTCGCGTGCCTTTTCGTCCAAACTGGTGAATTGTGTGTGCAAGCGTTTTAGATGTGTGTTGGGGTAGAATTGTTCCAACTCCGTCATGCCTTTGGTCAGATCGACATTCGCCAACTCGTATCCGATTTTTTTTAAAGGACTTTTGAGCATCGCGTTGTACAAACTCATCAAAAGCGGTGTAACAATGTTAAAGTACGCGACCTCCTGCGTCAACTTCCACAGTTTCTCGATGTCGGCACTGAGCGCTTGTTCATTCAATTGATCGACGCGCTCGATGGGAAATGCGTGGTACGCTTGATGCATTTGGGGCAAAAAGGTTTCGATCTTGGAAGCAAAATTCCATTTGTCGATAGCAAACCGAATCATTCTCGGAATGTGACGCAGGGTTTGTCGACTGGGTTTGAATTGGGGGCGTTGCGGTCCGGCTTCTTGAATGCCCATCATCAATTCTAGCGAGTCGCGCGGAAAGCCAAGCACTTGGAAAATTTGACCCAACGTGCCCATACTGAAATAGGCACGATAGTAAAACTGCTTCGCGAGACTTTGAGGGTCGATGTTGTTGGCGCCAATGACTTGAGTCAAGAGGCGCACCCACGCGCTATTCACCAGCGGAATGTTGACCGACCAGATCAGCGGTTTGATCATGCCGGGCAACATTTCTTTGGCAAGTTTGTTGGAATAGATTTGCAAGTTTTCGAGCGTGGTTATGTGGCGCAGTTGCACCCAGTTGATCACCTTGCCGTCGTACGCCCATTCCAGATCGATTGGCTTTCCGTACGTTTGGGCAATGGTTTGCGTTTCGGCGGCGACTTGTTTGATGACATTTTCCGGAATGCCATCCGCCCCAGGTTTGGCGACCCATTCGCCGCGCCGGCTAATCCAGCGCCCGGGCGTCACGTTGCCGCGCATCAAATTAGCGGCGCTGCCGCGCACCGCTTCGATGACAATTTCATCCGAGCCGTTGATGGGATTTTTGCTAAAGGCAACGCCGGCAATCTCTGCGTCGATCATCGCTTGCACCACGACGGCAATCGAAAGATGGCTAGGCATTTGCTCCGGCAACGCCGCTTTATGCTCGTTCATGTAATTGAGCAAGCGCCAATTCAGCACCGAAGTCCAACAGCGCTTGACCGCTTGCAGGACAGCGGCTTCCCCCTCGACGTTGAGCAGGGTGTCAAGTTGTCCGGCAAAAGAAATGCTTCTAGCGTCTTCGCCGACCATTGAGGAGCGAACTGCGACGCGTCCGCCTAATTTTCGATAGTGCGCCAGGATTGCTTTTGCCAACTCCTCTCGGATTTGGAATTCGTTCAAAAGTTGCCGAACGCGTTCGCGATCTTCGCGGGACCAATCCTTCTTACAGTGGAGGACTTGGCCGGCGTCATTCAGGAAATCTTGGAAGGCATTGGTTGTGATGACAAATCCTTGAGGTATGTTGAATTGGTTTCGTCGCAACCATGCCAGACTGGCGCCTTTACCGCCGGCAAGTTCTTCTCTTAACGCCAGTTTGCTGTCCAAGTTTGCAATGTATCGTTCCATTTGGACTCCTCGCGCCGGTTACTTGCTTAATTGTGCATTGATCTTTTCTTTGATGGCTCGAATTACGATTGGATCGTCATTCCACGCACCGAGATTAATCGTCGTGATTCCCGGCGGTACTCTTGCTCGATGAACCAGTTCAGGAATGTCCGCTTGGCTATGAATGGAATCGGCACTGATGGCGGCGGCAAAGTAGAGAATTTTTTCGACTCCGTTTTTGACAAACTCCTCGACTTTGGCGGCAGGTTTGGGTTGCTTAAACTCCATCCACGCCAGACTCAAGTTTTCGCGTTTGTAGCCATCCTTTGCCAACAGATCAAGGATGCTTTGTCTAAAAGCGGTCTCTTGCTCAGTTTCGGTTGGAAATTCCTTGTCCCACTCGTCGGGCTGACCATGTCCCACCAATAGGACTCCCACCTTGGCTTTGGGGGTATCGCCAAGATTGGCATTCGCGCGTTTAACAAACATACTTTTCAAGGTTGCCGAATCCCAGAGCGGTCCCGTGAATTTGACCGGGACACCGTACTTTTCCGGTTGTACTTCTTTGATGAGTTCCTCGCCTTCGGCAGTGTGGTTGGAAATCGTGAGGAATACTTCTGCCGCGATGATTTGGCTGGCGCCATCGTTGAGGGCTTGAATCACGGCGGCATCGGGACGCGGCGAATCGTCTAGAAACGAAAGATAGAACCGCGTGGTTGTATCTCCGCCAGCGCGAAATTCTTTTTCCAAACTGTTCAGCATGCGAATGTGCATTTGGCGGTGATGACTAAAACCGACTTGCAAGTACTTGTCCCGCAATGCATGAACGAAGAATGGTCTAAAAGGAAATGGCACGAAAGCGATGTTCTGCTCGTCGAATTCACGGAATTGATTGAGCCAGCCAATCGGGTCGTATGTTTCTGGTTCACCATGCGTAAAGTACACGACTGCCGTGTGCCCTTTGCCGGGATCGTTCAACGCGCGTGTGATCGCCGGCACGGGACGATCATCCTCGCGCGAGAGAAAAACGTAGGTCATTCCAAGATAGCCCAGGACGAAAGCTGCCAGCCCCAACGGAATCGCAATCAGCCATCGTCGCCGCTCAACGCGGGTCAGCAAAATAAGGGCAGCGAATAAGAATACGCAAAGCAGGAACAGCGTCATTCCCATTTCCAGCGGATGAACGGTCATATAGCGGACGGTAAAGACACCGGCTAAAAGGGACACCGCTCCTAGTGCAAACCACCAGACGTACTTCATTTTTCCCTCCTCCAAAATGCAAGTTTGTCTAGTTATTCAAATTGGATTGCATCAATGATGCGCAGACTAGATGCCCGGCGCGCGGGCCAAATTGCCGCAACCTGTGAGACAACAAGTGAAACGATCAAGCCGATGATGATGCCTTGCGTCGGCGTCACGTAATCCAAATCGTATCCTGCCATCGTGTTGATGCTCAGAATCACGATGCGGGATTGAAATAAACCAAACACCAAACCGAATGCTCCGCCGATGCCCCCCATCATCCCGGCTTCTGCCAAAATCATCTTACTGATTTGCCACCGTGTCATTCCGAGACTCCGCAACATTCCAATTTCGCGCGTGCGTTCCATTACGCTCATCGTCATCGTGTTGATAATACCCAGCGCGGCGACGAGCATTGCAATGACCGCCATCACGTCGAACAAGCCGCTGGTTTGTGCGGTGAGACTCAGCGCGCGCGATTTGAGTGCCTTGTTCGATTCCACCGTTACGTGGCGCCGTTTGCCGAACAACTCGTCGATTTGTTTTTGCATTTGGTCTTGCGAAAAACTTGGTTTGACCTTGACGAGAAATGCGCTGACATCGTTCAGTGCAAAGTAACGACGCATATCCTTCCAACTGCCTTCGATCACGAGACCTTGATTATTGAAATCCACAACAATTGCGCCGACCTCAAAATCCTGTTCGCCGCGCCGCGTTGCCAACCGAATCCTGTCACCTTGCTTATAACCGTACTTTTCAGAGATAACGCTGGAGACAAAGACCACGTCGCCGGCGGCAAGTTTTTCAATCAAGCGTTCTGGGTCGCCTTGATTGGCAGTGAACACAAATGACGTAACTTGTTTGTACGATGTCGGTTCGACCGCGGTGAAAACGAGCCGTTCTTCCGTGCCGTCCGTCTTGATCCGATTCACGTCAAAGTATCGAACGGGCGCAACCGCTGCCACACCGTCGAGAACTTCGATACGTTTGCCCAAGTCTGGACGCATCGGCACGGAGGAATGCACGTACAAGTCGCCGCCGATATACACTTCGATCCACGAGCGAATGTCCTGTTCGAACGCGCCGGAAATCGCGCGCACGCTTAGAATCATCGCAACGCCAATCATCAATGCGGCAACGGTTAGTGCTGTCCTGAATTTCGACCGTTGGGTATTTCGACTGCCCAGCTGTCCCTCATCGCCGTAGATGCGCCGAATCCACGGGCGCATAATTCTTTCCGAGAGATCAACCGTGACCGGCACAAGAAGTGTGCCGCCCAGCAGCAACAGCATAACCGACATATTGCTCACGCCGTACTCCATCGCGGGCGGGAGTTTAACGATATTTAAAAAGACGATGGAAACGGTAGCCATGACCAGCCCGATGCGCCAGCCATTCTCGATGATCCAACTTTCTTTCGATCTGCCACGCACGCGCAACGCTTCGAGTGGCGAAATGCGGGATGCCTGCCACGCCGGAATTGCGGCGGCGAGAATCGTTACAAAAATTCCAACGATCACGCTGAGCGCGAGTCCTTCCAGTGGTACAGCAAGTTGTTTGACCTCTTGCGCTAACAAAAGTTCGGTGCCGCGAATCAGTCCTTGTGATAGCGCGATTCCAACCAGCACCCCCAGCATCGCTCCGATGATGCCAAGAATCGTTGCCTCTGCTAAAATCTGTTCCATGATTTGCCGGCGTGTCATTCCCAAGGTACGCAACATTCCAATTTCGCGCGTGCGTTCGATGACCGTCATCGAAAAGGCGTTGTAAATGAGAAACGCGCCAACAAAGATGGCAATGACACTGAAAAAATTCAAACCCATTTGATAGCCATCGAGCATTTGGGTAACGCGTTTGCCGCGCGCCGCCGGGTAAACGACGGTATAGTCCTCACCAAGCCGGGATTGCAGCGTCGCTTTGAGCGCATCGAGTCCTGCGCCGGTTGCATTTTGCGGCATCGCCACAATGTCGATTTGGTCAATGTCATTGGGGCGGCTAAAAATTTTCTGCGCCGTCTTGAGCGGAATTGCGCCGAACGCGCCGTTGTTCAGTTGACCGGGTCCTTCTTTCGACATCAAGCCGATAAGCCGAAGTTTCTCCGCGCCGCCGGGTGTGATAATTTGAATGTCGGTGCCGACCGAAAGTTTTTTCTTTTCGGCATAATCTTTGACGATGACAATATCGCGCGCGTTCAAATCGGTGCCCAGAAAATTGCCCGCCACGATTTTGTAATCACGCGCTTGCGTGTCGATGGTTGGATCAATGCCATAGATAGTCATCCCACCGGCAACCGCCCCAAAGATACTGAGGTCGAGACTGGCGGGCGCGCCTTCTTCGGCGAGAAGGGTTTGCGCTTGAAGCGCGGGGACTGCCGCTTTGATGCCGGCAACGGTGTTGACGCGACGCAATACATTTTCGTCAAAGCCCTCACCACTCACGTTGGAATTCGTGATGACCAAATGCGCTTTGCCGGATGCTTCGGTGAAGACGGAGGTGATCGAACCGAGCGTGGAAAAGTTGGTGATGCTGATCGCCAGGATCACAGCGACGCCGAGGATAATACCGAATGTAGTCAAGAGCGTGCGCGAGGGGCGCAAACGTAAATTGCGAAACGCCATCGAAAATACACGCGCAATTTGAATGAGGGATCGCCGCATTTGTCGGTGCCTTGAATTATGATTCGAGTTTTTCGACTGCGTCCATTACCATTCGCAGGCGTTGGTTTTGGTCGTCGATATTTTCAAAACGTGCCTCATCGACAATTTGACCGTCCTTGAGCAAGATGACTCGGTCGGCATAAGTTGCGGCGCGTGGATCGTGGGTTACCACGACAATCGTTTGTCCTAGATCGTCGCACGATTGCCGCAAGAGTTCCATGATCGACGAGCCGGTTTTGGAATCGAGATTACCGGTCGGTTCATCGGCAAGGACAATGGCGGGCTTGGTCACAAGGGCGCGCGCAATCGCTACGCGTTGCTGTTCGCCGCCGGAGAGTTGATCGGGTTTGTGGCGACGGCGGTCATTTAACTTGACGAGTTGCACTAATGAATCGATGTGCGATTGATGATTACTGGCTTCTTGTCCATCGATGATGAGTGGCAGGATAATGTTTTCTTCGGCGGTGAGTGTGGGAAGCAAGTTAAAAAACTGGAAGATGAAACCGATATTGTGTCGGCGCACGAGGGTAACTTGGTTATCATCCAAAATCGAGAGACGTTGACCGGCAAGCGTAACTTCGCCGTCCGATGGTTTGTCTAGCCCGCCGATGAGATGAAGCAAGGTCGATTTACCGCTTCCCGAAGGTCCCATCAAGGCAACGAACTCACCCTTTTCAACGACAAAGTTTACCCCGGCAAGTGCATTGACGGTGTGTTCGCCAAGCGTGTATTGCTTCTTTAGTTCTCTGGCTTCCAGGATGGGCATGCTTGTCTCCGTTGAGATCGTAATTAGCGTGAAATAAAAGGCAGGTAAATAAAACTGGCTCCGGTTGGATCGAGAGGAATCGCGCTCACTTCAATAGAGGGTTGATGTTCGTTCCCTGATGCATCTCGGCTTCGCAGAATATAGTAGTAGCGTTGTCCGTTACTCACATTATTGTCCAGATAAAACGCTTGACGCCCCGTCTGAACGAAGGGGGACGGCGGAAAATTTCCGCTTTGAATCGAACGATAGACATTGTACCCGGTGATGACCGGATAACTCGATAACGTCCACGACAAGTTGATTGCGCCAATAGCACCATTTGCCGCCAAGTCGCGCGGCGCGGTTTGAAAGGTACTAGTGATGATTTTGCCGCTTTGCACATCGCCGGTCAGCTGGCTTCCGTAAATGTACGTAAAATAATCCGACCGCAGTTGCAAATAGTAATTGAACCACGCGGCGGTCAGTTTCTTGGCAAGGTCGAGTCGCTGTTGATCGAACGAACCGCCACAGAATGCATAGCACAAATTCCGAAAAGTCGTGTCCGATGTGTCCATAAAATCACAGTGGCTACCATTGGCAATCACCTGTTTCGATTTATGCTCTGCGCCGGTATCGTCATACATCGAGTTGTACTCAGCGTTACCATTGCACGAACTTGCCGGTGTTCCAATGATCAGCGCCGGCGCGACGATGGTTTGATAACCGGTTGCCGCTGCGCCTGCACGAATTCTAGCGGCGCGAGCAAACGGCGATGTCGCGCCACTGGCTGGGTCGAGCGCAACTACAGCTTTGATGCGATTATCTTCCCCCGCCACTGCTAGACTCGCGGCTCCACCTAACGAATGTCCCACCGCCCCAAAACGATTGGGGTCGATGCGTTGGTAAAAGATCGAGCCGGTGTTTACGTTTTCCGATTCTAGATAGGACAGAACCGCGCGAATATCAGAAACGCGCGGGGTGAGGTTATCACCGCTCCAACCATCGCTGAAACTTGGCACGGCAACGATGTACCCCCAACTTGCCAGATGAGTTGCGTTCCCAGTGTAATTACTTACGCTCGATTGGAATCCGTGCGAAAAAACGAGCGTCGGGTACGGTGGGTTGCTGGGATCGACTGCACCACTGGACGACGGATAATAAATCGTTGTGGCTAGTGAATGTCCGTTAGCTGGGTTGTTAATTGTGACGCTGATCTGTGCAACTGTAAAATTACCGGGCTGACTTGGGTCTGAAGGAATCTGTGTTTGAATCATCTCAAAGATGCTAGCCAAGAAAATTACATCCCAGACAATCATCCCGAGCCGGCGCATGGTTTGCCTCCTCTTTAAACACAGCAAAAACCGACCGTATGAAAACTAACGGTCGGTTACGCCACTCGCTCCCTCTAGAACTTAGCGTCCATTTTCAGATTTACTCCGATGTCTAGAGATCAATGCTTCCGATAGTAGATTGCTTGGGCCCTTTGGATAAGTAATGGATTGTTTTTCTTAATTCTAATGTGAATCGATAGATTCGTCAATTGAAATGCAAATGTGTGTTTTAGTGTTTGTACATAGTTTGTCAGTTTATCTGCTTGTTTCTTCGGGCGGTTTGTGTGCGCGCAAACTTTGCCACCAGATCAATTTGACATTCTATTTTTACGGTTGACCAAGGTAGACGGCTTGATAAATCGCGGTGGCAAGTTTTTGGGCGGTGACGGGTTGGGTTAGAATCGTCGGCGCGGACAATTCTGCAATCGCGGCGCGATGCTCATTCGAGATGCCATCGTATCCCGGTATCACGACAACCGGCAACCGCCGGGTACGTTCATCGTTGCGCAACACGCGGAGCATTTCGATGGCATCCTTGCCCGGCAATTTGAGGTCGAGGAACGCGATGCTGGGCATTTGGGTTTGAATAAGCGAAAGCGCGTCATCGCTGTTGCCTGCCTGGCACGTGTCGTAGCCGGCGCTTTGGAGTAATGTCGAAATACGCTGACGGCTATGCTCGTCGCCTTGCGCAAGCAAGATCAAATTGGGATGTTCAACTTCGAGGGTCTTGGCGACGTGATGCAAGAGCGAGTGTTCGGTGATGGGCTTGCTCAAGTAATTCGCCGCGCCAAGCAACTTGCCTTCTTCGCGTTGCGCCAAAACCGAGATGATGATGGTTGGAATGTTGCGGGTTGCCGGGTCACGACGCAGTGATTGCAACAAGGCAAACCCGTCGATTTCTGGGAGTAGTAAATCGAGTGTGATGAGATCGGGGCGTTGTTCACGGGCGAGATGAAGTGCGTCGTTGGCGTTGTTCGCCGCCAGCACTTGATAGCCGCCGCGTTCCAAATAAGTCCACAACACGCTCATAAAGTCGTGATCGTCGTCTACAATCAAGACGCGTTTGCCGATCGATGGCGCCACCGGCGTGCCGGGAATTTGAATCGGCAAGGTAAAATGAAATGTTGCGCCTTGTCCCACCTCGCTGGTCACCCACAATTTGCCGCCGTGCATCTCGACCAGTGAACGCGTGATCGCCAGTCCCAGCCCGGTGCCGGGAACTTGATTTGCCTTGAGATCTTTCGAGCGAAAAAATTTCGTGAACAATTGTGCCTGATCGGCCGGGGAAATGCCGATGCCATTATCCTTGACCGATACCTGTACGCCCTCATCGCCAAGGTGCGCGCCGATGCTAATATTTCCTCCGGGCGGCGTGTATTTGTGCGCATTGGATACTAGATTGGTGACGATTTGAATCAGGCGGTCGCGATCTGCCCACACCGGCGGTATGTCGGCGGCAATCGTCAAAGTAACATGTTGATTTTTGGCATCGGTTTGCGGACGAAAGGTGTTGACAACTTGATGCAGAATCAATGCTAGATCGACTGCTTCATTGTGCAGTTCGATGCGCCCGGCTTCGATGCGTGAAATATCGAGTAGGTCGTTGATGAGATTGACCAAGCGATCGGTATTGCTTTTGATGATGCCAAGAAATTCATCTTGCTCCGCCGTAATCGAGCCGAACGCGCCGGTTTGCAATAAATCGACGTAACCCTTGATGGAGGTGAGGGGCGAGCGTAGTTCGTGTGAGACCATCGAAACGAATTCATTTTTCAGGCGGTCCACTTCGCGCTCTTGCGTAACGTCGTGAAAAACGTAGAGTCGCCCCAGATGTTCGTTCGTGGCGGTACGCACCGGCGTCGAAACAATCTGTAGTTCGCGTCGGCGCGGCAATTTTTGCACGATGATGCCGGTGAAGGATTGCTCGGTGTCGGTTGCGGATTCTTGCACGAGCCGGCGAAACTCGGCGGGCGATTCAAAGAGCCGTTCGAACTCGTGTTGGCAATCGAGGAGTGTTTGCCCCACGACTTCGCGCGGGTGCTTGCCGAAAAAGTTTCGGCAGAAACTCCAATTGGTTGCAGTGATGCGTTGTTCCGTGGTAACCAGCAACATGCTATCGGCGGTTGCATCCAGAATCGATCGCGCTTTGGTTTGCGCTCGCTCCACATCGACAAACGTGGCTTGCAAACGCGCTTGGGCGTTTCGTCGTTCGGCGAGTTCCTGATGCAATTCTTCGGTTAGGCGCGCGCTTTCGAGGACTTGACTCGCGGTGTTGGCAACCATTTGCGCGAGCGCGATTTCTTCCGTCGTAAATTCGCGTGGCGTGGTGGATTCCAAGCCCAGCGTGCCGATCACGCGGTCGCGCGCGATGAGGGGGATGATCAACAGCGAAACGGTGCCGCGCTGTTTTTCGATTTCGTGCAAAGAAGGTTGGCGCGGGTCTGTTTGTGCGTCTGTCAGGACGAGCGGCTCTCGTGTGTCGATGACAGTTTGTGTCGCGCGATTACCTTCCATCGGAATGACAATGCCGATTGCCGATGGGCGGTCTGGGGCGCGATATTCGGCGACGACTGTTTCGTGGGTGCCGTCGGCGCTGAGCAGGGCAACGCCGGCTTGAGGCAAATCAAACGCGCGCGCCAGTTCTTCGCAAATCATCGTCAAAATCTTGTCTGACTCAAGCGACGAGGTCGCGGTCGTGATGACGCGATTGAGCAGAAGCGTTTCGCGCAATTGGCGCTCCAGGGCAACCTGGCTCTCTTGTTGTTGGGCAATGCTCGCTTCGAGTTGCTTTTGCGTTGCGCGGGTTTCGTTGAGGGCTTGGCGGATCAGCATCAACGTCCAAACCGCATACGCAACGGTGGCGAGAAAGGCGATCAGGAAAAATTGATCGCTGGTATTCACGAGGGAGTAAATGACAATGCCCCACGCGATGATGAAAAAGGCGATGGTCAAAAGAAACCAGCGAACCGTTGCTTGGTGAAGCGGGTGGCGTCTCATCGATCAATACTTTTGGGTTCTGGTAATTGAAAAATCAAATCCGGAACAGGTCAAGGGCGAGCAAAAGACTCGCCCCGCTTTGTTATCCGCCATACTCAACTTGCGAATAGCGTTCAAGTTTTTCCAAGCGATGCGTCGCTTGAATCCGACGCACCGTGCCAGAGCGCGAACGCATCACGAGCGATTCCGTCGTCGCGCCGTTGGTGGTGTAATGCACGCCGCGTAACAGTTCTCCGTCTGTGATGCCGGTGGCAGAAAAGAACACGTTATCGCTGTTGACCAAATCGTCGATGGTGAGAATTTTGTTCAGCTCAAAACCTACTTGTCGCGCGTATTCACGTTCGATCTCGTCACGGGGCCAAAGTTTGCATTGGATATCGCCGCCCATGCATTTGAGTGCGGCGGCGGCAATCACACCCTCTGGCGAACCACCAATGCCAAAGAGAATGTCGACCCCCGTGCCTTCTAATGCCGTCGAAATGCCAGCGGCAACATCGCCGTCTGGTACCAATTTCAATCGCGCGCCGCACGCTCGCACTGCGTCGATGTACTTTTGATTGCGTGGGCGATCCAGAATGACGGCGGTCAAATCTTGCACTGGTTTGCCTTTGGCTTTGGCAAGTGCTTTGAGATTATCCTCCACCGGCGCATCGATATTGATCGTACCCCGCCCAGCTTCACCGACGCAAATCTTGTCCATGTAGACGATGTGCCCCGGCGCGAACATCGAGCCGCGATCCGCAATCGCAATCACGGAAAGCGAATTGGCAAGCCCCAGCGACAGCAGGCGCGTGCCATCAATGGGGTCAACGGCAATGTCCACTTGTTGTTTCTCGCCAGTGCTGTTTTCAACGGCACTGCCGATACGTTCACCGTTGTACAGCATCGGCGCTTCATCCTTTTCACCCTCGCCGATCACAACGACGCCGTCGATGTTAATCTGTCCCAGCAATAAACGCATCGCGTTGACAGCGGCGGCATCCGATTTGTTCTTGTTGCCACGCCCCATCCAACGTGCGGCGGCAAGTGCCGCGCCTTCGGTGACGCGGACAAGATCAAGCGCGAGATTGCGGTCAAGTTGTTGAGACATACAAACACTCCTTTGTGTTGTAGAATTTATTTCATTTTAACACAAACGCTCGAATTTAGGCAAGATGGAATGCCAGCCGCACCGCGCCCGCCACCGGTTCGCGCACCAATTCGACTGGCGCAAAATGATAGCCGCGCGATTCGGCGATTTCGATTAGCCGCACGCGCAAAATTTCCGTTTCGAGGAGTAATCCGCCGGTGATCGCGAGCGGGATTTTTTCTGCGTCGAAATTCAGCGCACGCGCGACGGCGATAATCGTCGTTGCCAACGCTTCCGCCGCTTGTTCCAGCAAGCGACGCGCGACAACATCGCCTTCATTTGCAATTTGCACAACCAGCGGCGCGAGCGTGGCAATATCGGCGGGCTTGAGTCCGGAACGATACACGCGCGTTACCAACTGCGGCGGATTTTCCAAATTCCAATATTCCAGAATCGCCGCGAGCAAGCGCGTCGCTTCGGCGCGACCATCGGCAAATTGGACGGCGGCGCGTAATGCGTTTTGCGCCAAGTCAAAGCCGCTTCCTTCATCGCCGATGAGATAACCCCAGCCGCCGGCGCGCGCGATTTTGCCGGCGCGCGTTTTGCCCCACGCAATCGAACCGGTGCCGGCGATGAGCGCAACGCCCCAATTTTCCGGCGAGCCGGCGGCAAGCACGATTTCACCATCGTTCATAATCGCCGCGCGCGCCGCGATCTTTTGCTCCGCCCAGGATTGCAAGCGCGTCCGTTCTTCCGCGCGATCCACACCGCCGATGCCCATACATACGGCATCGACCATTTGTTTGTCGATTTTGGCATCGTCGAACGCGCGTTGAATCGCGGTGAGAATTTCATTTTGCGCCGCGTCAAAGCCGGCGGCGTACGGATTTGCCGCGCCGGCTTCGCCCGCGCCGAGTGTTTCGCCGCGCGTGTTCGCCAACCGCGCGCGACAATGTGTCCCGCCGCCATCGATGCCGAGTATAAGCGACGACCGTTTCAGAAAATCATTCATCGATGCTCTCGCAAATTGTTCGATGTAGCGCCACACGAAACGCGCCAATCGCATCTGCGTTGTGGCGTCCGTAGTACACGCGATTCGTCAAACACGCGACAACCAAATCACGTGCTGGATCGATCCACAACGACGTGCCGGTAAATCCCAGATGCCCAAGCGATTTTTCGCTTAACGGATTGCTTGCCGCGCCGGGATCAGGCGACCACAACGCAAAACCAATTCCACGTCGTACCGCGCCATCCTGGGATTGCAAGCGTGTCATCTCTGTGAGTGTTGTTGATTTCAGCAATCGATTTGTCCGCAACGCTTCGCCAAACGATGCAAGATCGCGCGCGTTACCAAAAATGCCGGCGTGCCCAGCCACGCCGCCGAAACTCCATGCGTTTTCATCGTGTACCTCGCCGCACATTCGGCGATTTTGATGTGCGTAGAATTCCGTCGGCGCGACGTTGTCCGGTGCAATTGGTCCGTACCCCACACTGTGCAAACCAAGCGGCGCAGTCACGCGTTCGCGCACGATTTGATCGAGCGATTGCGCGGTGATTTTTTCGAGTGCAAAGCCAAGCAGAATCAAACCGATATCGCTGTACACGACGCGCGCGCCGGTTGGATACGAAAATGCACTTTGCAACGCCGCATCGCGTCGTTTCTCACGCGGATCGATTTTCCAAAGCGGCAACCACGCCGGCAAACCGGCATTGTGCGCGAGCAGATGGCGGAACGTAACTTGGCTGGCATCTACACACGCGTTAGTCGCCGGAACAATTTCAACCGATGCTCCCGGCTTGAGCGGATCAGGGTAGGGCGCAATCGCGCGTTCGCCGGAAAACGCCGGCAGAATATCGCACACGCGTTGATCAAGCGCGACACGATTCTCTTCGACCAGCGTCATAAACGCGGCGACGGTGAAAAGTTTCGAGACCGACGCCAAGTCAAAGCGCGTGGCAGGATTCGTGCGCCGTGATTGGGTTTCGGGATCAAGAAAGCCGAATAACTTGGTGTAAACCGTTTTGCCGCCAACGAGAATTTCGATTTGCGCGGCGGGGAAGGTATGATCAAGATGCTCGTCAACGAGTAGATCAAGTTTAGAAAAATTCATAGCGATTTCGTCAAAATGGCATATTGGCAGTACAACTTGAATCCAAACTTGCCGTAGAAATCAACGAGGTCAGTCCAATCAATTACACAACCGCGCACGCTTTGATCCCGCAGGTAACGCAAACCTGCATCGAGCAAGGCGCCACCGTAACCTTTGCCGCGCGTGTCTTTGCTCACGCCAATCGGTCCAAGTTGTCCCCAGGGTTTTGGCAGGCGTTGCATAAAAAAGCGCTCGATCGGTCGCTCGGAATCTTCAAAGGTCACGCGCGCAAAGCCATCGACGCCGCGCGCGCTGAGAAGCAAAATGTAATCGGACATTCGCCCGCGTTCTTTCAAAAATTGTTGAAACTCGTATCGCCAACGTCCGGGAAATTCGCGCGCCAAAAAATCGGCGATGGCATTTTCATCACCGGGTTGAGCCGGGCGAATCGTCGCGTTGATTACCGGCAACGCGGACGTATAATCGATCAAATCGCGCGCAACATCCCAAACGTGTGGGCTTTCTGCGCGTGAGACGTAGCCGCGCTTTTGAAAGAACACGGGATTGTTTAATGCGGTTGGATAGCCAGGTGTGAATGGACGCAAACCGCCGCCCAGCCGAACGCGCGTGCAACCTTGCGTTCGCAACCACTCTTCCGCCCACGTCAGTAGCGTCGAGCCGATGCCGCGTTTCTGTTGGTTACCCAAGACAGCGATTGCATCGATCCAGCCCACTTGCGGCGGCGAAGTTTGCGGATCGTTGGGCAAGGCGGTTGCCAACACAAATCCGACAGACTGATTATCGATCATCGCGATTTGTCCGGCTTGCACGGCGCCTGTTGGCGGTCGTGTGTTGTAATCGATCAAACGTGACGTGATGGCGAAATTAGGACCACACGCGGCGTTCCAGATTTCGACAAGGGTTTGCGTGTCTGATGAATGGCTCTGTCGTAACATCATCGAATTCCATCGCCGATGTTGTACAGCCCCGGCAAATCGATCGGCAATGTGCCTTGTGGTTTGGCTTTGCCGGTGAGGATCGCCGCCAATGCTTCGATCATCGGCGGGTTGTTGCCGTATGTGGCAAGATAGGTTGTTACGCGACCGAGGTACATCAAATCGTACGGCGAGCGCGTGGCGATGACGACGGTCGGCGCATTTGCCTTGTTCAGCGCGGCAATCAAATTTGCCTGTGCTGTGTTTTTCGCCACGTCGCTCGTGCAAACGATGACGATTCGCCCGTCGCTTGCGATTTTCGTGACTGAATCGATTTCATTTTGGGTAGGTTGCGCTTTCACCTGCATCGTTGTCGCGTCGAGTAATTTTCCTAGTCCGAAATTTCCGGTTTCGATGACGAGCAGTTTTGTATCCGCTTTGAGAGGTAATTGTTTTGCCTCATCGCGTACAAGCGTAACTGCCTTGAGCGCGACATCACGCGAAATAGATTTTATTTCGGCCGAGCCAACTGCCGCAAGGTTTATATGAGGGGTTGCATATTCCGTCAAGATTCCAAATTTTTGTTTCGCAAGCAAAATGCGCCGCACCGCTTGATCAAGCCGCGTCATTGGAATTACGCCGCGTTGAACATGCTCGACTAACATTGTGTGAACTTGGCGATGCATCGTGTAACCGGTTTGCAAAAGCACAATGTCCGCGCCAGCGCGCAATGCGGTCGATGCGGCTTGTGGCGCAGGATAACCCGACATGGCAAGTGCGCCCATTGTCAATTCATCGGTCATCACCAAACCATCGTACTTGATCTCGCCACGAATCAAATCGGTGAGAACTTTCGGCGAAAGTGTTGCCGCAAGACCCGGCGATGGATCGATTGCTGGAAATGTGATGTGCGCAGACATGATGCCGGCGATGTTTGCTCGCATTGCCGCTTTGAACGGTACAAACTCAATCGATTCTAGTCGCGCACGATTGTGCGGCACGGTTGGAAGTGAAATATGGGAATCGATGCCGGTGTCGCCGTGCCCGGGAAAATGTTTGCCGATGGCAATCATCCCGACGCTTTGCATTGCATCGATAAACGCGACGCCGTACTCTGCAACACGCTTGGGATCCGAACCAAATGAACGCGTGCCGATAATTGGGTTTTGCGGATTGTTGTTCACATCAAGGTCGGGCGTCAAGTCCATATTGAAACCGAGCGCGAGCATTTCTCCGGCAATCGCCTGCGCGATGCGACGCGCGTTGCTCACATCGCCGGTTGCGGCAACTGCCATTTGCCCGGGGAATTCGGTGAACCCTTTATCCTCTTTCAAGCGCGCGACCACGCCGCCTTCTTGATCGATGGTAATGAACAGGGGCAAGTCGTTATTCTGTTTCATTGCATTTTGCAAATCGACGTTGAGTTGCGCCACTTGTTGTGGCGATGCGACATTGCGGTCGTAGAAGATCACGCCGCCGATATGCAATTGCGTGAGGTCTTCGCGCAAGTTGGGAGTGAGTGTCATCCCGTCGAAGCCGACCAGCATGACCTGACCGACTTTTTGTTCGAGGGACATTGTGGAGATGAGATGCTCCGCGTTGCGATTAGAGATTGGAGATGGCATAGGTGTTGTTGGAGATTGGGCGCTTGGCGTGGGGGCGCAAGCGACAATAAAAAGTAAAACGTAAACCGTAATTGCTTTGTGCGGCATTGGATGGTGAAATCGCATTACGGTGATCCTTACGTTTCACTCTTCCTCTTGCGGTTTTGGCGGGGCTTCCGTAACGATGTACAGTGGACGACTCTTGACCTCATCATAGATGCGTCCTAGATATTCGCCGATGATGCCGAGGAAAATCAACTGGACGCCGCCCAGAAACAAAACCGAGATAAGCGTCGTTGCCTGTCCACCGAAAAATTCACTGCCAAATTCAAATCGGAGAATCGCGACGACCGGCACCGAAAGTAACGCGAGCCCGGAAATCCACAATCCAATCGTCGTTGCAAGTTGGAGCGGGATGTACGAAAAACCGGTGATCGCGTCCGTTGCGAATTTGAGCATCTTGCGAAACGGATATTGGGTGGAGCCGGCAAAGCGTTCCTGTCGTTCGTACTGAATGCCGGTCTGTTTGAATCCAACCCACACCGACAAGCCACGCATAAAACGATGATGCTCGCGCATACGACGGAGCGCCAGCACAACCTTGCGGTCGATCAGGCGAAAGTCGCCGGTGTCGGGTGGAATTTCAATGGCCGCAAGCCGGCGAATCAGGCGATAGAAAAATGACGCGGTAAAAAGTTTGAAGAACGTTTCGCCTTTGCGTTTGGCGCGTTGCGCGTAAACAAGTTCAAAGCCGGCGCGCCATTTTTCCACCATTTGCAGAATCACTTCGGGCGGGTCTTGCAAATCGGAATCGATAATTGCGACAGCGTCGCCTTCCGCGTAATCGATGCCGGCGCTGATGGCAATTTGATGTCCAAAGTTGCGTGAGAATTGAATGATCTTGACGCGCGGGTCTTGCGCGCGCAACTCGCGTCCGATTTCCGGTGAACGATCGCGACTGCCATCGAACACGAGCAGTAATTCACATTCGCCGTCGAGTTGATCCATCACGGCGCGCGTGCGCTTGTAAAATTCGGGGAGCGTTTCTTCTTCGTTGAAAACCGGCGCGACGATTGAGTAACGTGGTCGAGGCATAGTTTCCTCGTACAGATGGAGTGAGCGGAGGCAAGATTGCTCTCGCTCCGCTCAACATTATACCACAAACATCTACCTTCTTGCCGTTGCCCTTTCTGGGAAGGCGGGGTGAGTTACTTGATGCTCCAGTTCTCCGCAAAGAAGGGGATGTACTTGCCTTCGTTCACGTCGTAGTACGTGAACGGCGGATACTCAAAGTTGGTGAGCACCGCACCCTGCGACATTACGTTGTCGGTGGAGTAGAGGTTGTAATTTGCTTTGGGCGGCTGGACGTACGGATACGAAGTCTTGAATTCTTTTGCGCGGTTGGTTGCGCTGGGTTTGAGTTGCCCGCTCAAGAATTGGCGCGCCACCGGCGAGTTGTTCTGATTGTTCTTGTAAATCTTGTCGTCCGGCGGAAGCCAGCCGGTTACGCGCGTCTTGGTGTCGATAGGATCGGTGAGGTAGCGTTCGAACATCAGCAAGACCGGCAAGTTGGCGTTGAACATCGAGGCAACATCGGCGACGTACGGTTTCTGCGCAGTGGCATCGAACCCTTCCGACATTTTGGTAACCCAGTCTTTGATGTTGATTTCTTTGCCATCCGCGGTTTTTTGCTTGTACGGGAAGTTCATCCCGCGCGCGCCCTCGGCACCTTCGGGATCATTTTTGAATCCAATGCCGGGGCGCAGATTGTAATCGTACGAGACAAAGGGGTGGAAGTAGGTAAAGCGGAAACCAATGTCCATCGAAATTTGGTACTTGCCGGCTTTGTGGACATTGTTGCGTTCTGCGGATTGGTACGGCTTGACTGTAACTTTGATGCCGTACTTGCTCAGTTGTTGCGCGACGTTTTCCGATGACGCGAGGTATTCGGTAAAGTCGGCGGGCACGATCAGCTCGTACTCCATCTTCTTGCCCTTGTCGTCGACCCAGATGCCGTCCGATCCTTTTTTGAATCCGAGGCCGGTCAAAAGCGCGTCGGCTTTCTTGGGATCGGGATCGTACGTGTTCAACTTTTTGATTTGATCATCACTGAGCCAGGTTGGGACAGCGGCGTCGGTGAAACCAACTTGGTACTTGACCGGGCGGCACGATTCGCCAAACGCGACCTTGCAGTTTTCCACGCGGTCGATGTAGTACGCAAACGCCTGCCGCACTTCGACTTTGTTGAGCGGATAGATATCGTTGTTAAAGTAAATGCCGGGACCGTTGGTTGCCGGACCACCCAGTACGACGTATTGACTGCCGGCGGCGCGAATCGCGGCGAGGTTCGCCGGGCTGTACGCGTTCGACGAATAATCCATATCGCCGGAAAGATACAGCGGCATATCTTGTGCGGTGTCGCCCCAGTACACGGTTACTTTGTCAAAATCGATTTTGTCGGCGTTAAACCCCGTTGGGTTTTTAACCATCGTCAATTGGGCTTCGGTTACGCTCTTGGGATCGATGTTGTAAGGACCGTAAACAACGGCATTTGCCGGGCGGAACGCAGTGAGTTCATCGAGAATCTTTGTTACATCCGCACTCTTGCGGTCGGTGTTGTTCTTGCGGAAGGTCGCCGCCGCGTCCATCCACTTGCCGTATTGCGAGTAGGGGCGCGTGATGGTCGAGCGAATGATCGTGTCGAGAATCGCAGGACCAGGGGTCTTGATGGTAAATTCCACTGTGCTGTCATCTTTGGCAACAACATCGGTCAGCGAATTCCACGATGCGCTGGATTGCATCCAGAGAATATCCCAGGTTCCAACGACTTCTTTTGCTAGGAATGGCGAACCGTCACTCCACTTGGCACCCTTTCTCAAGTTGAGGGTCAGTACAACCGGCTTGGGACCCGCGACGGTCGGCGCAACGGTGGGCGCGGCACTCGACGATGCCGGGGGTGCGGTTGGTGGTTTGGTTGGCACGGCGGTGGGTGGAACCGGTGTCGGTGGCACGGCGGTTGGAGCCGGCGCTTTGGTGGGCGGAACTGGCGTTGCCGTTGGCGCTGGCGCACAGGCAACGATTGCTGCCAGAATGAGCGTTAACGTTACGAGCAAAACGAACTTTTTCATTTTTTCTTCTCCTCGAAAATAGTTGAATAGTTGGTTTGTTGATTTGTTTGTTAGTTGCGCTCACCTCCTTGTTTATCGAATTGAGCGTCGCGTAACGACGACGATGATGCCGATGAAAATCAAGCCGACGACAAATGAAGCAACCGAGATCACAAATTCCGCGCTGTCGCGCGGCTCGATGAAAATCAAAATGCCAGACACGAGTGTAATAAAGAGTGCGATGCGAAACCAGGCTTGACCGAGTTCAGGATTCATAAAACTCACAAGAGAGCAGAGGGGCAGGGGCGAAGAAATTTTATCGCTGCACCCCGCACCGCCGCTCCTCTGCGGCTATTTTCGATTTACCAAATGGCAAGCCACCATCGAACCATCTGCCGCGCTCAATTCTGGCGTTACCTTCTCGCACACCTCGCCGATGAACGCCGGGCATCGCGGATGAAACGCGCAACCCGTTGGCAACCGAAGCAAGCTAGGAATGTCCATACTTCGCAGTTGAATGTGTTTCTTGCGCCGCGTCACTTCGGGATCGGCTTCCGGAATTGCTGAGAGCAAAACTTGCGTGTACGGATGTTGCGGACGCTCGACGAGTTGGCGCGCCGGCGCGAGTTCCACCAATCGTCCCAGGTACATTACGCCGATGCGACCTTCCCACGCAAAATATTTTGCGAGCGCAAGATCGTGCGTGATGAACAAAACCGACAACCCCATCGCGTCTTTGAGTTTAGACATCGTCTTGAGCAAGCTTATGCGGATTGACACATCGACCATTGACACGGCTTCATCGGCAACGATGAACGAGGGCGCGACCGTGAGCGCGCGCGCGACCGAAACCCGCTGACGTTGCCCGCCGGAAAGTTGATGCGGATATTTGTCCAGAAAATCGTCGGGCGGTGTCAGATCGACGGTTACCAGCAATTCATGCACGCGCTTTTGGGTTGCACTTTCGTTTTTGGTAAAGCCGTGATGGCGCAACGGTGCGGCGATGATTTCATAAATCGTGTGCACGGGATTGAGCGAAGCGTAAACATCTTGGTGAATCATCTGCACACCCAACCGATATTGTTTTCGGTCAGCCCCGCTCAGCCCAGCAATGTCTTTATTGCGGAATAAAATTTTACCGGCCGAGACCGGCAAAATACCGGTGATCATTTTGCCAGTTGTTGTTTTGCCGCATCCCGATTCACCAACAAGACAGAGGATTTCACCTTCTTGAATTGAAAGCGAAACATCGTCGACGGCTTTGATCGTGTGGCGCTTGACTTGAAAAGTGCGAGTAACGTGTTCGAGTTTGAGTATTTCAGCCATAGACTATGCTCTAAATTTGTTCAACGAGTCGCGCGCGATATTCCAATTCCAACACGCAACTTGATGCCCGGGCTTGATCGTTTCCAATTCCGGTTCGCTTTGTTTGCATGTTGGATCGGCGAGTGGACAACGCGGATGAAACTTGCACCCGGTTGGCAAGTCGATCAAGTCGGGCGGTGAGCCGGGAATCGAAGTCAAATCTTCTTTGGTGCCTTTGAGGGTTGGCACGGCGTTGATCAAGCCGATGGTGTATGGATGGGTTGGTTGTTTAAAAGTCGTTTCAACATCGGCAATTTCGACGATCTTGCCGGCGTACACCGTTGCCACGCGATCGGCAAGTTCGGCGGCAAGCGAAAGGTCGTGCGAAATAAAAATCAACGAGAATTCTAATTTCTGCCGCAACTCTTTGAGTACGTCCATAATGTTGCGTTGCGTCAGAATATCAAGCGCGGTGGTTGGCTCATCGAGAATCAGCAATTGTGGTTCGAGCAATAATCCAAGCGCAATGAGAACGCGCTGGCGCATTCCGCCGGACAATTCGTGCGGAAACGCTTTCCACACGCGGTCGGGATCGAGCCGCACAAGGGCGAGCAATTGCCGCGCGCGTTCTTCGAGCGCGCGACCTTGCACGTAACCGTGTGCTTTGGATGTGTCGGCAAATTGATCGGCGATGCGCAAGACCGGGTTGAGTGAGTTGAGCGCGGATTGAAAAACCATCGCGCATTCTTTCCAGCGAAACTGGCGCAGAGATTTGCCATTGAGTTTGAGCGTGTCGATAGATTGGCTATCGCGCTGATAAATTGCTTTGCCTTGCGTGATCTTGGCGGTGCCGGGAAGCAATTGCACAATGCCGAGTCCGAGCGTCGTTTTGCCAGAGCCGCTTTCGCCGATGAGCGCGAGCGCCTCGCCTTTGTTCACGTCGAACGAAACGTTGCGAATCGCTTGCACACGCCCGCGCCGGGCTTTGTATTCGATGGATAGGTTTTGGACAGATAAAGTTGGATGCATAATTCTGACTTTCGTCGTGTCTAAACCGTTGTGCGAAGTCGTGGATTGAAAACTTCATCCAGCGAGCGCGCGAACGAAACAAGCGCAAGTTGGAACAGAACGATTGCGCCCATTGGTGCAAGAATGCTCCACATTGCTTGTTGATTGAACAACACGCCCCGCCGTTCTGCCGCGCTGATCATCACGCCCCAGTTCGCGCTAGAGTACGGTACGATGCCGAGGAAAACGAGACTCGTCTGCTGATAAATGGCAAAGGTCATAATGCCAATCATCGAAATGACGATGAACGACATCATGTTGGGTAAAAGTTCGCTCAAGATGATGTTGCGTGTGCCAAGGTCAAGCATTGTTGCCGCTTCGATGTAATCGCGTTTCTTCAGCGACAAAACTTGACTGCGAACTTGGCGCGCCAACGAGGGCCAATCGAGAAACGCGATCAAGACGGATAAGGTAATCGGGTCGTTGAGCTTGACGACGGTAGCGGTTACAGCCAGAAGTGGAAATTTGGGAATCGTCAGCCAGATGTTGACGAGTTCCATCAAGATACTATCGACGTTACCGCCGACGAACGCGCTGAACGATCCAACGATGACGCCGAACAACGTGGCGAGGATGCCGGTCAGAAACGCGACGGTCACAATGTCTTTGCCGCCGTTGATCACCTTGCGCAAATTATCTTGCCCTTGAAAATCGGTGCCGAGCCAATGCTTTTCCGAAATTCCTTGATTGATGTCCGCAACATTCGCCGATTGCTCGGGGGGCCAGAGCATCGGACCGAAGAACGAGAGGAGTACGATGATGACTGTCATCACAAAGCCGAACAGCCCCATCTTGTTGCGGCTGAGCAATTTGATCGTCTTGACCGTTTCGCGCCACGTGCGATTCAGCAAATCGATTATGCCTTGCATCAATTGCCTCCTCCGACGATGCGAATGCGCGGATCGAGCCAGCCGTACAACAGATCGGCGATCAAGTTGGCAAAGACAACCGCAAATGTGATGACGATAAAGACACCTTGCATCACCGGATAATCACGTTCGCTGATCGCGCGCGCAAGTTGATAGCCGACGCCGCGATAGGTGAATAAACTTTCGAGCAAGACCGAGCCGCCGACGGCAAAACCAATCGCGATAGCGAGGCGCGTGAATAATGGCAACGTTGCATTGCGACCGACGTACGCAGTCAGAATGCGCATATCCGGCAAACCGCGTGCGCGCGCGACGGTTACGTAATCTTCGCCGAGCGTGGAAATCGTGTTGCTCTTCATAATCAGCATCCACGACCCAATCGACGACAAGACGTAGACGAGGAGCAGAATCTTGACGTGATTGAAAACGTCGGCAAAAAATTCCAGCGAGAATTCCGGTTGGATGCCGGGTGAAAGCGCGCCGCGCATTTCCGAAATCGGCACAATTTTCCAAATTACCCCAAACAACAAAATGGCAAGCAAGCCGATCAAGTACGGCGACACAGCGTCGAGTGTGGCGGCGAGGTTGCTAAGGATATTATCGATCCAAGTATCGCGATTGTACGCCATAATTGCACCCAGCGCGATGCCAAGTGTAAAGGTAATCAGGAGCGACAAGCCGACACTGAAAACCGTCCACGGCAAAACCATCGCAATAATGTCGATGACTTTGAGTCCGCGTGACTTGTACGAGTTGCCGAGGTCGCCGCGTACGATGTTGCCCAGATAATCAAAATACTGGACGTACGCCGGCGCGTCGAGGTCGATATTGAGCAACGCCGCCGCTTGATTCTTGGCATCGTCCGGCGAGACGCCGGCGGCAGTCAGTTCCTGAATCATGATTTCGACTGGGTTGCTGGGCATCGCGCGGATGACAAAGAACGTAATCGTCGTGACGACCCAGATCGTAAATAGCGCTTTGACGATACGTCGTAACAAAAAATTGTTCGTGACTTTGTCCCAGAGCGCGAGTAAATCAAATTGCTTGATGCGAGTGGTGGGGGTTACACTCATTACTTACCTCTTGATGCCATTTCTTCAGCCAGCGGCACGAGCAGTTCCAATTTCCACGGTTCCACGCGCGGCGCAACGGAACACGCGGTGCTCAAAATGAATCCACCCTTTTCGCCGCCGATGTGAATTCGTTCCGACGCTTCTGCAATCACTTGCTCGCGCGTGGCATACGCAAGAATTGAAACCGAATTCATATTTCCTTTGATGAACAATTGATCACCGATGCGTCGTTTGGCTTCTGCGAGTTCGACATTTCCCAAAGGCGGCGGGTCAAGCGTGTCGATGCCTTGCGTCCCGGTTTCCGCCATCAATTCCAAGCGGTCGCCAATTTTGCCGCACGTGTGTGTGTACACCGGCACGCCGATGGCTTTGACGGCATCGGTTACCCGGCGTTCGTACGGAACGACGAATTCGCGGTACATCTGCGGCGAAATGAATGAACCGCCGGCAAACGCCGATGAAATCAACACCGCATCCACGCCGCGTTGCGCTTGCGCGACTGCCCACGCCATCGATGCTTCGGTCAAGCGGTCGAGGAGCGCGTGTGCTTTTGCGGCATCGATGATGAAACTTGTTAATGCTTGTTCATAACCGAGTAATTCAAAATAGTGTGTGAACGGCGAAAACACTTCACCGTGAATCGAAACCGTGTCGCCGACCGCGTGCTTGACCAGATCGATTGTCCGAAAAAAGTACGGCGGAATTTCGCGCAAGACGCCACGCGATTTTTTCTCTGCAAGGTACGGAACGTGGTACGTGTTCCAAGTGTAGCCGGGCAAATCATCGACTGAGTCAAGATGGTCAGGGTCGATTGTTTCGAAATCCGCGCGTTCTGGCGAGCGGGCTGGATACAACAAAGGATTATCGTCCCAGGGAACGAAAACAACATCGCCGTTGCGCCACGTCAACCGTTCGCCGTCGTCGGTCTGTTCAAGCGCGATGATGTCGTCGAGAATATTTTCCGGGCGTCCTGGAATGTTGATTAGAATGCCGTCGAACCGGTATCGTTTTTGTAAGGTGACGAGCGCGTGTGCAAAACCTTCGCTCGTGAACCAAATGCGATGTGGCGGTAAATCGACGTTGAGAAAGTAATGTCCGAGCGCGAGTTGGCACATCACCGGCACACGATCGACCGGCTGATGCCGCATCGCGCGTGCCATTCGTTCGCGGCTATTCATCCTCCAATGTTTACCGGTTTTCCTGTTCGCAGCGACTCGATCACCGCCGCTTGTGTTTCTGTGACGATCAGCGTTTTTTGCGGCGAGGTGGTTGGTTCGCGCTTTTCGTTCACGCACGCGATAAAATGCCGCACTGCTTCAGTGAACGCGCCGGTGATTTTGCCGCCGACTTCGTCTGCGGTGTGTGGTCCGGTGAAATCGATTTTCTGTCCACCTTTGCTATTGAACAACTCGGCGGAGCGCGTGCGATTGTTGTACATCACCGCGCCGTCGCTCCCGATGATTTGCAAATAACCATCCGCGATTTTGGGGTACGTGTTGGGATGAATCCACGACGAATGGAAATTGGTTGTGACACCGCCTTCAAATTGAATCAGCGCATTCAAGCCATCGTGAACCGGGATACCTTGCGCGTCGAGTGTGCCGCGCGTTTCGTGCGCGAAAACCTGGGTTGGTTTTTTGCCAAGAAACCAGTACGTCAAATCGAGATCGTGGCTCGACATGAAATAGATCGGCGAAGTTTGCGCTGACCAACCGCGAATCATTCCGGTCGGCACAAAGATCGTGTCGAATTTGACGGAGATGACTATTTGCGGTCTGCCCATCAAACCGGTATCGATAACTTGCTTGATCCACAAATGATCGGTGACGAAACGCTGGCTGTAGTTGACCATCACGACGCAATTCGATTGCGTGGCGGCGTTTGTGATTGCGCGCGCGTCATTGAGGGAGGTGGCAAGGGGCTTTTCGAAAAAGACGTGTTTGCCGGCGTTGAGCGCGGCGAGGACTGGCTCACGATGCAAATGATCCGGCGTCGCGACAGCAACCGCATCGATATTTTCGGAGTTGAGCATCGTGTCGATGTCTTGATAAAATTTTGCCCCCAATTTCTGTGCGATGTCGGCGCGCGCCGAGTTGACATCGACAATCGCGGCGAGGTGGGCGTCCGGTTGCTCGTAGAATACGCGCGCGTGGCGTGCGCCGAGAATACCGGCGCCGATGACGGCTACGTTGATTGTCATTTTCACTCCAGTGTGTTTTGTAAGACCGAGGACGGAAGACAAAAGACCGATCGTGATCAGTCATCGGTCGTTTGTCCTCGGTCATCCTTTAAGCGCGCCCATCCGCACGCCTTCAAGGAAATATTTCTGAAAGATCAGGAAGAAGATCACCATCGGCAACGCGGCGAGTGCGCCGCCGGAGAAAATAATTCCCCAGTCGGTCATAAATTCACCTTGCATATTGGCGACGCCGACGGTAAGAGTGTAATTCTGTGGTTTGTTCAGCGCGATGACGGGCCAAAGAAAGTCATTCCAACTGCGGACGAAGGTGAAGATTGCAAGTGCGGCAACGGCTGGCATCGAGAGCGGCATAATCACGTTCCGAAACACGCCAATTTCACTACAGCCGTCAATCCGCGCCGCGTCTTCCAATTCTGAGGGCAAAGTCTGGATGTATTGGCGCATCAAGAAAATGCCGAACGCGTTCGCCGTGCCGGGCAGGACCAGTGCCCACAGCGAATCGATCAACCCCAATTGGCGGTTGATGATGTACAGCGGCATAAAAGTAACGTGAATTGGAATCATCATCGTGCTGAGGATCAGCCAAAAGAGCAAGTTGCGTAGTGGAAAGTTTTTCTTGGCAAATGCATAACCCGCCAGCGTGTCGAAAACAATGTGCCACGCGGTTACAACCAAACCGACAATTAAACTATTGATCATCCAACTCAAGTAGAACTTGTTGTTGACGAGCAAGCGTTCAAAGTTGTCGAGCTTGAACGCCGGCACCAGAATCGGCGTGAGCGGCGGGATGGAGGTGATCGGCGTGAAGGCGTTCGCAAACAGCCAGTACATCGGAAAGAGTGCGATGATGGCGGTAAAAATGAGGGTGAACCAGATGAGCGCGGTGCCGGTGTTGAGTCGTTTTGACATCTCAATACTCCACGTCGGTTCGCAAAAATCGGAATTGGAACACAGCGATCACTGCGATAATCAAGAACAACACAAACGCCTGCGCCGAAGCGACGCCGAAATTAAAGTCTTTAAAGCCATTGTTATAAATCTGTGTGACAATCGTCTGTGTTGAATTGCCGACCCCGCTTGGCACCATGATGTAAATCCGCTCGAAGACTTCGAAACTGGCGATGGTGTACAGCACGACGAGATACAGGGTTGTGGATTTGATAAGCGGCACAGTGATGTGCCACCATTTGTGAAAACCAGTTGCCCCGTCAAGTTCCGCCGCCTCGTAGAATTCGGTTGGGATGCTACCCATCGCCGCACTGTACAGCACAACCGCGGTTGCAGGAATCGTCAGCATCGCCGATAACGTTACACTTGCCAGCGCAATGTCGGGATCGGAGAGCCACCGCAATGGCGCGATTCCGACCAAGCGTAATAGATAATTGGCAAAACCCCATTGCCCATTGAAGATGTACGCCCAAGTCATACCGACGATGATGGCGCTGGTGACGGCGGGCAAATAGTACGCCGCACGAAAGAAGGTGCGGAGGCGATGACTGAGTGGCTGGATTAAGCTTGCCAGAATCAGTCCAACGAAAATATTGGTAGTTACAGTGAACATCGTGTACACAACTGTATTGCGAATCGCGGTAACGAAAATTCCCTGAAGCATTGTGAATGCCTGGACGTAATTAGCGTACAGCGGATCCATCCACGTCCCGCCGCGGGCGAGACTGTACTTTTGAAAGGAAATGATGAACGACCACACCACCGGGAACAAGACGAACACGAAAAAGGTGGTCATACTTGGAAGAATGAAGAGATAACTCCAACCGTATTTGCGAAAGAACTCGCGGATTGCGGTCATAGCCCTCCTGGCGCGAACAGCATATTCCGTGTGGCGTGTTGCGTATCCCGATTATCGGAAACACGCAACACGCCTTGTGCATCACGGATTGCGTTTCACGCGATTACTTGCCTGAAATCAACCGATCGGCTTCCGGCGCGATTTTCTTCATCGCGTCTTCCGGTTTGATCTTGCCAAAGATGATGTTCTGGTACTCGGGGTGAATCAAGCGCGTGAGCGGCGCCCAGTTCACCATCAGCGGTGTAACCCACATATCCGGCAACATCGGGATGAACTTGTCCAGCGGCGCAACAATCTTGACCGACTTGCGTGCGCCGGGCGCGAGGTAGAAACCGGTGGGCACGTTCGAGCCGGGCGGTACATCGGCTTGAACTTCACTGCTGGTCAGGTAGCGTCCCAGATCCATCGCGGCTTGACGTTTGGCGTTATCTTTGATCTTTGCCACGCCGATCAAACCAACCGCGCCCACCGTAAGTTTATTGCCATTGACGGTTGGGTGCGGATAGATTTCAAAGTTGACTTTGGCGGCAACAAACTGTGCGGCAGGACCGGTCGCGTCCACGATCATTGCGTACTGTTTGTTCGTGAAACCACCCTTGACATCTGCGTCTTTTTGCGAGCCGAAATCCGGCGGCGTTACTTTGTGGACGAGTGCAAGGTCGGCAAAGCGTTGCAACGCTTTGTACGCGGCGGGATTGTTGAAGCCAAACTTGCCTTCTTTAGTCACGGGGCGCACGCTTGGGTCCTCATTCATCCACAACCCCCAAGTGTTGACGACCCCGGGATCGATAAACCCACTAAAGCCGTAGACTTGTTCGCCGTTCGCGCGCTTGAACGTCGTTTTCTTTGCAACATCGACGAACTGCTCCCAGGTCCAGTTTTGCGGCGGCAGATCGACTTTTGCTTCCGCAAAGACATCCTTGTTCACATAGATCCCCATCGGGACGACCCAGAGGGGCCATGACCATGCCTTGCCGTCCTTCAAACGCGTCACGTCGAGAACGTTGGGGAGAATGTCGGCTTTGTCTTCGGCGGTCAGATAAGCGTCGATGGGTTCGACCAAATCTTCAGCGACGTATTGAGGCAAACGATCCGATGCCATGCGCAAGAGATCGATGCCTTGCCCAGATTGAAGCGCGGCAGTCAGTTTGGCAAAACCCTCATCGTTTGGTGGATAGCCGGTGATGTCGATTTTGATGTCCGGATTATCCGCCATAAATTGCGCAACTGCATTGTCAAACGGATTGGCGAACGCGTTGCCCGGTGTATAACCCAGCACCCACAAGTTCAAAGTACCTTTGTAACCACTCGTGCTTTTGCGGATGCCGCCCTTTGCGGTACGCACGGGTGTCGCTGCGGCGGTGGGCGCAACGCTCGATGCCGCACTCGACGAAGCCGGTGGCTTGGTCGGTTCAGGCGCTTTGGTGGGTTCGGGCGCCTTGGTGGGCGCAACGCTCGACGCCACGCTGGACGATGCCGGCGGTGGCGGCGCTTTTGTGGGCTCGGGCGTTGGCGCGGCGCACGCGATCAAGAATGTTAAAACCGCAATCAACGCGAGCAATGTAATCAAGCGATTCATCGTTCTCCTCCTAGAATTTTTGGCGCGGATTTTGTTGATCGATCATTTGTTTTTGATGTGCGGAAATCACCTCCCCTTTTAGTAGATTAGATATTGGCGACGCTTGTCGTCGAACGTGCCAAGACTTTTATTCCACGATTGCGTGATCGATTCAATCGATTGTCCAGCAATTAACGCGGCGCGCGTGTTCTTGTCGCCGGTCAACAGATCAAAGTGCGGCGGGCGACCTTCCCAGCTCGATTTCAAAAACCCGAAATGCTTGGGCGCAATTTTACGACAAGCGTCGATTAGGTGCAAGCCCATCTCTACCGCGTGCAACGAATTGCGATCAATGACATGAACTTGCACACCGCAACACACTTGCCCACTGAATTTACTTGTCGTCGGCGTGAACGAAGTTGGGCGAAAACGGACGCCATTGATATTGCGCGCATTCAGTTCTTCTGCGAGCGTGTGTCCGTCCAGCCACGGCGCGCCAATATTTTCAAATGGCAAGCCGGTGCCGCGACCCTCCGACAGGTTCGTGCCTTCCACAAAACACGTTCCCGGATAAACAATCGTTGTCATGAAATTGGGAATGTTGGGCGAGGTGGGCGTCCAACTCAACCCGGTTTCATCGAACCACATCTCGCGCCGCCAGCCCGCCATCGCGACGATTTCTAATTCCGCGTTGATGTTCAACTCGCGATTATAAAACTGCGCAAGTTCACCCAGCGTCATTCCATACCGAATCGGCAATGGTCCGTGGCCAACGAACGATTGTAATGCCGGGTCGAGTACCGCGCCTTCGACAAGGTTACCGTTGATGGGATTCGGTCGATCCAGTACGATCAGCGGCACGCGGAATTCGGCGCACGCTTCCAGCGCCAGCGCCAGCGTCGCGGTAAAAGTGTAGAATCGTACGCCAACATCTTGGAGATCGTACAGCAACACATCGACATTGGCGAGCATTTCGCGCGTCGGTTTGCGAACGTCGCCGTAGAGTGAATAGACCGGCAAGCCGGTGCGTGAGTCGATGCCGGAAGCAATTTTCTCGGCGTCTGCCGCCGCCATCGCAAGACCGTGTTCGGGGCCAAACAAGGCGACAAGGTTCACGCCGGCGGCGCGAAGCGCATCGATGTTTGGACGCAGATCGCCGGTAACGCTACTCGCGTTGGTAATCAACCCGACGCGCCGATGTTTGAGCCAGCGATCCGGATTTTGCAAGAGAATATCGATGCCGAGTTTGACGTGGTTCATCGGGCTGGACTCAACATCGCGCTGAATTTGTAGCGGTCGCCGCGATACGCCGAGCGAACGTACTCGATTGGAAATCCTTGCTCGACCATTGTTACGCGCTCGAATGCAAGAATGGGGGCGGGGCGTTTGAGTTCGAGTAATTCGATTTCTTCATCATTGGCGAGCCGGGCTTCGACGGTTTGTTGGGCGCGCACCAGATGCCAGCCGTATTGATTGCGCAAAACATCGTACAACGATTCGCGGCTGAAATCGTGCGCTGCTAAATCCGGGCAAAGGTGCGCCGGCAGAAAACCGTTTTCCAGCGCGAGTGGTGCGCCATTTGCCAAACGCACGCGGATGAGGTTGAACACGCGCGTCTTGGTTTCGATTTGTAGCGCATTGGCAATGTCTTTGGTTGCCGCAAGTTCAATCAATTTGATGACGCGGCTCGAAGTTGCCTGTCCCCGGCGTTGCATCTCTTCCGAAAAACCGGTAAGTGTAACAAGCTGTTGATCGATCTTGGGTTCACTGATGAACGTGCCTTTGCCGACTTTGCCGTAGATGAGGCCTTGTTGCGAAAGCGCGTCGAGTGCCTGGCGAACCGTCATCCGCGAGACGCCAAATTGCTGGGACAATTCGCGCTCGGAGGGGAGCCGTTCGTGCGTGCCGAAACGACCGCTTTCGATTTGCGCGCGGAGCGTGGCTTGCAATTGCTGATAGAGGGGAATGGGGTGGTGCCGTCGAAGAGTCGCCATTGATCTTCCAATCCACCGACATCGCGGACAAGGATGTCTGGTATGGTCTAGACCATTACTGTCCAGATTATACCACCAATCGGCGAGGCGTGTCAACGGGGAAGGTGTAGAGGCGTTCCGGGGAACAGCTCTACTTTAAAATGTAATGCGTTCCTTTTTTGTCGCCCATTTTGATGAGCAAATCTTTTTCCACCAAATCGGCGAGGTCGCGGCGAATCGTTTCCTCGCTCACGTCGGGAAAGAGGTCGCGGAAATCGCGGTTGGCGATGCGCTGATTTTTGACGATGAATTCGAGCGCGGTTTGTTGGCGTTCGCTCAATCCCAGCCGCCGCCATTTGCTCTTGTCGATTTCGTCGGTTACCAAGCGGTCGCCCGGTCCGCGCAACAGGACGCGAAACCCATTCCCGGTTTCTGCAAAACGCGGCGCGGGCAACCCCCATTCACGCATCATGCGTATCATCCGGTCGATTCCATATCCCAGCCGCTCGATGAAACCCATATCCGCAAGAACTTGGGCGATCACTTCGTTACGCGAGAATCTTTCATCGACGATGTTTTCAACTGTCACGTGCCCGGGCAACAATCCCGGGCTATAGACTTCAATGCGGTCGCTGAACATCATCACGCGAATCTCGTCGCCGCGAATTGCGTAATCACGATGCGCGACGGCGTTGACAATCGCTTCGCGCACGGCGGGCAGAGGATATTCGGCGCGGTCTTCACGTTGGAGCGAATCGATGCGTGACCCTTTGCGCATATTGGCGACAACCCACGCCTCGGCGCGGCGCACTTGTTCCGGCAATGGGCCGCGCACGATTTCGCGGACGAATTCATCGGTCATTTGTTTGCCGGCGTATCGCGCGAGCAAAATTTCCGCGCTCGGAAAAGCGCGTTGCGGTTCTTTGCCCAACAACAAATAGCCCGACGTGGTGGGTCGCCAGATGTTACCGTCTTTGGTGATGCAGCCGCGTCGATGCAATAAATCGAGCACCGCGTCTTTTTTGGGCGCGTCGGCGTCTAAAAAACTTTTGGCGTACTTGTTCACAAGTGTGTCGTCCAAATCGTCGAGCGACGTGCCGGGCGCGGGGAGCATTTCAAAATTCGCCTCGCCACGTTCGCGCAACAATTGGCGCAGTTGCCGCGGTCCGAGCGCGACATTTTTCTTGCCGGCGCGCGCGATATATTTGCCGCGCAAGCCATACGCGTGCGGCAAGCCGGGCGGCACTTCGACGATGACGATGGGTTTGTCTTCTATCGTTACGTTTTCCGGGCGCGGCAGAATCAACGGCGGCTCACAGCGCAAACCGGCGGCAAGCGCTTTTTCGATTATCGCGTCCGGGTCTTTGACGCCGCGCACCGCGCCTTTGGCATCGATGCCCAAAAGCAAAATGCCGCCGTTTGCATTAGCAAACGCGGCAAGTATTTCGGCAAGCCGATTGAGTGGGATGGAGTCGATTTCAAATGCGAGCGTCTCGCTCTGCCCCTGATGATAGAGCGATGTGATTTCTTGGATGTTCATAGAACTCCGGCGAATGACAAATGATGAAAGACGAATGCCGAATTTTTTGGGTCATTCGTCTTTCGTCGTTCGTCCGTTTTTACCCAAGCAGGTAATAAAAAATCATCAGCATACTTTGCGGCGTGGGCGTGACGCGCGGCGTTGGTCTGGGGGTTGCCGCGCCGCCGCCAATTCCCAGTAGCCCGGGAATCAATTCAAAACCGATCAGGATGCCGCATGCAAACGCACAGCAGGCGACGAGCAACAAAATACCGATGACGATAACCAAGCGCAGCGGTCCGCGCGAGGCGGGTTCGGCGTACGCTTCGTACCCGCCGTACGTTTGTGGCTGAGAGTACGCGTACGGCGATTGCTGTTGCTCCGAAACCGGCGTCCCGCGCGATGCAAGCGCGGCTTGAATATCCGTACCGCAACTGCCGCAGAATCTTTGATTGGTTGGATTGGCATGACCACAATTAGGACAATTGACCAAGGGTTACTCCTTCTTCAATCCGATTTTTCGATCTGTTATGCTTTGGGTTTTCCTCGCGCCAGAGCGACCGGCAAGACTTGTTCCATCTTATCGACATAGATGAACTGCATCTCGCGCTGGACCTTTTTGGGAATATCGACCATGTCCTTTTTGTTTTTCTTCGGAATTAACATCGTCTTGAGTCCGGCACGGTGCGCCGCCAGCACTTTGTCGCGCAAGCCGCCGATGGGAAGCACGCGCCCGCGCAACGTGATTTCGCCGGTCATCGCGACATCGCGGTGAACCGCGCGATGTGAAAGTGCGCTGATCAGCGCGGTGGCAATTGTGATTCCTGCCGATGGTCCATCTTTGGGAATCGCGCCTTCCGGTACGTGAATGTGAATATCGAGTTTGTCAAAGTTGACTTTCAGCCCAAGTTCCTTCGCGTGCGTGCGTGCGTACGACAGTGCGGCTTGCGCCGATTCCTGCATCACGTCCCCCAATTGCCCGGTGAGCAACAAACCGCCTTTGCCGCGCATCAACGTTACTTCAACTGCCATCGTGTCGCCGCCGGCTTCGGAGACGGCAACGCCGGTTGCCACGCCAACTTGATCGCGTTCTTCTTTGATGCCGTACGTGAATTTGGTGGGTCCCAGATATTTGAATAACGATTCGTGGGTAATGTGAGCGGGCGCGCGTTTACCTTCGGCGGTCAAGCGCGCAACTTTGCGACACACATTGGCAATTTCCCGTTCTAGATTGCGGACGCCGGCTTCGTACGTGTATTCGCGAATTAAACTGCGAATCGCTTCGTCCGAAAAATGCGGCGCATCGCCCAGCCCATGTTCTTCTTTCTGGCGCGGAATCAAAAATTGTTTGGTGATTGCAACTTTTTCTTCTTCGATGTAACCGGGAAACTCGATGACTTCCATCCGGTCGCGCAATGCCGGCGGAATCGGGTCGAGAATATTTGCCGTCGTGATGAACATCACCTTCGACAGATTGTATGGCACGTCGAGATAATGATCGCTGAAAGAGTAATTCTGTTCGGGGTCAAGAACTTCCAAGAGTGCCGCGCTTGGATCGCCGCGAAAATCCGCGCCGATCTTGTCCACTTCGTCCAACATGAAAATCGGATTGATCGTGCCGGCGCGTTTCATCGTTTGAATGATGCGTCCCGGCAATGCGCCGATGTACGTGCGGCGATGGCCGCGAATTTCGGCTTCGTCGTGAATGCCGCCAAGCGAAACGCGCACGAACGCTCGCCCCAGGGCTTGCGCGATGGATCGTCCCATCGACGTTTTGCCGGTGCCGGGCGGTCCGACGAAACACAGAATTGGCGAGCGCATTTTTTCGGCGGCAAGTTTGCGGACGGCAATGTATTCGAGAATGCGTTCCTTTGCTTTTTTCAAACCGTAATGATGTTCATCGAGCAATTTCGCAGCGGCGGGAATATCCAAATTATCGACTGTGGCTTTGACCCAGGGCAAACTGACCAACCAATCGATGTATGTACGAATGATGCCAACTTCCGGCGCGGCGCTGGGCATTTGTTTCAAACGTTCAAGTTCGTGGTTGGCTTTTTCCTTGACTTCGGCGGGCATGCCCGCTTGTTCGATCTTGTCGCGCAGTTCGTTCGTCTCGCGTGTCTGCGCGTCCATCTCGCCCAGTTCATTTTGAATCACGCGCATTTGCTCGCGCAGATAATATTCGCGTTGGTTCTTATCGACTTCTTCCTGAACCTGGGAATGAATTTTCGTTTGCAATTCCAGCACGTCCAGTTCGTGCGCGAGGAGGACGGAAATTTTTTGCAAACGCGTGATGGGATCGATAGTCTCCAAAAGTTCTTGGCGCTTGTTCAGTTCAAGATTCAGCGCCGAGCTGATGAGGTCGGCGAGCCAGCCCGGCGTGTCTGCATTCATCGCCGCAACGTACGCGTCGTCCGGCAATTGCTGGCTGATGCGCACGGCTTTTTCAAAGAGCGCGAGCACCGCGCGCATCAACGCTTCGGTCTCGAGCGATTTGGTGGTCGTTTCACGCAATGGCATCACGCGCGCGCGAATGTACGGATCGGCGTGTACGATTTCGATGAGGCGGACGCGCGCTTCACCTTGCGCGATAACGTTTGTTGTGCCGTCCGGCATTCGCAACATTCGCCCAACGGTAACTTGCGTGCCGATGGGATGCAAATCGTTCAGCGTCGGTTCGATGATTTCCGGGTCGCGTTGAAGAAAAACGACGACGGGTTTGTTTTCGGCGAGGGCGGATTCGATGGCGCGCACCGAGCGGTCGCGTCCGACCGAAAGCGGACTCATCAGGTGCGGAAAGATCACTGCGTCGCGTAACGGTACGAGCGCGAATTCCGGCAGTGGCGTGATCGTTCCAGTCGTTAACGATTCGATTTTTTTATCGGCGTTCTTTTTGGGCATTGAATTCCTCGGGGTCAAAGCAGTGCCATAATACCATAGGGCAGAACGAGTGTCAAAAAGATTTAGATCGATTTGCGATGGAATCGGAAAAATAAATTGACAGTGTTGTGAGTAATGTGTACAATGTCGCCATCTTTGGCAGAGGTAGAACATTGGGCGATAAAATTTTGTACGGCGGACAGGCGGTCATTGAAGGAGTGATGATGCGCGGCCGTCGTTTTGTTGCATGTTCGGTGCGTGAACCGCAAGGCAACATTATTTCCATCAGTGAGCCAATTGCTCCGGCGATTTATAACAGCCGTTGGTCAAAAGTTCCCTTTCTGCGTGCAATGACCATTTTGTGGGACACGTTGGTGCTGGGAACCAAAATGCTGTTGCATTCGGCAAGCATCGCGGCGGTTGAGCCGCCCAAGCCGGCGGATGTTACCGCTCCGTCCATTCCGGCGAATGTTGTTCCGGTCGCTGGCACGGCAACGACACAGAAAGCGATTCCTGCCGGGGTTGCGTTTGGGACGCTGGGCGTTTCGTTGACTTTTGGAATTGGCTTGTTCTTTGTCCTGCCGCTCTTTCTTGTGGGCTTGATCGACCCGTGGCTGAACACGTGGCTAATCAATCTGGATGTGGCGGCGCTGGCGAGTAACATTCTAGAAGGATTGATCCGACTTGCGATTTTTCTGGCGTATATTCGAGCCATTAGTTTGATGCCGGATATTCGCCGGGTATTCCAGTATCACGGCGCAGAACACAAAACGATTGCGGCAGACGAAGCCGGCGCGGAGTTGACGCCATCGATTATTCAGACGTTCAGTAAAGAACATCCTCGTTGCGGTACCGGTTTTTTGCTTGTTGTCGTCGTCGTGTCGATTTTTGTGTTTGCGTTGCTGGGTCGCCCGCCGATGCTGATTCGCATTGTGTCCCGTATCGTGTTGGTGCCAGTCGTCGCGGCGCTGAGTTACGAGTTGATCAAGTTCAGTTCGGCGCATCAAACCAATCCGGTGTTGAATTGGCTCGTGGTCAAGCCGAGTTTGTGGTTGCAGTCGCTCACCACGCGCGAGCCGGACGACAAAATGATCGAAGTGGCAGTAGCGGCATTACAGCGCGTAAAAGCTGAAGAAAACGCGAGTTGATTCACGTGGCAAATACCCGTGAATCTGCCGCACAACATTTTCCCGTAGTGGTGATCGGCGGCGGTCCGGCTGGCTTGACGGCGGCGCAACAACTTGGTACGGCGGGCGTGCGCGCCATCGTGTTAGAAGCGAGCGACAAGGTAGGCGGACTCGCGCGAACCGAGACGTACAAGGGCTATCGTTTTGATCTCGGCGGGCATCGATTCTATACCCAAGTGCCGGAAGTTTTACGGTTGTGGGAAGAGATGCTCGGCGATGATTTTATTCGCGTGCGCCGGCTCTCACGGATTTTTTATCGCGGCAAATATTTTCATTATCCCATCGAGCCACTGGATACGCTGAAAAATCTCGGCTTGCTTGAAAGCGGTTTGACCTTCCTCAGTTATGTGCGCGCGCGGCTTTTTCCATCCCCGGTTGAAGAGAATTTCGAACAATGGATTTCGAATCGTTTCGGACGACGCCTCTTTCGGATGTTTTTCAAAACCTACACTGAAAAAGTTTGGGGGATTTCCTGTTCCCAGATTCACGCCGAATGGGCGGCGCAACGCATCAAGGGGCTGTCTTTTCTCTCGGCAGTTTGGTATTCGGTTTTCCGGAATCACAATATCAAATCGCTGATTCACGAATTTCAATACCCGCGCGCGGGTCCCGGTATGATGTGGGAATGTTTTCGCCAAGCCATCGAACGCGCCGGTGGACAAGTTTGGCTGAACACCCTAGTGATCCGTCTGCGCTGTCGGGGCAATCGCGTGACGAGTGTGCTGACCGAATCCCAGGGTAATCAGATCGAGTTGACGGGCGACCACTTTATTTCCAGCATGCCGTTGACGGAATTGATTTTGCGATTAGATCCGCCACCTCTGCCCCACGTCCTGAATGCCGCCAGAGAATTGAAATATCGTGCGTTCATCATCGTTGAATTGATTTTGAATCGCCGCGATGTTTTCCCGGATAATTGGATTTATATCCACAGCCCCGATGCCAAAGTGGGGCGCATTCAGAATTTCAAAAACTGGAGTGCGGCGATGGTGCCAGATCCCAACAAGACAAGTTTAGGAATGGAATACTTTTGCAATGAAGACGATGAGTTGTGGCGGCTGTCAGATGTGGGACTGATCGCGTTAGCGGTTCGTGATTTAGAGCTTCTCAACTTGGCGCGCCCCGAAGAAGTCGAAGATGGAGTGGTGTTGCGTCAACCCAAAGCGTACCCTGTCTACGACCCAAACTATCGTGAGCGACTGCAGGTCATTCGCCGTTACCTCGATACCTTTGAGAATTTGCAAACCATCGGGCGGAATGGAATGCATCGCTACAACAACCAAGATCATTCGATGTTGACCGGAATTTTGGCGGCGCGAAATGTGCGGGGCGAAAAACACGGTTTGTGGGAAGTGAATACCGAACGCTCGTACTATGAAGAATTCATTGTCGATGAAGGAGATATGTAATTGACAACCCCGTTGGCAATGTCGGTGATCATCCTGGCGCCCGATGATTACGCGACGATTCGGCAGACGCTTGCCAGTCTTGCCGCACAAACTGTCGTCGCAAACCTGGAATTGATTATCGTTGCGCCATCTAAAACCGCGATTCAATTGCCAACGGAAGCTGGCGCATTTGGCGCAGTGGCAATCGTCGAGGTGGGTAAAATCATCTCGACGCCGGTAGCGCGCATTGCCGGCGCAAGAACGGCGCGCGCGCCATTAGTCGCCTTTGTCGAAGATCACGCTATTTACGACCCGCAATGGGCAGAAGCGTTGATTGACGCGCATCGTCAAGGTCATGCTGTTGTTGGCGGTGTGTTTGGCAATGCCAACCCCGCAAGTTTGGTGAGTTGGGCAAATCTGTTGACCGAGTACGGCGAATGGATGAAACCGGCGGCGCGAACGATGCATCATTTGCCCGGGCATAATAGTTCGTACAAAAAAGAAATTCTCTTGGCGTACGGCTCTGACCTAGAAGCCAAATTTGTTTTTGAGAGTGTCTTGCACTGGGAATTGTTGGAGCGTGGTTACACACTCTTTCTCGAACCGCGCGCCAAAGTTTACCACTTGAATTATTCCCGCATTGCACCTACACTCCAACTCCGGTTTTACTCCGGCGCGGTCTTTGCTGGCGCACGTTCCCGGTATTGGTCGATCTTCAAGCGGCTGGCATTTGCCGCTGGCGCGCCGCTAATTCCCCTTGTTCGATTCGTGCGAACGCTCCGAAATTTGCGTGGCGCATCGATACCCGCGGGGGTGATGCCGCGCGTTCTGCCGTGGCTGTTGCTGTTTTTGATTTTCGATGCGGTGGGCGAAATGGTAGGTTACGCGCGGCGCGTCGATGATTTTGTCTACAAGCTTTCGGCGATGGAATATCGGCGCGAGCGTTATCTTACAGAAAAAGATCGACAAGCGTGGCTTGCCGGTTCACTTGTGCGTGCCCTCGTGTCATTATGATCGTGATCGACCCTCCTGCTGTAGATTTACGTCGGCGTTCGGTTCACGGCAGTTTTGTCGCCTTATTGTCGCAAGCCATCAAATTTGTATTGCATCTCACCTCGGTCGTTTTGCTTGCGCGTTTGGTAATGCCCTCGGACTATGGATTGTTCGGCATCGTGATTGCCGTAACTGGTTTTATCAACCTGTTTCGAGACCTCGGACTCAATCTTGCCGCCATCCAAAGCATCGAGATTTCCGATCGGCAGTTGAGTACGGTTTATTGGGTCAACGCTGCGGTCGGCGGTGTTTTGGCGGTGCTGGCGGGTATCGGGGCATTTTTGATCGGGTGGGTGTATCGTGAGCCGCGCTTGATCGAAATGGTTCTAATGATGGCGTGCATCTTTGTGATTCACGGCTTGGCTGGATTGCCGCACGCGCTCTTGCGTCGCCAATTGCGTTTTATCACACTTGCTTTCATTGATGTATCGGCGATGGCTGTTGGCGTGATGGCGGGAATCGTGTTCGCGTGGAATGGCGCAGGCTATTGGTCGCTTGTGTTGATGCACTTGACAACGAGTTTGAGTAACGGGTTGGCAAGTTGGTTCTTTAGTCGATGGAAACCGGGGCACCCGGCTCCGCTCATCGAGATTCGACCGTTGTTGAGTTTTGGCGGGCGTGTAACGCTGCTTGGCGTATTGATTTATATCACACGAAATCTTGATACGCTTTTGATCGGGTGGTATTGGGGAATGAGCGAACTGGGTTTTTACGACAAGGCGTATCAGTTTTTGCTGTTGCCTATTTTGCAGATTAGCATCCCGTTAAGCGGCGTGGCTCTGCCGATGCTTTGCCGGCTTCAATCGGATGTCGCGCGGTACCGCGCGTTTTATTCGCGCATTCTCTTGCTGGTGGCGTCTCTGGCGATGGGATTGATCGCTTTTGTTTTCATCACAACAGAAAAAACGGTGCTGGTTGTTTTGGGCGCAACGTGGTTGCCGGCGGTGCCGATGTTTCGTGCTTTGGCGCCCGCCGCTTTCGTGGACCCATTTTATACGACGATGAGTTGGTTTTTACTTTCGCTGGGGCAAACCCGCCGAATGTTGCGCGCGGTCTTAGTTATCTCACTAACCGCGGTGATTAGTTTTGGGGTTGGCTTGCCGTGGGGCGCCGTTGGAGTTGCCGGTGTTTTTAGCTTCACGCGCGTGCTGATGTTGATCCCGTTAATCGTTTATTGCTGTGCGGATTCACCTTTGCGATGGCAAGAAGTCTTGGCGATTCTGGCGCGCCCTGCCGCAACTTCACTCATTGCCGCGTTAGGATTGTTCGTCGCAACGCCGCTACTTGCCCTATTTCCTTTTGGTGAATTGGTTGGGCTAATCATCAGCGGCTTGATTTTTGGTGCGTTCTATCTATGCGCTTGGTTGATAATTCCCGGCGGCGGGTTGATTGCCCGCGAAGCGTTGGACTTGATTGCATTGCTCGCGCCAACTAGTTCCGCTCGGCGCGACACGGTTGAACTACGATGAGGGTGCACGAACGCATCGCGGGCTTGAAGCGTTCGCCCAAACTTTTGTTGGACATTCTGGCGCGTGGACGTTATCGATTCACGTACGATCAAATGGACATCGAATTGACCCAGATGCCATTTGCCAAGCGTTGGAATTTGCTCGTCGCTGGAACACATTTGGTCAAGCGTCAATTGTCGCCCCGCAACTTGCCCCTGCATTTGCAAATTGAATTGGTCAATTATTGTAATCTCCATTGCCCGGTGTGTCCCACCGGCATCGGCGAAGTTGTGCGCCCGCCCAAAGCAATCGATATCCGTTTGTTCGAGCGCGTGATGGATGAACTTGGACAATCTCTGCTGACCGTTTCGTTGTGGGCGTGGGGCGAACCGTTGTTGCATCCTCGATTACCGGAAATTCTACGTATCGCCCAGAAATTCTCAGTAGCATTTTTCCTTTCCACCAACGGTCAACGACTGAATGACGAACGGATTCTGAACGCGCTCATCGATTATCCGCCGACCTTTCTCATCGTTGCCATCGATGGTTTGACAAACGAAACAAATGCCCAGTTTCGCGTTGGGGCAAAGCTCGAACCGATTCTTGCGGGCGTGCGGCGGCTTGCGGACCTCAAGCGTGAGCGCGGCGCAACCCTCCCCATTTTGCACATGCGCCACATTTTGATGAAGCACAATGAACACGAACATTCGCGATTGCAAGAATTTGCCCGCGACAATGGATTTGACTTGTTGACGCTTCGTACGCTGTCGATTATCGACACGGCTGCGCCAGACCGAATTCATCAAGCATTCATCCCGACGCAGGATATTTTCAAGGCATACGATTACAAAAATAATGAGCGGGTTCATCGTAACGATTTTGTCTGTATGCAACCCTTTTGGTTTCCCACCGTCTTTGCCGATGGCACGCTCGTCGCCTGTGAGCAAGATCATAACGCCCGCCAGTCGCTTGGCGTGATTTCCAAGACTGTATCATTTTCCGATCTCTGGTTTGGCAAACACGCCGCGCGCGTGCGTAGAGATATTCGAGATACACCAGAACGCATTAGCTTTTGTCTCAACTGTCCTTATGCAGATCGCACCACGACCGATTGCAGTATTCAGGCGATTCGTTTGCACGATTCCATTCGCTACCCGGTTTCAATATCATAGCCATTTGCAAAGCAAGGAGATTGTATGAGGATGTCCCCGGTTCGCGTAGGTGTCATCGGGTGCGGCGCGGTTACAGATCGGCATCATTTGCCGGCGTTGCGGCGCGTGCCTGACGCGCGCGTGATTGCGGCGGCGGACGTAGATCACACGCGGCTCAAGTTGATTGCGGATCGTTGGGGAATTGAACACGGTTACACCGATTATCGCGCTTTGCTCGCGCGTGATGACGTGGACGCGGTTGCGGTCATTACACCTACCCAGTTTCACGCCGAAATCGCGTTGGCAACGCAGAGTGCCGGCAAACATTTATTCATAGAAAAGCCGCTTGCGTTGACTGTCGAAGATTGTCAGCGCTTGGTCGATTGCGCGACACACTCTTCGCGCCGGGTGATGGTTGGCTTTAATTTGCGGTGGCATCGTTTGGTGCGGCAGATGCGCGAAATTGTCGCGCGCGCGCGCCTGGGCAAAATCCATGCTGTCCGAAGTGTCTATACGCATTGGCGCGAAAATGAAGGTATGCCGGAATGGCATCGCACGCGCGCGCGCGGCGGCGGCGTCATTCTCAACGAGACGGTGCATATCTTTGATTTGTGGCGTTTTATCCTGAACTGCGAAGTGACGGAGATATTTGCAGACACTAATGGCTCGTCTTATTATGAAGATGAAACGAGCATCATCGCCGCGCGTCTGTCTAACGATGTGCTGGCGAGCGGCGCATTCTCTTTGAAAACTGCTCCGCATTGCGAAATTGAAATCTTTGGCGAGGCGGGGCGACTCTATCTTTCACTGCATCGGTTCGATGGCTTGGAATTTTATCCGAACCAAACCTTCGCCGGAAATTTGACGAATCGCTTGAGAAACAGTGCGCGCGCGTTCCGTGCTGCGCCGCAGATCGTCGCCAATCTGCGGCGCGGTGGTGATATGGAAGATACCTATCGCGCCGAGTGGCAACACTTTATCGATTGTGTGCGGCAAGACAAATCACCGGACTGTTCTTTAATCGATGGAATGCGCGCGGTACAAGTGGCGTGGGCGGTTGTAGATTCAGGCTTGCGTCGCCAACCGGTCAGACTTGTCTAGCGATGATTGTGCAACTCTGGTGGTCGCGTTATCATCGCGCGATTTTGTGGACCGCGATTCTTTTGGTAACCCTTTTGGGAAGTGTGCGTTTGTTCAACGAATGGCGACGTTTGCTGGTAAGCTCGGAATCTGTCGGCGCAATCGATTTGCTTTTGCGACACGGTGAGATTCCGCGCTGGTTCGCCGGTTTGCCGGTTTACACCAGTACGGCTCATGCCGGTTATCCCCCAGCCAGTTATGCTTTACTCTTTCCCTTTTTCGGATGGCTGGGAGCATGGGAGACGCGCTGGCTTTGGGGGTTAGTAACCCTGATCGAATTGGCGATTCTAATTCTTTTATGTCTCAGATACAGTTGCGCCCAAACCCGGTTGGAACGAGTTTTGATTACCGCAACTTTACTCATGTCCTATCCAATTCCAATCACAATTGGTAACGGACAACTTGGCATCCACGTGCTTTTGATGTTTTTGGGCGGCACGCTTTTGATTACCGGCATCAACAAGGTAAATTGGCAAGTTGAATTTGCAACCGCGATGCTTTGGCTATTGGCATTGACCAAGCCGAGTTCGAGTATGCCATTTTTCTGGCTTGCCTTGTTTATTCCGCGCGGATTGCGCCCGGCGCTGTTAACGAGCGTAAGTTATGCCGGATTGACTTTATTCGCGGCGGCGTTCCAACCGATGCCGCTCGTCGATCTCTTTAACGAAATGTTCAAATATAATGACGCGGTGATCGATGTAAATATCGGTGCGCATCTCCCATATTGGTTCGGTTTGCTCGGTTGGCAAAATTATACGACGCTTGGAACGCTCACACTTTTCGTTGGACTTGGCGTGTGGATGTTTTTGAATCGCCGCGCCGATGTGTGGTTGTTGCTTGGTGTCGCCGGCATCGTTGCGCGCGTGTGGACGTATCATCGGATGTACGATGATTTGCTGATGTTGCCGGCACTGATCGCTTTATTTCGGATCGTCAAGCGCGACGCGATGATCGATGCGACGGATATGCTGGCTGGGATTTTATTCGGCACGGGATGGTGTTTATTGATGTTGCCGGGCAGTATCGTAACTTATCCATCGCCGTGGAATCTGCCTTATCTCTTGGGCTACCCCATCGTTTGGCTGGCGATGCTTGGGTTCTTGATGATATACACTCGTCGCGCGTCGATTTCTGCATAACGCAAAATGTCTTTATCGTTTTCGATTGTCATTCCCACACACAATCGGTTGCGCCAATTGGCGCGCTGTCTCGACGCGCTCGCGCACATCCAATATCCACGCGAACTGTGGCAAGTTATCATCGTCGATGATGCGAGCCGGGTTTCGCCGCGGGACATTGTGGACGCGCGCAGTAAACAGTTGAATCTCCAGTTGCTTGGTCAAGCGCACGCGGGACCAGCGGCGGCGCGCAATCGCGGTGTGCAACATGCGCACGGCGAAATTGTTGCTTTTACGGACGACGATTGTATGCCCGCGCCGGATTGGTTGAATTGCCTTGCAACCGCCTCCGAAAAAAATCCAGATTGCATCATCGGTGGTCGGACGCTGAACGGCTTGCCCGATAATCTGTGTGCGACGGCAAGCCAAATGCTTATCAGTTATCTCTACGATTATTACAATCCCGATCCAAATTGCGCGCGCTTTTTCACTTCAAATAATTTTGCGATTCCGCGTGAGCAATTTATCCGCGCCGGCGGATTCGACGCGACGTATCCGCACGCCGCCGCCGAGGATCGTGAATTTTGTGATCGCTGGTTATTTCTGGGCGGACGAATGGTCTATGCGCCGCACGCAATCGTTTATCACGCCCACAACCTCTCGCTCCGTGAATTCTGGCAACAACATTCTTATTACGGTCGTGGCGCCGTGCGGTTTCGGCGTGCGCGGGCGCGCCGGCAACAAGAATCTGTGCAAGTGGAACCATTCAGATTCTACGTCAATTTGTTGCGCTATCCGTTTGTTACTTTGCGAGGCGCACGCGCGTGGAGCGTGGTGGGCTTGCTGATGATCGCGCAAGTGGCGAACGCGCTGGGATTTTGTCTTGAAGCGATGCGTTTCCAAAAGTAACGCGCAATGAAATTGTCGATTGTGATTCCAATGTACAATGGCAGTGCAACGATTCGTCGTTGTTTGGGCGCATTGTTCGCATCTTCGCGCCGCCCAGACCAAGTCATCATCGTCGATGATGGCTCAACCGATAATTCGTTGGTAATTGCGCGCGAATATCCGGTACAGATCGTTGCGATGCCGGATGGACCGCGCGGCGCGGCAATCGCGCGCAATTGGGGTGCGGAACACGCTGCCGGCGACGTTTTGATTTTCATCGATGCGGATGTGGCGGTGCATAAGAACACACTTGCACTGATCGAAAGATACTTGACTCTACAGCCGGACATTGATGCACTGTTCGGCTCGTACGACGACGAGCCGGCAGGACAAAGTTACATCTCGCGTTACAAGAATCTCTTACATCACTATGTCCACCAAAATTCCAAACGCGAAGCGTCGAGTTTCTGGACGGGATGCGGCGCGATGCGCGCGTCAGTCTTTGCGGTATCCGGTGGATTTAACCCGGCGTATGCAATGATCGAAGATATTGAATTGGGCGTCCGCTTGCGCCGGCAAGGTTATCGGAATTGGTTGTGTCACGATGTTCAGGTAACGCACTTGAAAGAGTGGACGTTTGCCAGTCTATTACGCACCGACATTTGGGGGCGCGCGGTTCCGTGGACGCGCCTGATTTTGCACAGCGGCAAATTGCCATCCGATTTGAATTTGAATGCCGCGAATCGCGTGAGCGCAATTGCCGCTTGGTGCGCTGTATTGGGTTTGTTTGCCGGCTTGTTCATATCGATTTTTGGGCTGGCAAGTCTTGCGCTGGTTGTCGTCATCTTGATGTTGAATTTTGATCTGTATCAGTTTTTTGTTCAGCGCGGCGGATTGGGTTTTGGCGTTGTTGCTGTCGCTTTGCATTGGCTGTATCTGCTTTACAGTAGCGCGGTGTTTGGGGGAATGTGGATTTTGTGGCGGTTGCGGATTTTGCGCGTGAGCGATTGACGCGCGCGGGGCATTTGTGTACAATCCGACCGTACTGCCTAGCAAATGAATTGTTGTAAAATGCAATTAGCGCGTCGCAAAATCAAAGCGCGAAAGATGCCCCAGAATCGCACCGGCACCATTAATTACGGGCGCGTGTAACCGTGTCGAGTCTAGTGCATCAAATCAGTAACGAATTCAAGCGGGAGGAAAGTTTTCAATGCAGTTGCAAGATAAAATCGCTGCGAGTTTGCCGGAATGGCGAGAACGCGTTCGCAAGTTGACTAAAGAGCACGGGGCAACTCAAGTTGGCAAAATTACCATCGATCAGGTGTACGGCGGCATGCGCGACATCGAAGGATTGGTAACGGACATTTCCTACGTCGATGCGCAAGCCGGGATTCGGTTTCGCGGTTTTTCGATTCCTGAGGTGTTGGAAAAATTACCCAAGCCGGCGGGTGCAACGATTCCTTACGTCGGCGGATTGTATTATCTTCTCTTGACCGGCGAAATTCCCACCGCCGAACAAGCGAAAGCAGTCGAAGCGGAATGGAAGGCGCGGGCTTTTGTGCCGGCGCACATCTACAACGCGTTGCGCGCAATGCCGGATGAAACACACCCGATGACAATGTTCTCGATGGCGGTACTCGCGTTGCAACCTTCTTCAGTGTTTGCTCAACGTTACGCCGCCGGCATGAAACGCGATGAGTACTGGATTCCAATGCTGGAAGACAGCATGAATCTCATCGCCAAGTTGCCGGAAATTGCGGCGACGATTTACTGCCTCAAGTACAAAAAATGCGAAGTCTACGTCCCCGATCCTCATCTCGATTGGGGTGGAAATTTTGCGCGTATGATGGGCGTGATGAATCACGAGTACGAAGATTTGTCACGATTGTATTTCATTCTTCATTCCGATCACGAGAGTGGCAATGTTAGCGCGCACGCCGTTCATCTCGTCGGTTCCGCGCTGTCCGATATTTACTACGCCTTTTCCGCCGGGCTAAATGGTTTGGCAGGACCATTGCACGGCTTGGCGAATCAGGAATGTTTTAGTTGGCTGACGAGCGTGTACAAAAAATTTGGGCGTGTGCCATCGAAGGAAGAGCTGACGCAATTTGCCAACGAAACGCTTGCCGCCGGCAGAGTGATTCCCGGTTATGGTCACGCGGTTTTGCGGGTCCCCGATCCGCGGTTCGTCGCGCAATTTGAATTCGGCAAAAAACATTTGCCTCACGATGAAATGTTCCGGCTTGCCAGTTTGGTGTACGAGACAATCCCCGATGTTCTCAAGGCAACCGGCAAAGTGAAAAATCCGTGGCCCAACGTCGATGCGATCAGCGGCACCTTGCAAAATTACTATGGCGTGCGCGAGTTAGATTTCTATACCGTCTTGTTCGGCGTGAGTCGCGCGCTTGGTGTCACTGCGAACGCGGTTTGGGCGCGCGCGCTTGGACAACCCATCGAGCGCCCGAAATCGTTGACGACGGCGATGCTGGAAGATTTGGTCAAAAATCCTAATTGACACACGTTTTGCTCCGTTGTAAAATCGAATTGCCGCAAAATCGATGCGGCAATTTACCAAGCGATAGGATGTAGTTTGAAATATGCAGGTTACCCGTTGGAATAAAGAGACAGCGCCGTCTCTGGAGGCACTGCGGAGCGCCCTGACGGGAGAAGGACTTTCGGTTTCGGAATGGACCGATCCTTCGGGCACCGTTTATCCTGTGCACACCCACGAGTACCCCGAAGTGCGCGTGGTCGTGCGCGGACATTTGCGCATCGGTTTGCCAGACACCGGCGAAGAAATTTATCTGGGTCCGGGCGACCGTTTGGATTTACCGGAAAATGTGCCGCATTGGGCAGATGTGACTGGCAACGGCGCGGTCGTTTATCTTAGCGCAACCAAATTCAATCATCGCAAATAAATCACGATATCGTGATTAGATCTGGGTCAGAAGTACACACTTCTGACCCGTCTTGTGCTATCAATTCATCGAGGGGCTTACATGCAAAAGAAAATCACCGTGATCGGCGCGGGCAAAGTTGGCTCGACGACAGCGCAACGTTTGGCAGAACGGAATTACGCCGATATTGTTTTGATGGACGTTGTTGAATTTGTGGCGGAAGGTGTCGCGCTCGACCTGATGGAAGCGGGACCCATTCTGGGGTACGATGCGAACATCAGCGGCTTTACGGTCGGCAAAACGATGAGTTACGATTATGCCGCCGGCAAACTTACGGAACAAGCCGGCGTCGGCGCGGAGAAAATTGCCGATTCCGATATCGTCGTGATGACCGCCGGCATCGCGCGCAAGCCGGGAATGAGCCGCGATGATTTGATTCTCACGAATCAGAAAATCGTCGGTGGCTGGGCGGAGAGTGTTGCCAAGTACGCGCCGAACGCAATTGTCATTGTTGTTACCAACCCGGTCGATGCGATGACCCAATTGATGTGGCACGTTACCCAATTTCCAAAGCATCGCGTGATTGGTCAAGCGGGCGTGCTGGACAGCGCGCGGTTCCGCACCTTCGTCGCGCTTGAACTTGGCGTGTCGGTGCAAAACGTCGATGCGTACGTGCTGGGTGCGCACGGCGATCAAATGGTTCCGCTCCCGCGCTACACAACGGTCGCCGGCGTTCCGCTGACCGAACTCTTGGCGAAAGAAAAAATCGATGCGCTGGTGAAACGTACGCGTGACGGCGGCGCCGAAGTCGTCAATCTATTCAAAACCGGTTCCGCGTACTACGCGCCGAGTGCGGCGGTCGCGGATATGGTCGATGCGATTTTGTTCGACAAGAAAAAGATTTTGCCGTGCATCGCGTATCTGGAAGGCGAGTATGGCATCAGCGGAGTTTACGCCGGCGTGCCGGTGAAACTCGGCGCGCGCGGGATTGAAGAAATCGTCAAACTAAATCTTAACGCCGACGAACTTGCGCTACTGCAGAAATCGGGCGAAGCAGTGCGCGCGTTGAACAAGGTGATGGGAATCTAGGACGGATGACGAATGACGGAAGATGAACAATTTCGATCTTCCGTCTTCTGTCATCGGTCGGAGGAGTTGAATGGTCGAGATCGAAGAACGCCATCTTGAAAATGGCTTGATGATTTTGCTGGCGCCGGTGCGGACTGCACCGGTCGCAACGTTTTGGATTTGGTATCGCGTTGGCTCGCGCAACGAAGTGCCGGGCATCACCGGTGTTTCGCACTGGGTCGAGCATATGATGTTCAAGGGTACGCCAACGTTTGGCAAGGGCGAAATTATGCATCAGGTTAACCGCAACGGTGGCGTCGATAATGCGTTCACCTCATCGGATTTTACAGCGTATTTTGAAACCTTGCCGAGCGACCGCATCGACCTGGCTTTGAAAATCGAATCGGATCGGATGACGAATGCGTTGTTCGATCCAAACGAAGTGGCAAGTGAACGCACGGTGATTATTTCGGAACGCGAAGGTGCGGAAAACGAGCCGCGCTTTTGGCTCGGCGAAGAAACCCAAGCGCTGGCGTTCAAAGTTCATCCTTATCATCACGACACGATTGGATGGAAAGTTGATTTGCAAACGATGACGCGCGAGGATTTGTACGCGCATTACAAAAAATATTATGTGCCCAACAACGCGGTCATTGTTGCCGCCGGCGATTTTGATGCAGCCGAAATATTGGGCAAGCTTCAAGGTGCGTTTGGCAAAATTCCACGCGGCAAAGACATTCCAAAAGTAACGAGCGTCGAGCCGCCGCAAGAAGGCGAACGCCGGGTTACACTCAAACGCCCGGGACCCGCCGCATACTTTCACGCGATTTATCACGCGCCTAAAGCCAGCGACCCGGATTTCTTTCCGACCTTTGTCCTTGCCGGCGTTCTCGATGGCGTAGGCGGAATGAGTTTTTCCGGCGGCGGGAGTCCGGGGCGTTCCGCGCGTTTGTATCGCGCGCTCGTCGCCACCGGCCTTGCCGCCGATGTCGATTGCAGTTTTCGCGCCTCGCTTGATCCCGGCACTATCGACGTAACCGCGACGGTTCGCCCCGGCGTAGCCATCGAAAAAGTTGAACAGGCAATCTTCGCCGAGTTGGAAAAAATTGCCACCAAGCCGGTAACCGATCAAGAATTGGATAAGGTCATCAAGCAGGCGAAATCACAATTTGTTTATGCAACCGATGGTGTGATGAATCGCGGTTATTGGTTGGGGCAGTGGGAGATGGTCGATTCGTACAAACGGTACGCAACGTTTATCGATCAATTGGCGCAAGTGAAAAAATCGGATGTGATGCGTGTCGCCGCAAAATATTTCGCCGAGACCAATCGCACGGTCGGTTGGTTCGTGCCGGCAAATGGCGCGCCGCGCAAGCAAGGGAGAAAGTGATCATGCCAACAACGCTCCCCATAACTCCTCAAACTGTCACGCGCGCGACGCTCTCCAACGGCTTGACGATTTTAGTCAAGGAAAATCACAACAACGCGTCGATCACGTTGCGCGGGCGAATGCGCGCCGGCGGATTGTACGATACCGCCAAGACGGCTGGGCTGGCGCATTTTGCGGTTGCCGCGCTGCAACGCGGTACGCGCAAACGCACGTTTCAAAAACTCAACGACGAACTCGACCGCAACGGAATAGCGTTTAGCATCGGCGCGGGAATGGAAACGATTGGCTTTCACGGTAAATCGCTTGTGGAAGATTTTGATCGTTTGCTCGACATCACTGCGGATGTGTTGATGCACCCAAAATTTCCGCGCGTCGAAACCGAAAAGTTGCGCGCTGAAATCCTCACCGATCTAAAAGAAGCAGACGAAGATACTCAACACGTCGCGTACCGTGATTTTCGCGCGCTGTGTTATCCGGCGACGCATCCGTACCATCGTTTGTCCGATGGCTCGGTGGCGACCGTCAAGAAATTGTCGCTCGCATCGCTCGCCGATTTTCATGCGCGCTATTTTCGTCCCGATGTAACTACACTCGTCGTTGTGGGTGACATCGACGCTCAACAGGCAATTGCCAAAATCGAAAAAAAGTTTGGTGGGTGGAAAGTCAAAGGCAAGCCGGAACCGTACGGGATTCCGGAGGCACCGCCTCTCAAACAAATCGTTACCACGACGACCGCACTTGCCGGCAAGATGCAAGCCGATATCGTCATTGGCTATTCCAGTTTGCGCCGCACGCATCCGGATTTCTACGCGCTCTCGCTCGGCGATTTGATTTTTGGACGGCTGGGTTTGTACGGGCGGCTGGGCGCCAATGTGCGCGACCGCCAAGGTTTGGCATATTACGTTTACAGCGGTGTTGAAGCAAACATTGGCGCGGGACCGTGGGCAGTGCACGCCGGCGTCAATCCGAAGAATATCGACCGCGCGATTGACGGAATCATCGCCGAGATCAAACGTTTGCGTTCCGCGCCAGTTACCCAAGATGAATTGAGCGAGGCAAAGGATTTTGTGACCGGCTCGCTGGCGTTGCGTCTTGAAACAAACGAAGGCGTTGCGGCAACCCTGAGCGACATCGAATTGTTCGGTCTGGGACTCGACTATTTGGAAAAATATCCCGGCATCATCCAATCGATCACGAGCGAGCAAATTCTCGCTGTCGTGCAAAAATATGCGCAGGTGGAAAACTACGCACTCGCAATTGCGAGACCGGCGGAAATGTAAAGGAGATTGAAATGCCAGAAGAAAAGAAACGTGCAACCCGTGTGCGAAAAACAATTACCAAGAAACGCTTGCGGACGGTTGCCCAAGTGCCGGATGAACAAGCGAAAGATTCTGCAACACTGCAAGGCGATTCGGTAAATACCGTGACGGCAGCGGAAATTCAAATGAGTCAAAGTGCGGCGAATTCGGTCGATGCAAAAAATATCGTTGCCGGTCAGAGCGCGTTTGCAAACGTGACTACCGATTCGCTCGTGGCAAAACAAAGCGCGCTCGCGCAAGTTGAGGCAGAACGCGCCGAGATTACCCAAAGCGCGGTTGCCCTTGTGCGCGCTGAGGAAATTCATTTGTCCGCCGGCGGTGCAGTGGGGATTCTTGGCACAAACATCAATGTCGATTCCGGCGGCGCGCAGTACATCGTCGCGCGGGAATCAATCAGCGTGGGGCAGGGCGGTGCTGGGATAGTTGCCGCAAACTCGGTTCAAATCGATAATGGTTTTGTTGGTATCGTGCTGGCGCGCGAGTTTTCCGGCAACATTCGGACGTTGTTCGATCAGCGCGGCGCGCTGGTGTTTGGCCTTGCCGCCGGTATCGTGATGGGTTTGATCGCTAGCGCGCGTCGGCGATAGGTTTGACACGCGCCGCCATGCGAGTATAATGTAATCCCGATAGCCAGAGCGGGTTCATCCCTTCTTTGGCTATCGGTTTTTTTATTCTTCCTTTTGGAGGTTGCGATGAATAGCGCGAACAAGGAATTGCTCGAACGTGCGAAAGCAGACGGGGTGCAGTTCGTCAGTCTGCAATTGACTGATGTTGTCGGCGCGATCAAAAACGTAACCATTCCACTCCACAAACTTGACGAGGCGTTGGAACACGGTATCTGGTTCGACGGCTCATCGATTCAGGGATTCACGCGCATCTACGAAAGTGATATGTTTATGATGCCGGACATTTCCACGTATCGCGTGTTGCCGTGGACGGAAGGCGATCATCGACTGGCGCGGATCATTTGCGATGCGTTCACGCCGGACGGCGAGCCGTTCGAAGGCGACCCGCGCGGTGTTTTGCGACGCGTGCTCAAACGTGCCGAGGCAATGGGTTTGCGTTTTTTCACAAGTTCCGAGCCGGAATTTTTCCTGTTTCGCAGAGAAGATGGTGCAGAGCCGGTCTTGCACGACGTTGCCGGTTATTTCGATTTCTCGCCGCGCGATCTTGCGTCCGAAGTTCGGCAAGACATCATCCTCGCGCTGGAAGCGTTGGGCATCGAAGTGGAACGTGGACATCACGAGGTTGCCACCGGTCAGCACGAAATCAATTTTCGTTACGCCGATGCGCTGACGAGCGCGGATGCGTTGATGACTTTCAAGTACACCGTCAAAGCCATTGCCCAAGCGCACGATTTGTACGCGACGTTTATGCCCAAACCGATTGCCGGCATCAACGGGTCGGGAATGCACACGCATCAAAGTATATTTGATGCCAAGGGCGAAACCAATTTGTTTTTCGACGCCAACGACCCGTACCACTTGTCGCCGCTGGCGTACAGTTTTCTAGCGGGACAATTGGAACACGCGCGTGCACTGGCGGCGATTGTTGCGCCGACCGTCAACTCGTACAAACGGCTCGTTCCCGGCTTTGAAGCGCCGGTGTACATTTGTTGGGGACAGATTAATCGGTCGGCGTTGATGCGGATTCCGCGTTATTCCAAGGGACGCGAAAAATCGACGCGGATGGAGTTGCGCTGTCCCGATCCAAGCAGTAACCCGTACTTGATTCTCGCGGTGATGCTCGCCGCCGGACTAGACGGCATCGAGCGCAAGCTCAAACCGCCGTCGCCCATCGAAGAAAGCGCGTACGAGTTTACGCCGGAAGATTTGGCGGCGCGCGGCATTGGCGTTTTGCCCGGCTCATTGGACGAGGCATTGCGCGAATTGGAAAAGGATGACGTTGTGAAGAACGCGTTGGGCGAGCGGACGTACGCGGCGTTCGTGCGCGCCAAACGCCGTGAATGGGACGAGTACCGCCTACAGGTTTCGCGCTGGGAATGGAATCGATATTTTGAAGTCGTCTGATTTGGTCGCGTTCGCAAAAACAATTTTTCTCAACGACGAGTCGCTAATGCCTGACGCTTGTTTGCATGATGCGAGCGTCAGATGTTTTTTTATGTGGGTGAACTAATCGATGCCGCGATACCATATTCATACTAAACCTGCGCCTGCGCCGTTTGAATATCCAGCGAAATTTCAAAAGGACGAAACCGATTTGTACGTCAAGTACGGTCATCGCGTTTTTCCCGGCACGTCGCAACGCGGCAACCCGTACTGGACCGCTGAAATCATTTCGCAAACGTGGTTCCAAGCGGAAACCGGGCGCGTCCCGATCAGCGGCGCGGGGTACGGCGGACCGTTCAGCGGCGAGGGCTTTGAAAGTATGTGGCTCGATATGTCGGAAATCGTACGCCCCACGCGCGACGGCATTCACGGACGCGAATATATCTCGACGGTGGTCAGTCTGGGCGGCGCGCCGGAAATGTTAGAGTTCGATGGCGCGCAACATTTATTGACGATGATGCCGCAAACGATCAGCTTGCCGCTGCCGATGATTTTCGGACCTTTACCGCTTGACTTGCCGGGGCGCGGCGCGCTGCAAGCGCTTGCACTCGCGGCAGAACATTTGGGGACGTTATCGATCTTGACTGGCGATATGCTTGACGTTGTGCCGCAAAAAAATCTGGCTTTGCGTCTCACGACGGAAAATTTCAGCGATGTCATTGCAAGATGCAAAGCGGCGAAATACTTTCCCGCATACATCGAAATCGAAGATGAGCCGGGCGCGTTGCAACGCTGGCGCAGTGCGCGCGAACGATGGGGTGGCGCAATCGTTGCGTTGAGACATGCGCTTGGGGCGGACAGCCCGAAAGAAATCGAGCAACTCGTTCGACAAGGTGTGCGCGTCTTTCATCTTTACGCCGACGACGAGGGACGTGACCGCGCCGGGCGTCCGCTCCGAAATTCTTTGCACGCGGTTCACACGCATCTGGTTCAACAACGATTGCGCGATAGTTTATCCTTTCTCATCAGCGGCGGGATTGCGGCGGCGGAACACGTTCCGAAAATTATCGCGTGCGGCGCGGATGCGGTCGTCCTTGATTTGGTGCCGATCATCGCATGGGGTTGCGCGTTGTGGGCGGACAAAACCACTTGCGCGGTCGAGAACCGCGAGATCGATGCCGAGTGGGGCGCGCAACGTCTAGTCAACTTGATGGCGGCGTGGCGCGATCAATTGCTGGAAGCGCTCGGCGCGATGGGGATGCGCGAAGTGCGTCGTTTGCGCGGCGATGTTGGTCGCGCTATTTTCGACGAGACCGAATTGAAAACTTTTCGCCAATTATTTCCGGCAACTGCGCCGCTATCATCATATCATCGATTGCCGGAACCGGAGACGGCAGAAGGCGATCTGCGTTGGACACCATCGCTTTTGTTGTCAAGCCGGCAACAAAGCCGGGATCATCGTCCGAGCGGCGAACACGAATTTCGCGTCGGTGGGTCGGGCGGCGGATTTGATCGATTGGCGTTTGCGTTTGAATTGAGCGACGCGTGGCAGAAATCGCACATCGACGATTGGCTCGAGGATCCGGCAAATTTCGATTTGAGTCTTGTCCTCAATCGACGCGGCGACGAGCGTCCGGCTTTGCAAATTCCGATTCCGTGGTACGGCGGCGGAATGTCGTACGGCAGTATCAGTTTGCAAGTGATGACGAGCCGCGCGCTGGCTGCGCAATTCCTCCACACATTTTTCTCAACCGGCGAAGGCGGTTATCCTGACGCGCTCATTCCATTTGCCGATCACATCATCACGCAAGTGGCGACCGGTTTGTTCGGCGTGCGCGAGGCGACGATTCAACGTGCACCGCTCGTCGAAATCAAGTACGCGCAAGGCGCCAAGCCGGGTTTGGGCGGGCATTTGCTCGGCAACAAAAATACAGAGACCGTTGCGCTGGAACGCGAAGCGGTTCAAGGTACATCGCTTTTTAGTCCGTTCCCGTTTCACAGCGTCTATTCGGTCGAGGATCACAAAAAGCACGTCGACTGGCTCAAGCAAATCAATTCGCGCGCGCTCATCAGCGTCAAAGTCAGCACGCCAACCGATGTCGATATGGTTGCCGTCGGTTCTTATTATGCCGGCGCGCACATCGTTCATCTCGATGGTGCGTACGGCGGAACCGGCGCGGCGCCGGAAATCGCCAAGAAAAATATTGCGATGCCGATCGAGTACGCGATCCCCAAAGTCCATCGATTTTTGGAAGCGGAGGGAATCCGTGATCAACTGACGATTGTGGCGTCGGGCGGCATTCGCACCGCGTACGATGTTGCGAAAGCCGTCGCGCTCGGCGCGGACGGTTGCGTGATCGGCACGGCAGAACTTGTGGCGATGGGTTGTACGCGTTTGGGAAGTTGCGAGCAAGGGTTGGGCTGTCCGTTTGGCATCACGACGACCGACCCTGAACGAAGCAAGTTGATCGATCCGGAAATCGCGTGGCAACAAATTGTCAATCTCTACATCAGTTGGCAATGGCAACTTGCCGGGATTTTGCGCGCGCTTGGAATGAAGAGCATCCGCGAATTGCGCGGACGAACCGATGCACTGGTGTATTTGGAGTAGCGCGAATGTATGCCGATGAAATCAAACGGCTCATAAACTCACGAGGCAAATTGATTGCCAAGATTGATTCGCTCCCGCGTTCGTCGGAAGCGGCGGAAGGCGGATGCGGCGTACTCGGTTTTGCGGCGAACATCCCGATTGCCGGTCGCCACATTGTGACGGCGAGTCAGCAGATGCACAATCGCGGCAACGGCAAAGGCGGGGGCATCGCGGCGGCGGGACTCGACCCGGCGCAAATGCGGGTATCGCCGGAGATTTTGCGTTCGCATTATCTCGTCCAGATTGCATACCTCGATCCCGGCTCGCGCGCCGAAGTCGAACGCGAATGTTTGCTCGATCAGTTTGACATTGCGCAAGCGTACGCGATTGAAACGGTGGACGATTATCGCGAGGTGTCCGGTTTGGAACTGCGCCCGCCGGATGTCGTGCGTTATTTTTGCCGGGTCAAGCCGGCGGTGCTTGCGCGTTTTGCCGAAGAAAATAACTTTAAACACCTCGCAACGCGCCAAATCGAAGACGAATTTATTTATCAAAACACTTTTCGACTCAATCAACGATTCTATGCGAGTTTGGGCAACAAGCGCGCATTCGTCTTGTGTCACGGACGCGATTTGCTCGTGTTCAAGATCGTTGGCTACGCCGAAGAAGCGGCGGCGTACTATCGCTTGCAAGATTTGACCGCGCACGTTTGGATTTCGCATCAACGTTATCCGACCAAGGGACGCGTGTGGCATCCCGGCGGCGCGCATCCTTTCATCGGCGTGAACGAAGCGCTGGTGCACAACGGCGATTTCGCCAACTATCATCGCGTAACCGAGTACTTGCGTCAACGCAACATCGCGCCGCTTTTCCTGACCGATACCGAAGTCAGCGTGCTGTTGTTCGATTTGTGGGATCGCGTGTACGGTTATCCGCTCGAAATTTTGTTGGAGGCGTTCGCGCCAACGACCGAACGCGATTTCGATATGTTGCCGCCGGAAAAACAATTGGTGTATCGTGCGGTTCAGCAAGCGCATTTAAGCGCGAGTCCGGACGGACCGTGGTTCTTCATCGTCGCGCGAAGCAAGCCGGACGATCAAGTATGGCAATTGCTCGGCATCACCGATACGTCGATGTTGCGTCCGCAAGTGTTTGCGTTGTACGAAAGCGAAACAGGCGCGCGGATCGGTTTGATCGCGTCGGAACGGCAAGCGATCAATGCGTGCTTGCGGAGTTTGTCGGCGGAAGATTCGCGCTTTCAACCCCTCGCCGATAAATACTGGGTCGCGCGCGGCGGCAGTTACACCGACGGTGGCGCGTTTGTCTTCACAGTTTCTCAAAAAGAATCTGGTTATCAATTAACTTGCCGCGATAAATTTGGCAAGGTTGTTGACGCGCCACAAACAGCGGCGTTTGTAAAATCCGAACCACAACTCGTTCCGATGTTACGACAATCGATGAATAACGCGCAATCGCCGCGCGATTGGTTTGCTCGCGTACGCGATTTACTTGCTGGCGCAAGTTTGTCTGACATCGAAAATTGGTTGAACGCGCTCGTCGAATCATCAATGCAAAGCGATTCCGCGCGCGCATTTGCGATTGACGCGTTAACGTTACTGCGCGATTGGCGTTTCGATCTGGGAAGCAAAAAGCGCAGTGCCTTTCTTGCAAGCATCGACCGGTCGTTGTACGCCATCTTGCGCGCGGTTCCACGTTTGGACGCGGCGGGGGTCAGGAAATTTCGCCGCGTCAATGTCGAGTGCCGGCAATCGTTGCGCGCGCCGCGCGCTGGCGAGCAAATTCTGGTTATCGATGCTTATCGTTTCCCGGCGGAAGGCGAATCGTCGGCGGCGCGCTTGATGACGAACGCCTACTTGCTCGGCTGGCGCCGTTTCATCGCGTTCGATTGGCGCGGCGCGCGGTTTGCCGGTTGCGGCTTGGGCGAAAATTCGGATGATGCGCGCATCGATTTGTACGGCGACCTCGGCGATTATCTCGGTTCTGGTTTGGACGGCGCGCAGATTTTTGTGCACGGCGACGCGCAAGATCAAGTGGGGCAGATTCTCAAGCGCGGTCAACTGGTCATTTACGGCGATGTGGGTCAGACGTTTTTGTACGGCGCAAAGGGCGGCGAAATTTTTGTGCGCGGCTCGGCGGCGGGACGACCGCTCATCAACGCGGTCGGTTGTCCGCGCGCGGTCATCAACGGAACCTGCCTCGATTATTTGGCGGAATCGTTTATGGCGGGCGATCCGTTGAACGGCGGCGGGTTTGTCATTCTCAACGGCGTAACCTTTGACGAAAAAGGGAATCTTGTTGAACTCGACACGCCGTATCCGGGCGGCAATTTGTTCTCGCTTGCGTCCGGCGGCGCGATTTATTTGCGCGACCCGCACGGCAAAGTCGATGCTGAACAACTCAACGGCGGACAGTTTGCGGACTTGGCCGACGCCGATTGGAAATTGATCGAACCGTACTTGCGGCGCAATGAAGAATTGTTCGGCATCAAACTCGCCGACCTTTTGCGGGTGGATGGAAAATTTCAATCGCCGAGTTGTGTCTATCGCAAAGTGCAAGTCAAATCACTGCAAGTTTTGCATTAGATGCTATTGGGAGAAACTAAATTGCTGAAGATTAATCCGCGGGTTTCGCGCAGCAAAAAATCTGTGCAATCTGCGAAATCTGTGGCTGCTTTTTTTGCAGCTTGGGTGTTGACGCAAATCTTTGCCGGCGTATAATGAAATTATGATTGCATGGTACGCGATTAACACTAAACCGCACAAAGAACGGCAGGTGCAAGCATTTCTTGCGGAACGCGGCATCGAAATTTATTTACCGCTCACGCCCAACGCGCGCCAGCGCAAAGATCGCCCCGCCGTGCGCGCGTACTTTCCCGGCTATCTCTTTGCGCACGCCGATTTGGACGTCATCGGCGAGTGGACGTTGCGCTATTGTCCCGGCGCGCGCGGCTTGGTCAGATTCGGCGATAGACCCGGGCGCGTGGATGATCGCTTTATCGATGAATTGCGTGCGCGGCTCGCCGCAATCGATGTGGTGGATAAACGCGGACAAGCGCTCAAACCCGGTGATCAAGTTGTCATCACGTCCGGCGCGTTTGCGGATTGGCAAGGTATTTTCGATAAACGATTGTCGCCCGCCGGGCGCGTGCGCGTGCTACTCAAAATGATGAAACATTGGGCAAGCGTCGAATTGGATGTCGAGATGTTGCGCAAAGATAAGTTGAATCGCAATCCGCTGAAAGCAAAAACCGAGCCGACAAAATAATGGTCGGCTCGGTTTTTAGTTTTTGTTGGACTAGAGTTGCGGCATACTTTTGCGAATCATATCGAGTTGTTCCAGTGTTCTACCCGCGCCAATTGCCACGCACGCCATCGGATTTTCGGCGACGAAACACGGCACGCCGGTTTCTTTCGTTAGGAATCGGTCGATGTTGCGGAGCAACGCGCCGCCGCCAACCAGGACCATTCCCCGATCGATAATGTCCGATGCAAGTTCGGGTGGAGTTTTTTCCAGCACCGAACGCACGACAGCTGAAATTGCTTGAAGGGGTTCTGCAATCGCGTCCGTGATTTCGTTCGAGGAAACACGAATCGTGCGCGGCAAACCTTGCACCTGATCGCGCCCGCGCACTTCGATGACGAGTTCTTGCTCCAGCGGCAACGCACTGCCGATTTGAATCTTGATATCTTCGGCGGTCTGTTCGCCAATCATCAAGTTGTACTTTTTGCGGATGTACGTTGAGATTGCCTCGTCGATTTTCAATCCCGCCACGCGCACCGCGTTCGATACGACCATGCCGTTCATCGAAATGACCGCGGCTTCGCTTGCGCCGCCGCCAATGTCCACGACCATATTGCCGGTCGGCGTTTGAATCGGCAAGCCGGCACCCAGCGCCGCGGCAAACGGTTCCGGAATCAAATGCGCGCTGCGACCGCCGGCGGCAATTGCGGCATCGTGCACCGCGCGTTCTTCGACGCTGGTTACGCCAACCGGCACGCTGATCGCCACATCAGGTTTGACGCCAAACATCATTTGCAATCGCCCGCACACTTTGGTGATGAAATAGCGCAACATCGCCTCAGTAACCATATAATCGGCGATGACACCGTCGCGCATCGGACGCATCACTTCGATGTTTTCCGGCGTGCGTCCCAGCATCGTCTTGGCTTCTTCGCCCAACGCGACGATGCGCGAATCGGCGAGCGATAGCGCAACGAGCGAGGGTTCTTGAAGTACGATCCCTCGCCCGCGCACGTACACGAGTACGTTGACTGTGCCTAGATCAATTCCAATTTGCTGAACGAACATATTGTCATTCTGAGGGAGCGAAGCGCCCGAAGAATCTCGTTAGTTCAATTGATTTCTCTTAACAACGAGACCCTTCGCTTTGCTCGGGGTGACCGGTTATTTGCCGATCTCTTGGGTTGGACTTGTGGGACCACTGCCGCGTCGTCGCCGCGCAACTTTGAGCCGGAGTTCCGCGCGCCGCAACGATTGTTCGATGCGCGCGAATTCCACATCGTTGCGCGGTTTTTCTTTGAGCAAATTCTGCGCGCGTTTGCGCGCGGCTTCGGCGCGTTGCTCGTCGATTTCGTCCGCGCTTTCAGCGGCGTCCGCGAGAACGATGACTTTGTCCGGGCGAACTTCCATAAAGCCGCCGCCAATCGCAAACGAAAGTTCCTGCCCGCCTTTTTTGTAATGCAATTCGCCGACGGTGAGCGCGGTTAGAAGCGGCGCGTGGCGCGGCAAAATTCCCAGCACGCCATCGACGCCGGGCGCGCTAACGTATTCGACATCTTCACTCAAGACCACACGTTCGGCGGTCACGATATCGAGTTTGATTGTTGCCATCGTTTACACTTTACCTTCGCGGAACGCCTCGCGTACTTCGTCGATCGAACCGCGCATATAAAAGTACGGTTCGGGCACATCGTCGAGTTCGCCGTTGAGAATCATTCTGAATCCACGAATCGTTTCTTTGACCGGCACGTACTTGCCGGGACGCCCGGTGAATGCTTCGGCGACGCGCATCGGTTGCGAGAGAAAGCGTTGAATCTTGCGCGCGCGCGCGACGGTGAGTTTATCTTCTTCGCTCAATTCTTCGATGCCGAGAATCGCGATGATGTCTTGCAAATCTTTGTAGCGTTGCAGTACGCGTTGGACACCGCGCGCAACATCGTAATGTTCCTTGCCAACGATGTTCGGATCGAGAATACGCGATGTCGATGCGAGCGGATCGACTGCCGGGAACAAACCTTGCTCCGCAATCGACCGTTCGAGTGAAATCGTTGCGTCGAGATGCGCGAAGGTGGCGACCGGCGCGGGGTCGGTGTAATCGTCGGCGGGGACGTAGATCGCTTGCATCGATGTGATCGAACCGCGTTTGGTCGACGTGATGCGTTCTTGCAATTCGCCCATTTCTTGCGCGAGGGTTGGTTGATAACCGACCGCGCTCGGCATACGTCCGAGCAACGCGGACACTTCGGAACCACTCATCACGAACCGGAAAATATTATCGATGAAGAGGAGAACGTCGCGTCCTTCGTCGCGGAAATATTCTGCCATCGTCAAGCCGGTCAACGCGACGCGCAAACGGACGCCGGGCGGTTCGTTCATCTGACCGAACACCATCACGGTTTTGTCGATGACGCCGGACTCGGTCATTTCAAGATACAAGTCGTTGCCTTCGCGCGAACGCTCGCCGACGCCGCAAAAGACAGAATAGCCGCCGTGCTCGGTTGCCACGGAGCGGATGAGTTCCTGAATGATGACTGTTTTGCCCACGCCAGCGCCACCAAACACGCCGACCTTGCCGCCTTTGGTGAACGGCGCGACCAAATCGACAACCTTCATTCCAGTTTCAAAGAATTGTGGTTCGGTGACCTGTTCTTCAAATGCAGGGGCTGGGCGATGAATCGGATAATATTTCTCGCCGATGACGGAACCTTTTTGATCAATCGGATCGCCAGTGACGTTAAAGATGCGCCCCAGTGTGGGGCGACCCACCGGCACGGCAATCGGCGCGCCGGTGTCGATGGCTTCCAAACCGCGGCGCAAGCCGTCGGTGGCGTCCATTGCGACGGTACGCACTTCGTTTTCGCCGAGGTGTTGTTGCACTTCCAAGACCAAGCGCGAACCATTCTGCCGGATTTCGAGCGCGTGATATATTTCGGGTAATTCACCCGCTTTGAATTCAACGTCAACTACGGGACCAACAACTTGAATGACGTGTCCAATTGCGCCTTTCGCCATGCGTCCTCCAAAACCATTTTAGATTTCAAATTTCTTTCTGCAATTATTGGCTGGCTTGCCGCAACGCTTCCGCGCCGCCAGCAATGTCGAGCATTTCCTTGGTGATGTTCCACTGGCGCGCTTTGTTGTACACCAGCGACAACCCATCGATCAATTCGCGCGCGTTGTCGGTTGCCGCGCGCATTGCAACCATTCGTGCGGAATGTTCGCTTGCCACCGATTCGAGCAACGCTTGATAAACTTGTAATTCGGTAAAGCGGGGCAGGATCGAATCCAAAAGCACTTCCGGGCTGGGTTCGTAGAGATAGACGGCGCCGCCGTGTTCGGTATTTTCTTTGGGGGTTTCGAGCGGCAAGAGCTGACGCACTGTCGGTTTTTGTATCATCACGTTCACAAAATCGGTGTACGCCATATAAACCTGGTCGATGTGTCCCGCTAAAAATTCTTGGATGGCGATTTTGGCAACCGGCCCCACATCGATCACCGATGGTTTTTCCGACAGCCCGGTAAATTCGGCGATGATGTCTTTGCCGGCGCGCGCGGCAATGTCGCGCCCGCGTTTGCCCACGGTGATGAATTTCGTTGGCTTGTCCAATTGCTTGACAAAGTCGAACGTTGCGCGCAGGATGTTGACGTTGAACGCACCGCACAACCCGCGATCGGAGGTCATCAGAATGACCATCACGTTTTTCACCTGCTCCCGTACTTCCAAAAGCGGGTGCAGAGTTTTGCTCCGCCCGGGTTGCGCGGCGACGTAGCGAATCACTTCCCACGATTTTTCGGCGTACGCGCGGCTGGCAAGTGTTGCGTTTTGGGCGCGGCGCATTTTCGATGCGGCGACCATTTCCATCGCGCGAGTAACTTGAGAGATGTTGCGGACGCTTTTGATGCGTCGTTGAATGGCTCGAAGAGTCGCCAAGGATTAAACCTCGTCTAGCCGCCCTTGAACAAGAATCTGCCACGATAACTCGCCGGGCTGAGCGGCGCAAATTTGCAGTGGTATTGATCGGCGCACTGTCCCAAATTCTTGACGACGGTGATCGTCCACGAGACCCACATTTCCGATGCGTCCATCATCATCGACGAATAGTTGGGGCTGCCTTTGCCGGGCTGGAACAAGATGAACGTGACAGGATAATCGTTGCGTGTCTGATCGCCACAGTGGGCAAGAAAGCTATCGGAACGCGGCGGCAGATTGGCGTTGATCGGCTCGGAGGTCACGCTCAAGAGATAGCATTCGTCTCCGCCCAATCCACCAGCGGCGCGCCATTTGAATACCATTGCTGAGCCGGGAAACTTGACCTCGTCCTTTTGTACCTCATTCCACGGTGGTTGCCACAACGGTTCGATCAAGCCGGGCGCCGCGAATTTCAATGGCAAGGCGGTTGCGGTTGGCGCAACTGCCGGTTTCGTCGGCGTGCGAACGACTGGCGGTTTGGTTGCCACGACGGGCGGCTTGGTCGCCGGCACAGTCGTGGGAACGGTAGCGGTTACCGGTACTGTTGGAATCGGCGTGAGTGTCGGTTGCATCGGAGTCGCGGTGGGCGGTAGTGGTGTAGGTGTAATGACTACCGTGATGACCAATGGCGGTTGAGTTGGTGCGGGTGTAGGTGTAGATGCGCTACCACAACCGACCACAAAGACGGCGATGAGAACGAGAGAAACCAAGAGACCCATTTGTTTTTTCATAGTTATTCCCCTTTGGCGGCGTCAATACGACTGCCAGCTCAACAACTGCTTATTCAAAAACCTTCAGGTTAATGATCCAGATTGGACTGGAAGGTCCGCAGGGAATTATCCCGGCGGGACGCATCATTGGATCGCTCTCATTGAATCCGCCGCTGGCTTTGATAACGGTTACCTTCCAACTAACGATAACTTCTTCGCCGCCAGCAAGCGCGCTGACTCCCGGTTTGTCAAAGATGTAGAGTTTGCCATCGCGCAAAAACTTGTTGTGCGAAATATAGATCGATGCGCCGTTAACTACCTTGCCCCCGCGACGCGATTCCATTTCGAGTTGGTATCCAACATCGGGAGTTGTATCGCCGCCAAGCGATGGCGGTGGTTCCCAAATGAAGCGAAAGGTGTCGCCGCCAACGCCCTTTTCTTTTGTCTGCCGAAGCGCGCCATTGTCCGGTTCCTTCAGCGTTACACTGCCGAGATTACATACCGGCGCGGCGGTCGGCGGGGGTGGCGCGGCGACGGCTGGCTTGGTTGCGGTTGCCGATGGCTTGACCGCAACTGGCGGACGCGTGGCGGTGCGTGTTGGCGTTGTCGGAACTTTGACTTCCGCAGTTGGCAACGGCGTGATCGTCGCCGGTTCTGGCGTAACTGTCACCGGCATATAGATGATCCACGGCGTTTGTGTTGCCGCGCGCGTTGGCGGCGTAACCGTTGTCGAACCAGTTGAACTACACGCGCTTAAAATCACCGTCGCAATGCCAAGCACGACGAACTGTTTTAAATTGGTAATTTTCACGTTCTCTCCTGCAAATTTCAAATTGCAAATTCCAAATTGCTCAAATTCGGCAATGAATCTGCAATTTGCAATCTGCAATCGTACTAGTACGTTCCAGCGAGCTTGAATTCCTGAATGGCTTTTTTGAGTGCTTCTTCGTTCGCGGAATCCAATTCGCGTTTTGCCATAATCGCCGCACCGATTTGCGGATGCGTCGCTTCCATAAATCGATAGAATGCGGCTTCGAATCCGCGAATCTTATCGACCGGCACATCGTCGAGATAACCGTTCGTGGCGGCGTAAATCACCATCACTTGGCGATCCAAGCGTACCGGTTCGTACTGTGGTTGTTTTAACAACTCGGTCAAGCGGGACCCGCGATCCAATTGATCGCGTGTGGCTTTATCCAGATCGGAACCGAATTGCGCGAACGCGGCGAGGTTGCGATATTGCGCGAGATCGAGTTTGAGTTTGCCCGCGACTTGGCGCATCGCTTTGGTTTGTGCTTTGCCGCCGACGCGCGAAACACTGATGCCGACGTTGAGCGCGGGACGAATGCCTTGATAGAACAAATCGCCTTCGAGATACAACTGTCCGTCGGTGATCGAGATCACGTTGGTCGGAATGTACGCCGACACGTCGCCGGCTTGCGTTTCGATAATCGGCAACGCGGTGAGCGAGCCGCCGCCGTAATTCTTGTTCAACTTTGCCGCGCGCTCGAGCAGGCGCGAATGCAGATAGAAAATGTCGCCGGGGTACGCTTCGCGGCCGGGCGGGCGGCGAAGCAACAACGACACTTGGCGATACGCCCACGCGTGTTTGGACAAATCATCGTAAATAATCAAAGCATCGCGAACAGTTTTACCGCCGACTTGTACGCCATTTTCCATCACTTCTTCGCCCATCGCCGCGCCGGCGTATGGCGCGAGATATTGCAACGCGGCAGGATCAGACGACGATGCGCTGACGACGGTCGTGTATTCCATCGCGCCGAATTTTTCTAACGTCGCAACCACTTGCGCAACCGTCGAAAGTTTTTGTCCGATGGCAACGTAAATGCACACCATATCTTGTCCGCGCTGATTGATGATCGTATCGATGGCAATTGCCGTTTTGCCGGTTTGACGGTCGCCGATGATAAGTTCGCGTTGCCCGCGACCAATCGGAAACATTGCATCGACCGGCTTGATGCCGGTTTGCACCGGTTGATTGACCGGCTCGCGCATAATCACATTCGGCGCGATGCGTTCGACCGGGCGGAAAGTGTTGGAATCGATGGGACCTTTACCGTCGATGGCTTGCCCCAACGCGTTGACGACGCGCCCGACCAGTCCTTGCCCGACCGGGACGGATGCAATGCGCCCGGTGCCTTTGACCAAATCGCCTTCGCGCAAGTCGGCGTACTCGCCCATAATGACGACGCCGATCAATTCTTTTTCAAGGTTCAGCGTCAAGCCGAACGATCCGTTCTTGGGAAATTCGACGAGTTCACCCGCCATCACGTTCCGCAAACCGGTCACGCGCGCGATGCCGTCGCCCACTTCGATAATCGTGCCTACGTCAACTGCTTCGACGGGCGCTTGAAATTCTTCGATCTGTTTCTTTATCTGCGCGGTAAATTCTTCTGCGCGAATTGCCATAATGCCTCCAAGTTAAAAGCTCAAAGTAAAAAGGCAAAAGTATGATTTACTTTAGCTTTTCACTTTTAATTTGTTATCTGAGTTTCTCTTGCAGTGCGGCGAGTTTGCCTGCCACGCTTCCGTCGATCACCTTGTCGCCGACGCGAACGACCACACCGCCGAGAATGGTGGCGTCGACCGAATAATCGAATGAGAGGTCGTTGCCAAACTGCGCGCGGAGTTTTGATTCCAACGTGTTCTTTTCGCCGTCGGTCAGCGCGATTGCGCTCGTGACTTTAGCGGTCGCCCCAATCGCTTCGCGTTTGGCGTAGCGGTCGAGGTCAGACACCACTTGTTTTAAGAGATGGACGTGATTTTTCGTTGCCATCGTAAAGAGCAAGTTTTGCACTTCGGTGGGCGTGTTTGCCGGCAAGAGCTGGCGCAATACTTCTTGCTTTGCGGAAAACGTGAGCGTCGGATCATCGAGTTTTATCGTCGCGTCGGATTTTTCCAGTGTGGCGGCAACCGCCTGTAACGGCGTCAGCCATTTTGCCATCGCTTGTTCAAAGACGGCTTGCGCGTATTGCCGGGCGAGTTGTTCGTTAGCCACATCGCCCCCTAGTTTTTGCTCAGCTGGTCTGCCTGCGCCAAAAACTCGCTGACGAGTTTGCGGTGGGCATTTTCATCGAGTGACGAGCCGACGACTTTTTGCGTGGTCAGCAGCGACAAGCGCACCACTTCGTCGCGCAATTCCGCAAGCATTTGCTTGCGTTCGTACTCGATCTGACCGCGTGCTTGTTCGACCAACTTGCGGGCTTCTTCACGCGCTTGCGCCAGAATCGCTTCGCGTTCTTTTTCGCCGGCTTGCGCGGCGGCGGCGGTTGCGGCTGCCATTTCGCGGCGCGTCGCTTCGAGTTTTTGCTCAAACTCTTTTTGCTGTGCCGCGGCGTCTTGTTTGACCTTCTCCGCGTAATCGAGCGATTCTTGAATCTTTTGTTTGCGGTCGTTCATCATCTTCAAGACGGGTTTGTATGCAAACCGCCAAAGGAGAAAGATCAACAAACCAACATTGACAATTTGGGCGAGCAACCACGTTATATTGATGCCTAATTTTTCCAAGGCAACCTCCGTATCAGAGAAAAGTGTAGCGCGCGGCGCTCGACTAGAAAATCTTGAAACCGATCAACAGCGAGACGACGAGAGCGAAAATGCCCAGCGCTTCGGTTACGGCAATGCCGATGAACATGTTGATCTGCACTTGACCGGCGGCTTCGGGATTGCGCCCCATCGCATTCAGCGCCGAATTGACGAGCAGACCCAAGCCAATGCCTGGTCCAATCGTTCCGAAACCAATTGCCATAGCGGCGGCAACGAGACGAGCGGCATCAACGTCCATTGTAGAAATCCTCCTTTGGGATGAGTGAATTGATTTGTCCGAATGTCGGGTGAGTTTAGTGATGTTCTTCCGCGCTGTGCGCGGTGGTTGCAATCGTCATAAACACGAGCGTCAGAATGCCGAACACGAACGCCTGCATAAAGCCGACGAAGAGTTCAAGCGCGTAAAAGACAAAGGGCATTCCAAAAAAGAAAAACGTACTGCCGAGAAATGCCATAATGAGCAAGACGACTTCGCCGGCAAAGATGTTGCCAAAGAGACGGAAGGTAAAGGAAACGATCTTGACGATTTCGCTGATGAATTCCAGAATGCCGACGAAGAGATCGATAAAGCCGTAGAACAGCAAGCCGAAATTGGGTTTACCTTTGAACAACGAACCGAAAAATTCTCCGACCTTGCCAAAGTTAAAGAACTTGGTCCAGTACTTGATCGGACCGACGACCTTCATGCCGAAAAACTGTGCGGTGATCATTGCGACCAACGCCAGCGCGAGCGTCATATTGATATCAGTCGAGGGTGAGCGCACGAACGGCGCAAGGAGTATTTCGGTGTGCTCTTCTTTCGACGCCGTACTTGTTCCGTGATCGTCTTTGGCTTTCAAGAACTCGGGATGCGCGCCCAACACTTTGCCCAAGCCAAAAGGTAAATCGAACGTAACGATTCCTTCCGGCGCGTGTTCACCTTCTTTAATCGGAATAATTCCAATTGGCCCAAAGCCGGGAATCAAACCGAGATAATTGGAAAACAGGACGAAGATAAAAATCGTCGTAACGAACGGGAAGAACATTTTGCTGCGTTCGCCCGCCACGTTGCGTCCCAAACCATCCCACATTTCGACGATCATCTCGAAAACATTTTGCAAACCATTGGGCACCAATGTCATCTTGCGAGTGGCAAAAAACGCAAAGAGCAAAACTAGGATCATCACAATCCAAGTTGTGAAGAGAGTGTTGGAAATGCCAACTGTGCCAATGTGAAAAATGACTTCGGGGGCAACGGCGACCGATGCGGTTACAGCATCAGAGCCAAATTTGGGGAGAAGCGCGCCAAGCGCAAAGAGGATTGCCAGAACGATTATGATGGGTAGCCAACGCTTCACTATTTTCCTCCATTATCGTTGCGATGAACTTGAGCGGCGATTGATTGATATTCCCGTTGGACGGTGCGGTACACGCTAATAGTGCCAATCAAAATTCCGACGATCATCAGGCAGAGCGTACCAAAGGGCGCCGTGTTCAAGAATCGGTCGAGTGCGATGCCGAGCAAAAGCGATCCAAACGCGGCACCAAGGGTCAACGCGCTCAAACGAAACAACAGCCCTAAACTCTTCCATGTGCCGCGCATTTCAACTCGACCTGCAAAAACCTTTTGGATTATACACAGAAAATTGAAAAATGCAAAATCACTTGCGATTTTTCTTGCCGGATTCAATCGCGTTTCAATTTGAGATACCGCGACAGTTCGGCTTGTCCGATAAAACCGACAACTTGATCTTCAACGATGACCACAAGTTCTGCGCTTTCACTTTGACCAAGCCGGGCTAACGCGTCCGCGCCGCTCGCATTCGGATCGATGGTTTGGATTTTTGCGCGCGGCATCATTGCGTCGCGAATGCGCTGGCTGATCCATTGTTCGCGCGGCACATTTCGCACCTGATCGATGCCGATGGTACCTTGAAAGGTTACGCCGTCGGACACGACGAATGTCTGCTCGCGGCGATGAAGCAAGTATGCTTCGACAAATTCGTTGAGCGAAAGATTGCCGCCAATCGATTCAACGGTGGTCGTCATCACGTCGCGTACCGTCACGCGCCGCAACGCTTCGATCATCATCGTTTGACGATAACCATCGGTTGCCGCGTTCCACAAAAAGAATCCGATGAGGACATTCCACAATCCGCCGATGCCAAAGCCCTGCCAGTACATCACCCCGCTCGATGCGACGAGCAAAACGGCGATGAATTGACCGGCGCGCGACGCCCACAACGTAGCGCGTTGAATATTCTTTGTCCAGCCCCACAAGATCGAGCGGAAAACGCGACCGCCGTCCAGCGGAAAGCCGGGCGCGAGATTGAACAACGCGAGTGTGCCGTTTGCCTGCGCCAAAATGCCGAGTATTAGCGTGATCGGCAGAAACGACACGTCGATGAGATTCAGTGAATCGATGATGCTTAGCCACATTGAAATACCGCCGAAGATGGCGGCGAGGGCGAGACTCATCAACGGGCCCATAATCGCGATGAGAAATTCGCTGAAGGGTTTGTCCGGTTCGCCGGCGATTTGCGCGACGCCGCCGAAAATAAACAGCGTGATGCGTTTGACCACGATGCCGCGTTGAATCGCCATCCACGAATGTGAAAGTTCGTGCGCAAGCACTGAACCGAACAAAAGCAAACTCGTGATAATGCCCAGCGTGATCGATAACCAATCGGCGCGCGGTCGCAACGCGTGCGGATTCAATGCGTTCGGAAATTCAAGAAAGCCAAGCGCGTAGATCATCAGCGCAAGGATGAGAAACCAACTGAGATCAAGTTCGATGTCGATGCCGAGAATGCGACCGATTCGCCAGCCACGCATAATTTTATCCGATACAAAACAACGCGGGCGAGTCAACCGCCCGCGCTGCGCATCTGTGATTAGCCCCCTGGCAATAATCCAAACGGATTGCGATGTACGCCGTTGCGGATGATTTCAAAATGCAAATGTGGTCCCGTCGAATTGCCGGTGCTGCCCACGCGCCCGATCATCTGACCTTTTTTCACCGAATCGCCGACCTCGACGTTCAACGCGCTGAGATGTGCGTAACGCGTGAGATAGCCGTTGCCATGATTGATTAGAATCATAAAGCCGTATCCCACATTGCTCCAGCCGGCTTGCACAACGTAACCGGAATCGGCGGCGACCACCGGCTTGCCGGTTGGCGCCCCAATGTCCAGCGCCCGATGAAAGGTCTTGAATCCTTGCGTGATCCGTCCTGACACAGGCCATCCAAAACTGCCGGTGCCGCGCGCTGCCGTGTTGGGAATTGGCCCACTGTACACTGTAACCACGCGCGGGACATACGGTTTGTAGCCGCCGGGAATCATCAGATATTGTCCGGCGGTCAATGTCAGGTCAGGTTCTTGCAGGTCGTGTCGTTCCTGATTAAAATCCAAAGCGACGATATTTTGGATGAGTTGTTCCGGTTTCGTTTTAGTCGATTTGTATTTTTCGGCGAGGGCTTTGAGCGTGTCATTATTTTGAACTGTTACCAAAACTCCGCTCACCGGCGGAATGTTCAAGACCTGCCCAATCGATAGCGAATCCGGATTGTCTTCCAATTTAGGATTTGCCCAGAGAATCGAATCGCCGGTAATTTCAAAGCGTTCAGCGATGACGCTCACATTATCGCCGGGTTGCACCGAATACTTGACGACGTCGCGGCGCGTGCGTTTAGGCGCGATGGTGATCGGCATCGGCGCGCGCGCCAGAGCGGCTTCTTCCTCGATTGCTGGATCAAACGGATTAAAGGGTTCGGCGTCTGCGGCATCGTTGCTGATGGGTCCGCCTCGGTCGAGGTTAAGACTGAATTGCACGCCGCTTGCGGCAATCGTTACCAGCATCAACAGTAGCAAACCAACATGCGAGGCGATGCGCGTGAGAAGTGGAATGTCTTGCAAACATTCGCGCACAAAATCGCGTACTTGCAAAAGGTGAGGTGCCGCCCAGACTCGCAGACGTGCGCTGAACGACAATCGATATTGATTCTCTGCCATCGTTTACAAGTTGTCCTTGTTCAAGGTGGCTAGAAATTCCTTGTTTGCTTTGGTTTTGATCAAGCGCGAAATCACAGGATCGAGCGCATCTTCACCGCCGCCCAACATATCGATCATCCGGCGCAAGGTAAAGACGCGGCTGAGCGTTTCATCGTCGAGCAATAATTCTTCACGACGCGTGCTGGAACGTTCGATATCGATTGCCGGGAAAATGCGGCGTTCAGCAAGTTTGCGATTCAGGTGGACTTCGCTGTTGCCGGTGCCTTTGAATTCTTCGTAGATCAAATCGTCCATCCGGCTGCCGGTATCGACAAGGCACGTGCCGATGATGGTGAGCGAACCGCCTTCTTCCAAATTGCGCGCTGCGCCAAAGAATCGTTTGGGCGGATACAACGCGGCGGGATCGAAACCGCCGGTGAGCGTGCGACCGCTTGGCGGGACGACGAGGTTGTACGCGCGCGCGAGCCGCGTGATCGAATCGAGCATCACGACGACATCTTTACCGCCTTCGACGAGACGTTTGGCACGCGCGAGCGACATTTCTGCCACGCGCGTTTGGTTTTCCACGGGGTCGTCAAATGTGGAGGAGAACACTTCGGCTTCAACCGAGCGATCAACGTCGGTTACTTCTTCCGGGCGCTCGCCGATCAAGACGACCATCAGATGCGCGTCGGGATAATTTTCGCTGATGCCGTTGGCGATTTGTTTGAGAATTGTCGTCTTGCCGGCTTTGGGCGGTGAGACGATCAAACCGCGTTGCCCCTTGCCAATCGGCGCGAGCATATCGAGCAGGCGCGTGGCAATGATGTTGGGTTTGGTTTCGAGTTTAAATTGTTGGTTGGGGAAAATTGGCGTGAGTTTATCAAAGTCGGGACGCGCTTTGGCGGCTTCGGGATCGAGCCCGTTCACCGCTTCGACGCGCAACAAGCCAAAATATTTTTCGGTCTCTTTGGGCGGGCGCACTTGCCCAATGACCATATCGCCGGTGCGCAAGCCAAAGCGTCGGATTTGTGATTGCGAAACGTACACATCTTCCGGCCCGGGAAGCAAGTGATCGGAGCGAAGAAAGCCGATGTTGTCATCTTGAATGATTTGCAGAACCCCGCCGCCGAAGATCAATCCTTCACGTTCGGCTTTGGCGCGCAATAATCGAAAGATGAGATCGGTTTTTTTGTAACGCGAATAGCCGCTGATCGCTTGTTCTTTGGCGAGTTCGCGTAAATCGGCGAGTGTTTTCTTTTCTAGTTCGGCATAATTGAGGGTGTCTGACACGTGAGGAACTCCGTAGATTTAGACGCGCGGGGAATCGACTGAGTGCGGACGAGTCCGGCGTCTCAGCCCGGTGAGTCTATGCAAATTAAAATCTATAATTGAATACATCGCAGTCAGCGGGAACAAGGTCGATGAGGTCAAGCGTCGAGAGGCGCGCAATTGGAGATAGCAATCTTTGAACTGCTGAAATTATAACATCAAACCGGCATTGCGTCAAATGCGTTTGAGCAATAATTGGTTGATTAATCCGCGCAGGCAGATTTTGTGATACGGTAGATGCGGTTTCTAACCGCTGATTCAAATGCCGCTCCCAGATGTTAATTCTTCACAAGAAATCGTCCTGGTCGCCGAGGCGACCTTGACGGTTGATGACACTTTCCGGTATAAGACTTGCAATCCGCGAAAGGAGAGATAGAATGTTGAACTCGTTTGCGAAGATGGGCGGATCGATTTTTCTGTTGACGTGGACGCTGGTTGCTTGTGCATCGCCGACGCCGACACCAACGCCCACCGTCGCGCCGACCATCGCGCCGCAACCGACGCCGGTTCCACCGACAAGTACGAGTGTGCCAGTGGCTACGACGCCAATCGTCGAGGTGTTTGCGAAAGGACTGGACACGCCGTGGGCAATCGACTTTGCGCCGGACGGTCGCATCTTTTTGACTGAACGCGCCGGCACGATTCGCATCATCAAAGATGGCAGATTGCAAAACGATGTCTGGATGCAATTGCCGGTTGTCGAAACCGGCGAAGCCGGTTTACTGGGACTTGCAATCGACCCGCGATTTGCAACCAATCGATTTGTGTACGTCGCGTACACCTATCGCAACGACGCGGGACGATTGATTAATCGGCTTGTGCGTTTGCGCGAGGAAAACGGCAAAGGTGTGTCAGATAAAATTCTGTTGGACAATGTACCCGGCAACAGCAATCACGATGGCGGGCGCGTCAAGTTTGGTCCGGATGGCAAGTTGTACTGGACGATGGGCGACGCTCAAGATCAAATGGCGGCTCAAGACCCCGCCAAGCTGAACGGCAAGATTTTCCGGCTCGAACCGGACGGCGCGATTCCCGGCGATAATCCGTTTCCCAATTCGCCAGTCTATTCGTACGGGCATCGCAATCCACAAGGACTCGCGTGGCAACCGGGCACCAATCGTTTGTACGCCACCGAACACGGACCGAGCGGCGGACAAGCATGCTGTCGGGATGAAGTTAATCTGATCGAGCGCGGAAAAAATTACGGCTGGCCCCTCATCACTGGGACGCAAACACGCGAGGGGATGCTTGCGCCGGTTTTGCACAGCGGTGACACAACGACGTGGGCGCCGGGCGGAGCAACGTTTGTGACGCGCGGACCTTGGGCAGGATCGTTGGTGTTCGTCGGTTTGCGTGGGCAAGCGTTGTACCGGGTTACTTTTGACAAAGACGATCCGCGTCGCGTCCTCGATTTCCAAACCAGTTTTAATCAGCAGTACGGGCGCTTGCGCGATGTGGTGGAAGGGCCCGAGGGCGCGTTGTACATTCTCTCGTCGAATGCGGATGGACGCGGCATCGTTGGCGCGGACGGCGATGTGGTTTTGCGCGTCACGTTCAAGTAGTTCACGTGTTGTGCGATTTTACCGCTGAGAACGCAAAGTCCGCAGAGACAAAAATGGAAAACTCTGCGATCTCTGCGTGCTCGGCAGTAAAACAGTTTGAGAATTGATTTTTCAAATGTGGAGGTCAAGATGAATCTGCTTGCGGAAATGTCGTGGGAAGAGGTCAAAGAATATCTGGAACGCGATGATCGAATCATCCTGCCGCTTGGCTCAACGGAGGAACACGGTCGCCATTTGGGTCTCGGCACTGACTCGATTGAAGCGGAAGCGATTGCGCGTGGGGCAGGGGAAGCGACGAATGTCGTCGTTGCGCCGACGCTGAATTATGGAATGGCGTTGATGCAAATGGGATTTCCCGGCACCGTCTCGCTCAAACCATCGACGTTGATTGCCGTGTTGGAAGATATTTTTCGTTCGTTGCATCGACACGGTTTTCGGCGCGTGTTCGTTGTGAACGGTCACGGCGGAAACGCGGCGTCGCTGATGAGCGCGGTTCAAATGGTTACCCAAGACTTGACCGGCTTGCGCGTGAAAAATTTCGAGTGGTGGACGGATCAGGAAGCGTACCGCGTCGTCGTCGAAATGCTGGGCGAGCAGGTTGGGTCGCACGCGTCGCCCGGCGAAACGGCGTTTATGCTTGCGGTGCGACCAAGCGCGGTGAAACTCAATCGCTTGACCGGACGCGATGCGCCGGTCAAACCGTCGCGCGAGATCACGACGGCGCAATCATTCGCGCAGAAATATCCGGATGGAATTATGGGACGCGATCCGGGGAATGCGACGCGCGAGGTCGGCGAAGCGGTGTTGAAAAAATCGATTGAGATTTGCGTGCGGGAGCTGGAGAATTGGTAGCCAAGAGAATGCGTTTCCATTTTTGACATTCTTGCGTTTCGCTCTCACTCGTGATAAAATCTCCACAGCAATTTCCTCAGGCGAGAGGAGGTGATAGGGTAGATAGACGCCGTTTCTCTTTTTTGACCGAGTTCGTTCAATTTTGAAGGAGGAGCAGAAATGAAGAAACTCTGGCTGATTCTGTTAGCCATGTTTGTCCTCGTCGCTGTGGCTTTTGCGCCGATGCCACCGACGACCTCGATCACAGTTTCGTATGACACACCCCCTGAGCAAGCTGCCAGCGCCCGTCTTGCGCTCGTCAAGAGTCGCGGCAAGTTGATTTGCGGCGTGAATGACGCACTCCCCGGTTTCAGCGCACTCGACAAAGCCACCGGCCAATTCTCCGGCTTTGACGCCGATTTTTGTCGAGCTGTTGCCGCCGCGGTACTCGGTGATGCGAAAGCGGTCGAATTCCGCCCGCTCAACACCGGTCAACGCGGTCCCGCACTCCAGACCGGCGAAATCGATGTCTTGATTCGTAACACCACGTGGACGGTCAGCCGCGACACGACCTGGGGACTCTTTGCGCCCACGACGTTCTACGACGGGCAAGGGATCATGGTCACGAAAAAAATCGGCGCGAAGAAACTCGCCGATCTGAAAGGCGCGACGATCTGCGTGCAAAGCGGCACGACGACCGAATTGAACTTGACCGACCAAATGCGTGCGGCGGGCGTCGATTTCAAGCCGGTCGTGTTCGCGGACATCGATCCGACGTATGCGGCGTATGAGCAAGGGCGTTGCGATGCGGTGACGAGCGACAAATCGCAGTTGGCATCGCGGCGCGCGGTGATGAAGACGCCGGGTGATCACGAGATTATGGACGTAACGTTATCGAAAGAGCCGTTGGGACCCGCGGTTCCGCTCGGCGACAACCAGTGGTTTAATGTTGTCAAATGGACGGTGTTCGCCACATTCCAAGCCGAAGAGTTTGGAGTCACGTCAAAGAACGTGGATGAGATGGCGAAGAGTACAAACCCGGACATCAAGCGACTGCTGACGGATGAAGCAATTGCGAAAGGTCTTGGGCTTTCGGCAGATTGGGTGCAAAAAGTCGTCAAAGCCGTTGGCAATTACGGTGAGATTTACGAACGTAATCTGGGACCGGGCACGCCGATGAACATTCCGCGTGGCTTGAACTCGCCGTGGACAAAGGGCGGATTGTTGTACGCGCCACCGTACCGATAAAAGGAGGAGAGGAGATGAAGAAACTAGTTTTCGTTCTCACGATAATTTCTGTGGTGGCACTTGCGGCGTGCGCACCGGCACCAACCCCTGCGCCGACTGCCGCACCCCCGACCAAGGCACCAGTATCGTCCAGTGCGTCGAGTGTTGCACCGACGGCGGTACCACCAACCACCGCGCCGACTGTTGCCGCAACCAAGCCGCCTACGGTCGCGCCAACTGCGGCTCCAACCGTCGCAACCAAACCCACCACCGGCAATCGGTTGGCGACCATCAAGAGTCGCGGCAAGTTGATTTGCGGCGTGAACGACGCACTTCCCGGTTTCAGCGCACTCGACAAAACCACCGGCCAATTCTCCGGCTTTGATGCGGATATGTGCCGCGCGCTTGCCGCTGCGGTGCTTGGCGATGCCAAAGCCGTCGAATTCCGCCCGCTCAACACCGGTCAACGCGGTCCCGCACTCCAGACCGGCGAAATCGATGTCTTGATTCGTAACACCACGTGGACATCGAGCCGCGACACGACCTGGGGACTCTTTGCGCCCACGACGTTCTACGACGGGCAAGGGATCATGGTCACGAAAAAAATCGGCGCGAAGAAACTCGCCGATCTGAAAGGCGCGACGATCTGCGTACAAAGCGGCACGACGACCGAACTGAACTTGACCGACCAAATGCGTGCGGCGGGCGTCGATTTCAAGCCGGTCGTGTTCGCGGACATCGATCCGACGTATGCGGCGTATGAGCAAGGGCGTTGCGATGCGGTAACGAGCGACAAATCGCAGTTGGCATCGCGGCGCGCGGTGATGAAGACGCCGGGCGATCACGAGATTATGGACGTAACGTTATCGAAAGAGCCGTTGGGACCCGCGGTTCCGCTCGGCGACGATCAATGGTTCAACGTTGTCAAGTGGACGGTCTATGCGGTGATTCAAGCCGAAGAGTTTGGAGTCACGTCGAAGAACGTGGATGAGATGGCGAAGAGTACAAACCCGGACATCAAACGCTTGCTGACCGACGAGGCGTTGGGCAAAGGACTGGGGTTGACAGCCGACTGGGTGCAGAAGGTGATCAAAGCCGTTGGCAACTATGGCGAGATTTATGATCGCAACCTTGGTCCGAGTACACCATTGAACATTCCACGCGGCTTGAACAAAGTGTGGACGCAAGGCGGATTGTTGTACGCGCCGCCGTACCGGTAAAGCGTTTTACCCCCACCCTTCCCTCCCCCTGACAGGGGGAGGGTTAGGGAGGGGGTTTATTTTGTCTTGGAGTGGCAATGACCGAACAATACCACACCGCTGTTCCTTTCTGGCGCGATGTCCGCGTTCTCACGGTTTTCAGTCAAATTGTTTTTGTGATCGTCCTCGTGCTTGCCGCCGGCTTTTTCTACTCGAACCTTTCCTCGGCGATGCGCCAACGCGGGCTGGTTGCCGGCTTTGATTTTCTAGAGCGCGAGTCCGGCTTTGAAATCGGCGAGACGTTGATCGAGTACAAGCCGTCGGATACGTACGGGCGCGCGTTTATCGTTGGCGTGCTCAACACGCTTTCCGTCAGCGTCATCGGAATTATTCTGGCGACGATTCTCGGCGTGATTGCCGGCGTCGCGCGTTTATCGACAAACTGGCTTGTCAATCGTATCGCCGCAGCGTACATCGAAATTATTCGCAACACACCTCTCCTCGTGCAACTCGTCTTTATCTATTTTGGCATTTTCGTCAAACTGCCGCCGGTGCGCGACACGCTCGAATTCTTTGGAGCGATTTATGCGAACCAGCGCGGCGTTTTTCTGCCCAAACCGATTCCCTCGCCCACGTTCGATGCGTGGCTGAGTTTCATTCTCATCGCGATTGTGGGCGCAATTGGTTTGTGGATTTTCTTCTCGCGCCACGCAAGTTATCGTTACACGTTTTATCCCCTCGTCGCGCCGATGGCGTGGTTTGTGGCGTTTCCGCTGATCGGTTTGCTGTTGCTTTCGCCGGGACCAATTGCGTTTGAATTTCCGGAGCGCGGTCGATTCAATTTTACCGGCGGGCTCGCGCTTTCACCAGAGTACAGCGCGCTTCTCACCGGGTTGGTGGTTTACACTGCCGCGTTCATCGCCGAGGTGGTGCGCGGCGGATTGCAGGCGGTGCGGCGCGGACAATTGGAAGCCGCGCGCGCGGTGGGATTGAGCGAAGCGCAGGTGTTGTACCTGATCATTTTTCCGCAAGCGATGCGCGTGATCGTGCCGCCGCTGACGAGCCAGTATCTCAATCTGGCAAAAAATTCAAGTTTGGCGATTGCCATCGGTTATCCGGATTTGTTCAACGTGGGCGCGACGATTGCAAATCAAACCGGGCAACCGGTGCCGGTGATTATGCTGATTATGGCGTCGTACTTGTCGATCAGTTTGTTTACGTCGTTGCTGATGAATATTTACAACGCGCGCGTGCAGGTGTTGGAGAAATAGTTTAACGATGCAATATTTCTTTTTCACCACAGAGGTCACAGGGAACACAGAGAGAAATATTTTATTCTCTGTGCTCTCTGTGGTTAGATTAGAGCCTATTTCAAAAATCGAGAAATTGCCTAAAATGGGGGTATGAGTCGCCATGAACTAACCGATGACCAATGGGCAGTGCTTGCACCGCTACTGCCGAAACGCAAGCGAGGACGCGGACGACCCCGC
>DAOTXS010000007.1:0-9245 GCA_034435055.1 Anaerolineae bacterium | reverse complement strand
GAGCGGCTCGAGCGCGATATGGAAAATTTCCGCGCCGCGCTGACGTGGTCGCTCGCGCAAACAGATCAGGATAGTGCGGAAAGATCATTGCGCCTTGCCCGAGCGCTGGCGTGGTTCTGGATCAACCGCGGTTATTGGAATGAGGCGCATGCCTGGTTTGAACGCTCTCTGGAGAATCCCATCATCGTATATGCAAGGACTGGCGTGCTCGTGGGATTGGGCGGGTTGGAATTTTTTATGGGCAAACCGGCGAAAAGCGCGGAGTTGTTTGAAGCGAGTCTCGCGCTATACCGACAATTTGGGGACAAAGAGGGCATCGCCTTCGCGGCAAGCGCAGCGGCAGGATTCGCGCTGTGTGACCCGGTAAGAGCCAATGCGTTGTTTGAAGAAGCGCACGCGCTCGCCCAAGAACTAAACACCGATTGGCTCTCGGCGGAAATTTACATCGGGCACGGTATGTTTCTCCATCGCCAGGGCGATCTGGCGCGCGCCGCCGCGCTGTATGCGTCCGCGCTCGATTACGCGCGCCGATCTGGCAACCGGTTTTTTATCGGGAATGCGCTGAGATACTGGGGCGATCTTGCGCTCACGCAAGGGGACGACGATCACGCCGCTGCGCTTTTCACCGAGAGTCTGCAAGTTCGCCGCGAACTGGGCGACAAGAATGGCATGGCGGATGATCTTTTCTGTCTGGGGCTCATCGCGTTCCGGCGCCAGGATTGTCATCAAGCGAAAACGTTCTACGAGCAAGCCCTTGCACTTCGCCGCGAGATGGGTAACACGCGCGGCATCCTCGAATGTCTCCGGGCATTCAGCCAGGTGGCGGCAACGGAACAACGCTACGAACATGCCGCACGATTGCTGGGCGCGGCTGAATCGTTGCAGGAAATGTTGAACGAAAAAGATCGCCGCGCGTTTGAAGATGAAGTGAACGCGATGCGCGCGCAGTTAGGCGACGCGGCGTTCGATCAAGCGCGGGTAGAAGGATGCGCGATGGCGTTGGAACAAGCGAGCGAGTACGCGTTGGAAAAATCAAATGTCATTGCGAGCGAAGCGAAGTAATCCCCAACTTGCGAATTGGGGATTGCTTCGGGCAAAAACCGCCCTCGCAATGACACAAAGTGAAACATGATAACCAGCCCCTCCAACCCCAAAGTCAAACTCGTCCGCGCGCTCGCGCGGAAAAAAGAACGTTACGCCGCGCGGCAATTCGTGATCGAAGGGGTGCGGCTGATCGAAGAGGCAATCGACGCGCGTGTCACGCCGTCACTCGTTTTGCACTCGCCGACCATCGATGCTGATGCACGCGCGCGAAAATTGTTGGAGCGCTTGCGCGCGGCGACGCCAGAAGTTTTTGCCGTAAGCGACACGGTGATGCAAGAAATCTCGAACACCGAAACGCCGCAAGGTATCGTCGCCGTCGTGCCCTTCATCGAACTGCGGATGCCGGCGCAACCGCAATTCGTTTTGATTCTCGATTTTGTCCGCGATCCCGGCAACGTCGGCACGATTTTGCGTTCCGCGCGCGCCGCCGGCGTCAATGCGGTGTTCTTTGCGCACGGCACCGCCGACCCGTACAACGACAAAGTGGTGCGTGCGGCGATGGGCGCACATTTTGCCGTGCCGTTGCGCAACGCGTCGTGGCAAATGATCGAAGAGGCAATTCAGCACATCTCGCGCGTTTACCTCGCGGACGCGCGCGGTGAATTCGATTATGCGTCGGTAGATTGGTCGCGCCCGCTCGCGCTCATCATCGGTGGGGAAGCGGATGGCGCGAGCGATGATGCAAAAAAAATCGCCACCGCCCGGGTACGCATCCCGATGCGCGGTGGCGCGGAATCGTTGAACGCGGCAATGGCGACGACGGTGTTGTTATTTCACGCGGCGCGAATTACTTGACAAAGATCGGCACGAACGCGCCCACCAAACCGGCTAAGGTCGCACAAATCGAGCAAGCGAATGGCAGAACGAACGTCAACACGATAAACGCGATAAATCCCCAGACGGCGTACTTGCCCCAGCGTGCCGCAGCCGGCGAAACGACGATCGTCGAGTCGCGCAGATTTTCCGGCACGATGACCGAACTGCCGCAGTAATCGCATTTGATTTGCGCCGCGTTGCCTTGCGGTTTGAGCGTCGCGCCGCACGAAGGACAATCAAAATCCAAGTCTGCCCCCTTGATAAACGAACATCTTTATAGTCGTTCCGCAACCATTCGTCAAGCCCCCCGCTTTTGTGGTATAATCGTTTCAGCACGATCATTCCGCATCTGAGGAGATGTCGAATGAACGAAACGCTGATGCGTTATCGTCCGTACCTCGCAATGGTGTTCCTCTTTGGGATTGTCCTCGCCGGGACGATTTTCTTTTTGCGTCGCCCCGAACCTTCCACGCTTACGATTACGACTGCCACGCCGCGACCAACCGCGACGCTTGCTTCCATCCTCGTCGATGTGCGCGGCGCGGTGAACAAGCCGGGCGTGTACCAACTTGCGGTGGGGAGTCGCGTGCAAGATGCACTTGCGCTTGCCGGCGATGTGTTGACAAACGCCGACACGCGTAATCTCAATCTCGCGCGCCGATTGAACGACGGCGAACAAATTTACGTCCCATTACAAGGGGAAGTTGTTGCCGCGCCGACCCCCTCAACGAAAAGTGGAGCGACGCAATCGACGACATTCCAAGCGCCAACCGGCAAGATCAATATCAACACGGCGACGCTCGCTGAACTGGACACGCTTCCCGGCATCGGCGCGTCCATCGGTCAACGCATCATCGATTACCGGACGCAGAACGGCGATTTCAAAAAGCTCGAAGATTTGAAAAAGGTGCGCGGCATCGGCGACGCGCTGTTCGAGCAAATCAAAGATTTGATCGTGTTGCAGTGAAAGGAGATGAGATGAAAAAATTTTGGGTAATTCTTCTTTTTGCTATTTTTCTGATGGGTTGCGCCACGGCAACGCCGGAGCCGACTATCGCGCCAACGACCAAGCCGCCGGCGTCTGCCACGTCATCGATTCCGCGTTCGCCCGCCGCGCCGGCGGCGCCGGCAATTTCATTTCAAGATACGCAATCGCAAAAGCAATCAGACGGGAACATTCGCACAACGGCAAAAGTGACGGCGGCGGAAAATTTGGGACTGGGACAAATCGATCTGGCGTTTCCGGAAACGATGAACATCGGCGAAACGCGTACCGTCCGTTTGAAACTTGCGCCTGCCACCCAGTTGGCGGCGCTCACACCGGTAGTCGCCGCGCCAGCCAAAACACCGGACTTGCCGAGTTTCGTTTACAAATTCGGCGGCAATGTGGATTTGTACCCGCTGATGATTGCGGAATTGCGCGCGTTGAAATTCGATGTGAAACCGACCGGCGCGCAACGCCGCACCGTCGATCCGAAAAAAGAAGTGATCTGGGATTGGCTGGTCAGCCCCACGACGCCGGGCAAACACGACTTGTCGCTTGAACTCTCGATCCCGGCAATCGTCAGTGGCGTCGAATCGGAAATCTCGACCGACGTGTTAAAGAATCTCGTGTTCACCATCGCTGTGACCCAAGTCCAGCCCTCACTCCTTTCACGCATTATGGATTCGATTGCCGACAACGCCGGCCCGTTGCTCGTCGCATTGATCGGTCTCATTGGAACGATTATCGGCATCATTGTTAAAACGCGCTCGGAAAAACCCAAATCCAAGTCATCGAAATTATGAAAGCGAAAACTCTGAGTCGGCGCGATTTTTTCTCTCCTTCACGATTTATTGACACGCGGTTGGTGACCGTGCGGATCGCCGCGTTCATCGCGCACGACGGCAAATCGAATTTGGCGATTGCGTTTTTCGATTTCCCGGTGTAACCCCAGCGATGAAACATTCGCGCGCTTATCTCCGCCAAATTCGCGCTGGCTGGCGGGATACGTTACTACTGTTGCGCGATTTCCGCTTGCCGTTGATGCTTCTGCTGTTGCTCATCATCGGCGGCGGATTGTTGTACGACGAACTCGCGCGCCGCGCCGGCGAACCGGTCGCCACGCCGGTGGAAGCGGTGTACGACGTGATGACGATGATCTTTTTCCAAACCGGCGGCGCGTTTCCGCGTACGTGGTATCTGCAGATTTTTTTCTTCGTTATGCCGGTGTTGGGCTTGGGCATCTTGGCGCAAGGGCTGGCAGATTTCGGCGTATTGTTGTTCAATCGACGTGCGCGCAGTAAGGAGTGGCAAATGGCAGTTGCATCGACGATGAGCAATCATATCGTGCTGGTGGGGTTGGGGCATTTGGGTTTTCGCGTGGTGAGCCAGTTGAATCAACTGAATCAGGATGTCGTGGTGATCGAACAGGAACCGCGCGATGATTTGGTGGCTAATCTGCGTCGATTCGACGTGCCGATTCTAGAAGGCGATGCGACGCGCGAAGCCATCCTCGATGCCGCCGGGATTCGTCGCGCGCGGACGCTGGTGCTTTGCACACAGAACGACAACTTGAATATGCAAATTTCCGTCAAGGCGCGCAGCATGAACCCCAACCTGCGCGTCGTGATTCGGATTTTCGATGACGATTTTGCGCACGCGCTCGAAAATCAATTCGGCTTTCACGCCGTCAGCGCGACGGGGATGGCAGCACCCATCTTCGCCGCCGAAGCCATCGGCATCGACATTTCGCAACCGATTACGGTCGATGGTCAAGCACTCATTCTCGCGCGCCTCAACGTTTCGCCCAAATCGCCATTGGTGAATCTGACCGTAAGCGAGATCGAACAGAATTACGATGTCAGTGTGGTTTTGTTGGGCAACGCTGGCGAGCGCGATTTTCATCCTGGGGGAAATCGGCGTTTGGCGGCGAATCACACGCTTGCGGTGCTCGGCGCACCGGAGCGCATCAATCGTTTGGTGAAGGAGAATCGATGAAATTTGGTATCGGCTTGCCGAACTTTGGCAAAAATAAAACCTGGGAGGATGTGCGGCGTGTTGCGCTTGCGGCGGAAGAGTTGGGTTACGATTCGGTCTGGACTACCGATCACGTCATCGTCCCCCAACGCGACAGCGAGCCGTACGGAAATATCTTTGAAGCGTTGACAACGCTCGCGCTCGTTGCCGCGATGACGCGGCGCGTGAAACTGGGCACGTCGGTGCTGGTGCTGCCGCAACGCAACCCGGTGCTTGCCGCCAAACAAATCGCGACGATTGACGCGGCGTCGGGCGGGCGAATGATCCTGGGAGTCGGTGTCGGTTGGAATGAAATCGAGTATGGCAATCTCGATGCCAATTTCAAGAATCGCGGCAAACGTTTGGACGAAGCGATTACGTTGTTGCGCACGCTGTGGGCGAATGAGGATGCAACGTTTCACGGCAAGTACACGCAACTCGATCACGCCGTTTTCGCGCCGTTGCCGGCGCAACGCGACCGCTTGCCGGTTTGGATTGGCGGAAACGAAGCGCCGTCTTGGGAACGCGCGGCGAAACTGGGCGATGGTTGGCATTCGACCGGCGCATTGCCGGCGCAGATTGCCGCCGGCGTTCAACGCATCAACGAACTGAACACAGCGGATCGAAAAATTACCATCTCGGCGCGGCTCAACATCGATTTGAATCCGGCAACGCCGCCGATGTACGAGTACCACGGTAAACCGCGCCGCCGTGTGGCGGGAACGGACGATGAAGTGCGTGCGACTCTGCGCGAGTACGCGCAAGCCGGCTTGGAATATGCCGTACTCGTCTTTCCGATGAAAGACCCCGCAACGATGCTGGCGCAGATGGAACGATTTGCGCGCGAGGTGTCACCAGGAATCTAAAAAAAGCCATAAACCGCGAAGACGCAAAGAACGCCAAGATTAATATTTTCATGGGGGGGAGAGGATGGATATCGAAGCGGTTGCCAAAACGATTGTGGATTCTGCCATCACCGTGCATCGCGCTTTGGGACCTGGATTGTTGGAATCGGCGTACCAAAAATGTCTGGCTTATGAATTGCGGAAACGCGGTTTGAAAGTTGAATGTGAGGTTGACGCCCCGATTATCTATGACGGGCAAACTTTTGACGTGGGCTATCGAATCGATATGTTAGTCGAAGATTCAATCATCATCGAGAACAAGATTGCCGATCAGCTCACGCCGCTTCATCAAGCTATCCTGCTAACTTATCTGAGGATGCGCGGATTGAATCTGGGTTTTCTGTTGAATTGGAAAGTCCTCCTGATGAAAAATGGTATCAAGCGTATGGTCAACACACCCGGTTACAAAAGCAGAAAACTAGATCGCGTTTTGTTATCATTCTTTGTGTTCTTTGCGTCTTTGCGTTTTATGCTGGGAGTTGTATGGCATCCACAATAATCAAACACAGTCGCATCATCACGGCGACCGATGATTACGTCGCCGACATTTTTATCGAGGACGACAAGATCAAACACATGGGCAAGGATTTGGCAATGCCCGCCGACCGCGTGATCGACGCGCGCGGCGTCTATGTGATTCCTGGCGGCATTGATGTCCACACGCATATGGAACTCGATGTTGGGCGCGCCGTCTCGTCCGATGACTTTGAGACCGGCACCATCGCGGCGGCGCACGGCGGCACTACGACCATCATCGATTTTGCAACTCAACAGCGCACCGGCACGATGCGCGCCGCGCTTGACCGTTGGCACGCGCAAGCCGAAAAATCAGTCATCGATTATTCCGTGCATATGATTATCGCCAATCTGCCGGACGATTTTTTGCCGGAGATGGATGCCCTTGTGCGGGAGGGGATTACGTCGTTCAAATTGTTCACCGCGTACCCGGAACGTTTGCAACTGGACGACGGTACGATTTTCAAGGCGATGGTGCGCGCCGGCGAAAACGGCGGCTTGATTATGATGCACGCGGAAAACGGCAGTGTCATCGATTATCACATTCAAAAATTTTTAGCGGAAGGTAAAACGACGCCAAACTATCATCCCCTCGCGCGACCGCACGCGACGGAAGCCGAAGCGACGCATCGTTGCATCGCGCTGGCGGAACTTGCCGGTGTCCCCGTGTACATTGTCCACGTCTCGTCGCGTTTTGCGATGGAAGAAATTCGCGCGGCGCGCGCGCGCGGCGTCCCGGCTTTTGGCGAAACGTGTCCGCAATATCTCGCCCTCGCGTCCGAACAGTACGCCGACGAAAGTTTTGACGGCGCGAAATATGTTTGCTCGCCGCCGATCCGCGAACGCGCGAATCAAGAACCCTTGTGGCGCGCGCTCGGCGATGACACGTTGCAAGCCATCGCCACCGATCATTGTCCGTTCACGCTGAAGCAAAAAGCGATGGGGCAAGGAAATTTCACCCAGATTCCTAACGGCGTGCCGGGCGTCGAGAATCGAATGCACATTGCGTATCAAGGCGGCGTGGTGCAACGCGGCTGGAGCATGAATCGATTTGTGCAAATCACCAGCACCGCGCCGGCAAAACTCTTTGGTTTGTTTCCGCGCAAGGGAACGCTTGCAGTCGGAAGCGATGCGGACATTGTGTTGTGGCATCCGCACCGCCAGTACACGATCAGCGCGGCAACCCAATTTATGCGCGTCGATTATAATCCGTACGAAGGCACAATTATCGATGGCTCGCCGGCGCTCGTGCTCGCGCGCGGACGCGTGATTTTCGAGAACGATCGATTCCTCGGCAGACGCGGGCAGGGCGAGTTCTTGAAACGCGGAACAAGCGTCTTGATATAGATACGATGCCAAATGCCATTAACCGCAAAGACTCGAAGAACACAAAGAAAAAATATTGCGCTGATTGGAGTTTTATGAGAAAACTTGGTGTTCTTGGCGTCTTCGCGGTGAGATTTATTTTTCTGCTTCCAGTCTAATAGGGATTTGTAAAATGCCGGATTATTCACGCGACTTGTGGGATTATCTGACCGAAATACCGTACATGCCATCGCGCCGTGATCGAGATGAACTGGTGCGGATGGCGGACGAAAATCCCAAACACGCCAAGCGCATTCAAATCTGGGATTATTTTTTTCGATTGAATCGCGACGATGTAGGTAAACCGCAACAACGGGAGATGGGCTTGCGCGCGGTGCAACGCCAGCAGGATCACGCTGCGAACAATGCGCGCGCATTGAGAATGATGTGGCTGGCGTTCTTGCCGATTATGGGCGGCGGCGTGATTATGCAATTGTTCCAGCGGGAACGCGAGTGGTACCTTCAATCTGTCGGTCCTTTTGTCATCGCGTTGGGCGTGGGCATTTTGTTCACCGTTGGATTTTTGTTTTGGCGCACACGCAGTCGCATCAACCGAGAGTACGTTCGAGCAGTCGATCGACTCACCAAGTTCGTCGAGATGTTGCGGCGGAAAATTCCGGCGCCGCCCGACGATCCGCAAATGCACCGCTGGTTACAAGAAGATATCGAATGGCTGAGTGGGCATGCCATTCAACAAACGGGGATTGATGCCAGCAAAGTGAAACCGGCGCATATCGCCAATCCATTGTGCATTTTGGGTCCCGCGCAATTGCAAAGTCGCGATCTGATTCCGCGTCCATTTCTTGATAAACAGCAAATCGATTTGGGTAAGCATTTGCACGCCGCGCGCTTTGCCTTCCTGCCCGATGATCAGTTCGAAGATTTCTACGGCGTCTATTCGGTCGAGTTTATCGTGTTGGGGGAAAGTCGATTGGCGAACTATGGGTGCTTTTTCGATTTCATCACCGGCAAGATTTACGGCGAACACAAGTCCGAAATGTATTACAAGGACGTGGTCTCCTTGAGCGTACGCGATGAGTATCGACAGGTGAATATGCCTTGGTTGCAAACGCAGACCGTCAGAGCGCCCACGTTCTCAATGTCGTTAGCGAGCGGCAACACGATCGAGATTTCGTTTGCGAGTATCGAATATGTGAATGCGCTCAAGCTGCAGATGCCGGCGGGTACCACCAGCATTAACCCAGCGCATTGGGTGCGGAATCCGGAGACCGCCGCGCGACACGCGGTGGAGGCGTTGCGCGAGGAGTTGAAAAAACACAAGGGGTGAAAATATCGCCCGCCATTTATGGCGGAGCGATCATTGATTATGCGCAAGGAGTGTTTATGACCGAACTCATCTGGGACGGCAAGTACGATCAAGACGGCAAGCGCGTTGCGCCCCTCCGCGTCGCGCTGCCGTTTCAAACCGTCGAGACGGTGAACGAGTCCGCGCAAGCGCGGCAGCGCGCGCTCGATCTCTTTAGCGCGGGACGCGACCCCGAATGGCGCAATCGTTTGATCTGGGGCGACAAGAAATACGT
>DAOTXS010000006.1:0-47041 GCA_034435055.1 Anaerolineae bacterium | reverse complement strand
TCTGGTGAACGCAAGCCATTTTCAAGTATCGCGCGCTCTTCCAAATTCAATGGGCGGACAAAGAGTGGCTTCATGTGCCACAGAATACCATCCATTGACTCTATTCACAAATGCTTTGTTAAACATGCACTAGTACTGATCTTCGCGAAACTAACCTCGCAGATGCAACCCTTGTGAGCACCAATCTTGAAGCAGCCGACCTGCGTGGCGCGAACCTTGGTGGAACAAATCTTATCAATGCAATTCTCCTGAGTGCCGATCTTACCGGAGCCATACTCCAGGGGACGATTTTCGGAAATGTTGACCTTAGCGAAGTGAAAGGGCTTGATGCAGTGTTGCACCTTGGTCCTTCAACTCTTGGTATTGACACTCTTTATCGTTCGAAAGGTAACACCCCCGAAGTTTTTCTTCGTGGCTGTGGCGTTCCAGAAGATATGATTGCCTATGCGCGTTCGTTGAGAGGCAAAGTATTTGAATTCTATTCTTGTTTCGTCAGTCACAGCGCGAAGGACAAACGTTTTTGTGAACGGCTCTACGCTGACCTACAAGCCAAAGGCGTGCGCGTCTGGTATTTTCCAGAAGATGCCAAATGGGGCGAGACTGTCTGGGGCGAGATTGATCGCAGTATCAAAGTGTACGACAAACTCATCGTTGTGTGTTCGGAGAATTCATTGCAAAGTGGTCCCGTTAACCGCGAGATCGAGCGCGCGCTGAGCCGCGAAGACAAGGAAGGCAAGAACATCCTGTTCCCGATTCGGATTGATGATTACATTTTTGAAAAATGGGAACACGAACGTAAAGCGGATGTCGTTCGCAAAGTCGTCGGCGATTTCAGTGGCTGGGACAAGGACGCGGCAAAATACGACAAGGCATTTGATAAATTGTTGAAAGGGTTGCAGGCAGGATAAACAATCTCTCGCAAAGACGCAAAGATAATTATTCGTATACTTGGCGTTCTTTGCGCCTTTGCGTGAGATAACGAGGTAAAACTAATGTTATCTAAGACGGCAGATATTGTAATTGTGGGCGGCGGTTGTATGGGCGCGGCGACCGCGTACTATCTCGCGGAACGCGGCGCGCGCGTCGTCCTGCTCGAACGCGAAAAATTTTTGGCGATGGGTTCGACCGGGCGCAACGCCGGCGGTGTGCGTTATCAATTCTCCACCGAGGTCAACATTCGCCTCTCGATCTTCTCGCTCGACGTGATCGCGCATTTCGAAGAACGCTTTGGCATCGCCGCCGGTTATCAACCGATTGGCTATCTCTTTTTGCTGACGACGCCACGCGAGGTCGAAGTGTTCAAAGCAAACGTCGCGTTGCAAAATCGATTGGGCGTGAATGACGCGCGCTTTTTATCGCCGAACGAAATTGCGCAACTTGTGCCGCTGGTCAATCTCGATGACGTGATCGGCGGCACGTTCTGCCCGCGCGACGGTCTCGCCGATCCCAACAGCATCACACAAGGATTTGCGAAAGCGGCGCGACAACGTGGTGCGCAAATCGAAACCGAAACGACGGTGACTGGAATAAAAATCGATAGCGGGCGCGTTGCCGGCGTGGTGACGAATCGCGGCGAGATTGCAACGCGCGTCGTTGTGAATTGCGCAGGACCGTGGGCGGCAGAAATCGGCGCGATGGTTGGACTCGATATTCCGATTGTTCCGTTGCGCCGGCAATTTTTCACGACCGACGCCTTGCCGCAAATTCCGCGCAATCATCCGATGACAATCGAGTTTGCGACGTCGTTATACTTTCATCCCGAAGGCGCGGGCTTGCTCGTGGGGATGTCGAACCCGGACGAAAAGCCGGGCGACACGTACGCCATCGACGAGGAATTTCATCTCAAGATGCTCGAGCGCGCGATGTATCGCTTGCCGTTGATCGAAAACGCGCGCGTGGCAAGCCAGATTGCCGGGCTGTACGAAGTTACGCCCGACGCGCATCCGATTCTGGCGCAGGCGCGCGCGTTGCCGGGATTTTACATCGCCGCCGGATTTTCCGGACATGGCTTTCAACATTCGCCGGCGACTGGTAAAGTGATGAGCGAATTGATTCTCGACGGCGCGGCGAAAACGATTGACATTTCGATGCTCGACCTCGAACGGTTTGCCGAGGGTCGTTTGATTCACGAAGCGAATGTGGTGTAAAAATTCGTAGGGGCGACCCTCGTGGTCGCCCAATTTTTTGCGGGCACGCACAAGGCGTGCCCCTATAATTCTACCTCAACACCCAAATTATTTTTCACCGCCGCGTCGTAAATCGCGCGGGCGACGGACGCATCTTGCACCGCGTTGCCAACCGACTTGTAAAAAGTAATTTCGTCGTCGCGTTCGCGTCCGCGTTTTATCCCCGCCGCAATTTCCCCAATCTCCGCGTAAATGTTCGATTCAGTAATTGCGCCGTTTTGCATCGCGATCAACAAATCGCCGGCTTCGGCGAGCGCACTCGCGCGATGATCGATCACGATTTTGCTTGCGCGCTTGAGTGCCGTTTCATCGATTTCACGCATCGTCGGCGTGTACGCGCCAATCGCGTTGATGTGGACGCCGGGTTTTAATTCGCGTCCATCGAAAACCGGTTGCGTCGATGTGGTCGCAGTGCAAATGATGTCGGCGTCGCGCACGGCTTCACTGGCGGTCGAGGCGATCCGCAAATCAAAAGTCGCGCCAAGTTCTTTGACAAATTTCTCTGCCTGTTCTTTCACCGCGTCGAACACCCACACCCGTTCAATTTTTCGCACCGCCGAAATTGCAAAAAGTTGTGTGCGCCCTTGCGTGCCCGCGCCAAAAATCGCGGCGACCCTTGGATCGCGCCGCGCGAGCAAATCGGTCGCAACGCCGCTCCCCGCGCCAGTTCGTAATGCAGTGAGATAGCCGCCGTCCATCGCGGCGAGCGGTTTGCCGGTTTCCGCATCGATGACGACGACGAGCGCGTGAATCAGCGGCAATCCTTTTGCCGGGTTTTGATTGTGCACCGAAACAATTTTCACAGCGAGTGCGTCGCTCGTGTGCAAATGCGCCGGCATAAACAATGTGATGCCGTCGTGTTTTGCAATCGGAATCGGCACGCGCACCGGCACGGTGGCTTGATGCGTTGAGAGTTGCGCAAAGGCATCGCGCACGATGGCAATGGCGTCTTTCATCGACAGGGATTTTTGAACATCAGCGCGCGAAAGAATACGCATTGAAACCTCCGATTTTCAGAATTTACCGCCGCGCACGCGGAGAACGCGCAGAAAAAATTTTACTCCGCGCGCTCAGCGTTCTCGGCGGTGAAATTATGCAACCGCGTAAAATGAACTATTTACACTCGGGCGGTTTTTTCCAATGATCGGTAATCGCGGCTTCGATGTTCGGTGGCTGGCACGGATCACGTTTGATTTGCCAGGGCGAGAGCGTGAGATTCTTGGCGCGCAACCCAATCGAACAAGGATCGTTGACCACGTGCAGAATCAGAGAATTGTTTTCCATCCGCCAAGTGTAATCACCGACCATTTTCAAATCTTCTTCGCAGTACGGATCGTTGAAAAATGCAATGTGATTGCCGTCGACTGAAAACGACCCGACCGCCTCAAACCCGGTGGCTTGATGAAAAACTTTGAACACGCCGAGACTCAGATACAATGTCCACTCGCCGCCTTCAAGGCGATACCCGGCGCAACGCAAACACGGAATCGGTGCGTCGTCCGAGATGATCGTCCGGGTGTACAATCCATCGATGATCGATTTTTCTTGCGGCGGGAGCGGACGCGAATACGGAAATGGCGGCACGTCGATTTTTGTCGACCAATCGCCGATCACACGCGTCGGACTATCGTGTTTCAGGATTCCCATATTGGGCGCGGTCGGAATTGCATCGACGGAAGATGATGCGCACGCAACCGTGAGCAAAGCAACGGCACCCAAAATTAGCAAAAGCAAAAACTTGCTGAACATTTTTATTTGCCTTGCCAGACCGGTTGCCGTTTTTCGATGAACGCGTTGATGCCTTCTTGCGCGTCGCAGGTAACCGCGTTCGTCGCCATCGTTTCGACCATCAAGTTGTATGCCGATACTTGATCCGCGTCGATTTGTTGGTAGAACGATTGCTTACCCACACGCAAGGTCAGTGGACTTGCGCTCGCAATTTGCTGCGCCAGTTCCATTACTGCTTCATCGAGTTTTTCCGGCGGCACGACGCGATTGACCAAGCCCCACTCGGCGGCAGTGTGCGCGTCAATCATCTTGCCGGTGAGAAGCATTTCCATCGCGCGTTTGCGTCCGATGTTGCGGCTCAACGCGACTTGCGGCGTCGAACAGAACAAACCGATCTTGACGCCGGGCGTCGCAAACTTTGCATTCTCCGACGCAATTGCCAAATCGCACGTGGCAACAAGTTGACAACCGGCGGCGGTCGCAATGCCGTGTACGGACGCAATGACCGGTTGCGGAACCTGTTGAATCGTTTGCATCAAGTCGACGCACGTGTTGAAAATTTCGCGCTCTTGTTCGAGCGTGCGATTATGCAATTCGCGCAGATCGTGTCCTGCCGAAAACGCGGGTCCCGCGCCGCGCAAAATAATCACGCGACATTCCGGGCGCGCGCGCTGTTCGTTCAGCGCATCGATCATCTCGCGCATCAAGCCGGTGGATAACGCGTTGCGTTGTTCGGGGCGATTCATCGTAATGATGACGGCGGGTGGTGCAGTGTCGACCCTCACATACTTGAAATCGGACATTTTTCTCCTTCCGCGAATACGAAAGGCGAAGCATCTTTTATGCTTCGCCTAAATCGGAAACGCTGATCATTTATGCTGGCGCTAATTCTTCAGGCGGCGGTTCCTCTGCGTGTCGGAATTCTTCCAATTCCTCCGCGCGTCTGGCTTCCGGAATTAGACCTTCGGGGCGCACGAGCATCATCACAACTAACACGACGCCATAGATGAGATAGCGGAACTCGGCAAACTCGCGGAGAAGTTCCGGCAAGCCAACTAACGCCAGCGCGCCGACGATCACGCCGGGGATACTTCCCATCCCGCCGATGATGATGAGCGACAAGACGTTGATCGAAACGAGAAAGTTGAAACTGTGCGGGTACGCCGAGGTGAGTTTGGAAGCAAAGATTGCGCCGGCAAGTCCGCCGAACGATGCGCCCATTCCAAAGGCAAGGAGTTTAGTGGCAACGAGGTTGATACCCATTGCTTGCGCGACATCTTCATCTTCGCGCATCGCCATCCACGCGCGTCCCATCCGCGAATTCTTGACGCGATTAGCGACAAAGATCACGAGCAGACAACCGGCAAGGAATAGATAATAGTACGTTTGCGGATTCCAATTGATTGGCAAGCCGGGCAGATCCGGCACGGCGATTCGCTGAATGCCTTGCGCGCCGCCGAGCCAGGGCTTGAGAAAATCGGAGATGGCGAGGATGCGAATGATTTCGCCGAAACCCAACGTCACGATGGCGAGATAATCGCCACGCATTTTGAGAACTGGCACGCCGAGCGTGACGCCGGCGAGCGTAGCGGCGATTACTGCAAAGGGCAACGCGATCCACCAACTCGAAACGACGCCCGTGCTGAGTTCCGGCGATGTCAATACGCCGACGGTGTACGCGCCAATCGCATAAAACGCAACGTAGCCAAGATCGAGCAAGCCGGCAAATCCGACGACGATGTTCAACCCCAAGCCCATCAACAAGAACAAGCCGACGTTATCCAACACTTCGCTCAGGAACAAGCCGAGCATCCACGGGAGTGCGAGCAGAATGACAATTCCCAACCCCATCGAGCCGAAGCGCAAGGTGCGTTTGGAGTTGGGCGGCAGTTGGTCGATTCTGGCTTGAACTTGCGCGCCGCGCGTCGCGGAAAAGAACAAGACTGCTACGCAGATGACGGCGACAACAATTGCGCCGATGACGGACAAACCGTTTGCCAGATAGATGAATCGGATGAGCAAACCGACCAGGGGCCAATCGGAGAAGGTAACGTAGATGAGGTCTTTCAAAACGCCCATTGTGATGATGACGACCGAAGTGTTGATGACGATACTGCGCCAAAGTTGGGGCAACATTCCAATGCCCGCCGCTACCACGCCCGCGCCGAATCCGAGCACAAGCAAGATCACGCTGCCCATTGCTAGTCCCTGTTTCCAGGTGAGCAGGTTGTTCAGTTCAGCGGTTACGTTTACGAACATTGTGCCTAACGGCAGAAAATTCCCCAGCCACATTAGCAAGACGAGCAGGGCAGAAGCAACCAAACCTGCCAAGCCCCCGACAATAAATTTCGTCGAGGTGGATGATGTATGGGTTTTCGCGATGGAAACATAAGCCGTCGAAAAGAACGTGACCAACAAAAGCATCTGGCTCATCGATAGAACACCGGTAACAATGTCGCGCACGCTGAATGCCTGAATCATTCCTTGCAAGGCAATCGAGACGGCAACCAGTCCACCGACCAGACCAAATTTAAGAGGTATCGCAAAATCCGTTTTGGAGTTGGCGTCGATGGTCATTTCATTCACCTCACGCCTTCTTCTCGGCAAGCTTTTCGCCAAGAATACCGGAAGGTCTAAAAATCAACACGAGAACGAGCAACGTAAAAGCGATGGCATCTTTTAGTTGGTACGGGGCGGCAATGCCCAAGCCGTCCAGGAACAGACTGGGCCCCAGCGATTCGGTTACGCCGAGAAATAGTCCGCCAACCATCGCACCGGGCACGTTGCCAATACCACCCAACACAGCGGCAGTAAATGCTTTGATGCCCGGGATAAAGCCCATAATAAAATTCACTTGCTTGAACATCAGCGCGTACAGCACGCCCGCCGCGCCAGCCAGCGCGCCGCCCAGCGTAAAGGTGATCACGATAATGCGATCCACATCGATGCCCATTAACGCGGCGGTCGCTTTATCTTCAGCGACGGCGCGCATCGCTTTGCCCGTGCGCGAGTTCTGAATAAAGACATTCAAACCTGCCATCATCAACCCCGCCGCGACAATGACGAGAATCTGAATATATTGCACGCGAAATTCACCCAGTTGCAGATAACTGGTCAACGCCTTGATTTCTGGATAGACCTTGATGTTGGGACCGTATAGACCTTTGAAGAAATATTGCAGAAAGAATGATGCGCCGATGGCAGTAATGAGCGGAACCAGCCGCGGCGCAAAGCGAAGCGGGCGATATGCGATTCGCTCAAGTAGGATGGCGGTGACGACCGAGACAAGCATCGCCAGCAGAAAAACGGAGCCAAGTCCGATGACCGGATTGGCATCCAGAAAACCGGATCTGCCCAATTCATCGGCTAAAAAATACGCCGTAAAGGGTCCTGCCATAAACACTTCGCTGTGCGCAAAGTTGATCATACGCAAAATACCATAGACAAGCGTGTACCCCAGCGCGATCAGCGCGTAAATACCGCCCAAGGCAATGCCAAAAACGATCAAGTCAAACCACTGGCGCGCATCGTATTTGCCGGCGACTAAGGTTGATATGGAGCCAACCACCACCAGCAAGACGATCAGTCCGCCGACCATATACATGAACACATCTTCCAGATTTATTTTCAAGCGACTTTGCATATTCCGCTCCGGCATCGAGAGTGGATGAGCCGGGGTGAGCCGGCTCATCCTGTCTTACAACAAACTCACGGGGAGTTTATTTCATCATGAAATCGGGTCCGCCGGGTGCCCAAACGGGTTTAACCGGCATGGTGAGTTTAGCAAAATCATCAGCGGTCGCTTGGTAGATGGCGATCTTGGGATCCGCGCAGTCACCATTGGCGTCGCAGGTCAAGTTGCCGGTCAAGCCCTTGAAATCTTTCGTCGCGGCGATAGCATCGCGCAACGCTTGCTTGCCGATCAGCAACGAGCCGTCCGCACCCTTTTGCGCCACTTTTTCGATGGCGGCAAAGTACATCAACGCGGCATCATACGCGTGCGCGTGGAACGGTGCGAGTACGCCTTTGACGTTGTACTTCTTGAGGTACTTGTCCACCATTTCCTTGTAGCCGCTACCGAATGCTTCAAAGTTCGGGCTGGACCAGAACATACCGACGACATTCTTGCCACCTGCCTTCAAAAAGTCGGGCGAGAAGATACCATCCGCGCCCATCATGTGCGTTTTTTCCATGCCGGGCACGTCGCGGATTTGCGAAGCGATGAAACCGCCTTCGGCGACGAAGATGGGATAGTAAACGAGGTCGGGTTTGCCAGCGGCAATGCGGGTCAGAACGGGTTTCATGTCCTTATCGCCCGTGTTGACCGCTTCTTGTGCGGTGATCGTGCCGCCGAGCTTCTTAAAGTTTTCGGCGAAGACGTTCGCCAATCCTTGCGCGTAGATCGAGCCGTCATGAATTGTGGCGGCTTTGGTGACTTTTAACTGCTTGAATGCAAACTCGGCGGCAACCGCGCCTTGCACCTTATCATTGTGCGCCGTGCGGAAGTAGCCGGGGAGATGCTTGGCAGGATCGGTCAGATCGGGCGCGGTGTTCGAGGGTGAAATCATCGACAAGCCGGCTTGGGTCAACAGGATGGGACCAGCGGCGCGCGCCGCGCTCGAGCAGTTCGTGCCGATAACGCCAACAATCGTCTTGTCGGCGGCGAGCTTTGTCGCGGCGGTTTGACCGCCTTCGGCGGAGCAGAGATCATCTTGTCCGTCGAATTTGATGTCGTGGCCTAGCAGTTTGCCGCCCTTGGAATCGATGGCGAGTTCAGCGCCGTACTTGGTATCGGTACCCAACGTTGCATCCGAGCCGGAGACAACCATCGAGTACGCCAAGTGGATGGGCTCGTTCGGTCCAACCGTGATACACCCAAGTTTGTCTGTACAGGTCAGCGCCGGTGCGGATGGAGCACAGGCAGACAAGACAAACACGGCGGTCAACGCCAAGGCGACGACTAACCAAAACTTGATTTTCATTGTACTTCTCCTCCTTAGATTGTGTACAAAGAATAGCAGGTGTTCCAGATTATTTGCTGGTTCGCCAAACCAAATTGCTTGGAACAATCTGCTGGGCAATCCGCTTTGCATCGATTGAGCGTGCCTCACCCCCTTCAGTTTAATGTCTCAGCGTTGAGACTCGTATATACCAAAAGATTATATGACGTTCTTTCCTAGTGTCAATCCCTCGATCAAAAAGTTGATGGCGCGCACTAAACTTCGCCCAGGTACGATTTGCGGACGCGCTCGTTCTCGCGCAAGTTAGCCGCCGAATCGCTCAGCACGATTTCTCCGGTTTCGATCACGTACCCGCGATGCGCGACTTGAAGTGCCTTTGCCGCGTTCTGTTCGATCAGCAGAATTGTGGTGCCCTCTTGATTGAGTTTTTGAATCGTCTCGAAGATCAACTCGACCAAGACCGGCGCCAATCCCATCGAGGGTTCGTCAAGCATCAGGACGCGGGGTTTGGTCATCATCGCGCGTCCCATTGCCAGCATTTGTTGCTCGCCGCCGGAAAGCGTGCCGCCCAATTGATATTTGCGTTCGGCGAGACGGGGGAAGAGCGAGAAGACAAATTCCATATCTTGAGCGATGGCGCGTTTGTCGTTTCGCGCGTACGCGCCCATTTCCAGATTTTCCAGCACGGTCAACGCGCCGAAAATTTTGCGCCCCTCCGGGGATTGTCCAATGCCGCGCATCACCACTTCGTGCGGCGGCAAGTGTTCAATGTTTTCCCCATCGAGCGTAATCGAGCCGTGTCGCGGATGCATAATGCCGGAAATCGTTTTGAGCGTCGTCGTTTTGCCGGCGCCATTAGCGCCAATCAATGTGACGATTTCGCCTTTATCGACGGTCAGACTGATGCCCTTGAGTGCGTGAATGTGTCCATAGTAACTGTGAATATCGTTGACTTGAAGCATCGCCATAGTGAATCACCTCATTATGCCGTCGTATGCGCCGCGTACTCTTTACCAAGGTATGCCTCGCGCACGCGTGGATTTTGCTGAACATGCGCCGGCGTGCCTTCGGCGATTTTGACGCCAAAGTCCAGCACGGTTACCCGGTCAGAAATCGTCATCACCACTTTCATATGATGTTCGATCAGGAGAATGGTCAATTTAAGTTCATCGCGCAAGCGGCGGATAAAGCCAACCATTTCGGAGGTTTCTTGCGGGTTCATTCCGGCGGTCGGCTCATCGAGCAATAAAAGTTTGGGGTCGGTTGCGAGTGCGCGCGCAATTTCCAAGCGTCGCTGATCGCCGTAGGCGAGGTTCTTTGCCATTTCGTTTTCGCGTCCGCGTAAACCGACAAAGTCCAGCAAATCGCGTCCGCGTTTATTGACCTTGCGTTCTTCGTCCAGCGTTGACCGATTGCGCACAATCGCGCCGAACAACCCGGCTTTCATTCGGGGATGCTGACCGACCATCACATTTTCCAGCGCGGTCATATTGTTGAAGAGGCGGATATTTTGGAATGTGCGCGCAATGCCGCTTGCGGTGATCACGTCCGGACGCAAGCCGACCAACTCTTGCCCGTCAAAAATGATTTGACCTTCTTCGGGACGATAAAAGCCGGTAACACAATTGAAGAACGTCGTCTTGCCGGCGCCGTTGGGACCGATCAAACTGGCAATCATCCCTTTTTCGATGATGAGGTCAACTTTATCGACCGCCGTCAAACCGCCAAAGCGCTTGGTTACTTGGGAGGCGTCCAATAATGCCATGAATACTTCCTCCGACAAAAATGAATCAGTGCAAAATCTGGCTCAGAAATATTTTCGTGCGTTGTTCGCGCGGATTCGTAAACAACTCGTCCGGCGTCGTGTCCTCGACGACTTTGCCTTCGTCCATAAACACGATGCGATTCGCCGCGGCGCGCGCAAAACCCATCTCGTGTGAAACCACGACCATCGTCATACCTTCTTTGGCAAGCATCAGCATCGTGTCCAAAACTTCCTTGATCATTTCCGGATCGAGCGCGCTGGTTGGTTCGTCGAACAGCATGATTTTGGGATTCATTGCCAGTGCGCGTGCAATCGCGACACGTTGCTGCTGTCCGCCGGACAATTGCATTGGATACGCATCGGCTTTTTCCGGAATGCCGACTTTGTTCAAAAGATCGCGTGCCACGCGCTCCGATTCTGCCGGCGCGCGTTTGCGAACGATGCGTTGCGCCAGCATCACGTTGTCCAACACGGTCAGGTGCGGAAACAAGTTGAATTGCTGAAAGACCATGCCCACTTCGGCGCGGACAGCGTTGATGTGTTGTGATGAATGATCAACCGCGATGCCATCGACAATGACCCGTCCTGTGTCTGGATGTTCCAACCCATTAATGCATCGCAACAACGTTGATTTGCCAGAGCCGCTGGGTCCGATCAGCACCAATACTTCGCCGCGCCGGACAGTCGTGCTGATGCCGCGCAAGGCATTCACTTTGCCAAAATGCTTGTGAACATTCTCGATTTGAATGATGGGCGACGAGGCATCCACAGGGTTACTCGATTTTTAATCTGCGTTCGACGAACTTGACCAACATCGACAGCAACAACGTCATCGTTAAATACAGAAAGGCAACGGTATTGTATGATTCAAGCGAAAGGAATGTGCGTGCTCGATTCAATTTTGCCATTTGCGTCAGTTCGCGCACCGCAAGGGCGGAAACCAAAGACGAGTCTTTGAGAATTGCAATGAGGTCGTTGCCCAAAGGGGGCAACACTCGCCGAACGGCTTGCGGTAAAATGACATAGCGCATTGCTTGCGGATATGTCATCCCCAACGAACGCGCTGCTTCCATCTGTCCACGTTCAATCGATTGAATGCCGGCGCGAAAGACTTCGGCTTCAAACGCGGCGTAACCTAAACCCAGCCCGATTGTCCCGCGCACGCTATCATCGATGGCTTCTAGACTAAATGCTGGAAAGAGTTGTACGATGAGGCGTTCCAAGCCGGGCATGACAACGTACGCAACGTAAAGAACAATCACCAACATGGGGAGACCGCGAAAGACTTCGACGTATAACGTGGCGGCGTTGTAGAAAATTGGATTCTTGGAAACGCGACCGAGTCCCAGGATCAAGCCCAATATGACGGCGATGAGGTAGGCGCTGATGGCGATGCGGATGGTGAGCTGGATGCCTTCGGCGATGAAAAGAAAAGTGTCGCGGTACGAATTGACGTTGAGGATGCTGTAGAAAATGACAATCCAGCCCAACGCCAACGCCAGTGCCCACCACGGCGCACGTTCAAAACGCGGCAATGGCACTAGCTTTCCACGCGAGACGGTCGGTGCGGCGACTCCTTCCGGTGACATAGATGCGGATACGAATCTGTCAGGCAATAATCCCGCCTGACAGATTCGCGATTAATTTTCTATTGCCCGGGAACGTAATCGACGAACCACTTTTTGTAAAGCGCGTCGAGGGTGCCGTCTTTCTTCATTGCGGCAAGTGCTTGATTCACCGGGTCGATCAACGCGCTCCCTTTTTGGAACACGAAACCCAGGTCTTCGCTTGTCAAGCGGTCGCCCACGATTTTCAGTTTGCCTTTGTTCGCGGCGATAAAGCCCATTGCCGCCGGTTCATCGATGATGACCGCGTCCACGCTTTTTGCCATGAGCGCAATGACGGCGGCGTCAAAGGTGTCAAAACTCTTGACGCGTTTTTCGGTGACCAATTCGATGGCTTTGGTTTCATTGGTCGTGCCAAGTTGCGTGCCCACCAAGCCGGTTGCTTTTTTCAGCGAATCGAGATCTTTGACGTTGGCTTCATCGGCGCGGACGAGAATCGATTGACCATAGCGCAGGTAAGAATCGGAGAAGGCGACCGTCTTTTTTCGTTCATCGGTGATGGTGATTCCATCGGCGACGACATCGTACTTGCCGGCGGCGGCGGCTTCAAAGATGCCTTCCCACGCGGCTTCGACAAATGTGACTTTGCAGTTGAGGCGTTTACAAATTTCAGTCCACGCGTCGTAATCCCAACCCGCGCCTTTGTTCGTCTTCTTATCGATAAAGTTAAAAGGCGGGTAAGCGTTTTCGACGGCGACCTTGACTTCTTTGCCTTTGAGGTCAGCTCCGCTTGAAGTCGAGGGAGCGGTGGTGGTGGCGCAGGCAACCAAGGCGACGAGCGTGATCAAAACAAAAACGGAAAATAAAAGAGTGCGCTTCATTTTTTCTCCTCCCAGAGAAAATGTGCCAATTTGATAATGCCGTTTGAATCACGCAATCAAATTTGTCTTGTGCAATCACCCCCATTTCAGCGACGAAACTTGGCGAGAGTATATCAAAGATGATTCAGAGTGTCAATTTTTGTGTTGGCTTAATTTCCCAGCGGCAGAGTTTTGCCGGTGCAATCCGGTTTCGGCGCAATGTCCTTCCACCACTTGTCGCATAGCTTGCTCCACGTGCCGTCTTGCACCACCGCTTTCAAGCCAGCGTTAAACGCATCTTTCAGTTCCTTATCGCCTTTGCGAAAGGCAAAACCCAAAAACTCATCGCTAAAAGTTCTGCCCACCACTTTGATCTTGCCTTTCGATTGATCGAGCGGATCGAACGCGCCGTAGATATCGACAATGACGACGTCGGCTTGTTTGCTGACCAAGGCTTGAATCGCCGAGGCAAGCTCTTGATATTCCTTGACCTGTTTATTCGGCTCGGCGACCAATTTCTTGGCGATGGCTAAATTCGGCGTGTCACTTTCCGCCGCGACGATGAAACTGGGATTTTTGAGGTCTTCGATCTCTTTGATGCGATTATCGTCGGTACGTACCAACAGCACTTTGGGCTTGGGCGCGTACGGCAATCCAAAATCGACGGCTTTGGCGTGCTCGTCCGAAATCGTCCAGCCCGATACTGAAAAATCGTGTGTCTTGTTTTGAACGGCGGTAAAGAGTGCATCTAGGTCTGCCGAAACAAATGTCGCTTTGCAATTGAGCCGTTTGCAAATTTCGTTGACCAGCTCAACATCGAACCCGACGATTTCTTTTTGATCGTTGACCGATTCGAACGGCGGATAGGTTGGGTCGGTTCCGACTTTGAGTGCGCGTCCTTTCAAATCCGGCAATGCTGGAGTGATTGCGCTGGATTGCGATGATTGAAACGCGGTGATGGTGACTGTTGCTTGCGGGAAGCGCGTTTGCGCGATTGGCGAAACGGTCGGTCCCTCGATTACGGATGGATTTCGTTCAGCCAATGTTGCAATTCCGAAGATGGCGAGAATCAGCGTGCCAACGGCGACGATAAGCCAGGGAAGCCACGTGCGGTTAGAGGAATTTCTAGCGTCAGACATTTTTTGTCCCTTTGGGCTGATGCAATTCTACCGCAAGATTGCTTGGAATGCAAAAGCCGCCGTGCGTGGAAGGCGGCTTGGAAAAAATGTTTGTGGTCTTTGGGCAGAATCGATTATTGCCCGGTTACAATTTGGATTCGACGGGTGTTGCCTTGTTCCGTAACGATGATGCGTGTGCCGGCGGTCAGGTCGGCGAGCGCGCCGTTGACTTGCTTCTGAATAGTCGTCTTGTCATCGACGGTGATGGTCGTGGCTGTGCCATCTTGCTGGGTAACGGTTACTTTATTTCCTTCGACGCTTTTGACCGTCCCTTGCGCCACCGGGCGTCCGCCCAGTGCGGCGACTTGTCCTTGGCCAACGCCGCGCTGACCTTGTGCGGAAGGTGTGGAATCACCAGTAGGCGCGGCGCCGGTTAAATTTCCCATGCGTTGTTGAAGGAATTCCGCGCGGATGTTTTGCGCTTGCTTGAGTCCGTTATCTGTTCCCAAATAATAGCCCGCGCCGCCGGAGACTGCCATCAAGACGACCACTCCCAGCACCAACAAAATTGATTTCATTTTTTCTCTCCTTAAGATTGATAATGATCATAAAAAAACGTGTCGATCAAAAGCTTGCCGATATAACAGATCAAGAGGAAAATGACGAGCGGAACTTGCACAAAGGCAAACCAAGAGTGCGGCGCAATTTCGGCGAGCGGTGCGCTCGTCAACACCCACGCGATGAGCGCGGCAATCAAACTTCGTACGATCAAGTTGCGTAATCGTCGGCGCACAATTCTCCGGTGAAAGAGTAGCGATGGAGGTGTTTCCATCGCTACTCGTAACTTCTAACGTCTGCCCGGCGGAAAACCAAACGGCAATCTGCCGCGATGATCGAAACGGTCTTTGAGTTTCTCTCTGAGATTGCCGGGCTGGAAATACTTTCGGTTCAAATCGATTTTACTTGGATCAAGTTGCGCTTTGAGTCGGTCGGCACGCGCTTGGGTCAATTTGCCATCTTTGACCGCTTGATCGATGGCGGCTTTTTCCGCATCGATGATGGCTTGCTTGACTTTGTTCGGATCGACGTTCTTTTCCTTTGCCAAATCTGCCAGCGTTTTGCCGCCACGCAACGCGGCAAGCACATCGTCCGATTTCATTCCCAATGCTTGCGCCGCGCCGTCGAGCGCTGTTTTGCCCAATGTGCCAAAGGTGCGCAAGACAGGGAATTTGTCGCGCGGTTGCTGTAATCGATCTGCTTGTTGTTGCGTTAGCAAACCTCTTTTCACCGCTTCGTTCAGCGCATCCTTGCGCGCGTCTTGCATCGCTTGTTGCAATTTTTCGACGCTGACGCCCAACTTGCTGGCGAGGATTTGCCGATACAATTCAGCCCAACCGCCTTTGGGTGGCGTTGGGGTAGGACCTTGCGCAAGCGCAATCGATCCGCCCACTCCGATGATCAACAACACGACGACCAAAATGCTTGCTAAACCGATTTTCGTTTTACTCAACATACACAACCTCCTCGATATTATTCTGCGGGGCATTCTCTATTTCATAACACGCAGAAAAGTCGAGAAAGTTTCACCTCCTGCCAAGTTTATGGCTCGCGTTTGAGAACGATGTCGAGTTCTAGTTTGATATTGTCTTCGATGCTCAACACGACCGGGACGCTGGGACGTGTCAGATTAAAATACGCAAAATTGAAACTTGTCGCGGCGGTGCCGGTGGCTTCATCGCCGACGACGGTGCCTTTGGCATCCCAGGTTACACGCTTGGTTACATCGCGGATGGTGAGATCGCCGATCAGTTTGAATTCGACTTTGCCATCCGCCGGCAATTTCAGCGGCAAGCCGGGCGCTTCGAGCGGGACGAATTCCGAGAATGGAAATCGGTCAGTTTCCAAAACGTTGCGACGCAAAAAATTGTCGCGCTGATCGCGATCGCTTTTCAGTGTCCGCATATCGACGCGGAATTTGGATTGCGCCGAAACAATCGTGCCATCCAATTTCCCGATAATCGTGCCAGAAATTTCTTTCGTCGCACCGATGGCATCGTTCGGCAGACTGACATTCGCCAATTGCTCGCGGACGCGGTAGCGCGCTTCGTTCTTGCCTGGCACCATCACCAGTTTTACCGTATCCCCCGATGCGCTTGCGGCTTTGGTTGGCGCGGTGGTCGGTGGGATTAAGGTAGGCGCCGTTGCCTGGGTGGGTGCCGCCGTGGGTTGCGGTACGGGTGTCGGGGTGGTCGCGCAAGCGACGACGATCAACGCTAGCGCGATCAGCGAAACTACGGTAAACGTGCGTTGCATTTCTCCTCCCTCAGAGATATTTTATTTGAGCCAGTCGATGACTCGCTCGTTGGAAAAGTTGAAGGTGATGGGCAAATTGTCGGTTACGGTTTTCAGAACCTGGGTCAAGCCCGTGCCGTCGCTGTTGGCGACGAAGAATTCCCACTTGCCGTTGCGGTCGGACAGGAACAGAATTTGTTTGCCGTCGGGCGACCAGACCGGTGCAACATTATTTGCCTGACGAAAAGCTAACGGATTCTCGCGCGTAACCGGCATCACGCTGCCGTTGTCGAGATCGAGCACATTGATTTCCCAATGATCGTGCTGTCGCGCGGCGAAGGCAATCTTTTTGCTATCCGGGCTGTACATCGTCGATTGTACCGCCGGGTTTTGGCGATAAATTGTCCACTCCGGATCGCCGCCGATGTTTGTGATCATAATGCCAAAAGTCGCATCGGCGTAGGCGAGCGTAACATTATCATTTTTCCACGATGGTGCGAAACTGTGATCGGAACTGCGTGGCTCGCTCATCACGCCGGTGTTCACGTTGACCAAACCTAATCGCCAATGCGGATCAGCGGCGAGCGTGAAACAGAATCGACCGAAACAAAATTGCGAATCGGTTAACGTACCGCCTTGTTGCCGGGTGAATGCAACCGTCGTGCCGCTGGGATTCCATCGCGCGCCGAGTGGTTGTGTAAGCCCGCCGATCACCGCGCGTTCGCCCGTGCCATCGGCATTTACGACGTACACGCCGGATTTATCGCCCCAGCGCGTGAACGCAATTTGTTTGCCGTCCGGCGAAAATGCCGGGTCAATGCCGGTCGTGATGCGTTTGAGATTTGTCCCATCGCCGTTCACGGTGTAAATGTATCCGCCGCTCGCTTCTTGAAAAACCAATCGACCCTGCAAATTGCCGGTGGGAACCGGCGTGCTAAACAGCGGTGTCGGAAAAGGAGTGGCGGTGGGCGGCGGCGCGAGAATTACTGCATCGCCTTTGACATTGATACGGAATTGAATTGGATTTGGATTGTTGTTCACCACGCGAATCAAAAATCTACCGGGAAAATTAAAGTTGCCGCGCCAGTTCAGATCGTACACGCCCATCGAGGTTTGCTCGCTCGCTTCTGTCCCAATGCCCACCGGTTTTGTCGTTGGGTCTTGTAACCAACTTTTGCCTTGCTCCGGCGTAAAGATTGCCAGCGCTACATTTTTTGCGCCGTTCGCTTCCAAGGTAACTTCAATGGTCGTGCGGTCGCCGGTGTAGTCGAAATAAAACCACAAGCTCGAATTGGCGGCGAGTGATCGAAATGTGTTAGTTACCATCAACGGATCGTGCGGTCCCGCACCGGTAGGATCAGCACCCAGAACCGATGGCGCGACGAGAGCGGTAATCGCGATGACCAACAAAAAGCTTGCCAATTTCCAGTGTTTCATGTTGACCTCTTTCTCCTTTCGATGCGCCGCCAACGCGCCGAATGTCTATCGATGTGGGCTTGATACAGGAAACCCAGTGTCCGATGCGTTGCGGCTTGGCTCCTTGTTTGAATGCAAGTTTGACGTTGGCGCTGGGAAATTTCTCCACAACGCTTTCTCACTCTGATTGTAGACGAATCAGCGGTTTCGTCAAAACTCGCGGCGAGGTATTTTGAAGTTTACGGCTTTGGTTGCGGAAACTATTTTAGAATTTGCCCGCTTAACGCTGTGTGGCAATCATCGCAAAGCTTGCTCACCTTGCCTTGACTCATAAACATTAGACTGGCTAGATTCGGAACGTGCGCGGTGTGACACGTCGCGCATTTTGCCGCTTGTGAATCGACTGCCTGCCATTGGAGCAAGTACGTGTGATAGTGACTAGTCCTACTTGCGCCGATATGATTCGTTGTCAACGTCTGGTCGTGGCATTTTGTACACGAATCATCGCCCAACGGATTTGTGGTAATCGCCGGGCGATGATAATTGCCGGAGAGATACAGCATCAAATCGTGCGCGCCTTGCCGCAAACCCACCGCACGCCCCAATGTGCCGCCGCCGCTGTGACAATCGATGCAGGTGGTTTGCTTTTGCGCGTGATATGCCGCGAGTGTCGTCGCGTTGGGTTGGGTCGATTGCCCATAGTATTTCGATTCCGGTTCGGTGTGGCACGATGCGCAAAACGCGTCTTGATTCTCCAACCCAAGCGCAACACCGATCCCGCTGATTGCAAGGATTGCCGTGCTGATAACCACGACGATTATCGAAACAGTCTGTTTTCGCATCGGCTCAACGTGTCAGCGGATTTTGGGTTTATGGCTTATTCGTATCTTAAAGCATCGATCGGATGTAAAGACGCGGCGCGATTCGCCGGGTAAATGCCAAAGAACAACCCGACGCCAAGTGAAAAGATGACCGCCAGCAACACCGCGTCGATTTCGACGGATGTTTGTAATGCCGTTGTGCCCATTTGGATGCCGGAGATCAATTGTGCGATGCCGGCGCCAAGCAAAATTCCGATGATGCCGCCGGCAAGACTCAGTACTGTTGCTTCCGTCAGAAACTGGATCAAAATATCGCGCCGCCGCGCGCCGACCGCTTTGCGAATGCCGATTTCGCGTGTGCGCTCCGTTACCGAGACGAGCATGATATTCATTATGCCGATGCCGCCAACGATGAGTGAAATCGCCGCGATGCCGCCAAGGAAAATCGTAAATGCATCGGTGATCTGCGTGAGCGTGTTCAGAATGTCTTGTTGACTTTGAATCGTGAAATCGTCTTGAAACAAAAGACGATGCCGGTCGCGCAAAACCGCGCTAATGTCTTGCACGACGGCTCCTTGAACATTTGTATCGGTGATCTTGACGTTGATCGTCGAAACCACATCACCGCCGCGAAAACGTTGATTCCCCATCAAGCGACTGCCGGCGGTGGTGATCGGCACATAGAGTTGCGTATCGGTATTCATCACCCCGGTGCCGCCTTTTGCTTCCATCACGCCAATCACGCGAAAGTTTTGCCCGTTGATCCGAATGTTTTGTCCAATCGGATCCGCCGTGTCGAATAATTGTTGTGCGATGCCGGCGCCCAGCACAACGACTGCCGCACGCGCTTGCACATTTGCCGCTGTGATGAACTCGCCGCTGGAGAGATTTGCGTTCAGGGCGTCTTGGTATTCCGGCGTCACTCCTAAGATGCGACCGACGGCATTGTTGCTCATATACGCCACTTGCCCAAAGCCATCGATCTGCGGGGCGACGGCGATGACGTCTGGAATTCCCATCAACGCTTCTGCATCTTGGCGCGTCAACGTGCCTTGACTTTCTTGCTGGCGCACGCCGCCTTGTTGCGTGTTGCCGGGACGAATGAACAATAAATTCGTGCCGATACTGCTGATTTGCGCAGTAACGGTATTTTGCATTCCGCGTCCGATGGAAAGCATTGTGATGACCGCCATCACGCCGATGATGATGCCGAGCATCGTCAAGCCGGAACGCAATTTATTTGCGCCGATGCTCCGCAATGCGATTCGGATACTTTGGAGAATGTTCATACCTTGTCTCCGTTCGAATCATACACCGAGAGCTCGGTCGCTGCTTCTCTGGGTTTGGCAACCCGTTCGTCGCGCACGATTTCTCCATCGCGGATGTGAATGATGCGATGGGTGTGTGCGGCAATCGCCGGTTCGTGCGTAACCAAAATAACCGTGATGCCGCGTTCCTTGTTCAGTCGCTGGAAAATCGCCATCACTTCGCGCCCGGCTTTGGAATCCAAATTGCCAGTTGGTTCATCCGCGAGAATGATGCTGGGATTGTTCACAAGCGCGCGCGCAATGGCGACGCGTTGTTGCTGACCGCCGGACAATTCGTTCGGGCGATGGTGGACGCGGTCGCCCAGCCCCACTGCTTGCAACGCTTCGGCGGCGATTTTCCGGCGGTCGGGTGCGCCGGCATAGACCATTGGCAATTCCACTTGATCGATCGCGGGGGTGCGTGCCAGCAAGTTGAATTGCTGAAACACAAAACCGATTTTCTTGTTGCGAATTGCCGCTTGCTCATCGTCCGTCATTTTCGACACGTCCAAGCCATCGAGATGATACGTGCCGCTCGTTGGTGTATCGAGACAACCGATGATATTCATCAGCGTCGATTTGCCGGAGCCGGATGGCCCGATGATCGCCACCATTTCGCCCTTGTTGATCTTGAGCGAAACGCCGTTGAGTGCGGGTACGGCGACATCGCCCATCTGATAGATTTTCTTGACGTCTTGAATTTCAATAACAGGTGTCATTTTTTATCTTCCTGGTCCGCCGAGAATGAATCCGCCGCCGGGAATCGCGCCGCCGGTGCCACCGCGCGTTGTCGTTTGTGTCAGCACGACCTGATCGCCTTCTTTCAATTCCGGCGTTGAGCTAGCAATTTCCGCAAACTGTTCATTCGTGAGGCCGGTGACCACAGCGACATCGATATTCTGTTCTTTGTACAGAACTGTTACGCGTTTTTGATTGCCTTGCGTGCGGACGGCGCGCACCGGGACGAGCAACACATTTTCCCGCTGCTCGATGGTGATGGTGAGATTAGCGGTCATTCCTGGCTTGATCGCACCGTCATTGTCAGTGATGTTCGCTACCACATTATAATTGACGACGCCTTGCGTTACGGTAGCGACCGGCGCGACGGATTGAATCTTGGCGGTGTACGTTTTGTTGGGCAAAGCGTCCATCGTCATTTGCGCGGTTTGCCCGGCTTTGATTTTAGCCACATCCACTTCGGCGACGGTTACACGCACTTGCAAATTCGACATATCGACAATGACAACAGCAACGCCGCTCACATTATCGCCCACACTTGCGTTCACCGCCGAAACGACGCCATCGAACGGGGCGTACAGTTTTGTCTTTTCGATGTTGCGTTTGGCTTGATCGACCGCCACCTGGGATGATTCGAGTTGGGTCTGCGCTTGTTTCAAGGCAATATCATTGATGTTCGATACGTTGATCCGATAATTTGCCAATGCTGTTTGATGATCGATGGTCGCCGTTTGCAAAGTTTGCGCTTGTGTCATCATTCCCACGTCGGGCCGCCACGCCACGGCGTTATAGTCGCTCTGCGCTTTTTGCAACGTAATCAATGCTTTGTCGAGCGCGGCTTTGGTAACAAGCAGTTGATTGATATTTTGCTCGTTCTTAATTTTTGCAGACTCGTAATTTGCCTGCGCGTTAGCGAAATTCAATTGCGCTGTCTTGTAGGACAATTCCAGATCAGTCGAATCAACCTCCATTAACAACTGACCTTTCTTGACCAGATCACCCACTTGGACATTTACTTTGGTTACGCGGCCGGCTTGTTGAAAAGTAAGCTGCGCGTCCTCCGGCGCGGCAACGTTGCCCGCCGCGCTCACGGTGGCAACCAGATTACCGCGCGTAACCGAGGCGGTGGTGGGGCGCGTGCTGGCGGTGGCAGGTTGCATCCCCGGCAACATTCGATTCATTGCGAGAAAAATTACGATGATAATCGCGATAACCACAACCACGCCGATAATCAGCCAATTGCGTTTCATACCACTCCTTCTTATTGCGATTTTAGTGTAGGTATCGGCACACGTGGATCGATGATACGGATCACACGCGCTTTGAGTTTGCCTTGCACGTCTGGCGTGCCCACGACAATGATACGGTCGCCGGCTTTTAGATCAGATATGCTGATTTTTCTCAAGTTCCGCTCGAAGCGGGTGGCATTGTCCGTTACGATTTGACGGCTGGTGCCGTCGCGCACCTTGAGCGTGATGATTTTATCTTGAATCGTTTCGATTGCGCCGGTGGCGCCGTGCGAGCCAGCTCCCGGGAAACTGCGTTCCAGGAGCGGGGCAATCGGCAGAGCATTGCGCTCGGTAAATCGTCCGACGAAAAATCCCGCGCCAAAAACAAGTGCAACCGACAGGACAATTCCCATTCCGATCAACCCCATCTTTATCCACTTTTTTTGCATGATGCTCCGCCTGTTGCAAAACGAAATTATCGTACAAAATGATTAAGCACAAATGAGAGGCGCGTTAACGAATGGTGCCAGTTTGGAGGTAGATGTTCGGTTGCGAGATTCAAGTAGCACGTCGCAAAATCAAAGCCCGAAATTTGCCAAGCACCGTCGTAGCACCATTCGTTAGTAATGTCTGCCCAATCCAATCTTTCGCGGTTGCAGTGATTCGACTAGGTTTTGTCCCAGCGCGGCGGCAGTGACGAGCGCGAACAATGCGAGCAGAATTTCGGTGAACGGGAATGCCTCTAACAACGCGAACAGCGCATCCGACGAAAAGGAAATGTCAGTGTCGTACGTGTAAATCCACAGAAATTCTATCACGCCATTCTCTTGAAGCGCAATCAAACCGGCAAAGCCGAACCAAAGCGTGAGCAAAATCGAAAAGCAAGTGGCGAGCGCGATCAGGGGCATTCGCGCACGGCGTTGCTGTTCCTGTCCGGCGCGCCATTCGACTGCTGCAACGACAAGATCGTCAAAGCCGGGCGGCGGCAGTTCGCGCGGAAGCTGCTGCAACGCCGCGTCGATTTTCTGTGTCTTGGCAATGCGCGCGCGGCAATCGGCGCAGGTTGCCAAATGTTCATCGAAAGTAGCGCGAATTTGTTCGCCGATTTGACTCAGGGCGTATACTTCAATCTCGTTTGGTGTAAGGTGACTCATCATTATTCGTTCCTCTGTTCCGAGCCAAGCGCGCGGCGCAATTGCTGTTTCGCTCTTCGCAAATACGTGCGCACGGTGTTCAGCGGCAGGTTGAGCGTCTTGGCAATTTCCTCGTAAGAAAAATCCTCGCTGTAGCGCAAAAGGACGACGGTCCGATAATGCCCCGGCAATTGTTTGACCGCCTCTCTCAAGCGCGTCTGCAATTCCGTCTCTGCGATTTTTTCCCACGGCTCCGGCGTTTCGTCGATGATCGATTCTTCATCGGCTGGCTCAGGTTCAGTGCGTGAAAGATCGGCAAAGAGAACGGGAAGTTTCTTACGCGCGAGATCGCGACAAAGATTGAACGCGATACTGAACAGGTACGGTTTGATCGGTTCATCCAAGCGGATGCGGTCAAGCGACGTGACGATGCGCAGAAAGGTTTCTTGTGTGATGTTTTCCGCTTCCATTCGTTCGCGCACCAAGCGATACGCCAAGTTGTAGATCGATGTGGCGTACCGCTCTACGAATGTGTGGAAAGCGCGGGCGTCGCCTTGTTGATATTGCTTTAGCAATTCTTCGTCGGAGGATGATGGCGAGATCGACATTGGTTCTATACTCTATCACGAAAAAGTGGAGAACAAGTTTCACCGATGCAATGTTTGGTCGAAAAAGTCGGCGATCGTTGCGCTGATCTGTTCGCGCGTGGGCGACATCGCCGGGCTGGGTGGAAAACAATGGGTCGCATTTTTGATGGTCATCAATCGCGCTGTTCCACCGGCGCTGTTTAATCGTTCAGTTAATTTTTCGCCGTGATGCGAGACAATCACGCTATCGCGGTCCGCTTGCAAAATCAAAAACGGTGGATCGTCGGCGGTGGCGTACGTAACTGGGCTGGCGCGGACGAGCGCCGGGTTGATGCCGGTCGAAACATCGAACACGCGCTTGAGCATATCGGCGCGCGCGACCACATCGTACAGTGTCATATCTGCCGGCGCGGAAAGGGTAACGACCGATTGCACGCGGCTGGATTCGTTTTGGAACTCGCCGCGCGCGTCGAAACCATTCGAAGCATCGGTGACGCCGACCAGCGCGGCGAGTTGTCCGCCGGCACTGCACCCCCACGTGCCGATGTGTTGCGAATCGAGATGATAGGCGGCGGCGTTCGCGCGTAAAAATCGGATTGCGCATTTTACGTCTTCTAATTGCGCTGGAAATTTGTGCGTTGGCGCAAGCCGGTAATTCACGGCGAAAATCATATAACCGCGCTGAAGCAATTCGGCATAATCGTTCGCGCTTTCGCTGAGGGTCTTGTCGCCGCCGCTCCACGAGCCGCCGTGAACATTCACCAACGCGGTTGCAATGTGGGTGGTGATCTTCGCCGGATAGTACACATCGAGTTTGAGTGTGACGCCATTCATCGTGCAGTATGTCACATCGCGTTCAATCGCGCCAAGTTTATCGGCGAAGAGCGGCGTCGGCGTCATCGTTGGCGATGGCGTGACGGTTGGTAGAATGGTTGGTGTCATCGTTGGCGATGGCACTGGCGTGCGTGTTGGCGCAGGCAAAACACAGCGCGTTGCAAAAATCAAAATGATGGCAAGTAAGGTGAAGAGCGAAATGTGCCTGGGCATATTGGAGGGGATTATATCTATTCCTTGTGTAAATGTAAACCACGACTGGATTGGAACTATTCTCTGACCCCATTTGGACTTGTCCGTGATATTCTGAACATGGTCAAGACAACGTCGTCCAAACCGATCCACCCGATAACTACAAGGAGAAACAAATGAGTAGTATCGCGACGCCCGCAGTTGAGCGGGGCGCCTCCGTCAAGACCGGCGGAAAATGGAAATTTTTCCTCGGCGGACTTTTGATTTTAGGCGCAATCGCGTACGTCACGATTTCTTCGTTCCAGACGAACGCGATTTATTATTTGACGCTCAAAGAGCTGAACGCCCAACGCGGTTCATTAATCAATCAACCGGTGCGGATCAACGCGCCACTCGACAAGTCCACCATTCAATTCGATGACAAGACGCTCACGCTCAAATTCAATCTCAAAGAAGACAATTTGATTTTGCCGGTGGTTTACAAAGGTGTCAAACCCGATACGTTTGAACAAGGTGAGAGCGTGGTGGCAGAAGGCAAATTAGGCACCGACGGAATTTTTCACGCTTCGACGATTCTAGTCAAATGTCCGTCCAAGTACGAGTCCGAAGCGCCGGCAACGGGCAAGTAAAGTTGAAAGAATCCACAGATTACACAGACACTTGCACCGCACGAAGTGCAGGTGTCTGCGTAATCTGTGGATCAATGATTTCAAAAATGAAATATCAAGTTGGCTGATGAAGGAGTCAATGCTATGGCAGACTTGACGCTGGCTGATCTGGGTTATGTCTCTCTGCTCCTGAGTTTTTTCCTCGCACTCTACGCGGCGGGCGCGGCATTTTTTGCCGCACGCCGCAATCAACTTCCCCTGTATGCGAGCGCGCGCAATGCTGCGTTTGCAGTCGCCGCTTTGACGACGCTGGCGGTGGGCATTTTGGAATGGGCGCTCATCACGCATCAATTTCGCTTTGAGTACGTCGCGCTTCAAACGAGTCTCGCGCAGCCGTTGCTCTACAACGTCTCGGCATTGTGGGGCGGGCAGGAAGGGTCGTTACTTTTTTGGGCGTGGTTGCTTGCCGTCTTTACCGCCGTCGTGCTGGTGCAAAACCAAAACAAGAATCAAGAATTGATGCCGTACGTCATCACCGGGTTGGCGATTTCGCAAGCATTCTTTCTCGCGTTGATGACGCTCGCCACCGATCCGAGCAAATCGGGCTTTTTCATTTTGACGCCGTTCACCCGCGAAGGTACGAACGCGGTGGTGGGCAATCCGTTTCGCCTGCTCGATTTCACGCCTATCGACGGCAATGGTTTGAATCCACTCTTGCAAAATCCCGGGATGTTCATTCACCCGGTCACGCAGTATCTCGGCTATGTGGGCTTTACGATTCCGTTTGCGTTTGCGATGGCGGCGTTGTTCACCAAACGCTTGAGCGATGTGTGGATTCGCACGACGCGGCGCTGGACGCTTGTCTCGTGGTTGTTCCTTTCACTCGGGTTGTTGTTTGGAATGCAATGGGCATATATGGAACTGGGCTGGGGCGGTTACTGGGGCTGGGATCCGGTCGAGAATGCGAGTCTGATGCCGTGGCTGACCGGCACCGCGTTTCTCCATAGCGTGATGATTCAAGAACGACGCGGGATGCTCAAGATGTGGAATCTCGTGTTGGTGATGCTGACCTTCTGTCTCTCGATTCTCGGCACCTTCATCACGCGCAGCGGCGTCATCGAATCGGTGCACGCGTTTGGTGTGTCTAGTTTAGGTCCCTGGTTTCTCGTCTTCTTGGCGGCGACATTGCTTTCGTTCCTGTACTTGCTGTTCAATCGAATGGATGATTTGAAAGAAGAGAACGAACTTGATTCGCTTCTTTCGCGCGAGTCATCGTTCTTGCTCAACAATTTGATTTTGGTCGGCGCGGCGTTTGCAACGTTGTGGGGTACGATTTTCCCAATGGTGAGCGAAGCGGTAACCGGCAAAAAAGTTACCGTCGGCGCACCGTTCTTCAATCAAGTGAATGGTCCGATTTTCTTTGCGCTCGTCGTGTTGATCGGCATTTGTCCGTTGATCGGTTGGCGGCGCGCGACGGCGGAAAATCTCGCGCGCAATTTCCTGCGCCCGCTCGCTGTGTCGATGGTCGCGGCAGTCGTGTTGTTCGCCATCGGCGTGCGCGAATGGTACGGCATCTTGTCGTTTAGCACGATTGCGTTTGTGCTGGCGACGATTGGCTTGGAATTTTATCGCGGCGTACTTGCGCGCATTCGCCAGTTCGGCGAAAACCCGGCGGCGGCGTTGGTGCAATTGGTTGCGAGCAATCGACGGCGGTACGGCGGGTACATTGTGCATATCGGCGTGATTTTGGCGGTCGCCGGCATCACCGGCTCGACGTTCTATCAATCGGAAACGCAAGCGAATTTGAAAGTCGGCGAGTCGATGCGGATCAAACAGTACGCGTTGCAGTACGAAGGTTTGCAGATTTATCCGACCGAGAATCGCCAAGTCATTGCGGCGCGGATGGTTGTTTTCGATAATGCCAAGCGCGCGGGGATGTTGTTTCCGGAAAAGAATTATTACCCTAATGCGAATCCGGATTTAGCGCAATGGACGACTGAAGTTGCGGTGCAGACAACCGCGCTCGACGATTTGTATTTGGTGCTAGCGGGGTTTGACGACAAGACAAATTCGGCTACAATCAAAGCCATTCATAACCCGCTGGTCGTGTGGCTGTGGATTGGTTTTGGATTGCTCATCGCTGGCACGGTGATTGCCGCGTTGCCCGATCCGCGCGAGGCGCGGGCGTTGGCGCGGGCGCGCGTCAAAGAAGCGCTGGCGCAGGCGTAACGATATGATCACGATTGCGATTGCTCTAGTTATCGTCGCGGCGATTGCGTTTGTCGCGTATCCGTTATTCCAACGATCGGACGAACTCGATGTTGCGTTCGTCGGCTTGACCGATCCCGTCTACGAAAACTTGATCGTCCAACGCGACGCGACGTACTCGGCGATCAAGGATTTGGAAAACGATCATGCGATGGGCAAATTGTCGGACGGCGATTACCGGTCGTTGCGCGTCAAGTACGAAAGCAAAGCCGTCGCGATTTTACAGGAACTTGACGGGCTGAAAGGTTCGCCGCAACCGGAATCGATGTTGACGCGCGAGCGTTCCATCGAAGAAGAAGTGAAACGTTTGCGGCGGTCAGCGGGCGAAGGCAAGTGTAGCAAGTGTGGCACGCCGCACGCGCCTGACGATGTGTTTTGCGCCAAGTGCGGCGCATCGTTGCGCGGTGTGCGTTGTCCAGCGTGCGGCAAACGCGCCGCGCTCGGCGACAAATTTTGCGGCAATTGTGGAAGCGCGATATAAGGGATGAGGGCAGAGGGATGAAAAATGGATCAAGAGTTTTCATCCTTTCTCTTTCAGCAATGACAGGGTAGGAAGGATATAAAGGAATGGCGCAAGCGAGTGCAACTATTTCGACGGATGCCAAGTCCGCCGGATTATACTGGAAGTTTTTGGACGACAAGAAAATTACGCCGGTCGTGCGCGTGTTGGGCATCTTGGCGATCATCAACATCGCCATCGGTTTGTATATGGCTTTGTTCTACGCGCCGATGGAACGGACGATGGGCGACGCGCAGAGAATTTTTTATTTCCACGTGCCGAGCGCGTGGATCGGTTTTCTCGCGTTCTTCGTCGTCTTTGTTGCAAGCGTAATGTTCCTGTGGAAACGAGAACGTCGCTGGGACGCGCTCGCGCTTTCGGCGGCGGAAATCGGCGTGGTGTTCATCACGCTCGTTCTGCTCACCGGACCGATCTGGGCGCGCAAAGCGTGGGGCGTGTTCTGGGTGTGGGACGCGCGCTTGACGACCTCGTTGATTTTGTGGATGATCTACATCGGCTATTTGATGTTGCGGAGTTCGGCGGAGACGGAACGCCGCGCGCGCTTTGCCGCCGTTCTCGCGATCATCGGCTTTATCGACGTGCCGATTATTTTCATCTCGGTGCAAATCTGGCGGACGATGCACCCGGAATTGCTCGTAGGCAGTGAAGGCGGTTTGGCGCGCGAAATGACGCAAACATTGATGGTCTGTTTGCTATCGTTCACGTGGTTGTTCGCGCATTTGCTTTTGCAACGGTTGCGGCTGGAACAAGCGCGCGATCAAGTGAATGTCTTGCGCGAAGAGTCAGTGGAGTAACTATGGAATATCTAGCGGTTGCGTACTTTTTGATTGCGGTTGTGATCATCGGTTACATTGTCAGTTTGCGCCGGCGGTGGCAAGCGGTTCAACGTGAACGCGCGCTGTACGAATCGAAAGACGAATAAACGGGAAATCAAAACGCGCTCTCGATGTGAGGGCGCGTTTTTGGTTCCGTTCACCAGAGAAATCACAAGCGTGCGATTTATTGTTGCCGTATTTAGCTCAGTTTCGTTCCGTCGTTGCTACAGAACTTGGCTCCCGCCGGGTTTTCCGTTCCGCAAGTTGGACACTTGACGGTGCCGGCTGTGAATTTGGTGCCGCAGTTGTTGCAGAATTTTGCGCCCACCGGGTTCGACGTGCTACAGGTCGGGCAGATGATCGTCGCCGCGCCGGGCTTGGCGCCGGTTTGTTGCGCCGATTGCATCGCTTGCGCCATCATCCCGGCAAGTCCCGCGCCCAAGCCCGCGCCCGCGCCTAAACCAACGCCCATTTGCATCGCGCCCGCGCCTGCGCCGCTGGGATTCGTCGCGGCATCGCCCATCGCGCGCGCGGCTTTGAACTTCAAGTACTTGTCCATATCACCGATCGCGCCCATCGCCGCACGTTCATCGATGGCTTTCGCAGTCTCTTCGGTTGGCGTGATCGCGTTGACGTACAACGCCTTCAACACTAAACCGATGCGCGCAAAATCATCGGTCAATTGCGCTTTGGTGCCCGCGCCGATTTCGCTGTACAGCGACGGCAGATCGAGTACCGATTTCTTTTCCTCGCCCAGCAGGTCAGTCAACTTGGTGATGATCATACTGCGGAGGAAATTCTCGATGGCATCGGTTGTGTAAATTCCTTGCTGACCGACGACGCCGTTGACGAAGAGCGACGGGTCTTTGACCTGAAACGCGTACGTGCCGAACGCACGCAGGCGTACCATTCCCAGATCGTTATCGCGGAACGCGACCGGTTCCGGGGTTCCCCATTTTTCATTGAGGAACTCTTTCATATTGACGAACATCACCTCGGCGGGGAAGGGCGATTTGCCGCTCGTCGCCAAACCGATGAGTTCGATCAACAGCGGAATGTTCGCGGTCGTGATCGTGTGTCTGCCCGGCGCAAACACGTCGAGCGCTTTACCATCGCGGAAAAAGACGGCGGTCTGGCTTTCGCGCACGATGACTTGCGAACCAAAGCGAAAATCACCAGGACCGCCCGGCGGTTCGCGGTGGACGATCTCATTGCCGGTATTGTCGAGAAACTCGACGACATCAATAATGCGTGGCATCTTTCACTCTCCTGTTTCAGGTTTCAATGTTCAAAGTTAGAGGTTCAATGACCTTAAACTTTTAACCTTGAACTTATTTTCCTAACCGTTTTTTGAGTGCGGCGAGTTGTTCTTCCACCGCATCGTCATCACCGAGCGCTTTGAATTGTTCATCGATAGACGACGCCTTTATTTCTTCCGATGCCGCGACGCGCGCTTCTTCTTCCTGAATCCGACGTTCCATCCGATTCAACTCGGACGAATAATCGACCGACGAAAGTTTTGCCGACGCGGTGGCGATGTGTTTTTGCGCGGCGGTGCGTTTCGCGCGCGTGATCAACATTTCCTTGTTGCGGCGCGCTTCGTCGTACCGCGATTGTAACGCGGCGAGATCGGCTTTCAATTTCTTGACCGCTTGCTCTTGCACGCTCCACTGCTTTTCGTAAATTGCCGCTTGCTCGGTGTAATCGCCAGCGCGGCGCAACGCTTCACGCGCCAGATCGTCCTTGCCTTTCGCCACAGCGAGTTCCGCTTTCTTGTTCCACTCGTCGGCGTCGCGTTTGGCTTCTTCCCAATCCGCTTGAATTAATTTCTCTTGCGCGATCTGTTCTGCCACTTGCGCTTGTCCTTGCTTGAGCGCGTCTTCCATATCGCGCAAAATTTGGTTCAACATCTTTTCCGGGTCTTCGGCGCGATTCAATAAATCACCGATATTCGCGCGCAAAATCTGACTCATCCGATCTAGAACGCCCATCGTTTCCTCCTGATTACAATTCTTTTTATCTACGATAAACTTTCAATTCGGTTACATCGATGATTTGCCCGATCATCGCGCGCGCTTCATTTCCAAAATTTTCGATCCAGAGCCGCGCATCGGCATTCGTGTACCGCGCGTAATCGACTTCGCCGCGTTGGGTGCCGCTCGCGCCCTCGACGCTGACGCGTGCCGTCCCCTTGATTTCCCGCACAAAAGTCTGTCGTTCAAAAGTGAGAGTGGCTGGCGCAGGAAATAGTACATCAAGTTGCACTTCTTGGCAAGTGGCAATTTCCCCGCCCGGTCCAACGCGCAACCACAGATATTTTTTCCCATCCTGCAGCAAATAAACCCAAAACGACCCGGCATCGATCGTGTAGGTAAGTTTGCCAGTAATCAAATAATCGATGCCGTCGAACGTAAGTGCGTCTTTCAATCGCAAATTTCCCAGCGCGACGATTTCGGCGGGCGGCGCTTGCTTCGCCTTAAGCGCGCCGAGCGGCGATTCGACGAGACGTTCCGGCAAAATGCTCATCGATGGTTTCTTGCCCATCGCCACGAAATCCTCGCGTTGATCCCATTCCGCGTTCAACGCATCGAGCAACTCGGCGCACTCATTCACCGCTTCGTCGATGCTTTGTTTCGTTCTGACGGCGGTCGTAATTTTATCGATGGCGGTTTTCAACTCCGTCAAACCACGCGCGAGCGCGGCGTCGAATCTAGTCAGCGCGTCCAAATCTTCCTCGCCGATTTGCGCGGCGTCGAACCAACCGGCGTAACCGCGCGGCGCGGTTTCAAAACGCGCGATCAAACGCAACAACTTTTGGTCGAGGTTTTCCAAATCGGCTACGTAATCGAGCGACGCGCGCGAACGGAGGCGCGCCAGCGCGGCGTGCAACTCTTCGTACTTGTTGCCAAGTTTGTTGCGCGTGTACTTGTCCATATCGCGCCGGCGTTCTTTGGCTTCGTACCCAATATAGCCCGGCAATTGCAAGGCAATTTCCAAAATGCGTCGTTGAAGAATGTCCATCATTTTACCTCCCGCTTGCGGTCCCACGGCGTTCGAATGATACAACGTATCGATGAAATAATCAAACAGAACGACACGGTAAATCTTTGCTTGTCATTGCGCGAGTCGCTAAATCATTACTGCCGTATCACCGGCTTGAGCATCTCGATAATTTTTTGTGTGCGCGCGTCTCTGCCTTGCCGGTTCAAATGATAAACGGTGTCGAAAAAATAATTCAACGGGAAAACGAAATCCGCTGGCGTGCCCAAAATCGTCGCGCGTGCTTGTTGGCGTAATCGATTGTAAACCGCATCGATCTGGGTGTGATTCTCGCGCGCCTGTTTCTCCGGAATCGGCGGAAAAATGATGAACACCCGCGCGCCAACGTGCTCGGCGTACCCATCAAATTCGTTTAGCACCCGAATCGTTTCGGGATTGATGCTTTGTTCTTTATCGGTGAGCAGAACATAATTAGTTATATCAATCGACGGTGCGTCCAGATGCGTAACAATATCGCCGTGCGAATTGAACGATTGGCGTGTAGCGACAAACCCTTCGCGCGGGCGCAGGTTGCCGAACAAATTGTTCAGCATTCCTTGCGCGAAAACCGGAAACTCGCCGGCAATCATCGCATACTGCTCCGGCGAATCGAGAAACGCGACTGCTTGCGGGAAAATCGTCAGCGCTTCGATCAATGTTGTACTGCCGTTGAGATGTCCGTAAAATTGTTCGTACTCGGGAACGATGATGACGACATCACCTTGCCGGAGATTGGGCTTGACTTGATTCAGCATAAAGCGCAAGCCAAAACCGGCGTTGACCCCCATATTCACAACCGGCAATCCAAGCGCTTGCTCAAGGCGCGGGCTGTCTAGCCCCATCACCAAATTCGATCCGCCGATGAAAATGATTTTGGGCGACGGCGTGGCTTCGAGTCGCTTTTGTTTATCGATGATGCTGGCAATGTAACTGTTATAACCGGTCGTGCGACCGCTGTTTGCACCGACGATGATGACGGCGTAACTGATCGCGACGGCGAGTGCGAGCGCGAAAATACGGAAAAGCAATTTGCGAATCATGTATGACTAGAATTGAAAATAGATAAACTTTTGCTCGGCGAATTTGCCCAGCAAGAGAATGCTCATTACAAGCAGATAATAGATCGCCCAGCGTACCCACGTCGGTTGCGCGGCAATCATCGCGCGCAAACTGCCGCGCCGTTGAACAAGTTGCACGATTTCCAAAACGACGATTGCCGCGAGCGCGACTTTGGTCATATTGAGAAAGGTGAACACGTTAGCGAGGTTCAGAACGTCCAGTGTGATGAGATGCGTGGCGATGTAGATTGCGTCGTTGAGGGAATTGGCGCGGAAGAAAATCCATGCAAACGAAACGAGTGCGAAGGTGATGGTAACTTGAACGAGTTTGAGTGCGTTCGGAAATTTATTCAATCCAATGGCGTGAACCAGTCGCGTGCGCGCGGATTCTGTCCACGTTTCGATCAAAAGGTACGCGCCGTGCAACCCGCCCCAAATCACAAATGTCCAATTCGCGCCGTGCCACAAGCCACTGATGAGAAAAACCGTCATCACGTTGAAATAATGCCGCCACGCCGGCACGCGATTGCCGCCGAGTGGAATGTACAAATAATCGCGGAACCACGACGACAACGAAATGTGCCACCGCCGCCAAAACTCGCCAATCGATTTGGCATAGTACGGGCGGTTGAAATTCTGCATCAACTTGAATCCCATCACTTGCGCCGAACCGATGGCAATGTCGGAATAGCCGGAGAAATCGCAGTAGATTTGGTACGCGAATAACGCGGTGGCAAGAATCAACGCGAAACCGTGATGCTCGGTGGGGTGGTTGTAGATTGGGTTCACAAAGTCGGCGATGCGGTCGGCAATGACGAGTTTCTTGAAAAAGCCCCACACCATCAATTTCAAGCCGTCGGTCACGCGTTGATAATCAAAGTGTTGTGCGCGGTGAAGTTGCGGCAGAAGGTTGTACGGTCGTTCAATCGGTCCCGCAACAAGTTGGGGATAAAACATCACGTACAACGCAAAAATGCCGGGGTGTTTTTCCGCCGGGTATCTGCCGCGATACACTTCAATCGTATAACTCATCGATTGAAAGGTGTGGAACGATAAACCAATCGGCAGGATTAGGTCGAGCATCGGAATCGGATAATTCCAACCGATTGCGCCGGCAAGGCCGGCAAGATTCGCGTTGAGGAAATTGAAATACTTGAAGAGCGCCAGCACGCCGATATTGCCGGCAAGACTCAGCAGGAGAAAAAGTTTGCGGCGTTGTCCTTGTGCGTTGGCAATGGCAATCCCGGCGATGTAATCGATAGTGATGACGAAGAAGAGAATCAAGATGTACGCCGGGATGAACGCCATATAAAAGTAACAGCTGGCTAGCAAAAGCCACAGCCATCGAAAACGATGGGGCAGGGCAAAGTAGCCAGCAGTTACAATTGGAAAAAAGAGCGCGAACGAAAGCGAATTAAAAAGCATCGCGCGCTAATTCTGCGACAGAAACAATTCCACGCCGCAGTACGGACACTTGACCACGCCTTTGCCTACGGCTTCGCGTTGTCCGCCGCAGTTGGCGCACTTGGTCGATTGAACCTGGGATAGGTCTTTGGAATAAAACGTCAACTCTTGCCAATTGATATAGCCGCTGAACAATCCTTGATTGACAAGATCGAGAATGGCTTCTTTGATTTGATCGCGTGTCATCTTGAGTTCGACTGCCGCGTTGCCAATCGACACTTTGCCGGCGGCTTGAATCATTCCCAGCAACCGTTCTTTCTTGCGCACGTCTGCCATTTCAACGGCTTCTTGTCCACCTTTGACAAAGAGGTACACGCCGATGCCGCCAAGAATCAAAAGCGGCACCACACCGAACAGCGCGATCCCAAGCACCGCGCCAGCCATCGATAAATTGCTAGGTCCCGAACCTGCCGCGCCCAAGCCAAGAAACAGCGAAACGATTCCGCAAATCGCGAGACCCGCGAACATCAACACGATTCCGATGATGCGTCCGGATGTCATAGCCCACACCTCAAGTTTAGATTCCAGATTCAAAAATCATAAATTGATTCTAACCAAATCCGGAGGAGCCGCCGCCACCGCCGCCGCCTCCCCCACCACCGCCGCCGCTCCAACCACCGCCGCCGGAACTTGACGGCGCACTCGAAAGTGTCGATGACGCGGAGTTGAGCATCGAGAAAAATCCCGCACTCATCGAATCAAGTCCGCGGAACGAACCACTCGCCATACTATCGAGCGAAGGTTTGCCGCCGCCGCGACTCACGCCGCCGCCGCTACTGCTCATATCGCCGATGACTGTATCGCCGACGCTTGGTTGTTGTCGCGGATAACCGGGGCGGGGATAAATCGGCGGGTACGTTTCGTACCACGATGGCGCCGGCGTGCCGATCTGTTCAAATTTCTGCACCCACGATTTTTCCAAACCAAAGGCAATCGCGTACGGCAGATATTTATCGAACAATTCTTTGGCTTGCTCAAGGTTCGTAAATTTCTCGATGCTTTCCAAATAGCGTTTGAACGCAATCCACTTTTGGCGTTCGGTTGCGCCCTTGAGCGAACGGCGCGGCATAAAGGGCGAAATAGCCAGCAATCCGACGCCGGTCAAAACCAACGAGATCATCGGACAGATGGCTAGTTCAGCATACTCGGCGAGGAGAGTAAAAAGACAAAACCCGATGCCGCCAAAGAGAATCAACACGGCGCATCCCAGCCCGGCATATTTGGCGCGAACCGAATTGGGGTTGCCGGTAAAAAAGCCGGCTTGCGTTACGTCATTGTACATCTCTTTTTGCAAAGTTGGAATCGCGGTGTAGAATTGATTCTTGAGATCGGAAAGTTTGCGCGAAGACCCGCCGCTAAAAATTTTAGAGACCAGCGTATCTTCGTATTTCCGCAAGCTCGATGTGTCGCCGACCAAATCGAAAACGAAATCGCGCGTTTTGCCCAAGCCCAAAAAGCCGGACTCTTCTTTTTCTGTGATCTTGATCACGCCGCGCCGCGCCAGATCGACAATCGTCGCGATGATGTCCTTCATCTCGGCTTGCTCGTCGATCAACGTACCAGCCGCGCCGGGCGGCAGATTGCTCGGCGGTGTACTCGTTTGCGCAATCATCGGTGCCGCGGGGTCGCGCCCTTTAGTGTACCACAGCAAAAAGACGGCGAGCGGTCCCAGCAGAGCCAGCACCAAACCGGCAAAAAGCAATCCCAGGTTGATAAGCGGTTTGTATTTTTCCGCTTTGGCGCGTGCGGCGGCTTCGGCGTCCGCTGCGGTTTGCCACCCCGGCGGCGCGGCAGTTACGACGCCGTGCGGAAATTGCACGCGAATTTCCAACTCGCCATTTGTGCCCAAACTGCTACTGGAGAAAACGATGGTTTTGCCATCGCGGATTTGCGCGCTACCACTGCCAATCGTTACCGCCGCTTTAAGTTGATCGGTGGGGAATGATGCCGGCAGGTTTACGGTAATCGTCGAGTTTTGAATGAGATAGCCGCGATCCCCCTCGACGATTTTCCACCAGAACTGATCGCCGCCATCGTAGATGCGAAGTGCGCCGCGCAATGTGTACTGAACCAAAAACGTGCGGGATTGATTCGACGTGGGCGGGAAGAACCATTTGATAAATTGCTGATTATTTTCAACGTAGGTAATGTACGTGTTCGCGGCGTTGCTCGGATTTTTCTCGTACGCTCTGCCGCCTTCCGACACGCGAAAGTTTTCAATCGCCTCCACTTTGTTCAACGTGACGCCGCGGAACGCAAACGTGAACGGCGGCGAGCCGGAGAATTGCACTTGCCACATTTCAGCGATTTGCACATTCCCGTTGGTCTCAATCGTCACGTTGTAATCCCGCCGCGTAACAACGACGCTGCGACTTTGTGCTTGTGTAGGAGTTGTGATGACCAACAGTGAGGCAAACAGCGAAATGCACGCAACCAAAAAATACAAACGCTTCATCGATTTCCTCCAGCTCAAATTGTGCGGGGTAAACCTATTATAAATCAAATCGATGCAAACGCAAATGGAATTTTTGACATCTCGCGCTCCCGATGATAAGATGCGCGCAACGTACGTCGAGGAGGTCAGCGATGGAATTTCAAATGCTCAAGGAATTGCTCGTGCCGGCGCAAACCAAAATCGCGATGATTGTGATGGATGGAATCGGCGGATTGCCATTGACGCCGGGCGGCAAAACGGAATTAGAATCCGCGCGCAAACCCAATCTCGATGCACTCGCTGCGCAATCGGCGCTTGGACTCGCCGACCCGGTTGCGCCGGGCATTACGCCGGGCAGTGGTCCCGGACATCTTGGAATTTTTGGGTACGACCCCTTGCAATTTGTGATCGGGCGCGGCGTGTTGGAAGCACTTGGCATCGATTTTGATTTGGGTCCCAACGATGTTGCGGCGCGCGGCAATTTTTGCACCATCGATGCGGACGCCAACCTGACCGACCGACGCGCGGGGCGTATCGCAACGAGTGTGAATATCGAGTTGGTAAAACTTTTGCGGACGATTAAAATTCCCGGCGTGCAAGTTTTCGTCGAGACGGTGAAGGAGCATCGATTCGTTTTGGTGTTGCGCGGCAAAGGTTTAGGCGATGCGCTGACTGAAACTGATCCGCAACGACTTGGTGTGCCGGCGTTGCCGGTCAAAGCCACCGATGCCAGATCCGCGAAAGCGGCGAAGGTTGCGAATCAATTTATCAAGCAAGCGCGCAAATTGCTTGCTGACAAATCGCCGGCGAATATGATTTTGTTGCGCGGCTTTGCCAAGAAACCGAAATGGCAAAATTACGAGCAAGCGTTTGGTTTGCGCGCGGCAGCAATCGCGGCGTACCCAATGTATCGCGGCTTGGGTAAATTACTGGGAATGCAAACTTTGAAAGTCGAAGGCGAAACGATTGCCGATGAATTTACGACACTCGAAAAAAGTTGGAACGATTTCGATTTCTTTTATCTGCACGTCAAGAAAACCGATTCGTACGGCGAGGACGGAAACTTTGAGGGCAAAGTTCACGTCATCGAGGAATTGGATGCGCAACTGCCGCGCTTGCTCGCGCTGAAACCCGACGTGATCATCGTCGGCGGCGATCATTCAACGCCGTCGTTGCTCAAATCACATTCGTGGCATCCGGTGCCGGTAATGTTGTGGTCGAAATTCGTGCGCGCGGATGGCATCGCCGAGTACGGCGAACGCGCTTGTGCGCGCGGTTCGCTCGGGCGATTCCCCTCGAAAGATTTGATGCCGATGGCATTGGCGAATGCGCAACGGTTTACAAAATTCGGAGCGTAAAAACTGACCGATGACGGATGATTTTGCCGGTCTTCCGTCTTCGGTCAAAAGGGTTAACATGAAAATTGATCACATCGAACTCCGCCACATCAAAATGCAACTCGTCGCACCGTTTGAAACATCGTTCGGCGTCGAAGAAGAGGTTGAGCATCTCATCGTCCGCGTGGATGCGGAAGGATTGACCGGGTGGGGCGAGAGTCCCGCCGACGCCGCGCCGTTTTACTCGTACGAAGACGTGCATACCGCGTGGCACATCCTCCGCGATTTTCTAATTCCCAATGTCATCGGTCGAGAGATCGCGAGCATCGATGATTTGATTCAGCGCGGCGCGCGCGTGCGCGGGCACACTATGGCAAAAGCCGGGTTGGAATTTGCGCTGTGGGATTGGTTCGCCAAAGCGCGCGGTGTTGCGTTATCGAAAATGCTGGGTGGTACGCGCGATAAGATTGCGGTCGGCGTGAGCGTTGGAATTCAAGAATCGCCGGCAGCGTTGGTGCGGCGAATCGATGGTTACCTAAGAGAAGGATATGGTCGAATCAAAATCAAAATTGCGCCGGGACGCGACATTCAATTTGTGTCGGAGGCGCGCAAAGCATTTCCGAATATTCTTTTGCAGGTCGATGCGAATTCCGCGTACACACTCAACGATGTTGCGATTCTCCGCGCGCTCGACGAATTCAACTTGCTGTTGATCGAGCAACCGCTGAGTCACGACGATATTTATCAACATTCCAAATTGCAAGCGCAACTTCAAACGCCGATTTGCCTCGATGAAAGTATTCACAGCGCGGCGGACGCGCGTGCGGCAATCGAATTAAAGAGTTGTCGGAATATCAATATCAAGCCGGGGCGCGTTGGCGGCTTTGCGGAATCGAAAAAGATTCATGATCTTTGCGCTGATAACCAAATTCCGGTCTGGCATGGCGGCATGCTCGAATCGGGCATCGGTCGGGCGGGGAATGTGGCGCTCGCTTCGCTTCCCAACTTTACTTTGCCGGGCGATATTTCGGCAAGCAACCGCTACTGGAAGCAAGATATCGTCGCGCCGGAATTTTCGGTGGATGCGCAAGGAATGATGGCGGTGCCGACCAAGCCGGGCATCGGCGTAGAAGTGTTGTTGGATCGCTTGGAACAGGCGACGGTGCGCCGGGAAGAATTCAAAAAGTAGTTTTGACTTTGCGCGCTTTCTTGCTATAATCGGGTTGCACACGATTGCAATGGGCTTTTTCTAGTGCCCGTCTCCGTTGTGAGACGGGCTTGCTGTTATTCTTACTTTGGAGTTTGTTTGATGCCCGAGTTTCCCTTTCCAGTTATCGTACTAATTATCTTGGCATTGCTCTTTGATTTTCTCAATGGTTTTCACGATAGCTCGAATATCGTGGCAACGATGATTGCCTCGCGCGCGATGGGGGGACGCCAGGCGCTTGCGGTCACGGCGATTGCTCACTTTATTGGCCCGTTTCTGTTTGGCGTAGCCGTCGCCACAACGATTGGACACGAAGTTTTGGCAGAGTCGGAAATTCGATTGTCAGTTACAATGTCGGCGTTGCTTGCGGCAATCATTTGGAATGTGATCACGTGGTGGCTGGGAATCCCGTCGAGTTCGTCGCACGCGTTGATTGGCGGGTTGATCGGCGCGGCAATCATCGAAAGCGGTTTGGGGGTGGTCAAAATGTCCGGGGTGTGGAAAGTGATTATCGCGCTGACGACATCGCCCATCCTTGGGTTGGTCATCGGCTTTATCGTGATGAGGATAACCCTGGTTGTGGTGCGGCCGTTTCCGCCGAGCATCAATGGTTTCTTCAAGCAAAGCCAATGGGTGACAGCGATTGCATTGGCGTTATCGCACGGGACGAACGATGCTCAAAAGACGATGGGTGTGATTACGATGGGGTTGGTAAGCGCCAAGGTGTTGCCGGAATTTCACGTGCCGCTTTGGGTCGTGGCGATTAGCGCGGCGGCGATTGCGTGGGGAACCTGGGTAGGCGGTTGGCGCTTGATTAAAACGATTGGCAGTAAATTTTTCAAGATTCGCCCGGTGCATGGGTTTACGGCGCAGATCGCATCCGCGAGTGTGATTCTGGCGGCGGCGTTTCTTGGGGGTCCTGTAAGCACAACGCAAGTTGTAAGTTCATCTGTGATGGGAGTCGGTTCGGCGGAACGTCTTTCCAAAGTGCATTGGGGAGTCGCTGGTCAAATTGTTATGGCGTGGCTGACGACGATCCCGGTGTCAGCGATTTTGTCAGCGCTCTTTGCATTGGTTTTGCGAAACTGGTTTTAAAAAATCGGAATGAACCGACAAGCCCGGCGCGCAATTAGCGACCGGGCTTGTTCGTGTAGGCAATGTTTACTACAAAAACCCAACCAGAAAATTTTTGAAGGCAGAAAACGCTATGCGAATCTCACTTTTTCGATTTTTGTAGAACGCGACTCGATTTTTCCGGCGGTAGATATTTATCGAGTAGGAGCGCGAGATTGCGGCGCGACCGTGAGGGAATTCGGTCATGTGCGGTGATGATCGCGTTGCGCAAGGCGTTGGGGCAGGGGCAATGTTCACGTGCACTGGGAACTTGATCGACGGCGTACCGCACGATGCGCTTGCTCATCTCTGCATTCTTCATCAAATTTTGCACAATCATCTCGACGGTTACCGAATCGTGCGCCGGATGCCACACATCATAATCGGTTACCATCGAAACGGCGGCGTAGCAAATTTCCGCTTCGCGCGCGAGTTTGGCTTCAGGAATGGTCGTCATACCGATAATATCCATCTTCATCAACCGATAGGTTTCTGACTCGGCTTTGGTGGAAAATTGTGGACCGTCGATGACGACCAAACGTCCGCCATTGTGTGCCCGTGCGCCGGCGCGGATGGCGGCGGTGTACAGAACCTGGCTCAACTCCGGACAAAATGGATCGGCGAACGAAATGTGGACGACGAGACCGTTGCCGAAAAAAGTGGTCGGACGATTCTTGGTGCGATCATACAACTGATCAGGAATCACAATGTCGAGCGGCGCAAAATCCTCGCGTAAACTGCCCACCGCACTGATCGAAATAATGCGTTCGACGCCAAGCGATTTCAGCGCGTAGATGTTTGCCCGCACCGGCAATTCGGATGGCATGATGCGATGTCCACGTCCGTGCCGTGGCAGAAACGCGATGCTTTGGTTCCCCAAAGTGCCAAGCATAATCGTGTCGCTTGGATCACCAAACGGCGTGCGAAGTTTTACCTCCCTAACATTCGTCAACCCTTCCATTTGATAAACGCCGCTTCCCCCAATCACTCCAAGGGTCGCGTGATTTTTTTCTGCCATCGTTCTGACTCCTTAACGGCTTGATTTGCTGGCTCCATTATAAATCAAATCGAATGAAACGCAACAAACACAGACTCCAAGATTTGACGCTTGGAGTCTGCACATTCAGTCTTCGTTTTCGTCGAGCCAATCCTCGATGGTTTTCCACAGACCAGAGGCGACATTCGTAAAGGCTTCGTCGCGTGATCGCCATGCGGTAACTGGCTTGCCATCTTGAGGCAGAGCAAGCAAGCGGCTGAAGGGAGTCTTGCCCCAATCACAAGGACGCAGAATGATTGGGACGACACGCGCTTCGTTTGCATCGTGACGCTCGAGTGCTGTTTTCATTTCGATTTGATAGCAGTAATCGGAGGCGATAAAGTCCGGGCTGAACAAAGCAAGGATGATGTCCGCCCGGTTGAGATGCTCATCGATTTCTTCGCTAATCGATTCGCCCGGCATAATCGCGCGGTCGTGCCAAATCGTAACGACATTTTGGCGTTGCAGAACGGCAAGATGCTTTTCCAATTCCTTGCGTAGTTTTTCGTCCTTGTGCGAGTACGAACAGAAAATTTCCACCGGGTGGACCGATGAAGTTTTACTCCGTTTTCCGGCACTGGAACGTTTGGCTTCACCCGTTGCTCGCTTTTTGGGTGTCGCGAGTTTGCTTTGCGTTAGGACACGTTTGGGGGGCCACGGATCGCGCAAATGAATCCCATCGCCCAAGCGCTCACAGATCAGCGCGGCAGACAGTTTGGCTTGCCCGCGTGCCGCGTCAGACAAATTGCTAAGGGTCGCAACAAAAATCGTTTGATAGAGCAAGCCCCAGAAATAATCGCGCAAGTCGGGGTAGCGAATCCGCTCACCAGCCAAGCGACGCAAACGCGTGATTGCCGTAAAGGCACGGGTGGCTTCGGGATCAAGACGAACCTGCGGCGGTACGAGAATCGTCGCCGCTTTGAGATCGTCGCGTGATTGTCCCAGGAGTGCCGTTTCAAAAAGATAAAAGAGTTTGGGTTCCGCCTCGGCAAGCGGCATCAGGGTAAACTTGATATCTGTTTCCAGCTCGATAAAATCGCGTAAGCAATGTCCGGGACCGGTGCGTTCAAAATCGATCAGCCACACGTCTTGATTGGGCCCCACAAAAACATTGCGGCTGTGCAAATCGCCGTGCACGATGTGTTGACTTGTTTCGATGTCGCTGTTGCGCGCGTGTTTTTTCGTCCATTGCAGTGGATTGGGCAAGGCGCGCGCCAAACCCGGGAAGTGTAATTGCTCTTCTTGTTCCCAGCCCTTGAGTCGATTGAGGCGTTCTTTGTCCAAACCGAGCGCGGTGGAATATTCTTGGGACAGATTCACGTGCACGGTGCGCGGCTCGGCATACCAGCGGCGAAAGAGACGACCAAACAAGTTTTGGAATACCGTGTCCAGATCATCGTTGGATTCTTTTTCCCGGCTCCAATAATATTCTTTGAGTGTTTGCGTGTTATCGATTTCCGCGCCGATTAACGCATAGACGATACCCGCCAAATGCCACGTGAACGCCGAGGCTTGGCGAAAAGTATAGCGATAATCGCCAATTTGATTATGCACAAATTGGTCATAGTTGCTCATCTCGCGTTGAATCGCTTTGTGCTCGCCAATCTTTACCGCAACTTCTTCCAGCCAACGACCGCCTTGGCGCGCGGCAACTCGCATCAGAATCGAATGTCCGTGCGCAACCGAGGGCGCGCTGGAATAATCTCCTAACTTTTTGATGTGCAGAGTCTCAGCGCTGGGGAACAGTTTGCCCAGCAATTCCAGAACCTCGGATTCTGCAATCGGTTTCGATATGGGCTGTAGCATGATGGGCGAAAGTATCTCATTCCAATCGACGTTGGATGGCTCGAGGTCCAAATTCCAGCGACATTCGATTTTTGCCAAAACCTGATCGATGATCTTTACCAATTCCGAGATGCCACTTTCTTTTCGCGCAACATCGACCGCAATCCCATCTGCCAGCGCTTTGCGGGCAAGTTCGAAACTGCCGTACCCGGTCAAAAAAATCGTTTTGACCCACGGATATTTTTGGGCAATTTCGGATGCAAGTTCAAATCCGCTCCAATCGGCTTGGTCGTTATCGTTGAGCAACCGCAAATCAAGGAGCGCCAAATGGCAACGCGATTCTGAAAGCATTTGGCGCGATGTTTGAAGCAGAGCTTGGCCACTGCCTTGCGCGACGTACACCTCAAGCCCTTTTGTTTCCAGAACTTCGCGGATCGTCTTGCGAACCCCGGCGTCATTATCGACCACGAGAATACGTTGTTTGAGTTGAATCGTAGACACGCTTTATGCTCCCTCGACTTGATCTTTGGCGACCGGCAAGTAAAACATGAACGAAGTTCCTTCGTTGGGCACGGTGCGTAACAGGATGAGATCGCCGCCGTGTGCGGTCAGAACCTTGCGCGCAATCAGCAAGCCCAAGCCACTGCCTTCGCGGGCAGTGGGTTTGGGAACCGGGCGTTTGAACAAATAATTCTTGGCTTCCTCCGGAATCCCTTTGCCGGTGTCGTGGACTTGAACTTCAATGCGACTACCGTAACGTTGGCTCCACACCGATAATGTGCCTTTGCCACCCATCGCTTTGAGCGCGTTGCTGATCAATTTTTCTAGCGGGATTTCCAGCCAACCCTCGTCGATCATGACGCGTTCGTCATTGCAACCCAGTTCCATCACTAATTTGATCTCTGGATGTTTCTCACACCATCGCGGCACGTGTTCGCGCAACACGCGATCGATTTCTACAGACGCAGTACCCGGTTTAGGTTCGTGCGTTACTTTGCCGGCGATTTGGAGCGACTTGAGCTGGCGGCTGGCTTCTTCGATGTCACTCAACCATTTTTGCGCTTCGGGCGGTATGTTGGGCAATGATTGACGCAAAAGAAAAACCTTGCCTTCGATTTCAAACGTGCGTTGATTAACCGAGTGTGACCAGTTGGAACCAAATAGACCCATCCACGCAATCGCGTCGTTTGCCGCCAAGTCGTCTTGCGCTTTGAGCCATTGAGTATGTTCTTGCGCTTTTTTCAGCGCGACAGCAACTTGATCGGCGAGTGCTTGCATGAGCAATTGGTCGTCATCGACAAAAGCATCATTCTGATTACTTTCCAGATTAAGCACGCCCAACATCTCGCCGCCGACTTGGATTGGTACACACAACAACGATTTCGTGGTACTCACTAACGCCTGATAGTCAACATCAAGTGTTACGTCTGGCACGTGGACGGCTCGGCAATTTCGCGCCACCCGCATTGGAATACTGGGCTCGCCGGCTTGGATGCGCGTTCGCCCTTGCTGTCCCGGGACATCGATATGGTAAAACTCGAAACTGGCAAGTGAGAAGGTGAGATCGCCGGTTTGTTGTTCGTAGTAAAGCATACAGGCTTCGCGCGCGCGCGGTACGACTTTGAGAATTTCGGTCAAGACGGCGCGGACGACTTGTTCCGGATCAAGCGTGGCGGTAACAATCGGCATAATGCGGGCGATGGTTTCCAAACGTTGCTGCCGTCGCTTCATTTCATCGTACAACACGGCTTTGTGAATGGCAAGTGCGGCAGGTTGGGCAAAGAGTGCGAGTTCGCTTTTTTCGTCATCGTCGAAGGCTTGCGGTTGGCGATAGTTGAAAAACATCAAGCCAAATCGTTCGCCGCCGTGGGTCAGGGGAAAGACAGCGGCAGAAACAATTTTTTCGCGTCGAACAAATTCACCTTTTGTCAGCGAATCCTTAGGCGCATTCAACACGTACTGGGGCACCAAAAGTGGCAGAACGCGTTGGAGATTCGGTGGATGCTTACGAACTGCATCGAGGTTGCGCAAGCCAGCCCCCGCGCCGAATTTTGGTTCGTTCGTTTCGCGGTCGATGTAAAAAATTGTGATCGCATCGACGTTCGGCAGAATCTGCATTGCCAATTGCACCAGCGAATCCAACACCTTGGTCAGATCGGCTTCCGATTCAATACCGATGATCGCGTTTTGAATCGTTACTAAACTCTCAAGTTCTTTCAGGCGCCGGCGTTGCGATTCCCGATTTTTAACCAGGATGCTGAGGCGGACCGCAAGTTCGCTAAAGAGCGTCTGCCAATCCCCATTCTTTGTCCAATAGTCATCCGCCCCGGCTTTGAGCGCGCGCAAACCATCTTCGTGATTGGCTGAATCAGTCAAGATGATGGTTGTGCTGTCCGGGCTAATTTGGCGCAGGTCGGTCATCAAATGGATGCCGTCTGCATCTTCAGTTTCTAAACGATGATCGATCAGTAGCAAATCGAACGGCGCTGTCTGGATGAGGGTGCGGGCATCGCGCTTTGAGTTGGCAATCGTTACGTTATATTTTATCGTGCTGGCATCGTTCAAACCTTTTTGAAGCGCGTCGCAAAACACCGGATCATCATCGACCAGCAAAAGCCGAATCTCCTCGCCGCTAACGAGCCGGTCATCGACTTTGGGTTTTGGTTTGACTAATTTGGAAAGTATAAAGTTGGATGCGGTCGGTTCAATTCTTTTCCACATTCTGATGCTACCTGTTTGACGATGAAAACCATTCGGCTTGAATTGAATATGCTAAGGAAACGCGGGATAAATTGAGGAGAGGCGGAGGAATGAGTACGAGAATGATCAGCGCAGCCACGTCTTTGTTAGAGCGCATTCTAGCGTCCCGTTTGTTGCGGTAACCTAAGATTCTATTCTGATTTTACAGGGGGTCGTCGATAATTGCAAAGAATGTTTGGACAAGGAATGGGAGCGGAGGGAAACAAAACTCCCACTCTTTCGAGCGGGAGTTTTGTTTGGTGGAGATGGCGGGAATCGAACCCGCGTCCGAAAAGTTCGCCTCAGAATTACTACAAGCTTAGTCGATTTTTGAGTCTTGCACGCCCCGGCTCAATCGACAGAGTTGAGCGTACACAGCCGTGTCAAGGCAACCGCGAAGATCGCCTCTAGGTCTTTGGCAAGCGTTACCGGCGTGGCGATTGCCGCACCCCAACTTGGTTTCGCCCGGCGCGCGTCCTTTGGGGGAGAACGCGCGCGGACGTCGCAACGTAAGTTGCGAACGCGCTAGCTAATCCAGCGTTGGCTTACGCCGCTACTGGAAGAGCCGCAACGTTGGTGCGAGTGTTCGCACTTGTGTTGTGTCCATTTTAACGTGGCTAGACTCCACGGCTTGCAATTCTGAAACAGCCCTCCCCGTCGAAGCCATGCATCCCCAAGTGCCGATTTCAGATTCACCGAAAACCAAATTGATTATACCACGCACTAATTGTGGAGGCAAGTGTCATTCGATCAGTGATCGTTGCATAGTTGGTGAAATTCATCTGGTCAGGTAGAATCGGGTATCTCATCACGGAGTGTCCCGATGCATCTGAGTGTTCGTTTGCCCAAAGTCGAACCTTTGCACATTGAACCCCCCACCCGTTGC
>DAOTXS010000005.1:0-21990 GCA_034435055.1 Anaerolineae bacterium | reverse complement strand
TGAAATATTCGAGCGCGGTCAAACCTTCGCGGAAATTCGATTTGATCGGCAGCGCGATGATGCGTCCCGCCGGATCAGCCATCAACCCGCGCATCCCGGCAAGTTGGCGAATTGGTTGAAAGCCGCCTTTCGTTGCGCCGGAATTTGCCATCACGCGAATCGGCGAATTTTCGCGCATCCCCTTCGCCACCGCTTCGGTAACAAGTTCGGTTGCCTCCGTCCACAACTCGACCGTCTTGACGTACTGTTCTTCTTCCGTGATGAGACCGCGCCGATATTGTTGCTCCACTTCATTGACCTGACTCGAAACGCGCTTCAAGATTTCGTACTTTTCCGGCGGCACCGTAATATCGTCGATGGCAATCGTCAAGCCGCTGCGCGTGGCGTACTTGAATCCGATTTCTTTAATGCGGTCGGCGATTTCCGCCGTGCCTTCGGGTCCCAGTTTCGCGTGAACCAACGCGACGAGTTCTTTGAGTTTTTTCTTGTCGAGGGCATCGTTCACGAAACGGACTTCGGGCGGGAGGATTTCATTGAACACCACGCGCCCCACCGTCGTTTCGATCATTTCGATTTTTTTGCGCGCGCCACGTGCGACTTCGACCGGCAATTTTATTTTGGCGTGCAATTCGACGTGTCCCAGTTCGTACGCGAGCATCACTTCTTCGGCGGAGGAAAAAACTTTGCCATCGCCTTTTTGGCGATCCTTTTCCATCGTCAAATAGTACACGCCCAGCACCATATCTTTTGCCGGTTCGATGATTGGTTCGCCGGATGCCGGCTTGAGCAAGTTGTGCGACGACAACATCAACTTGCGCGCTTCTTCCTTTGCCGCTTCACCCAGCGGCACATGCACCGCCATTTGGTCGCCGTCAAAATCCGCGTTGAACGCCGCGCACACGAGCGGATGAATTTGAATCGCGTTCCCTTCCACCAGAATCACTTCGAACGCCTGAATCCCCAAACGATGCAACGTCGGCGCGCGGTTCAGCAAAACCGGGTGGTCTTTGATGATTTCTTCCAAGACGTCCCACACTTCGGACGCCGAGCGATCCACCAAACGCTTCGCCGATTTGATATTGTGTGCAAAGTTATGCTCGACTAATTTGCGCATCACGAACGGCTTGAACAATTCGAGCGCCATGCCTTTGGGTAAGCCGCATTGATTCAATTTCAAATGTGGCCCCACCACAATGACCGACCGCCCGGAATAATCGACGCGCTTGCCCAGCAAGTTGCGGCGGAACCGTCCTTGCTTGCCTTTGAGCAAATCGCTCAACGATTTCAATTTGCGTTGACCGCGCGCGGAAACCGCTTTGCCTTTTTGCGCGTTATCGATCAGCGAATCGACCGCCTCTTGCAGCATGCGTTTCTCGTTGTTGACGATGACTTCGGGCGCGCCAAGATCAAGCAAGCGGCGTAAGCGATTGTTGCGATTGATGACGCGGCGATAGAGGTCGTTCAGATCGGACGTGGCAAAGCGACCGCCGTCGAGTTGCACCATCGGACGCAAGTCCGGCGGGATGACCGGCAGAACGGTGAGAATCATCCATTCGGGACGGTTGTTCGCTTTGCGCAGTGACTCGACGATACGCAAACGTTTGATCGCTTTTTTGCGAACTTGCTTGGAACGGGTCGAGCGAATTTCTTTGCGGAGGTCGCGCGCCATCACCTCAAGATCGATGCGCTTTAAGATTTCGTACACCGCTTCCGCGCCCATCGACGCTTTGAACACACTGCCCCAACTGGTTTGCAATTCGCGGTAACGATTTTCGCCGATGAATTCCTTGACCCGGAAACTTTTCAGCTCGTCGAATTTCGGCGCGTAGGTTGCTTCCAGCGTTTTGATTTTTTCTGTGCGCTGTGCTGTGAGTGCGGCGACTTCTTCCGCGAGGAGATGTTTTTTCTGATCACGTTCAGCTTGGAAAAGTAATTTGCGATCTTTTTGTTTGGCGCGCGTCTCTTTTTCTAGCTCGGCTATTTTGGCTTCGACGATTTCACGCAATTTTTTTCGATGCTTGGTTGCAACTTCTTCGCCTTCTGCCACAATGACATCGCCGGTTGGCTCGAACACAATCGATTTGCGAACCTCGCGCCCGGTCTCTTCCAATTTCCGTTCGACGGCTTTGCCCGCGCCGACAATCTCATCGGTTTGCGCGTTCAATGCTTCTTCAAGTTTTGCAATCGCCGCTTCGGTTTTCTTCTCCAGCTTTTCGATTTCGTCTTCACAAGCCAATTGTTTATTCTCGATTTTGTCGTTGATCGATTTTGTTTCGCGTTCGATCTTGTGCTTGAGTTCTTCTTCCAAGCGATGCATTGCCCGTTGGCGCGCGCTTTCATCGACATGCGTGATCATATATTGCGCAAAATACAACACGCGGTCGAGGTTGCGGCGCGTCACGTCGAGCAACAAACCCAGGTACGACGGCACGCGGCGCGTGTACCACACGTGCGCGACCGGCGCGGCAAGCTCGATGTGTCCCATTCGTTCGCGGCGGACGCGTGCCGGCGCAACTTCGACGCCGCATTTTTCGCAGATGACGCCTTTGTGGCGAATTTTTTTGTACTTGCCGCAATAACATTCCCAATCGCGGGTGGGACCAAAAATGCGTTCGTCGAACAAGCCGTCGCGTTCCGGGCGCAGGCGGCGATAGTTGATCGTTTCCGGCTTGGTGACTTCGCCGTACGACCACGACCGGATTTGATCGGGTGAAGCGAGACTGACGCGGACTGCGCTCAGGTCTTTGATTTCCATTCAACCTCCGAGGCAGGCGGGCATTGGGAATTGTGGAAAACGTGAGGGGATTGGACGCAATGAGATGCAGTCAGACGAAAGCGAATCGTCGCGGGACGGACATCAATTGCCGACAAGGCGAGGCGCGACCACAAGGTCTTGGGCAAATCTCCTCCAACCACTAGATACCTAAGAACCTACCTTGATTATACGCAACGAGGTGGAGGTGTCAACAAACACATTGAGGTGTGAACGCCAAACAAAAAAGGGCGATTTTGTGGGGGATTTTAGCCAATTTGCGGGAGTTACGGCAGTAGGTTTTCGAGGTTGCGTTGGGCTAGCGTCTTTTGCGAACGGTCGATTTGAATATGCGCTTCGGTCTTTTATTTTCCCATTCGCCGCAACTTCGATCTTCATCTAGTTCAGCTTCCAAGAGCATGAGAGATTCCCGATCATTCACTATTGTTTTGACCACGGTAAGCAATCGCTCAAGCTCAATTCTAGAGACCAACCAACTTGATTCTTGGAAGCGCCGATCACCTTCTGCGATTTCGCACCAAGATAAGATGCCATTGAGTGTGTTGATTGTGGAGTATCTTCGCGACCGGCGATGTAGAGCTAGCAGACGAAAATCGAATTCGCGTTTGTACGGACGATAATGAGGTTCAAATTGATACCTGATGCCAATGTATCGTTTAAACATTTTGGTTCCGTGTTTTTGTTTGAGTCTGTTTGAGAATTGGACAGCTCTTGCCATCACAGTTGTGCCTCGCGCAAATGTCATTAGCGTACTCGCGGCAGAATTCTTCATAAATGATTCGTAAGATCTTTTGTCGATCTTCTGGGTCCCTGATAATTGAGGCAATTTCGATAAGGTCTGCACTTTTCAGATATTTCAACGAATTTTTCTGGAGTAAGTACGATTTACAATCGGGGGTTATGTCATCAATGATCAGAACTACGCGACCATCCTGTATCCGTTCAGCATCAAAATTTGTTCTAATCTCTGAATAGAGTTTGTCAACCTCGTGCTTGTGAGCAATTTTTAGTTTCTTGATTTGGTAGACTGCTCCAAAATCCGTCGACAGATCCGTTCCGCCTTCATGAGAGAATGTTCGAGTGTCCCGATATATCCGACAGGCGAATCTTTCGAGATATACTTTTAGAATTGCAAAACTTACAATCTCAAAGCTAGTTCCGCTATCTCTTGCACCAATTTTCTTTTGCAGAAAAGCAAGAAAAGCATCATGACTTTGTGCGAGCGACAGACGTTCATTGGCACTACCCAATTTGACAATCTGACCAAGCTTTGTATTCAGGAATGATTTGATACGTTTGGGCATCCAAACGGAAAGGGTATCTGCATGATCTTGATAAAGGTGCGTTAACCTGTATTTTCCGCCACCAGCGGAGGTAATAATGCCATACCTAACAACTCCGCGATCTTCGCGCGAGATGTAGGCATTATCAAATCTTGCGCCCAAGTGGAGATTGTAACCTACATAGTGGACTATTTCGCACACAGCAGTTTGATAGCGACTGCGAATTTGAGCTACCTCGAATAAATCTGATTGCGTTTCTTTATAAAGATTGATTATCGCATAAGCAATCACAGGACCAATCAATTTGGTTTGCGAGTTTTCAAGCATCTGATTGAAGGTCTGAATAATCTGATCAGGAAGTTGTGAGTTTGTTCCCATTTGGTCATCCTGCTGCCAAGATTCACAGAGATTATATTACCAGTGTGAACACGCGTCAACACTCGTGCTATTTTACCGTGTTCGCTCCGCTAACTGCCCGGCACGCATAAATTTGGGGAACTAACCTCGTCCGCGCTTGATATTCGCGCGCGACGTTTGCGCAGAACGCTTCGACCGAATCATCCGCGACGAGATTCACCGTACAGCCGCCAAAGCCCGCGCCAGTCAACCGCGCCCCAAAGCATCCGCGTTGCGCGCGCGCGATCTCCACCATCGTGTCGAGTTCCGCGCAACTGACTTGATAATCGTCGCGCAAACTTTCGTGCGAGGCGTTCATCCGCGCGCCAAATTTTTCGAGGTCGTTGTGTTTTGCGGCATCGACTGCTTGCAGAACGCGTGCATTTTCGGTGATGACGTGGCGCGCACGTTTTGCAACGATGCGCGGCAATTCATTTTCACGTTGCCGGAAATTTTCGATGCTCACGTCGCGTAACGCTTTGACGCCGAAAAATCTTGCGGCTTGCTCGCATTCCGCGCGGCGCGTGTTGTACTCGGAATCGACTAGCCCGCGCCGCTTCATCGTATCACACACGACAATCGTTGCGCCGCGCGGCAGTGGCACATTTTGGTACGCCAAATCCCGGCAATCGATCAAGAGCGCGTGGTTTTCTTGCGCGAGTGTCGAGACAAATTGATCCATAATCCCACACTTGACGCCGACGAAATCATTCTCGGCTTGCTGGCACAATTTTGCGATTTCAACTTTGTCGATTGTCAAATTCGCCATTGCGACAAACATCGTGGCGGCGCAAACTTCCAGTGCAGCACTCGACGACAAGCCGGAGCCGCGCGGCACGTCGCCGTGAATCGCCAAGTCGACGCCGTGCAGTTTCGCACCGCGTTGTTGCAACGCCCACGCGACGCCGCGCACGTAATTGCTCCACGCATTTGTGTCGTCGCGTTGAATTGGTGCATCAAGCGAAAACGCAGAGCGCGCGTTACCAAAATTGAACGCGAGCATTCGCACGATGGGGTCATCGTGTTCGCGCGCGGCAATCCACACCGCGCGATCAATGGCAATTGGCAGAACGAATCCATCGTTGTAATCGGTGTGCTCGCCGATCAAATTCACGCGACCCGGCGCACGGAAGGTGTGAGTGGGTTGCGATGAGAATGCTTTAGTAAATTCGGTTTGGAGATTTGGTGGGAGCATTGTAGTTCAAGCGTCAACCAGTCAATCGGAGACTAGTTGATGGATGATTGATCGACGGATCACTCTGCCATTTCCCGCAAGCGCGCCGCCGCAGTCTCCGGCGTGATGTCGCGTTGCGGCTCGGCAAGCATTTCGTAGCCGACCATAAACTTGCGCACCGTCGCATCACGCAAGAGCGGCGGATAGTAATGCGCGTGTAGATGATGTTCCGGGTGCGATGTGTTATCGATTGGCGATTGATGCCAGCCCATCGAGTACGGAAATGAGACGTTGAACAGATTGTCGTAACGCGTGGTCAAACGTTTGATAATGTCGGCAAGTGCGCCGCGTTCATCGTCGTTCAAATCGGTGAGTGAGCCAATGTGTCGCCGCGCAAGCAACATCGTTTCAAAGGGCCAGACCGCCCAAAATGGTACGACGACGACAAAATAATCGTTTTGCGTGATGACGCGCTCGCCATCCCGAATCTCCACGCTCAAATAATCGCACAGCAAACATGAAGCGTTTTTCTTGAGGTAATCATTTTGTGCGCGCAATTCTTTTGATGGTTCGGTGGGAATGTGTTCCGTCGCCCACACTTGACAATGCGGATGGGGATTGCTTGCGCCCATCATCGCGCCTTTGTTTTCAAAGACTTGGACGTAATTTACAAAATCAAGTTTGCCAAGTTCGCGCGTTTGCTCCGCCCACACATCGATCACGCGGCAAATGTCCGACACATTCATTTGCGGCAATGTGAGATCGTGACGCGGCGAGAAACAGATTACGCGACAAATACCACGTTCGGGAATTGCGTGGAGCAACTCCCGCCCCGACCCTCCTCCGTTTTCGACAAGGGAGGGAGTTGGAAGAAGCGCCGCGAAATCATTTTCGAACACAAATGTGGATTCGTACTGTGGATTATGTTTGCCGCCGACACGCGCGTTGCCGGGACACAAATAGCAATGGGGATCAAATGACGGGCGTGATTCGATCGGCGGTGTTTCGATTTGCCCCAGCCACGGTCGTTGCGTTCGTTGTGGCGAGACGAGAATCCATTCCTGGGTAAGTGGATTGTAGCGACGATGAGGAAAATTCATCGAGTGATTTGCTCCGCCAGTGCAATCGCGCCCCACAACGGCGCGTCGTCGCTGAATTTTGCCGGCACAATTTCAACGCGCATTTGCGGCAATGTGTTCGCGCGCGCCGATTGGCGCACGATCCGCCACCAACGTTCGCCGGCTTTGGAAACGCCGCCGCCAATGACGATGCGGGCTGGGTTCATCAACGTAATCACCGTGCCGATGCCAAAACCAAGCGCGCGCGCCGCGTCATCGATGACTTGTTGCGCGAGCTCATCGCCGGCATTTGCCGCGCGCGCGACGATTTCACCGGTCATTTTATTTTCATTGGTGCTAACAAGTTCTTTCAAAATTTGACCTTGCGCCGGATTCTGATTCACAAGTTTCTGCGCGTTCCTTGCAATCGCGGTTCCACACGCCATCGCTTCCACACACCCGCGCCGACCGCAAACACAAACCGGACCTTGCGGATCGACAATCGTGTGGCCGATTTCGCCCGCCATCGCGTCCGCACCACGATAAATTTTTCCATCGATCACAAAGCCGCCGCCGACGCCGGTGCTGACCGTCACATAAAATATCGATGTGCAACCTTGCCCCGCGCCGAAGGTGTACTCGCCGAGCGCGGCGACGTTCGCATCGTTATCGATGCTCGCCGGCGAGCCGAATTCGTTTTGCAATTGATCGCGGAGCGGTGTATCTTCCCAGCCCGGAATATGATGCGATAAAATCACGCGTCCGCGCGCGGCGTCGACCGGTCCGCCAAAACTCACGCCGATTGCCGCCGGCGTTTGCCCGGCAACAAGTTGCCGCACGAGAGCAAGCATCGTCGCTTGTTCGTATCGTGCATCGTGACCCGGCGGCGAGTGATGCCGTTCGATAGCGAGCCATTCGCGCGTCCCGCGGCGCGCCAGCGCGGCAGAAAGTTTGGTGCCGCCGTAATCGAGCGCGAGGAGGAGATCAGTGTGGGGGATGTTCAAGTTTCAACACTTCACAAATCGCGTGAGTGAGCATCAGATGCACATCTTCGATTTGTGGCATCAGCGGACACGGCACATTCACGTGCAATTCAACGCGGTCCTTGAGTTTGCCACCCTCAAAGCCGGTAAAGCCAATCGTCACCAAGCCCAATTTCTCTGCCGTCTCCATCCCGCGCAACACATTCGGCGAGTTGCCACTGCCGCTGAACGCAATCGCAATATCGCCGCGCTCGGCGTGAGTGATGAGAGGTTCCGCGAACACCGCATCGTAACCAACATCGTTGGCGTACGCGGTCAGCACCGGCAACGCATCGTTGAGCGCGGTAACTTTGAAGCGCGGACGATTCGGCTTGATCGTGCCTTTGCCTAAATCGCAGGCAAAGTGCGACGCGGTGGATGCGCTCCCGCCGTTGCCGAACAAAAAGATCCGCCGTCCTTCGTTACGCGCACGCTCCAGTTGCGCGATGACTTGCTCGACTGGCGTAAATGGAATTTGGCTCAGTAATCGAATCTCGTTATCGAAATATTCTTTCAAAGTAGGCATGCCCACCTCCGCATCTGGATTATACCACAATCCGTTTCAGAACTATGTAAATATTTGACTAGCCGCAAGTTTGTGTTAGAATCGCAACTGTGTTCGACCTCGGCATTGTGATTGTCAACTGGAATACGCGCGACCGTCTCCGTGATTGTTTGCAATCTCTGCGCGCCAACCAAGGTGTTTCGTTCATCACTTTCGTCGTCGATAATTCTTCCGCGGACGATAGCCCGGCGATGGTGCGCGCGGAATTTCCGGACGTGCATTTGATCGCCAGCGCGACGAACGGCGGTTATTCGTACGCCAACAATCTGGGACTGCGTCGAATCCTCGCGCTAAATCCTATGCCGCCATTTACCTTGCTTCTCAATCCCGACACCGTTCTGCCACCGGACGCACTCGCGCAAACGGTTGCATTTCTTAACACACACCCGGATGCCGGCATTGTGGGTCCCAAACTCGTGATGGGGAACGGCAAACTCGATCTGGCGTGCCGCCGCAGTTTTCCAACCCCCGAACTTTCAATTTATCATGTGCTAGGTTTGGACGAACGCTTTTCCAAGAGCAAACGGTTCGCGCGTTACAATATGACTTTTCTTGATGAAGATGAAACGGCGCAAGTTGATTCGGTTGTCGGCGCGTTTATGCTGATGCGCACGCAAGCATTGTGCCAAGTTGGCTTGCTCGACGAATCGTATTTCATGTACGGCGAAGACCTCGATCTATCACTCCGCATCAAGAAAAAAGGTTGGCAGGTGTATTACTATCCCCAAGTGGTCGTGCGTCATTACAAACGCGAAGCCAGCCGCCAATCCGCGCGCGCGCAGTACGAATTCTGGCGTGCGGGGTACATTTTCTACAAACGTCATTACGCCGCGACGACACCCTTTTATGTGCACGCGCTCGTTACACTTGGGTTAGCCATCAAAGGCGGTGCCAAACTCGTGCGCGAAATGCTTCGCCCGCTTCCGCCCCCGCCGAATCAGTCGGAGATTTATTCGTAGATGAAACGGCACGCGCAGTGGATTTTCACCATTTCTCTGCTTGGTGTGGACATCGTGATGACATGTCTCGCGTTTGTCCTTGCGTACTGGATGCGCCCGCGCGAAGCCACCCCGAACACCGTCATTCCGCCACTGACGTACTACATTGGGATGATGGCGCTCAGCGCGCTCGCGCTCGTCGTCGTTTTTTTCTTCTACAAACTTTATCATCTCCGGCGCGGCACGTCCAAACTCGATGAACTATATTCGGTCTTTTCCGCCATCTCGATCAGCGTAATCGTCGGAATGGCGTTCACTGCGTTCGTTTATCGCACGGAAATCGATTATCCCCGGATTATGATCGTCTATTTCTGGGTGTGGTCGCTGGTGTTGGTTGGGCTGGGCCGCTTGGTGCACAGTCTCTTTCGTTCGGCGATGTACCGGCGCGGCTGGGGGGAATCGCGCGCGTTGATTGTCGGCGCGGGCGATGCCGGCAATATGATCCTCGACAAGATTCGTTCGTCGCCGCAACTGGGTTATCGCCCCATCGGCTTTTTGGACGACGAACGCGCGGGCCAAAAAATTCTCGGCTTGCCGGTGTTGGGCAAAGTCGATCAGTTGGGCGAGGTGGTCGCGAGTCATCGCATCGGTGAAGTCATCATCGCGTTGCCGGAAGCGACGCACGAGGAATTGCTGTCGGTGATTTCGCGGTGCGAGGATGGTCGCGTCAGCATCAAAGTTTTCCCGGACGTTTTTCAAATCATGGCGACCGAAGTGAACATCGGTGATTTGAATGGCTTGCCGCTGTTGACAATGCGCGACGTGGCGATGCGCGGCTGGCGATTGACCGCGAAACGGATGATGGACGTGGTCATCAGCGCGATTGTGTTGGTCTTTATTTCGCCGCTGATGCTATTGCTCGCGTTGTTGGTCAAACTCGATTCAAGAGGTCCGGCGTTGTACTGGCAAGAACGAATGGGGTTGGACGCGCGACCCTTTCCGTGCATCAAGTTCCGTTCGATGCGGACGGATGCGGAAACGCAAACCGGACCGGTGTGGGCAAAACAGGATGATCCGCGCCGCACGCGAATTGGCGCATTGCTTCGCAAATACTCGCTCGACGAATTGCCGCAGTTTATCAACGTGTTTCTTGGTCATATGAGTTTGGTGGGTCCGCGTCCGGAACGCCCGATGTTTGTGGAACAGTTTCGGCAAATGGTGCCGCGCTATATGGAGCGCCATCGCGAAAAAGCCGGCATCACCGGTTGGGCGCAGGTCAATGGTCTGCGCGGCGACACGTCGATCTGGGAACGCACCAAGTACGATTTGTATTATATCGAACATTGGTCGTTGTGGTTCGACATCAAAATTATGATTCTCACCTTGTTGCGCTTCTTCCGCGATCCGTCGGCAATTTAGCAAATAGCGTATCACCCCAACCTGTTTCCGCTTGAAAGGTGGAAGCAGGTTTTTTGTTTTTATCCCGGCTCATCTGTATTGGTCCACGTCCAATTTTTCACCGGCGCAAACGAAACGCGATGCGCGCGCGAGACGCCCAGTTTATGCAATGCCGCTTGATGCACCGCCGTGCCGTACCCTTTGTGCCGCGCGAATTCATAGCCGGGAATTTGCGTGTCTAGCTCGACCATCAGCCGGTCGCGCGTCACTTTGGCAAGAATCGACGCGCACGCAATCGACAGCGAGAGTTGATCGCCGTGAATGATCGATTGCTGGGGCAAATCGGTTTCAAGTTTCACCGCGTCGATCAAGAGTGCGTCCGGCACGATGCCGAGCGCGTGGATCGCGCGTTGCATCGCGAGCCGGGTTGCCGGCACGATGCCCAGCGCATCGATTTCGTCGTTCGTGGCGAGACCGGTTGCGGACGCGAGTGCGATGGCGCGAATCGGTTCGAACAACGCTTCGCGTGGCGCGGGCGAGAGAAGTTTGGAATCGCGCGCGTTTGCCAATTTGCGGAACATAGTTGATGTCCACCATGATTGGATGCGCCGCGCGCGCGGCAAGATCACGGCGGCGGCGACGACCGGTCCCGCCCACGCGCCGCGCCCGGCTTCGTCGATGCCGGCGACGTGTGTCAAATTGCGTCGCCAATATGCGTGTTCAAATTTCACCGAGGGACTTGGGGAGATCACTCTTAATCAATCCGTAGATTCCGCAGATCATTCAAATAATATTTTCTGCGAAATCTGTGTAATCTGTGGAGATGTCTATGCAAAAAGGGCTTGGAAAAATCCAAGCCCTCAAATTTCCATCTAGCGCAAACCGGCTTGCAACAAGTCGATTTGTTTTTTGACTTCGGGTGGTACGTACTCGTCTTTGTAAAAGCGTTCGATCTTGTTATCGGTATTCACCACGAGTTTGGTGAGCCAATCGTTAAATGCCATCGATTGTTTTTGTTGCAAGACTGCCGGGTCTAGCGGGCGATTTGCCTCGCGCGCGAGGACTTGAATGATGTGCGCGCCGAACGTCGTGCTGATCGGCTGGCTGATTTCGTTGACCTTGAGTGCGAACGCGGCGTCTTCAAATTCTTTGACCATTTGTCCGCGCGGGAACCAGCCCAAGTCGCCGCCTTCGGCTTTCGAGCCGGTGTCTTCGGAAAGTTCTTCCGCGAGTTTGGCAAAATCCTCGCCTTTGTCCAAGCGCTCTTTGACCTTGAGCGCATCTTCCAGCGTCTTGACCAAAATGTGCCGCGCCTGAACCTGCTCTTCGGAAGTTGGAATCTCGGCACTAATCGCTTTTTGCAATTTGCGACGCAACAAACCAACTTCGACAAGTTTGCGAATGTCGGCTTCGCTGACCTGCACGTTCTTGCTCAACGCATCGAAATATCTTTTCTTTTCGTCGAGATAACCTTGATACGTCATCGGCGTCGAGGTGGGAAACGGCGTTTCGGTTGGACCGACGGTTGGCGTTTCGGTCGGCGGTGCCGGGGTTACTGTGATCGTTGGTGTGGGCGATGGTGTAAAAGTCGGCGTGATCGTCGGCGTTTTGGAGGGCGTTGCGGTGACGGTTGGCGTCGGCGATGGACCGGCGGTTGGCGTCGGCGTCGCGCGCGCGTAACCGATAAAGCGTTCCAACTCCTCATCGATTTCGTCCGCGCTGACGGTGAGATTGCGGCGCGCGGCTTCCTGCCGCACCAATTCGTCTTCGATCATCGATTCCATTTCGTTGCGCGGCAGTTCGAGCAATTGCAAAAAGATTTGTTGCTGTTGTTGTTCCAGTGATTCTTTGAAGAACGACAAGGTTGGATCGGCGTTGACTTGCGCCAGGTTCGCGTTGACCTCTTGCAATTGCGAAAACAGACTAGAGGCGATGTAGCGGACGCGCGCTTGGTAATCTCGAATCGTGATCGCATTGCCGTTTACAGTGGCAATCGGATTGTTGAGTTTGGCGATGTTCTCTTGAAAATAGCCGATGCCCAGCACGATCACGACTGCCAACGCAACGGCACCCAGCGCGAGGTACAGAATCCGCTGTTGGCGTGCTTCGTGTTCGCGGCGCACTGTTTGCTTGCGGGTCTCTTGCGGCGCGCGCTTTTTTCCATCTTTTGGCATTCGGGTCCTTTATTCGCCGCGCATCGATTCGGTAACGAATGGCAATAAGGCGACGTGGCGCGCGCGCTTGATTGCCACTGCCAACATTCGTTGATGACGCGCACACGTGCCCACTTTGCGGCGCGGTTTGATCTTGCCGTGATCGGTCAGGTAACGACGCAAAACATCGGCTTGTTTATAATCGATCATTTTTACTTTTTGCACACAAAAGGGACAAGCACGCGGCGGGCGAGGACCGCCAAAACGACCACCCCGACGTTGTCCGTTGCGCGGACCGCCGCGACCTTCGGGTTTGGCTTCTTGCGGCATGGAATTGGTTTCAACCATTGGATTAGGACTCCTGAATAAACTCGTGGCGAATCGCAAAAGGAAATCACACCGCATCGACGCACGTGATTCAAGCGACGCGCGCGACGTTGGCTTTTGCGAAAATCGAAACTAGGCGCTTTCGACGCGCGTGATGAGAAAGCGCATCACTTCTTCCGTCAGTTTGAGCGAGCGATCGAGTTCACGCACAGCGGGCGCAGGCAGATCGAATTGGAGGACGCTGTAAAAGCCCTCGGTGATCTTGACGATGGGCGACGCCAAGCGGCGTTTGCCCCAGTCATCGCGTTTGAGAATGCTTCCGCCGCCGGTGGTGATAAAGCGATCCACTTTTTCGTTGACTGCGGCAAGGGTGTGTTCATCGACCGTAGGACGTACGACGTACATTAATTCGTAAGGCAAGGTGGGGTCTCCTTTCCCTGGGTTTGCTCCGCGCGTGGCGCGGGCGAAAAGGTTTTGCCATCCAAGAGGATTGATATTCTCTTTTCAGAACGCGCGCGATTATAACAAAGTTTGTGGATTAATGCAAATTGCCATTCCGCCCGGACGGGGTATAATGCGGTCGATGAAATTCAAACTTGCGCTCGCTCAATTTGCGCCGCGTCTCGGCGATGTGGCGGCAAATCTTGAAACGATGCTCGGCTTGATCGAGCAGGCAAAAACACAACGCGCCGATTTGATCGTTCTGCCGGAACTGGCGTTAACCGGTTATTACCTCAAAGACCTCGTGCCGACAGTTGCCTTGCGTACCGCGCCGGATGAATTGATCGCCGCGAGCCGCACCATCGACCTCGTCTTCAGCTTTGTTGAAGCAGACGCGCGACATCGTTATTACATCGCCGCCGCGTACCTGTCCGAGGGTCGCGTCATTCACACGCATCGCAAAGTGTACTTGCCCACGTATCGATTGTTCGATGACGCGCGCTTTTTTGCGCCGGGCAATTCGTTCCGCGCGTTCGACACAAAATTCGGGCGCGTCGGTTTGCTGATTTGCGAAGACGCGTGGCACATTTCGTCGCCGTACGTCTTGTGGCAGGACGGCGCGGATTTTCTCATCGATGTTTCGGCGAGTCCCGGCTACGGCATTTCCGCACGCGCCGAAGTGGCGAATGCCGAGACGGTGAAAAATTTCTTGCGCACGTACGCCGAGATGTTGACGACGTTTGTGATTTATAGCAATCGTGTTGGCATCGAAGACGGCATTGCGTTTTGGGGCGGCAGTTGCGTCATCGCGCCGAATGGACAAACGCTGGCGTCCGCGCCGCAGTTTGATGAATCGTTGATATTTGCCGACATCGACCCGGACGATTTGCGCCGCGCGCGCATCGGCTTGCCAATTTTGCGCGACGAACAAAGTGAGCTCGTGCGGCACGAGTTGGGGCGGATTGCAAAAAGAGAATTGGACAAACCAAACTAATCCGCAGATTACGTAGATTTCGCAGAAAAAAATTATCTGAGCAATCTGCGTAATCTGTGGATACATCATTTGAAATAATCTCGGATATGGAAAACCTTCTTCAAGCACTCGAACTAAATACGACTCTCGCGCGCAAAATGATCGTCGATTTCATTCGCGTCGAACTCACGCGGGCAGGTTTTTCGCGCGGCGTGCTTGGTTTGTCCGGCGGCATCGATTCGTCGCTCGTTGCATTTCTTGCGGCGGAAGCGTTGGGCAAAGAAAATGTGCTGGGTATTTTGATGCCGCATCGCACAAGTAATCCGTCCAGCCGCGCGGACGCGGAAACAATCGCACAACAACTTGGGATTGCAACGCGCGTCATCGATATTACGCCGATGGTCGAGCCGTACCTGGCACAATTTGCAAAAGATGAACGACGGCGCGGCAACGTGATGGCGCGTGCGCGGATGATCGTGCTGTACGATCAATCGGAAGAATTTCGCGCGCTCGTCATCGGCACATCGAACAAGACCGAAGCGTTGTTAGGATACACGACGCAATTTGGCGACAACGCCGCGGCGATTCAACCGATTGCCGATTTGTACAAATGTCAGGTGCGCCAACTCGCGCGTGCGGTCGGCGTACCACAAACGATTATCGACAAAGCGCCGAGTGCAGATTTGTGGCAGGGTCAAACGGACGAAGGCGAACTGGGTTTCACGTACGATCAAGCCGACGCGATTTTGTATCGGCTCGTGGATGAACGCCGGCGGATCGAGGATGTGGTGGCGATGGGCTTTGAAGAGCGCGTCGTGCGTCGTATCGTCGAGTTGATGGCGCGCAATCATTTCAAACGCGTGCCGCCGCCGGTTGCCAAGTTGAGCGCGCGGACGCTGGGTGTCGATTTTTTGTACGACCGAGACTGGAACACGTAATTTTTAAATTTCTGATTTAGGATTTACAACCAACGGACGTCATATCATAAATCAGAAATCCAAAATCCTAAATTGGAGACGGAGATGCCTAAAGCCCTTGTGACTGGTGGTGCCGGGTTTATTGGCTCGCATTTGGTAGAAGGATTGCTCGCGCGCGGTTGGAGTGTGCGCGTGTTGGATAATTTTTCAACGGGGCATCGCGAGAATATCAAGCACCTCATCAACCAAATCGATTTGCTCGAAGGTGATGTAACTAATTTGACTACCGTGCGCTTTGCCGTGCGTAACGTCGATGTGATTTTTCACCAAGCGGCTTTGCCTTCGGTCGCGCGGTCGGTGGCGAATCCGTTGGAGAGTAACGAAGTCAATATCACCGGCACGTTGAACATTTTGCTCGCCGCGCGCGACGCCGGCGTCAAGCGCGTCGTTTACGCCGCGTCGTCGTCCGCGTACGGCAACACACCAACTTTGCCCAAAGTCGAATCGATGCCGCCGACGCCGCTTTCGCCGTACGCGATTGCCAAGTTGACCGGCGAAATGTACGCGCGCGCGTTCACGCAGTTGTACGGACTCTCGACGATTTCACTTCGCTATTTCAACATCTTTGGTCCGCGGCAAGACCCGGCTACGCAGTACGCCGGTGTCATTGCCAAGTTTTGTACCTGCGCAATTGAAGGCAAACCGTATCCGGTTTTTGGCGACGGCGAGCAATCGCGCGATTTTACGTACGTCGAGAATGTGGTCAACGCCAATCTCCTCGCCGCCGAAGCGAAACTGGCGGGCGCAACTTTAGTCAACATTGCTTGCGGTGAACGCACCTCGCTCAATCAGTTGATTGCTTTGTTGAATGAGCTGACGAATCAAAAGTTGCCGGCGCAGTACAGTCCCGAACGCGCGGGCGACGTGCGGCATTCGCTCGCGGATGTGACGCGCGCCGGGAAACTCTTGGGGTATGAACCGATGGTCGATATACGCGAAGGATTGAAGCGCACGCTGGAGTGGTACCGTGGAAAGTAAAACCAATCGAAAATTGATTGCCGGCTTGCAAGCGGCGTGGAAACGCGAAATTGCCGGGGCGAAGACGTACCGCGCGCTAGCCGAACGCGCGCGTTCCAAAGAACAACGCGATATTTTGAATCGATTGGCAGAGGCGGAAGAACGGCACGCCGAAACCTGGGTTACGCGTTTGAAAGAATTGGGCGGTGCGCCACCGACCTTTCACGAGAATGTCATCGAACGCGCGTGGCGATGGGCGCTTGTACAGTCAGGCACGGAGAATGCGTTGCGCAGAATCGAAGCCACCGAAGATAGCGATACATTAGCATACGCGGAATTGGCGGCATCCGCAACGGAAGAAAAGGATCGGGTGGCGGTGCGCGCAACTGAAATCGAAGAAAAAACGCACGCCAGATTACTTGATGAAATGGTGCAACCGCCGCAGATGCGTTTGGACACGATGCTCAAAAAAGAAAAATGGCACGTGCGCGGCGGGGGTTGGATTGGTCAGGCGATTTACGGAATGAACGATGGTTTGGGGTCGGTGTTTGGCGTCGTCGCCGGGGTGGCTGGCGCAACGAATGCTTCCGCGATGTTTGTGATTGTCAGCGGTTTGGCGGCAGTCGTTGCCAACGCGATTTCGATGGGCGCGGGCGCGTACCTGGCGATGAAATCGGAACGTGAGGTGTACGAAGCCGAGATCGCGCGTGAACGCCAAGAAATCGAAATGAATCCGGCGCAAGAGCGCGAAGAGTTGGAATTGTTTTATGAACTCAAGGGATTTTCACGCGCCGAAGCACAACAACTTGCCGCGCGGTTGGCAGAACGTCCGGAGCAAATGCTCAAGACGCTTGTGTCGGAAGAGTTGGGCTTGTCCGCCGAAACTTTTCCAGATCCGTGGCGTGAAGGCTTAAGCGCGGGCGTGTTCACCGCCATCGGCGCGTTCGTTCCGATTGTGCCGTTCTTTTTTGCGGAAGGATTCCCGGCGGTCGTCGCATCGTTCGTGGTTAGTATGCTTGCGTACTTTATCGTCGGCGCGGCGAAGGTGTTGGTGACCGGCCGCGGCTGGCTTCGGAGTGGTTTGGAAATGCTGTTGATCGGCTTTACCGTCGGCGCGATTACGTACTTGATCGGCACGCTGTTCCAAGTGGACGTCAAATAGTGGTTGCGTGAGAAATTTTCCTTGCATTGTCATTCCGAGCGAAGCGAGGAATCTGGTTATTACTTAGAGGAACGAGATTTCTCGGTCGCTTCGCTCCCTCGAAATGACATCCACGAACAAATAACGAGAGCGGGAATTTTCTCCCGCTCTCGTTTTCATTCCGATTTGAATTTTGGTTGAGTTTGAATCTCGTCGCGGATCAGTTCTTTGAGAAACGCGTAAAGCGATTCGAGCGAGCCGAAACCGCGCCGCTCGCCGGTGTGTGCATCTTCCAGCGAGGCACGCCAAACCGTTTCTTCGTTGTCGCGCACTTGCCACAGACGGAGCATAAACGCGAGGTAACGCGGTTCCTGGGTTGTCATCGCGGTTTCCAGTTGTAGACCCTTCGGGTTTCGGAAACCCGAAGGGTCTTGACAAACTCACCGGGCGGACGCAAGTAGAGCGATAAACTTTTGGGTCAATTCAACCGTTCCATCCGTTCCCCCATAACGTCTCGCCATGTAAGGACAGGTCCCAGAAGTGACGATGTTCCCATCTTGAACGACGCCTGCGCCTTTGTAAATGCCCTCAGGAATGTACCTCTCATAACCGGAATGCATCGCGAATTGTTTGCCACTCAAAACACCGGCTTTTGATAATGTGAAGATGCCGACTATTTGAGCGGCTAACGGCTTTCCGAGGGTTACTCCTTTTTTTACAGTCTCGGCGGCGTCAGGGGGAACTTTGAATCCCGCCTCTGGAGGCGCTAAACAGGGTAGGATGAGACCGGCATAGTCTTCTACTTTGACATCCGCCAGTTTCAGATCCGGTTTCAGGGTTGTGGCGCTCCCCACAAGCGGCTGACCCGAAGCCGAAGCCACGACGACTTTGTAGCCCGCCTTTTCAAGCAGACTCGTCATCACGCCGACTTCTTTGGTAAGCATGAGTTCCATGTCCAGTGAAGTTTCCACTGAGAGGAGCAGCAGGACTTTTTTCGCTGGTGGCGCGGTCTTGGCTTGCGCCGCCGCCATCGCGGCTTGGATCTTCGCCAGCGATTCGGGCGTCACAGTGATCGTTTCAGACTTGATCTTGCCCCCCACGATCACGGTTTCCTCCGCAATGACAATCGGAGCGATGCCCAGTTTTCGATAGGTGTCCGTGGAAAGCGTGCCGGTGAGAGTGATCTTATCACCCACCACCTTCAGATTGCTCACCTCGCCGCTAAAGTGGCCAGCGACCAAGCCCTGGATAAAACCACGGATCTGTTCTTTGCCAGTCAAAACGCCCGATTGACCCGCCGGTGCGGGTTGTTGGGTCAGAATCGCGTCATCCGCATAGAAAACCATCACCGCATCTACGTTGCCAGCATTGAGCGCGGCTGACATCGCTTTGATCACTGCCGCAGGGTCGGGCGGCGGCACCGGCGTTGCCGTCGGTGGCGGTGTGGTGCACGCGCCGAGCGCGCTGACGCAGAGCGCGAGCGCGCAAATCAAAAACAGTTTCGTTTTCATTTTCTCCTCCAAGAACCGTAGGACAAATTTTGAAATTTGTCTTGTCCAGACCCGGCTCGTGGTGCGGCGAGCCGGGTCCAACAATTCGAGCACAGACGCAGTGCTGGCTCCGCATCACGTAAACATGACTTGTGCGCTGACAATCGGCTAATCTCGTTTCGTGAGATAGAAATAGCCAAAGAGACACAAAAACACTGCCGGCAAACTCACGCTGAGCAAATTGGCAGTTGTGGCTTGCCCATCAATCAGTATCGCTTTCAGGAAAACCACCAGGTGCACTAGCGGGAAAATGAGAATGGCAGTGAGGATTTTCCGGCGCGCCGGAGAGTCGGTGATGCTGCGCGTGAGCCACGCCAGAACCGCGAATCCCAGACTGACCCCTCCATACAACCGCGCCATTGCAACGTGCCCTGGGGAAGGGACCTCTTTGTAAATTGCCAGTGTCATTTCGGGGACGAAGAAAAAGCCGAGCCCGAACAGCGCGACAATGATCGCCCAGATTGCGAGTACAGTGTTGAGTTTCATACGATCATCTCCTTGTGTGATTTGTGCGCGCCGCGTACGAGCGCGCAGATTGTTGACGACGAACGATTGATGATAGGATTAGATTTTGGGCTGATAGCATTCCTCCTCTCTGTCCCACGCGCTCAACGTCACACAACGTTGGGTGCGTGGTGGGTGATCGGCTTGACTATACCAAGCAAACGTAGGGAGATCGTAGGGAGATCGCGCGGAATTGAGAAATCTGGGGCATTGCGGTATAATTCAATTGCTCAAGCCAATGGGCACTTGAAGGAGGGGAGCGATGCCGCGCCTTACACTTTCCTTGCTGGGAACATTTCGGGCAACGTTGGATGGTGAACGGATCACGGGCTTTGAATCGAACAAGGTTCGCGCACTGTTGGCGTTCCTCGCGGTCGAGTCGGTGCGTCCTCATGCGCGCGAGACGTTGGCGGGCTTGCTGTGGCCCGATTTCCCCAATCGCGATGCGTTGCGCAACTTGCGTCTCGCGCTCTCCAATCTCCGCCAAGCCATCGGTGACCACCGCGCCGCGCCGCCCTTTTTGCTCATCGCGCGCGACACGATCCAATTCAACGTAGCGAGCGATTGTTTCCTCGATGTAACGACTTTGCTCCAACAGACCGCAATCCAATCTCCAACGTCCAACTTCCAACCTCCAATCTCCGCCCGCTTCCTCGACGGTTTCTCCTGTGATAGCGCGCCGTTTGAAGAGTGGCTGTTACTCAAGCGTGAGCAAATTGGTCAGCAGGTTTTGCGTGCGTTGCGCGATTTGACCGCGCGCTATGAAGAACGTGGCGAGTCCGAACTCGCGCAAACCTACGCGCGCCAGCAACTCGAACTCGAACCCTGGGATGAACAAGCACATCAGCAATTGATGCGCGCGCTCGCGTACGGTGGACAGCGCGGCGCGGCGCTCGCGCAGTATGAGACCTGTCGGCGTTTGTTGAAACAAGAGTTGAATGTCGAGCCATCCCACGAAACGACTGCGTTGTACGAAAGCATCCGCGATGGGATACTCAAGACGCGCGTGCCGACGAACGTGCCGCTGCCGCTTTCGAGTTTTGTCGGGCGGGAAAACGAAATGGCGGAGGTAAAACGTTTACTCACGACAACACGGTTACTGACGCTCACCGGCGCGGGTGGATGCGGCAAAACACGGCTCGCGCTCCAAGTTGCGACCGAACTCGCCGACGCGAATCATTATCATGATGGCGTGTGGTGGGTTGATCTCGCGCCGCTCGCTGATCCTGCACTTGTGGCGCAGACAGTCGCGACCGTGTTCAATCTGAGCGAATCGCCTGGGATGTCGGTGCAGGTTGCCCTCACCAATTATTTGCGCGCGAAAGAATTGCTACTCGTCATTGACAACTGCGAGCACTTGCTCAGCGCGTGCGCGCAGTTGATCGGCACACTGTTGAGCACGTGCCCCAAATTGCAAATCGTAGCGACGAGCCGCGAGCCGTTGAACATCGGCGGCGAAACAGTTTGGCGCGTGCCGTCGCTCGCTTCACCTCCGATTGAATTTTTGCCGCCGCTCGCGCAACTCCGCCAATTCGACGCGATCCAACTTTTCGTTGAGCGCGCGACGGCGGTCGCGTCGAATTGGCGACTCGCGGAAAATGCCGCGCCTGCCGCGCAAGTCTGTGCGCGTTTGGACGGCATCCCGCTTGCCATCGAACTTGCCGCCGCGCGCCTCAAAGTTTTGTCGACGCAACAAATCGCGGCGCGGCTCGATGATCGATTCAACCTATTGACCGGCGGCAGTCGGACTGCTCTACCGCGCCATCAAACTCTGCGCGCGACGATGGATTGGAGTTACGATCTCCTGTCCGACGCGGAGCGGTCTTTGCTTCGTAGGTTGTCTGTTTTTGCCGGCGGTTTTTCGCTCGAAGCAGTCGAAACAGTGTGCGCCGATTTTCAGTTTGCGATTGCCGATTTGCGATTGGATCACTCCACGGCAATCGTAAATCAAAACCCTGTCCTGCGCGAAGCCGCAGGATCGAAAATCGAAAATACAACCATGCTCGATCTGCTCACAGCTCTCATTGACCGATCCCTCGTCGTCGTGGAGCAAAGAGGAAACGACACGCGCTATCGTTTGCTTGAAACCGTGCGACAGTACGCGCGCGAAAAATTGACGGAGGCGAACGAATTCGAAATCTATGCGCGACGGCATCGCGATTGGTTTCTTCAATTTGCAGAACAAGCCGAACCCCACATTCTCGCAAGCGAACAACTAGAGTGGATTGAGCGGCTCGAGCGCGATATGGAAAATTTCCGCGCCGCGCTGACGTGGTCGCTCGCGCAAACAGATCAGGATAGTGCGGAAAGATCATTGCGCCTTGCCCGAGCGCTGGCGTGGTTCTGGATCAACCGCGGTT
>DAOTXS010000004.1:0-2109 GCA_034435055.1 Anaerolineae bacterium | reverse complement strand
TCGGCTCGACCGATTTGATCGTTCGATGCGGCGCGTCCTTCGGCAAAGTGAGCGTGGCGATGCGTTGCCACGGACTGCCATCGCGTCTCACGTCTCGATAAATCGCGAGCGCGCGACCGTCCACGTTCACGCCGAGCAACAACTCGCCGCCGAACTCCGGCGCGTGCCAGAGCCACGGATCAACCTTGTTGCCATCGTCGGCGGTGATGACACGTGATTGTCCCGTGTCAGTGTCCAACAACGTAACCTGACTCGGCGCGGTTTGACCAGCACGCGGCTTGTACGCAAAAGTGACGAGATTCGTGTTGTATGCCCAGCGCGCGACGATCATCCGGTCAGTGAAGGGCATCGGTTTGTCCGGCGCGTCCTCGTCAATCCACGAGTCCACGTTTTCCGTCTCTTGCGGTTTGCCGCGATAGACGAACACGCGCGTCGAGGTCATCGCCGCGTTCACGCTCGCGCCGCCGATCCAATTGTGAATTTCCGTGTCGCGCGTGAGTTGCGCGAGTCGCGGATTGTCCCACGGCGGTTGCGCGCGCCAGAGTTGCCCCGCGCCTTGCGCGTTGTCCTTGATGTAAAAAATCGCCGCGCCATCGCGATCCTGTCCCCACTCGGGTCCGTTGGAGTAGCGCGACCATTCAGAAATGCCGGTGTCAATCCGATGATCGCGTCCGGTCGCGCTTGCGAACAAACCGGTCGTCGGATGGATTGCGCCGACCCACAAGTTCAGTCGGTTGTCCAGAAACGTGACCAGTGCGCCATCCTGGAGAAATTCCGGGTCGAGGTATGCGTCGGTCGCCGAACCCATCCGCACATCGTCGGGAGAAAAATTGGCGGAGATTGAGCGAGGCGGCGCGACACGCACGCCGAGAATTGTCTTGAGGAATGCGAACACTTGCTCCGCGATGCGATCGTTCGGCGCGCCGAACTCGAGCGCGATTTGCGTGTGCGTCTTCTCCGGCGCGCCGACCACCTCGGCAGTGACGCCTGCCGCTTTCAACTGGCTCACGAACTCTTCGGCGTCTTTGGCGCGGTTGGGATTGGCATAGGGTTGTTGTCCGCCGCTGTATGCGACGATCATCGGCGGAATGTTCTTGTTCTTGGCGATGTGTGTGGCAGGCGATGCTTTCGCCCAAGTCGCCGCGTCTTGCGTGAACGGCGTCGCGTAGAGGTCGGGCAATTTGCCGCCAAAGCGCGCCGCGAGCGATTGCAGATCGTAAACTTCGGTATCGAGCGGCACGACACCGCGCAAGGTCGCCAACGATAGCCCTTGCGCGCGCAAATAACTCTCGTCGGTCCCAACCAGCGCGACCAAATGCGCGCCCGCCGAATGTCCCATCGCGAACAATCGGCTGGGATCGCCACCGTACTCGCGCGCGTGTCGGTACACCCAGCCGATTGCGGCGGCAACATCGTGCGCCTGCGCGTCGAATCGAACTTGCGGCGCAAGCCGATAGTTGACCGATGCCAGAATGAATCCCTCGCGCGCAAGCACCGCCGGCAAGTTGGCGACTTGACTCTTGTCGCCGCGCGCCCACGCGCCGCCGTGCACCCAGATCATCACCGGCAAATCGTTCGCGTTCGGCGGCGCGTAGATGTCGAGCGATTGCAGTTTGGCGTCAACGCCCGGCGTTTCCGCGTAACGAATGTCGCGTACGACGCCCGGCTCGGCGGCAATCGCGCGTCGTTCACACGCCACACTCAACAGCGCGAGGAGCACAAAGACCAGGCGAATGATTCTTGCCATCACTGAACGGCGGTCTGCGGTTTGCGCTGGAACAGCGCGAGAATCACCGCACCCAGTCCCAGCGATGCACAGAGCAGTGGCATGACAATCCAGCCGACGAACGGAAACATCTCTGCGAGTTCGACCGTCACGATGCCCGCAATCACCTGGCGCGTTGCGCTGGTGTCATTCGGGCGCAAGCGTTCGCCGACCCAGCGCGCGATCACGGACACACCCAGGACGATGAACGTCAACACAATCGTCGCGACGATCACACCGAGCGGGCGAAGCGTCACGATGCGCGTCGTCAACAGACCGAGCGCGATCAAGCCAAAGAAGATCAGGTTGACCAAGCCGATGAGAAACGCGCGGCGCGCGCGCTG
>DAOTXS010000003.1:0-4765 GCA_034435055.1 Anaerolineae bacterium | reverse complement strand
ATTGATCCTGCCGCGTATCAAGCGCAGATGGCAATCGGTCTGGCGCTGATGGCGGAAGAAGCGTGCTTTGAACACAAACTCAAGAACATTACCGCGCCCACGTTGATTCTGTTCGGCGAACACGACAAGGTCGTGCCGCCCGGCAATGCCGAGTTGCTGGCGAAACAAATTCCGAACAGCACGATTCGCATCCTGCCGAACGCCGGACATTTCTACCCGTTCGATGCAACCGATGCGGCAGTAGCCGCGATCGTCGAGTTTCTCAAGCGAGTGCGTCGTTCGCCCAACACATCACATTCCTGACCACGCGCGATCTCGCGCGCACCGCTGATTTCTACGAGCGCGTACTCGGCTTGCCGCTCGCGCGCGATCAGGGCGACTGCCGCATCTACCGCGTCAGCGCGAACGCGTTCATCGGTTTTTGCGAGCGTGCGAGTGCGCCCGAACCGCGCGGTGTGATTCTCACACTCGTCAGTGACGAGGTGGACACGTGGTATCAGCGATTGAGCGCGCAAGGCATCGTCTTCGACAAGCCGCCGACGCACAATCCGCGCTATCGCATCTATCACTGCTTTCTGCGCGATCCCAACGGCTATGTGATCGAGATTCAGCGATTCGACGAACCATTGACGAGCGAATGAAATGACAGACAAACCCACCGTCGTTCCAGACAAATCAGGAATCGTGCGCGTCGAAAACGGCACGCGCCAGATTTACTGGGAGTATTTCGGCAAAGGCGAACGCGAAGTTGTGGTGTTGTTGAATGGCGTCGGGATGATGACGCGCAACTGGTATCGCATCCTGCCCAACATCCATCCCGATTACGATGTGCTACTCTACGATTACTTCGGGCAAGGCGGATCGTCGCAAGAGGACGAGCCGTACTACATCCACAAGTTCGCCGAATACTTGATTGTGATTCTCGATGAACTGGGCATCGAAAAAATTCATCCGATTGGCGTCTCGTACGGCGGATTCATCGGTGCGGACTTGGGACGATTGTATCAGCATCGTTTGTACACGCTGACGCTCTCTGGTATTTTGCTCACGCGCGAGACGCACTTTCAGATGTATCAGGATTTGTCGTTGCGCTTTTATCGCGCACCCGATCCTGCGTTGGACATTTACACGCAATACCTGTACGAAAAAATCTTCGGCGAAGAATTTGCGCGGCAGATTTACGGTCCGACGATGGAAAAGATGCGGCTCAATTTCTACGAGCGCTACAAGGACAAAAAGCATTGCTTGATTCGTTTGACCGAGGCGCAAAATCCGTTCTTTGAAAACATTGACCGCGATCCGAACGCGTATCGCAACATTCAGACGCCGGTGCTGATTCTGACCGGCGATCAGGATCGCGCGATTCCACCCTGGCAACAGGTGAAACTGCTCGACATTCTCCCGAACAGTCGGCAAATCATGATTGCGGGGAGTGGACACTTGACGTATATGGAAAAGCCAGAGATTTTTTGGGGTGCCGTGAAAAGATTTCTCGCCGTAAAGACGATTCATTTTGAATGAGGTTAAACAGTATGCATCCCAAAGCCACTCGATTTGCCCTCATCAGTCTTGCAATCAGCGTACTCGGCTTGATAATGTACGCCATCGTCATCAGCGGCGCAGCATTTATACCGTTTGCCGTTTCTACCGGTTGCGCGTCAGTTGCAGGCATCGTGAGTCTAGCATTTGGCATGATGGCATTGTCACTGTCCAGACAAAGGGAAGCAAGTTCATCGGGTCTCCGATTGGCGATAGTGAGTTTATCGGTTGCAATCGGTTATGTATTGGTGATGGGCATACTGTGGCTCAATGTTTTTATTTACGTCTGGCGTTCCCGATGAGTTTTGCTCCAACAATTCAACGATCAAACGAACTAACGAACTATGGCAATCGCTCAAATTATCTCCACCGGTCGTTACATCCCGGAAAAAATCATCACGAACCAAGACCTGAACCGAATCCTTGGCGAGGACGTGGACGCGTGGCTCGTCGAGAATGTGGGCATTCGCGAACGCCACGTGATGGCGGACGACGAGACGACCTCCGATATGATCATCGCGGCATCGCGTCAGGCGATTGAACGCGCGCACCTTGCGCCCGCCGATCTCGATCTGGTCATCGTCGCGACCGACACGCCGGATTACATCAGCCCGGCGACCGCGTCGGTCGTACAGGCGAAACTCGGCGCAGTGAACGCGGGGACGTACGACATCAACTGCGCGTGTGCGGCGTGGGTGACTGGGCTCGATATGGCGGCGCGTTACATTGCCACCGATGCGGACTATCGTTACATCCTCGTCGCCGGCGCGTACGGTATGACCAAGTTTCTCGACTGGAACGACAAGTACACCGCGACCCTCTTCGCCGACGGCGCGGCAGTGGCGGTCGTGCGCGCGGGGGACGCGCCCGGCTTTCTCAGCGGCAAGTTGTTCGCGCGCGGCGAGTACCACGACGCGCTCGGCATCTACACTGGCGGCACGTATCGCCCCGCGACGCCGGAGGTCGTGAACGCGTTGGGCAAGCCGCGCGTGCAATTCGTCAAGAAATTTCCAAAGACGTTCAACAGCGACAATTGGCCCCCGCTCGTGCGCGAGGTGGTGCGCAAAGCCGGTTTGACGCTCGACGACATTGCGTTCTTTTTGTTCACGCAACTCAATCTGCGTACCATCGAGTTCGTGATGGAAAACTTGGGGCAACCGATGAGCAAAACGCATTGGATTATGGACAAGTGGGGCTATCTCGGCTCGGCGTGCATCCCGGCGGCGCTGGACGACGCGCTGGCACGCGGCATCGGTCCCAAGCCGGGCGACAACGTGGTGTTCTGCGCGACCGGCGGCGGAATGGCGATGGCGGCGAGTGTTTTCAAGTGGACGGTGTAGAGATCAGGGTACAGGGGTCAGGGTACAGGGGTCAGGGTACAGGGGTCGGGTACAGAGGTCAGAAACTGTACCCTGTCCCCTGACCTCTGTACCTTCCAAGGATGAGAAATGGCGAATGAGATCAAGAGTTACCGGGATTTGAAAATCTGGCAAAAGGGCATCCAGTTGGTAAAAACTGTCTATGTGCTGACTCGCAAGTTTCCCAAGAGCGAAACCTTTGGGCTGGCAAGTCAGATGCAACGCTCTGCTGTTTCGATTCCATCGAATATCGCAGAGGGGCATGCGCGACAACATACTGGCGAATACCGGCAGTTTCTTTACATTGCGATTGGATCGGCGGCGGAATTGGATACCCAAACGATCATTGCTTACGAGTTGGGGTACATCACAAAAGAAGAACTCGCCAAGGTCGAAGGAGACATTGCAGAAATTCGTAAAATGACCTACACGCTAATCTCTCATCTATCCAACTGACCTCTGGTTACTGTACCCTGACCCCTGACCTCTGATCCCTGAAACGGAGGAACGATGTACATCGGTGACTATCTCGGACGACGGGAAATTTATTCGCCTGACAAACTGGCGATTGTAGATTACAGCAAGCAACCCGAATGGCGATTGACGTATCGGCAATGGAACGAACGTGTCAATCGCTTGGCGAATTGGCTGCGCGATGTTGTCGGAGTCGGCAAAGGCGACCGCGTGGCGATTCTCGCGCGCGACGGCATCGAACACCTCGATTGTTTCTACGCCTGCGCGAAACTGGGCGCGATCCACACCGCGCTCAATTGGCGTTTGCATTGGCGTGAGAATCTCGGCTTGATCGAGCAAACGCAACCCAAGGTACTCATCTACTCTGACGATTTCAAAGCAAGTGTTACGGAGATCGCAAACGCGCTTCGTCCTTCGTCATCCGTCCTTCGTCATTATTTGCACATCGAAGGCGACGGCATCCCCGGCAGCCAACATTTCGAGACGACGCTGCAATCAGCACCGGCCACGCGCGTTACATGCGAATCACTCGAAGCGGAGGACATCGCTTGCTTGCTCTTCACTGGCGGCACGACCGGTTTGCCCAAGGGCGCGATGATCAGCCATCGGATGATTTGCTGGAATGTGCTGAACACAGTGATTCACGATTTACACCACGACGACATTTACCTCAACATCTATCCGCTGTTCCACGCGGGCGGCTTGTTCGCGTACCTGTCGTCGCAAGTCGTCTTTGGCAACACGACGATTCTGGTGCGACAGTTCGAGCCAACGCTGATTCTCGATTTGATCGAGCGCGAACATGTGACCGTGTTCGCCGGCGTGCCGACGATGTACCAAATGATGTTGCAAGCGCCCAACTACAAAACCGCGAACTTGAGCAGTCTGCGCTTTTGCACCTGCGGCGGCGCGCCTTTGCCTGTCCCGGTGATTCAGCAATATATGAAGGACAAGGGCATTCGCTTCAAGCAAGGTTTTGGTATGACCGAGTTTGGGCCTGGCTTGTTCGCGCTCGCGCCAGAAGACGCGGAACGCAAAGCCGGCAGCATCGGGCGCCCTAACTTTTTTGTGGACGTGCGAGTCGTGGACGAGAACAACCAGCCCCTCGGTCCGAATCAGGTGGGCGAACTGGTGCTCAAGGGACCCAGCCGCTGTTCGGGTTACTGGAACAATCCCGAAGCGACGCGCGCGATGCTTGACGACGAAGGCTGGTTCCACACCGGCGATATGGTGCGCTACGATGAGGAATGGTATTTCTACGTCGTGGATCGCAAGAAGGATATGTTCATCTCCGGCGGCGAGAATGTGTACCCCGTCGAAATCGAAAGTGTGCTGTACAAACATCCGGCGGTGCATATGTGCGCGGTGATTGGCGTCCCCGACGAAAAATGGGG
>DAOTXS010000002.1:0-41431 GCA_034435055.1 Anaerolineae bacterium | reverse complement strand
GTGATGCACCAAAGAATGATCGCCAGCAAACAAAAAGCTTTGTAATGTTCAATGAATCGGTCATAGCGCACGACGAGCCGACGACAATTGTCCAGCCAAGCGAAACAACGTTCCACTTTCCATCGATTGTGATAGTTCAATCCCGTGTGGATCGGGCGTCCGCGTTTCGGTTTCTGCCGTGGGCGTCGCTCAAAAGTGGGAATGGTTACCTTGATGCCGCGTTGTCGCAAAGTTTGACGCAACGCGCGACCATCATACGCTTTATCGGCAATCAATTCCCTCGGACGGGTGCGTGGACGACCGCGTTTCTGTGGCACGCGAATGGTTGCCAGCGTCGCTTCTGCCAAGCGACTCTCATGCGGTTGCGCACTATCGACATGCAAGCCAATCGGCAAGCCATTTCCATCCGCAATCACCATCACTTTCGAGCCTTTGCCGATTTTGGTTTTGCCAACTCCGCACCCCCTTTTTTGGCTGGGACGAAACTTCCGTCCAGAAAAGCTTGCGCCCATTCAATTTTGTTCGCACCCTCGAGTTGGCTCAGCAAAGTGCGCCAAACATTTTCCCATGTTCCGTCAGCCGTCCACTCTCGCAAACGCCGCCAACAGGTACTGGGAGAGCCATACGTGCGTGGCACATCTTCCCACGCACAGCCAGTTTTCAGGACATACAGGATTCCATTCAGAGTTTGGCGATCATCCTTGCGGGGTCGTCCGCGTCCTCGCTTGCGTTTCGGCAGTAGCGGTGCAAGCACTGCCCATTGGTCATCGGTTAGTTCATGGCGACTCATACCCCCATTTTAGGCAATTTCTCGATTTTTGAAATAGGCTCTACACTGACAATTTCTCGATGACCGGCTCCGCCCGGCGAATCACTTCGTCGAGCGGCATCAGTGAAACCTCGTCCGCGCCGCTGGCTTTGGTGTAATAGTCGAAGGGATTATCGAGTTGTTTGATCAGCATCAGCATATACGTATTGACGAACGAAATCAAACCGACAAAGAAGACGGCTTCGTAAAACGTGCCGATTTGCGTGAGCAACAATCCGATGATGATGAGAATGTTCATCGCTTCGGCAATCGCATAGCCGGAGGAAATGAAAAACGTGCCGCGAATCGTGCGCGCGCGAATCACGTACCGTCGAATGGTGCTTTGCTCCGCTTTGATCCGCCCCACCGCGCCTGCGCCGGCTTCGCTCTCTAAATTTTCCAAAAAATCATTGAGCCGGGTGAGTTTATCCATCAACAGATCGGTATTTTCTTTTTTGTAAAACCACTGCTTGAGCGAAAGCGTCAGCGTCAAGGTATGTTGCAAACATTCGCGCGCAAGCACCGATTGTTTGCGCTTGTAAATCCAATGCACCTCGTCAAAGATCGACATCAACGCCGCCGCCAATTCGCCTGGCACTTTTTCACTTTCTTTGTAATCGAGCAACACACTCGAAATCAAAAAACCAAGCAAGAAGACATTCGCCGAGATCAAGCCCGACATGAACGAACTGGGCGGCAGAACTTCAAAATCGTACTGATGATAGACGTACTTGAGCACAGCCACAATCACGATGATGGGGGCAACGGATAACGCGAGCGCCCATTTCTTTTTCAAATGTTTCAGCACTTGGCGCAACTTGATCTCCCTTATCCTGACGAATTCGATTTTACCGCGCGGCGCATTTCGGCGCGCAAACGCCCCAGCGGCACATCCGGCGTCAGATCGACAAATTGCATTGACTCGACGAGTAACGGATGCACGGCTTGAATCGCGCGGAACATTTCCTGGCTCGTGTGACGATAATCGGGATGACCTTGCGGCGCGGAACGCAACTCGAGCCAGTGGTACGCTTCGCGCAAATTCAAACGCACGTTGTAACGCACGCGAAAACCAAACGGCACGACGTACTGTGCTTCGAAGGGCATTGCGCCGGACAAGCGTTCGTGAAAGGTTGCGGTCTGTTCCATCGCGCGCACGTAATCGGCGCGAATGTCGGGCACCGCATCGATGTCACGATTGACTTCGTACCCGTGTAGCGTCGTGAACATTTGGCGTTCGGCGGTAACGACGCGATGCCGTTGCAAATCGCGGAACTCGCCGATGTTCAAAAGCAAATCGAATTCGTACCACGCGTGTTCAAACGCGCGTCCCGGCTTGTGCCGGCGATTCCAGCGCCCGCCGACGTACGTGCGAATGATGTGTGCTTTTTCATCGTCGGTCATTTCGCGCACGCGTTCGACGATGATCGATTTGGGGGCGTCCGCGCCGGGATACAAAATCGCCGCGACGACGTGATCGACCGCCGCGGGATCATAATCGACGAGTGTAACTTTGGGCATCGGCAGATTGGGTGTGGCGTGCAGAAATTGTTTTGCCAAATCGCGTTGACGCGCGGACAACGCTTGCAAGAATGATTGATGCACTTGCCCGCGTTCGTCGTTTGCGCGTTTGACAAAGGGACCGATGACTTGATTCAATTCGTGTTGCGCCGCGCGGGCGATCAGTTGCACTTCGTCCAACGGGTCGGCGTACATTTTCAACAACATGTATTCGAGCGCGCGACCGTTGCCCCACACGCCGACGTTCGTCAACGTCGCCATCGGCAAAAGACAACGAAGCATATCGCACGCGCGCGCGCGGACGGCTTGCCGATACGCCGCGTGCGCGCTCTTGAGCAAATCGTCGTCGCGGATTTCCGGATAACGGATCACCTCGCCGGTGCGCGCATTTTCAAATTCGATTTTTTCAAGCGGATTGTTTTGGGCGATGTATTCGGACATGCGCGGCAAACTACGCGCGTACGTGTCGAACAATCGATCCATCGCCGCGACGTACTCACTGGCGAAGGGCGATGCCATAATTCGGCGCGGCCGATAGTAACGGTACTGCCCATTCACTTTGTCGTCGAAGGGGACGTAACGCGAAGATTTTTCGAGATAGGAAATACCCACGCGCCCGGTTTCGATGGCGCGCGCGGCAATCTGGGAAATGTCCTGACACGCAAGGTGCGCGCCGCCCAATTCGCCCACCGAATCGTCGCCGTAATCGGAGAGGATGCGGCGATAAAAATCCTCGGCTTTTTCTTCGCCGGCGCGGTCTTGCAAATGATCGGTCCCGCGCGAAAAATCGTCGATGCCCAAATCGCGCCGCACCAAAAATTCATCGAGGAAAAGTCGGCGCACGCCTTTAGCGGAACGGCTGTACCGGGAAAAGAGCGCGCCCTTGATCACCTCGGGTAAATTTTTGAGCGCGACGATGGAGCGGTCGAGGTTGGTGAAAAAGGGCGTGGCTAACGGCGTTTCCTCCGGCGCGAGTGTTTCGCTGGAGGGCGTCAAGTGGGACAGAAATTCTTCAAACGCCATTACGGCTCCGACGAGCGAGGCATCTAACCGATCTGTTCATTGATCCAACGTTGGACTTGGGCAGTCAATTTGTCGAACGCGACATCGACCCGGTAAAAAACGTTGCGCTTGGCGATGCGCGTTACTTTGCCGGTCACGTTGGCAAGTCGATTGTTGTCTAGCAGAAATTCGAGCGCGAGTTTTTGTCCGACGACAAAGGGATCCGGTGATTCGAGGGTTGCACCGGTAACGCCTAATCTCAATGCGCGGACAAACCCGTTTTGCATCGCCGCGTTTTCTTCCAAGCTGCGAAACGCCGTGAGGAGTTTCACGTTGCCAAACTTGGCTTGGCGTTGCGGCGCACGCTTTTTGACGGTCGGTTTAGAGGAACGGAATTTGGTGGGCATAGTTTTCCTCAGTACGGAGTACCAATCACTCGTCAAATAAAAAAACCGGTTCTTGATAATAGCGCACCTGCCGAGTGCGCAACCACTCGTTCAACCAACGATTCTTTTCAGCCAGCGGCTCGGGCGCTTGCAAAATGTGCAAAGGCAAGTTGATCCGCATCGCGCGTCCCGGGATAATGTGGCGCGTGATGCCGGTTGGCAGATAGTTGCCGGCAAGCGCCAGCCGCCGGATTTCGCTGGGCCGATAGCGCGGAAAAATCATCAACGCGCTCAAGTGCGGATGGTCGATTTGCAAGCGGCGCAAATCGGCGTGCGTAACGCGGTGCATTTCACTGCGTCCTTCGTACAGTGCGACGATTTGATTGAGCAACGCCGCTTCGTGAGCCAGCGAAGTTGCGCCGAACAACGCGAGCGCGTGTCCATCCGCAAGTAGAATCGTGCCAATGCTTTCGCGTTGCGTGCGCGCTTCTTCTGCTTGTGCAATCGTCGCCACACGTAAATGCAAGCCCGGCAGTTGGCGCAACGCTTGCAAAAAATCGGACACGTGCAAACCGACGATGAGATGATGCCACGTTTCTAGCGTCAAGCCGGGCATATCGTAATCGACGATTTGCACGATGAGATCACGACACCCTAACCGCTTGAGCGCAGTCGTCCGCGTGGCGCCGTCGAGCAAAATATATTTCCCGTCGCACGGCGCGACAATCGGCGGATTTTTGAGCAACTGATCATCCACCAGACGCGCCAGCAAGCCAGCGACGCGCTGATGTTCGATCTGCTCGTGGAACAAGACATCGTTCAACGCGATGACGCGCAACGCGAGCTGATCGATGTTCATTCGCGCGTTTGCTCCGGTATTATAGACGAAAGCGAAAGGAGAGTCAACAACATTTTTGAACACAGGGGCGAGGTTGCCCTCGCCCCCTCCAAAAACATCACGCCTTCACTTTGGGCAAATTCGCCATCGCTTTGGCAATCGCTTCCGCAGGATATTCGTAATCGGGCAATTGATTGTGATGGTACGCATCGTACCCCGCCATATCGAAATGACCATGTCCGCTGAGGTTGAACACAATCACTTTTTTCTCGCCGCTCACTTTGCATTTCAACGCCTCGTCGATTGCGACGCGAATCGCGTGCGAAGATTCCGGCGCGGGGAGGATGCCTTCCGTCCGCGCGAATTGCACACCGGCGGCAAAGACCGCGTTCTGCTGAACGGCGACCGCTTCGATAAAGCCTTGATTGTACAGCGCGGAGATGATCGGCGCCATTCCGTGGTAACGCAAACCCCCGGCGTGAATCGACGGCGGCATAAACGATGAACCGAGCGTGTACATTTTGACGATGGGCGCAAGTTTCGCCGTGTCGCCGTAATCGAACGTGTACTCGCCTTTCGTCATCGACGGCGCGGCGGTTGGCTCAACCGCGATGATGCGCGTCTTTTTCTTGGCGACGATTTTCTCGCGCACGAACGGTAACGCGAATCCGCCAAAGTTCGAGCCGCCGCCAACGCAACCGATCAAAATGTCCGGCTCGACTTCCGCTTTTGCCAATTGCTTTTGCGTTTCCAAACCGATGATCGTTTGGTGCATCAACACGTGATTCAACACGGAGCCGAGCGAGTATTTGGTGTACGGCTGATGCGTCGCCGCGTCTTCGACTGCTTCACTGATCGCAAGACCAAGCGAGCCGGTCGAAGCGGGATCGTTGTCGAGCGCCGCCGCGCCGGCGTGGGTATCGGTTGAGGGCGACGCGACAACTTGTGCGCCGTACGTTTCCATCAAGATACGGCGGTACGGTTTTTGTTCGTACGATATCTTGACCATGTACACTTTGCATTCGATCCCGAAAGTGTTGCACGCGAACGAAAGCGCGGTGCCCCACTGCCCCGCGCCGGTTTCGGTGGCAATGCGTTGGGTGCCTTCCATTTTGTTGTAATACGCTTGCGCGATGGCGGTGTTCAATTTGTGCGAACCGACCGGCGACACGCCTTCGTACTTGAAAAAGATTTGTGCCGGCGTGTCGAGTGCTTTTTCCAAACGGCGCGCGCGAATCAGCGGCGAAGGGCGATAGAGGTGATACACCTCGCGCACGGGTTCCGGAATTTCGATGTACCGTTCCTGGCTCACCTCTTGTTTGATGAGTTCCATCGGGAACAACACCGCCAAGTCTTGCGGACCGATTGGTTGACCGGTGCCGGGATGAATCACCGGCGGGAGCGGCGCGGGCAAATCGGCTTGGATGTTGTACCACGCGGTCGGCATTTCGTTTTCGTCGAGCAAGTATTTGGTGCGATCCATTTTGAATCTCCTTCGGTAGAATATTTTTCGATCAATCGAGCAGGCAAAACTCTTCAGGTCATCGTTGCCTCCATTTCAGTAAGCGGTGGGTAGTCGGCAGTAGCCAGTCACTTTTGTTGAACTTTTCTGCCTACTGCTTACTGCCTACTGATTCTCCCCAGTCCCATCGCTTCGCGTGCCTCATCCACCGTCGCTTGCGAGATTGGACGTACTTTCGCCGCGCCGGCGGCAAGAATTTCGTCGATCAGTTTTGGGCGCGCGGCGTAGAAGGCGTGTCGCTCGCGGATCGGGTCGAGAAAAGCGTTGAGCGCTTTGGCGAGTTTCTTTTTCACTTCGACATCGCCAACTTTGCCGGCGCGGTAACGTGATTTCAAATCTTCGACTTCGGCTTTATCGGGGTTGAAAACGTCGTGATACGCAAAAACTGGATTGCCTTCTGGTTCAGCGGGAATGTCGGCGCGCACGCGTGTGGGGTCGGTGTACATCGCGCGCACTTTTTGTTCGACGGTTTTGGCATCGTCGGAAAGAAAAATCGCGTTGCCAAGTGACTTGCTCATTTTGGCTTTGCCATCGGTGCCGGGCAACGTGCCGCCCTGAATCAACGCGTCGGGTTCGGGAAAAACATTTCCGTAGAGAAAGTTGAATCGTCGCGCGAGTTCGCGCGTCACTTCGATGTGCGACTCTTGATCTTTGCCGACCGGCACAAGATTGCCCTTGACGTGCAAAATGTCGGCTGCTTGGAGAACCGGATAACCCAGCAAGCCGTACGCCGGCTGTTCGATGTGTTCGGCGTCCATCACTTCTTTGAGCGACGGCACGCGGTCGAGGCGCGGCACGGTCGTCAACATCGAAAAGAGCAAATGCAGTTCGCACACGGTCGGCACATCGGATTGAACGTACACAGTTGTTTTTTCCGGATCGATGCCGACCGAAAGATAATCGAGTACGAGTGTGCGCGTGTGTTCGCGCGTCGCAAGGATGTGTTCTTTGTCTTGATTGCGCGTGAGCGCGTGATAATCGGCAACAAGGAGAAACACTTCGTACTCGTCCTGCAAACGCACGCGGCTTGCCAATGTGCCAACGTAATGACCCAGATGCAATGCGCCGGTCGGTCGGTCGCCGGTCAGAATACGTCCTTTTTTCATTGTAACCTCCACCTTTGTTTTCTTCCTTTCCGTTGCAAGTGATAGAAATAAAAAAGCTCGTTCCGTACAAACGATGTCAAGCATCGTTGTTCGGGACGAGCCGCGAAGCGTGCCCGTGGTGCCACCCGGCTTAGACTGGTTAATCCGCCTTGTAAGGAACGCACGCCGTTGCGTTCCGTTGAAAACAAAAATCCCTACCGTGAAACGATAGGGAATGTTGCCAGTCTCACTCTGCGGGAACGCCAGCTAGAGAATGGAGATTAGCGATTGGAGATTCGGATTGGAATCTCCAATGACTAGTCTTTAATCTCAACCTTGATTCCCTCTGCCGCGATAACGGGGGCGATTCCGGCAAGGCGTACTGAGGCGAACCCGTTCAGCCCGCAACTCCCCGGTCCATTCACCACCGCTTTGTGTCTCGCGCTCACACCAACTCCGCGCGATTCTCTGCACACTCGACGACGGTTACTCGTCCGGCTCATCGTCTTTCGTTCGATCAATTGCCGCAACTATAACACGCGCGCCGACGCTTGTCAAGTCAACGCGCGCAGAAATTTTTCCGCTAGAAAATCAAGCCGGATTGACGCGCGCGCGCCGCACGACAAAAATCACCATCACTAGCAAAACGCCGGCGGCGAGCAAGAGCAAATCCTCGCCCAAGCCAGTGCCGGGCAATTGACTGCCGGGTGTGCCGGCGCCAACCGTCGAGGTAACCGCGCTGGTGGCTGTAACTTCTGCCGCTGGGGTCAAGCCACCCGCCGCCGGTCCACCCACATCAACCACGCGCGTCGGCGAGGGTGAGGGCGTGTCCGTCGGCGCGGTCGTGGCAGTCGCCGTAGACAACACACGCGTGGGGGTTGTGATCGCCACGCGAATTGTCGCAGTGGGAAGTACCGCCGGTCTGGAAATCTGATTGAACAAAAAGATACCGCCAATCGCGATCACGCCGAGCACCAGCAAACCGACCAAGCCCAGGGCGATGACGAGGAACATTCGATTGGGACCGCCGCCACCGGCGGGTGCAACTTCAGCCATAGTCTTCTCCTTTTCTTTCTTGCGAAAGTTGAATGTGCTAACCGATCAGTTCCAAATTATCCCAGGGCACAAACACAGAACTCGCCCCGATCGCAATCTCAGCGCCCCACGCCAGCGCCCCGCTTTCCAACGTGCGCGGCGTCTCGCTCACGTTGGCGATGGTACCGATTTCGCCGGCGCGCGCGCCGCCAACGATTCGCACCGTCGCACCCACCTCGGCAACGAGAGTTGGCGGGGGCAAAGCACTTTCGCCGCCGGTGAGCAAAACCGGGATGAATACTTCGGAACGTGGTGCGCCGCGCGCGTTGCCAAACGTATTGAGGATCGCTTCGTTGCCGTTATGCGCGGTCAAGAGGTCGAACACGAGGGCGGACATGGCGCGCTCGCCAAAACCTTCGGTTACGAGCGTGGGCAGAGCCAGTGTTGTAACCAACTCGCGCAAGTTGGGCAACAAACTGCCAACGATCAATCCGGCGGCGTGTTCTTGCGCCGCGCGTCGAATCGTCTCTGCGGTAACACCGGCGCCGGCAATCAAGATGACGCCGCGCGCCGACAAATCGATCTTGTCTTCGGTCAGAATCATGTCCGGCGCATCGACCATTTTTTTGAGGACGCCGTAACTTTCGCCGCCCGCGCCCCAAATTCCTTGCACGAGCGCGCCATTCGCTTCGATGGTTACGCCAACGCGCGCGTTCACATTCACCACACTGCCGCGATACAACGCACGCAGTTCAAACGGCGCGTCCGCTAATTCCATCGTCAGCCACGCGCCGCGCAAACCAACGATGCGACCGTTGCCGGGTGCGCGATAAATCCGGCGCAACGTGCCGAATAATTCCGGTTTGGATGCAATCACATCGCGCGCATTTATCGTTTCACCCGGCTTTTTGAGCAGAAATTTTTCGATTTCATTTTCTTTGACGTGCAAATACCGCGCGAGCGGCACCGGGCGCAACCTTCCACCGCCGTCAGTTTTGGCGACCACATCCAGCGAGCCAACACGACTGCCATTTGCCACCATCACTTGACCGCGCGTGGGCAAATTACGCTCGCGCCGAATGCGCGCGTGTTTCACAATGCGCGTCTGCGCCAAAGCCGGGATGTGCACATCAGGCATACGACACCTCGCCGCCAATGTCCCAGTACCACTGTTGCACTTTGGCGCGACGCTTTGCCGGGTCGCTTGGCAAAGTAACCGGACGACCGCGCGCATCGATCACCAAACCAAGCGCGCCGCCTTCCACATCGGCTTTGAACACCTTTCCGCGCGACGAACCCCAATACACGTTTGCCGCCGCCTGAACTTGAATCGATGCTTTTTGTCCCGGCATCAACGGCACCAGTTCCAGTGAACCGTGCTGAACTTCCAAATCGATGACGCCGCCGCTGGCAGGTTGAATCTTGACGCGCAAATCGATTTGACCTTCGCGATTGTGCGAAACCGGCGCAATCACCGTTCCCAATGTAACAAACGCATCGCGTTCGATGACGCACGCGGCGGCAACAGGATTTTCCAACGCCAATCTGCCGAACGCCGGCGCAAGTCCCAACGCATCGACCGCAAGCGTAAAGACGCCGGTCGGTTGCAAAGCGTCGAGCGCGACAAGTGCGAGCGCGCCGGGATTTGAGTTGCGGGCAAATAGTCCGCCGGTCAACACGATCAAATCCAAATGATCGGTATCGATTTTTTGCGTCGTTGATTTCAAGGCGACGCGCGCGGCGGCGTGCATCCATTCGGCTTCCGTGCGCGATGCCGGAATCGTCCACGGTCGCGCCGCGTGATCGAGCCAGCGCGCGTGCGCTTCGTCCGGCGATAATTCTTGCGGCAGCCAATCGACCAACGCCGCGACGCCAGTTTGCGCAATCAATCGGTCAAGACTGTGCCCAATGCCCAAGTCGGCGCGGACGGTTTTGTCAAACGTGGTGTTGTTCGCGGTAATGATGGTTGTTGCGCCGCCGCCGATGTCCGCCCCTAAAACGTGCAAGCCATACCGCCGCGCAAGAAAACGCACGACGGTATCAAACGCCTGCGCGGTTGGTACGACCGGATTCGGCGTCCATTGCGTCAGCGCGTTCAAACCGGGCAACCACGTGATTTTCTTTTCCGCATAAAGCGTTTCGAGTTCGCGTTTCAAGCCGGCAAGATTTTCGCGTTCCAATGCCGGCAACACATTATCGACGACGCGCAACGGCGTTACCTGCCCGATGCGCGCGGCAACGTGCGGGCGCGCGTCGGTGTTCCCGGCAAAGATCACCGTTGGTCGATTATTCTCGTCGCGCGCGGAGGCAAGCGCCGAAACCAGATTCGCCAAATCGTACAGCGCGCCGGGCGCGCCGCCGTCCACCCCACCAACAAGAATGATGACATCGGGATTGGCGGCGGCAAGATTTTCCGCCGCAACGACGGCTGGGTCTTGCAAAACGCCGGGCTGCGTTTGGGATGCCAGCCAGCGGCCGCCGGTTTCATCGAGCGCGTAAATTGCTTCGACGGTGGCGTACGTGCCGTGTGTCGCACGAACTGCGCTGGCGACGCTGAGATCGCGCGCGAGTCCGACAATCGCCACGCGCAAAGGCACAGGCGCGCTCGTCGTCATCAACAAGGCATCGACGCCCGAACCACCGGGACGCTCCGGCGAAATCAATTGTCCATCGTCCGTCAATAACTGGCGTTCGGTGCGCGCCTGAATTTGACGGATGGCTGAACGAACGCCGACGCCAACATCGTGATGCGGCGCGTCCGCGGTGGTCAACGCGGTGCCGGCGGCAACGAAACGATATTCCCCAGCCACGCTATCCACCAAACCAATTTTGGTGGTAACGCTTCCAATATCGGCAACGAGAAAGGATTCGGGTCGGTTTGAATCAGCCATTTTTCAGAATCGATTACGGAACAATTGCCAGCCAATCGTGCAATAAAAAGTACACGCGACTGATCAAAATCGAAATGCGCGAGACGGCGGTATCGGCAAAGATTGCGCCGAACGCAATCAAAATAAACCAGCGACCGAAATAGCCCCACCCGCGCGCGACGTTGTCGAGCACGCGCGCCGCCGGGCGTGGTTGATTCGGCACAATGAATCGGAACGAGAGGAACGAACCGATGGTGCCAACGACGAGCAGAATATTACTAATCATCGTCACGATGCCTTGCGACGGTGAAAGCGAAACAATCGTCGCCAGGATTTGCGGAATGAGCGTGCCGCTCAACGCTCCACCGATAGCAAGCGCGCTCCCGACGCCAAACAAAAAGGCGATGCTCGTGTTGCCCAGCGGCGACCACGCGGCACGCAACTTGGCGAACAAGAGCAAGCCCAGCGCGAGCGGGATGAACAAATGCCACGCGTTATCGAGGTTGGTGAAGAGTGGCGTTGCAAGGCGCGGAATCAGCACCACCAGCACCGCGACAATCGTGGCGTAACCAATTGCCACGCCAACCAAAATCGCTTGCGCCACGCGAAATAAAAATGTGTCTTTGAGTAGGTAACTAAAGACCAGCAGTGTCAAAAGCGCGCCTACCCACACGCCAATCGTATCAGCCATTTCGCTTTTGTCCCCGCGTGAGCCAGTGCGCCAGATTGCCCAACACAATCACAAAAACCAAAAAAAGTTGTGCCGCGGTTTGCGCGTTGACGCTAACAAGCGCGAGACCGGTTTCTGCCGGTTTCGATAGCACTTCGTACTGCGCCGCGCCCACCAAGCCGCTCGTAAACGCATTCAATTGTCGATTGGGCGTGTCGCGGTACACGCGCGCGCGCGGCTCCACTGCCGCGCTGACGCCGGCAACGATTTTTACGTTGAGTCGCGGTTGAACTTGTTCCATCCACACTTTGAGCGCGTCGTCGGTGCCGGCAAACACAACGATCAATTGCACCTCGCGCAGATTGCGAACGCCGAGCGTGGGCGTGGTCAAACCATTCGTCGCCAGATTAACCAACCCGGCTTCGCGTCCCGCCAAGAAACCAAGATGCGCATAGTTCACACCTTGCGCATAATTTGTGCCGCGCGCGGCATCCTCCACGATTTTACGCGCAATCGGCGCGCCGGTTTCAAAGGTGCTGAGGGTAATGATTTTGATCTTGCGTTGAATCAGATGCCGCGTAATCGCTTTGGCTTGCAAATTCATTTCGCCCGCCACGCTCGGATCGTACTCAAATGCGAGCAGAACCGTTGAACCTGCCGGCACACCTTGAATCGTGTCGAAAAGTTCAGAGGTAGGGGTGTTGCTAATTTGCACGGCAGAACTCGCCCAATCCGACGGCAGGAAAAATGGAATCAGCACGGCGAGCGCGAGAAGTAAATAAATCAACGGTCGCATCGACCACGCGCGGCGCGCCGGTTTAGCAGTTACGGTGGCACCTGCCGGCGCGGCAAGCGTTTCGAAAATCGCCGCGCTGTCGCGTTGCACTTGGAGCAATGGCGGTTTGACGGCAGTGTGTGGTTCGGTAATTGCGATTGCCAACGGCAGAACGCCGCGCAAGCCCGCGAATGGTCCAGCGGTTTCGAGCGGTTCATCTTCCAACGATAATGGTTGTTCGCTGGGTTTCAGCGCGGCAATCCAATCCGGCACTTCTTCCGGCATCGCCGCTTGCATTTCCGGAATCGTCGGTTGCGGTTCAGCGCCCGATTCGGCTCCACTGCGCAACCAATCCGGAATTTCCTCCACGCCTTCGATTGCGCTCGTCGGCGCGCTCATCTTGGGCGTCGCAAACACAGTTCTTTCTTCGAGCGCTTCGATCAACGGTTCGCCGGGAGTGGCGGCTTCCAGTTCAGCCGCCAGTTGCGCCAAAGTAGTTACTTGGGTCGGTTCAGTTGCCGGCGGTTGCAGTTCATTTACCCACGCCGGCAATTCTTCCGATGACGCGGGCGTTGGCATTTCGATTTCAGGTGTGGGTTCTGAAATCGGCGGCGAGGATGGCGGCGGTTCTGCGATAACACTGGGCTCGGATGATGGCGTCGATGATTTGAGCCAATCCGGGATAGCATCGCTGCGATTTTCAAAAGGGGATTCGATAGGTTGTTCGGACTCGGCTGGCAAAGAACTCAACCACGGTGGTTGTTCTTCTTCACTGATCGGTTGCCGCTCTTCATTCGACGGCGCGGACGGTTTCAGCCAATCGGGCACATCTTCATCTTCGATGGGTTGTGCTTGTTCCGTTTGTTTTTCACGCAGACGCGCCAACCAATCATCTTCGACCTCTGCCGGTTCATCCGGCTTGGGTTCTTCGACCACATCGGCGGTTGGATCGTACGGCTTGGCAGGCAGCGATAATCCTTTGATGGGAGTTGCCGGCGGCGCCGGTTTGCTTTCCCCTTGCGGGGCGATGAGGGGAACTAGGCGCGCGCCGCAATTACTGCAAAAGACGCTTTCCAGTTTGTTCGCCGTGCCGCACATTGGACAGACCAAACCGGATTGCGGAACCAGGCGCGCGCCGCAGTTACTGCAAAACTTGCTGCCATCTCGATTTTGAGTACCGCAATGAGAACAACTAATCATGATTATTCGCTGTACGGGCGATCCAGCCCCACGAGCAGGCGAATTGCCGTCGCAATCGTACCGAGCGCAACGCCCAGCAAAATCCCGCGCACCCCGGCTTCACTCGGCACACTCAAAACCCATTGCTTGGCACTGCTCAATGTTTCTAGGATGGGAGTTTGTCCCAGGAAGACGATGAGCGCGGCGAGCAACATCAACAATGTTTCGAAATTGCGCGCGCGCAACGCGCGATACGCGGCAGTCGCCAAAAAGAATGCGGCAAGCGCAAAGAACGCGCCTTGCAACGGTTCGTACACATAAGTGAAAATCCAAGTCATCGGATCATCGTTCAAGCCAAAAAGCAAACCGATGATCGACACGATTCCAGCCGTGACGAGGACGATGACGCTGTAACCGGTGCCGGGTTCGTGGCGTCGGAAAATTTTCGATGCGTGCACCAAAGCCAGGTTGCCTAAACCAACGAGCAGCGCGAACGCGGTCAGGATGATCGTCCATTCGATGAACGTCGTGCCCAACGCATCGAGCAACGGCAGATCGAGAAAGATCGAAAGAAGTGTAACGATGCCAACGGCAATGGCGACAGAAATTGGAATCCACTTCATCTTAGAACAATCCCAGGGTGCGCGCGAGAATCGCGACGACGAGGAACGCGACGAGAATCCAGCGCAAGACATCTTGCGCGAGCAAACTGCTAAGGTGCGCCGGCTTGTCGGACAAGTATGCGCCGCCGGCATAAATTTCTTCGCCGATGATGGGATGCGTCATCGTCGCTTTGACGAACGGCAACACATTGGTTTCGCTTGTGCCACCAATTTGCCGTAAATCGCGGCGCGCGCCGGTTTCCCCCATCAACAAAAATTCGTCGCCAAAATGACCGATCATCACGTTGGCGGTCAATTTTTGCTGATCGAGCATTTGCATCACACCGGCGGCATACGCAAACGATGCGTTGCGGTCCGCCGGGTCGGATAACGCGGGTGCTACCAATCGTGCGCGGGTGGGGTCGTACTCTTCCGGAAATCCTTGCTGTCGATACGCGCGGCGCATCAAATCTTGCGCGACCGGCAGTGCCGTCGGATTCGCACACGTTACAATCGGCGGACTGGCGCTGATCGCGCCGCGTTCGGCAAGATATTCGACGACGTTCAACCCGGCGGCGGTATCGGCGGTGAGCGAGCCGCCCACGCCGGACGTGCCAAGCGAAAGATGAACCGGATGGCCGGTTTCGGCAGACTGCCCCAGCAAGTTCTTGATCAACGCAAAACCGGCAATCGGACGCAAACTCAATTGCGCGCCGCGTTTGACCGCCCAGTACGCAAAGAAGAAGATGGGGAGAAAGAACAAGAACGTCGCAAGCATCACCGCCTGCCGCGTGCCGATGTTCGATTCGAGGAGACTTTGAAATGGATCCAACCCGCGACTCCCGGTTGGGTGGTTATGCGCGATTCAGCTGGCGCGTCGATTCCAGTTGCGCGATCAACGCTTCCGCGCCGGTTTCGTCTTGCAGTAATTCCGCAAAATCGCGCAGGTCATTTGCGTTGAATGCCAGCGTTAAAAACGGTTGTGCCACCCAGAGTAATTGCGCGCCGATAAACGCCAGCGGCTTGGACGCTTCCAGAAACAAAATCGCTGGCGCGATCAGATCGAGTTCCGCAATGCGCCGCGTCAAACGCTCGACGATTTGCGCGCGGCGAGATGCGTCTAGCGTCATATTTTCAACTTGCCCATTCGTTCGCCGTCCATTATAAAGCCACTGTTCAGATACGTCAAGCCGCGTTACACAAGGTTTTGCGCGCAATCAAAAACTGGCTTTCTGAAATTCAAAAAGCCAGTTGAAATTATTGGGTTCCTTCTCACATTAGCGCGCAACCGAAGCGGCGTATTCGCCCTGATGGCTGATCAGCGAAAGGTGTTTGGGCATTCGTTGATAATACCCAAAGACACAACTGTTCAGCGCATTAGAATCGATACCACAGTTCTTGGCAACCTCCGCTGGCAGAGGGTATGCCACGATGGGGCTGAGTCGATAGATTTGCACGGCTTGATCATTGCCGCGTAACGTCAAAATCAAATCGTTCTCCTGCGCCTGACTGTCCCATGCCACGCGCTCGATGCGTCCGTATTCCGGTGGCAAGACATACAGGATGGCTTGCTGACGCGAATCGCGCATACTAAAAACCACAATTTCCCGACCGTCTTGCACGACTGCGCCAAACAATCCACGCCGACCAATTGCCGCCGGCGCTAGGAGAACTTTTTTGCCATCCGCTTTGACAACGGCGCCAGGAGGACGTGAATCGTTCGTCGCATGAGAAAGCACAACATCATTGCTGATGATTAACCGAATCGTCCCATCCGGCGAAAGCGATTGATCGTGGTACGCTTGATACACCGATTCTTGGATCGGTGTTCGCTTGCCATCCTCACCGATGATTACGTAACCGGTAGGATGTCCCTTCTCCGATGTCCTGGCAATAATGTCGCCGCTATTCGGAAACAGGATTGGCATCGGTTGGTCGGGAACGAGCACGGGGGCTGATGTGTCTTCGACGATCCGCGCCGATTCTTTCGCGGCACTCGTAATCGCTTCGCGGACGACTTGCCGCACCGAGGGCCAGTACTCGATTACCAAATCGCCGTACGGATTTGCGTTGATGGGAACTTCGATGTCCATCGCGTTATATACGCCGCTATCGATATCTTTTTTAGTAATCGGGTTGACTGCCGCGTTGGCAGTAATCCATTGCACCCCACCCTCGCCGTGCGCTGGATCGACGATGTAGATGGATTTTTGAATACGCGGCATCGGACTTGCGCCATCCTTGTTTACCAGTTTGCTCAGGTTGCCAATCGTCTGACCGATGTTGGTGACGATCAAGGCGATGGGATCGAAATCGTACGCAATGCCACCGCCGATCGTCTGGCGAGCGACGAAGGTTGACCCTTTTGCCCAAAACCAGGTTTCTTTGTAATTTTTTTCGACGGCTTGGAAAAGGGCAGTGAAGACCAAATGTTTGCGAACATTGTGCCCCAAGTCTCTGCCGTAATACCCTTCGGCAATCGGAACCGTCTTGATGAACTGGATCACTTGGCGACCGCTTAACTTTTGTCTGCCTTGAGCAAAACTGCCCTTCTCGTACTTCACGCCATCGAGATAAAAAGGATGCACATTGAAAGCCGCCGGCACATCCACGATGACGCCCTCAAACATGCTATCGATGAAATCCTGCATTACCGTTTCGCGAAAGGACACTTGAAAATCAATCGCCAAGCCGGTGGCATTTTCGAGTACCTGTTGCATCAATTTGAATCCACCGACGCTATATACCTGATCGATTCGGACGGCGCCGCTTTTCAAGCCCTTCTTTTTCAACTCGCGCTCGATTTCCGGTGCACGAATATCGTGCGTCAGCGAGATGATAACCACCGAGCGGTTTTTAGTGTCGTAAGAAATAATGGTATGCGAGCCGATGATTGCTTTCTCGATGTTAGGCGGCTCGTGCGTTTCACCATAACCGTACAGCAAAAAGTTCACACGATTAGCATTGAGGCCGGTTTCAACACGCTTGATAAATTCCGGATCGTTCTTGGCGCGTTCCGCGCGTCGCCGATTCGCCTCATTCACAAAAGGCAACGTCAACACATCGAATAAAGATTCTTCAGATGCATTCTCCGCACCCACGCGCGTAGGATTGACAGGAAGGGACGGCGTCACTGTTTGCGTTGGCATCGGTTGCGATGCAAAACTGGATTGCGCGGCTGGCAAAGTCGGAAGCACCGACGCTGTTGAACCGGCGCTGGTTGCCGGATTATTTAGCGGAGTCGCTTGCCCCGTGGTACAACTAGCCACGAGAATAACAAGGAAAAAAGCGGGCACAAATTTGGCGATGGAATTGTGCAATGGTGCTATCATTAATTCTAAATCTCCTCAAAGCGAAATGAATTTACGGTCGCAGTGTTGGCGCAACAGTGTGCTGGGTGGAGCCGATTGAATAAATAACTGACGTTACGCAATTTCACCGCTGAGAACGCAAAGTTCGCAGAGAAAAATCCTGAAAATCTCAGCGGTCTCTGTATGCTTTGCGGTAAAACAATTCGGTTTGCGTAAGGTGAATAAATAATATCGTGGATGGATAAATCTTGTGCGTGTGAAAAGAGGAAAAACACGCGAAACGCGCAACCAACAAAGTAACGCTGGTTGGCTAACTGAATCATCAATCAATCGCCTGGAGCCAACGGAACAAATTGAGAGAGCATATCAAAATTTTTATTACTGTCGCGGAATATAATGCAGAAAAACCACCTCGTCAAACTTGAACAGATTATTTTAAACCCAATAATCCTAAGCAACGCAAAGCAAAATAAACGCGGATCGCTCACCTCAAATCAGTGATTTTCGATCCGCGTTTCGATGAGTGGACTGATCAATATGGGTTTGTGATGCCCAAGTCCATCGACAACTTTGCCTATAGATGTACGACCACTGGAGTACCCATCTCCGCCCACTCAAAGAACCACTTGGCGTCGTCAATTGTCAGGTTCACGCAACCGTGACTCATCGGTTTGCCAAAGTTGTGATGCCAGTACGTGCCGTGAATCGCATACGAGCCAGTAAAGTACATCACCCACGGTACGCCGGGCAAGTAGTACGCGCTCGCGCCGTACCCCCCGCTCATCGTTTGCGAACGAATTTTCAGATACACTTTGAAACGTCCCACCGGGGTGGGATACCACGCAAGCCCGGTCGATACCAGCACCGTCTTGAGCGGCGTACTGCCCTGAAATGCCGTGATCGTCTGCGAACCGATGTCGATGTCGATCCATTTGCCGTCGAGCGGCGTGACGACGGGATTCGGTTTGGGCGGGGGATTTTTAGCCGGCGCCGTGGGTGGTTGCGGCGCGGGACGCGGTGTTTTGCCCGGCACATTCAACCGCTGTCCAACGTAAATGAAATTCTGATTGTAGATTCCGTTGGCACGCATCAACTCGCTGACCGTTGTGCCAAATTTCGACGCGACAATTGCGAGGGTGTCACCGCGCACGACGACGTACACGCTCCCGGTCGTCGTTGCGCCGGACGGCGCGCCGGGGGCGTAATTCATCGTCGGCAGAGCAAGCCGCTGACCAGCGTAGATGAAATTCGGATTAGGAATGTTGTTGGCTTTCATCAACGCTTGCACCGTCGTGCCGTGTCGTGCGGCGATTTGATAAAGCGTGTCGCCATAACCAACGACGACAAAACTGGGACTGGCGGCGGCAACCGGCTGAACCAGCGTCAGCAGGACCGCCGCAAAGACAAACATTATCATAACGCGCAGAAGATTCCGCATCGAAAACTCCTCCGTATGTCTTATGTTACCAGTATCTTAGCATATTTGAGAAATTTGTTCAAGCCCCACCAAAGCGTTCGCGCAAGAAATTCAACACCACGCGGTCGATGCGCGCGCCGTCGAGCAAGCGGTCTTCCAAATTTTCTACGCCGGCAAATTCGCGGAACGCGCGTTGCGTCGATTCATCCCACGCGCCATCGATTGCGCCATTGTAATACTTTAAGCGTTGCATCAGCGTTTGCAATTCGCGCGCGATGTTCGCATCGATAACCAGAATATCGGCGGGATTGGTTTTCCCAAGATACAAGTGATGCAAATCGAGCAAACGTTTTAATTCGTCGATTGGATGCGGGTGATCATCCACGCGCAGATCGATGTAACGATCATTGAAACCGGCGTACCCGCCTTTTTCGCGGACGACGAGCAACGCCGCGCTCTCCTGCCCGCGTCGATCACCGCCGGCGGCTTGCCCGGCAACAAGTGCCGCAACGAGTCGTTCCGCCAAACTGCCGGGCGTTTTCAAAAATGTGTTTGCCAACGCATCGACGACGGCTGCGCCGGCAAGAATATTTCCTTGCGCCGCAAAATTTTTACCGCTAAGACCTCGCACGCTCTCGCCCGTTTTTTGATCTTCACACAATACGACTTTTTTTGGCGAGAGCGTGCGACCACCCGCCCAATCGAAACAACTGGACCCGGTGAACGTGAACGCGCGGCCCTTCGCATCGACAATGCCGAATTGACGTTGGTGCGCGTGCTTGTCCGTTGCGATCAATCGCGCGCCAACTTGTTTGGGCGTCAGTCCGCGTTTCAACATTCGCAACCCGCGCGGACCGTATGACGTGTTCGCCCACGATTGCGTGGCAATCGCGCCGACGCCGGCTTGTGCCCACGGCACGACCGCGCCGACGGAAAGAAATTTCGATTCGACCGCGACGCCCAACTCTTTTGTCTTTGGATCAAACGCAACAATCGAAAAAGTGGAAGGTTTCATGCTGAGACTCGTTTCAAAGTTTCAGGTTCAACGTTAAACCTGAAACTTTGAACTATAATTTGTATCCGAACTTGCGCAACAACTTTTTGCGCCACTCGACGCCGGACTCGTCCTCGATTCCCTTCGACTTGGCGCCGTCGACGACGCCGAGGATGCCGCGTCCTTGTTCCGTTTCCGCGATGATCACTTGCACCGGGTTTGCCGTCGCGCAAAAAATGTTGACGACTTCCGGCACATTCTTGATCGCGTGCAAAACGTTGATCGGGAAAAAGCCCGCCCCCAAAAACACAATGAACGAATGTCCCGCACTCAACGCAAACGCATTCTTCTTCGCCAACTCGATCAACGCCGGCTCCGTCCCGCTCGCGCGCACCAGCGTGTGTCCCGACGCTTCGCAGAACGCCAACCCGAATTTGATATTCGGCACCGCCGTAACCAACGCCTCGTGCATGTCTTCGACGGTTTTGATAAAGTGCGATTGACCGAGAATGAGATTGAGTTCGTTGGGATTTTCGATTTGAACGATTTGCAAGTCCATTATGGTCTCCTTTTTAGAGGGGAGTAGAAGGCAGGAGAAGGCAAAGACGGAAAAGGAAGCAAATGGGTGTGCTAAATAAAGCGTGCCTTTCTATGCCTTTTTCGTTTTCTTCCGTTCTTGCTCAGCACGCAATTCATCCTCGCGTTTTTTCTCCAACGATTGAAGCAATCGATCAAAGAGGTACATCGTCTTGATGGCTAAATCATCGAACTCGGCATGTTCGTTCTTGGTAATATAGCCCTTTCTCAAAACACGTCGGACACGCTCCTGCAATTCTCCAAGCGAACGTTTGCCATAACGACAAAAGCGAATGTAATCACCGAGCGAGCCGCTGTAATATCCCTCCACAAAATTTGCGCCAATCGAGTCAGAAGCCGAATCAATCTGGGAACGCATTTGGAACTCGTATTTTGGAATTTTGGCGAGTATCTTCTGAACCAGAATGTCGAGACGATCCGCATTCTGCCACACAATCATCTGTCGATGTCCAAAAGAATTTCGCGTTTTGTTGTTATCCATTTGCTCTCCACGCGCACCCGCGCCCTCTGTGCCTTCTTTGCCCTCTTCTGCCTTCTACGGCATCACCCGCCGAGTCCACTCCATCGGATCGACGTACTCGCCGTTGACCCACGTACTCCAATGCAAATGCGGTCCCGTCGACAAACCGGTACTGCCAATTTTCCCAATGAGCGTCCCCGGTGGCACGATTTGATCGACCGTCACATCGATTTCCGCAAGATGATAGTACGCGCTAAACACACCGACGCCGTGATCGATGACGACGAGATTGCCGCGAACCTGGGTTAGCCCGGCAAATACCACTTTGCCGCGCGCCGGCGCGGACACTGCCAAGCCGCCGGCGGTGTTAAAATCGGTGCCTTCGTGACCGCACGCGCCAACCGTGCCGCCGTTGTACGACCGCCGTGTGCCAAATGTCGACGTGATCGTGCCGTAGACCGGTTGCCGCCACGCGCCGCTCCACAAGCGCGTCGGTGTGTAACGACCGACGATTGCCGCAAGTTGCGCCGCTTCACGATTGACAAGTTCGGCATTGCTCAAAATTCCGCTCACCGCCGGCGGCAACGTAATCGACTGAACGACGAATGCCGTTGTCCCAATGTTCACGTTCGCACTTTCCGTCGTCGATTGTCCGGCAAAATTGGTTACGGTAATCGACAACGGAACAGTCCCAATTTTCGCGCACCGCGAGACGCCGGCAAGCGCGTACCAATAACCGGCGGCGCGCGTGAATGTGAGTTTCTTGCCGTTGAATGTGCCGGTGATCGCTGATGCATCCGAGCGCGCAACTTTAATCAACAGCGTTCCCCCTTGCCGCGCGGCGGCTGGCTCGATAATCAAACCGGGTTTCGCCACGCTCGCGCTATTCGGAATTGCAAGCGACTGACCGGCAAAAATCAAATTGGGATTGGGCAGATCGTTCAACTGCTGAAGCGCGCGCATCGTTGTGCCATACCGCAGCGCAATCGTGTACAGCGAATCGCCGGTTTGAACGATATACGAACTGGCGGAAAGTGTTGGAGCGGGATTGTCGGGAATGCGGAGTACTTGTCCAACGATAATTAAATCAGAATCGAGTTTATTCAACTGCTTGATTGCGGCGACGGTAGTGTTGTAACGCAACGCAATCGCGTAGAGCGTGTCGCCCGGCTGGACGACGTGTGTTTCGTTCGCGGCATCGATTGAAATCGGCGTGAGCGCAAGGACGAAGAGGCAAAGCACGACAAGCCAAGTTATGCGAACAGCAAATCGCATCACGTTCTCCTTTCGATGGCAACATTATAACATTTTTCAAAAGCGCAAACAAACTGCTTTGTTGTTGCAAGTCGTCTTTATCGCAAAATAAAAATAAGTCGCCAAGAACACCAGAAGAAAAAACGAAAATAACGATTTGGATTTTCTCCGGTTTTTCTTTGCGTCCTTCGTGCCTTTGCAGTAGAGTTTTTTGCATTCGGCGGTTGCCAAATCCATTCGCTTTGAGTAAAATTGTCTCAAAGGTAGTCCGATGGATTTCCCACAACTGCTCGCCAAAGTCCAAGCATATAATCCGGATTTGAACGCGGAGCGTCTGCGCCGCGCGTACGACCTGGCTTTTCGCGCGCACGATGGCACGATGCGTTCCACCGGCGATCCGTACATTTCGCATTGCGTCGAAGTGACCAACATCCTCGCCGACCTTTACCTCGATGAAGACACGCTGGTCGCCGCGCTTTTGCACGATGTTCCCGAAGATACGAACGTTCCGCTCGAAACGATTCAAAAAGAATTTGGCGACAAAGTGGCAGAACTGGTCGATGGTGTGACCAAATTATCCGGCTTGCGTTTGGGAATGGAGCAGACGCAAGCCGAATCATTGCGCAAGATGTTTATGGCGATGGCAGAAGAAATTCGCGTCGTCATCATCAAACTCGCCGACCGTTTGCACAATATGCGGACGCTCTTTGCGCGCCCGCCGGACAAACAACGCAAGATCGCCCACGAGACGATGGAAATTTACGCGCCGCTCGCCAACCGGCTGGGAATGTACAACATCCGCCGCGAACTCGAAGACCTCTCGCTCAAGTACATCGAACCGGACGAGTACCACAAAATCGAAACGTTGTTGGCGGACGACAAGGATGACAAACAAGCGTACATTCAGCAAACGATTGCCATCTTGACCGAACGTCTAGCGCAAGAAAATATCCGCCCCATCGAAATCAGCGGCAGACCCAAACACATTTACAGCATCTACAACAAGATGCAACGCAAAGCACGCGACTTTGATCAGATTTACGACATCCGCGCGATTCGCGTCATCGTCGAGTCCGTGCGCGATTGCTACGTCGTGCTTGGCATCGTGCATAGTTTGTGGACGCCGATTCCCGGCGAGTTCGATGATTACATCGCCAAGCCAAAAGAGAATCTGTATCAGTCCTTGCACACCGCCGTCATTGGTCCCGTCGGTAAGCCGGTCGAAATTCAAATTCGCACCGCGGAGATGCACGAGATCGCGGAATTTGGGATCGCCGCGCACTGGCGGTACAAAGAAGCGAATTCAAAACGCGACGCCGCACTGGAATCGAAAATCAATTGGCTGCGGCAATTGATGGAGTGGCGCCAAGACATTGCCGACGCGCGCGTTTTCGTCGATTCGCTCAAGACCGATATTTTCCAAGATCAAGTGTACGTCTTTACGCCAAAAGGCGACATCATCGAACTTGCCGCCGGCGCAACGCCCATCGATTTTGCGTACTATGTTCATACCGAAATCGGGCATCGCTGTCGCGGCGCAAAAGTGAACGGCAGAATCGTCCCGCTCGATTACCGCTTGAAAACCGGCGACCGCGTGGAAATTCTCACCGCAAAGAAAGGGGGCCCCAGCCGCGATTGGCTGAATCCCGGTTTGAATCTGGTTCGCACCGCGCGTACCAAAGAAAAGATTCGCTACTATTTCAAACATCAAGCGCGCGAGCAAGCCATCACCGAAGGACGCGCCGTGCTGGAAAAAGAATTTCACCGGCTCGGAATGGATCAACGCAATTTCGATGAACTTGCCAAGATGTTCGGCTATAAAAACGTGGACGATATGCTAGAGGCGATTGGGCACGAGGACTTGGCGATTCAAACGATCAGCGTCAAACTACTGGAAGCCGAGCGCGCCAAATCGGAACCCGAAGAGACCGCAACCCCCACCCCTACGCCGCGACTGATCGAACCGGCGGCAACCGTCAAGGGGGTCGACAATTTGTTGGTGCGCGTGGGCAATTGTTGCAACCCGTTGCCCGGCGATCCCGTCGTCGGTTATATTACGCGCGGGCGCGGCATCACGATTCATCGCCGCGATTGCCGGAATATATTGAACATCGACGAGGAACGCGACCGTTTGATCGCCATCGATTGGCGCGCGGCGGAAAAGCAAACGTACCCGGTATTGATTCAAGTCCGCGCGTTCGACCGCTCGGGGTTGGTGCACGATATTTCCGGCGTCGTCGCCGCCGAAGGCGTGAATATGGCATCGACCACCGCAACGACCGGGCGCAAAGATCACATCGCGACGATTACGGCGACGTTGGAAATTGCGAACGCAGATCAATTGGCGCGCATCTTGGACAAACTCGACCGCTTGCAAAATGTCATCGAAGTCCGGCGCGTTACAGCAAATTAAAATACATCGGGGCGGGATGACCCCGCCCCGATGTATTCAATCGCGCGGAAATATGTAGGGGCAACCCTTGTGGTTGCCCCATTTCAATCGCGCGAAACAATTTCAATTAATTTCAAAAATCCCCAGACGATTCCCACCATCACAAAAAATCCCAGCAGACACGCAAGCGCGGTGAAGAATGCCGGCAGACCCCAGATCAATGCAATCAATCCGCCGCCCACAATCACGCCAACGATAATTCCGCCGATGATGAGTTCGCGTTCCAGCTTGCCGCGATACGTGCGCGTGTTAAACGGCTGATCCTTTTTATTTGACATTTGCTCGATTAGTGGACGTGAGAAAATCGGTGCAACGTGCCCCGCACGCCATCAACAACACGATCGCCCCCAAAAGACCCAACGCGGACAGAATGTTAGAGTCGGATTGGTTCGTTGTTGACAATGATGCCAATTTAACTGCCGTCGGTGCATTTTCAGCGATTGCCCACAAGGAGAATCCAGTAACGCTGGTGGCGGTCACGTAACTGTTGTTCCCATCGGGAGTAACACCGCCGGCTTGAACATTCCACTGGCCGGCCGTTTGCCGCCACGCTTTCAAGATCGCCTCGTTGGTAAAGCCGCCTTCGCTCGATTTATAATGCAAACGAACTGTTGCGCTGAAGGATGGCGAGCCGCCCGCAGTGATGCTGTACGTGCGCGGCACTGCATTCGGCAAACCACCCGGCACGGACTTGCTGAGATTGACCGTCAGTTCGGTGGGCGCAATGGCAAGCGTGCCAAAATTGACCAACGTGTTCGGATGATTGAATGTGTAATTGGTGCCAGGCGTGAAAGCGTGACTGCGTTTGACATTGCCCACCACATCGCCGCCGGTTGACGAGGTTACGGTCGCACTCGCGGTCAAGTGCAGCATCTTTGACCCAGTCGATAAATCACCGTTGGCAAGGTTGAGCGTGCCGTTGACCGTCACATCGACGCTGAGCGAGAGACCGGCAGCATTATCGAGTGTAAGATGATTGAACGCAACGACATTTGAGCCACCTGCGCCTTGAGTACTCGTGCCGGCAAAAGTTACGGTACCGTTTTGATGATTTATAGTCCCGTTGTTCGTCAAATTGCCGGTGAGCGTAACGGTTCCCGTACCGGCGTTAAACGTGCCGCCGGCATTCACCATCAAATTCCCGGCGGTGAACGATTGTCCATTGCCATTCAGAGTTCCGCCATTGTCGACGGTTACACTTGCGGCGGTCGTCGCGCCAGTGAGTGTAACCGGTCCGATGATGTACACATCGTCCGTTGCGCTGGGGACACTCCCGCCGCTAGAACAAAACTGCCAAGTGTTCGAGCTTGACCAATCGCCGCCCGCCGCTTTGCTGACACAAATGCTGAGCGGATCGGCAAAGGCAAGCGCCGGAATCAACAAAACGACTCCGACTAAAAGCAAATACATTACACCAATTTTCAAAATCCCGGCTTTCATAATTCCTCTCCTCAAAATAAAAAATCTCGAGGAACGATTCTCCCCCGAGAACACAAGCATCGATGCCAGTGTAATTGGGAACGTGAAAGGAATCAATAGGATTTTAGTTTACGCGAGTGAATACCTGTTCGATAGCACGAGAAAATTCCTATCGTTTCAGCGATTGCAGATATTCTCGTTCTTCGTCGGTCAAATCGAGCTTGTCCAACAAATCCGGGCGCCGTTCCAACGTGCGCCGCAACGATTCACGCCGCCGCCATTTTTCGATGAGCGCGTGATTGCCAGAGAGCAAAATGTCCGGCACGCGCCAGCCGCGAAACTCGGCGGGGCGAGTGTACTGCGGACCTTCGAGCAAGCCGGTCGCGTGTGAATCTTTGCGCGGCGCGGCAGGATCGCCGAGTACGCCCGGAATCAATCGTGCGACCGCATCGATGATGATCATCGCCGGAATCTCGCCGCCGGTCAGCACGTAATCGCCCACCGATATTTCGTCCGTCGCCAGATGTTCGCGCACGCGCTCGTCCACGCCTTCGTAATGTCCGCAGATCAGCGCGAGGCGCGGATGTTGCGCCAACTCGTACGCAATGTGTTGATCGAACACGCGACCTTGTGGTGAAAGCAAAATCACCGGCACTTGCGGCGGCGCGCCCAAAATCGCTTCGACGGCGGCGAAAATCGGTTCGGGTTTCATCACCATCCCGCCGCCGCCCGCGTACGTGTAATCGTCGGTAACGCGATGCTTGCCTTCGGCGTAATCGCGAATATCGTGCAAGCCGATGTCAAGTAACCCGGCTTGGCGTGCGCGCTTCAAGATGCTTTCATCGAACACACCGGCGAACATCTCCGGAAAAAGTGTAAAGATGTCGAATCGCATAATGACATTGTAGCATAAGATAAAAATTTTGGCGAAGGTCGATTTGTGCGCGATTTCTAGTTTGTGATAGAATAGCCACGAATGACTTGGAACCTGAAACCTTGAACTTGAAACCGGAGATTCAATGACCATTCCTCTCGTCGATTTAAAAGCGCAATATGCCAGCATCAAACCGGAAATTGATGCCGCGATTCAACGCGTCGTCGACAACACCTCGTTCATCCTCGGCAAAGAAGTGTCCGAGTTTGAAAAGAATTTCGCCGCGTTCTGCCGCGCGCAATTTTGCATCGGCATCGATAGCGGCACGGCGGCGTTGCATCTCGCGTTGCTTTTGTGCGATGTGAAACCGGGCGATGAGGTCATCACAACGACGCACACGTTCATCGCCACCGCCGAAGTGATTTCGGTCATCGGCGCAAAACCGGTTCTGGTCGATATCGATCCGCGCACGTATAACATCGATCCGCAACAAATCGAGCGCGCGATTACGCCGCGCACCAAAGCGATTATCCCGGTGCACCTTTACGGTCAGCCGGCGGAGATGGACACAATTCTGGAAATCGCGCGCCGCCACCATTTGCGCGTGATCGAAGATGCGGCGCAAGCGCACGGCGCAGAGTATCGCGGTCGCCGTGCCGGGACAATGGGCGACCTCGCGTGTTTTTCGTTTTATCCCGGCAAAAATCTTGGCGCGTACGGCGACGCCGGCGCAATCGTCACGAACCACGCCGAACTCGCCGAACGCGCGCGACTATTACGGGATCACGGTCGGCGGAGCAAGTACGAGCATCAAGTTGTCGGTTATGGATATCGACTCGACGCGTTGCAAGCGGCGATTCTCGGTGCGAAATTGCCGCACTTGGAAGCGTGGAACGCGCGCCGCCGCGCGATTGCGGATTATTACACCGAGTTCTTGACAAACACGGCTGTCGTGACGCCGTACGTGCCGCAACACATCACGCCGATCTATCACATTTACGCGATTCGCCACGCGAATCGCGACGAACTCCAAAAACATTTAAAAGCGCGCGGCATCGAAACCGGCATTCATTACCCGATTCCATTGCATCTGCAACCAGTGTACGAGAACCTGGGATACAAACGCGGTGATTTTCCGCACGCGGAGAAAGCGGCAAACGAAATTTTATCATTGCCGATTTATCCGGAACTAACGGATGCGCAAGTGGAAATGATTGTGCAAGCGGTGAAGGAATTTAAATAACGATGCAGGGGCGCGGTAACCGCGCCCCTACGATTTTTCAAACCAACTCACGCTTTCGATGTGATACGTCTGCGGAAACAGATCGACTGGTTGCACCTCACGCAATTTATACCCGCCGTCGACCAAACGCCGCGCGTCGCGCGCGAGCGTTGCCGGGTCGCACGAGACGTACGCCAGCGCGCGCGGTGATTTTGCAACAATCGCATCGAGCGCAACCGGATCAATGCCGGCGCGCGGCGGGTCGGTGACGACCAAATCGATTTTTGTTTTTAGTTTCGGCAAAACTTCTTCCACCCTGCCCCGATAAAATTCCACGTTCGATAATTCAATCGCGTTTGCCTTCGCATCATTTACCGCATCTTTCGATTCTTCGATTTCGATCACGCATGCGACGCGCGATGCGAGCGATAAACCAAACGTGCCCACGCCACCAAACGCATCGAGCAACACATCCTCCGCACGCGGCGCAAGAAATTGCTCCACCAGTTCGAGCAACTTTCCCGCCATCGTTGTATTCACTTGGAAAAATGATTGCGGCGAAACGCGGAACATTCGCCCGCGCAATTCTTCGTGAAAAGCGTCTCTGCCGACAAGTGAAATCACCTCGCCGCCGGATGCTTGGTACACAATCGACACCGGTTCATCGACGGAAATTTCCGGCGGCTCATCGTCGCGTCCTTCGAGCATCATCAATTTTTGCCCGGTCTTGATTCCTGCGCGCAACGTCACACCGCTGAACTCCGCGCCTTCAAATTCCAGCGCACGAAACATTTCGTCGATGAGCGGATGGATGATGTGACATTCGTCGATGCGCACGAAGTCGTGCGATTCCATCGCGCGGAAACACAATCGTCCATCGCTATCAAGTTGGAATTGCACATTGTTGCGATAACGCCACGGATCGGACATTCCAAACGTCTCGCGCACCGGCGCGTCCGGTATCTTGCCGATGCGCGCAAATTGCTCGCGCACGATTTCGGCTTTGAATTTCAATTGCGCGTCGTACGCGATGTGCTGCCATTGACAACCGCCGCAACCGACCCCCATCCCCGTCCCTTCCCCCGTCTTCGACAGGGGAAGGGAGAAATGTGGGCAAGGAGGTACCACGCGCGCGGGCGAAGGTGAAATAATTTCCACCAATCGCGCGCGCGCAAAATTCTTTTTCGCCTCGACGATTTCGACGACGACTTGTTCCCCGGCAATCGCGTACGGAACGAAGACGACGCGCCCGGCGTCATCGCGTCCCATCGCTTCGCCGCCCTGGGTCATCGCTATGAGTTTCAAGTTCAAGGTTTCAGATTTCACGTTTTATTGGATGACATCCATTTTGACATACGGTCGCAACACTTCTGGTACGACGATACTGCCATCTTTCTGTTGATAATTTTCCATCACGGCGATGAGCGTGCGCGGCAGACCCAGCCCCGATCCGTTAAGCGTGTGGACGAATTCGGTTTTCGCGCCGGTTTCGCGGCGGAAGCGAATGTTCGCGCGGCGCGCTTGAAAATCGCCGACGTTCGAGCATGACGAAACTTCGAGCCACTCGTTCTGCCCCGGTGCCCACACTTCGATGTCGTACGTTTTGCGCGCGGCAAATCCGATGTCGCCGGTGCAAAGAATTTTGACGCGATACGGCAAACCTAACGCGGCGACTGTATCTTCGGCGTTTTGACGCAACGCTTCCAATTCCGCCGGCGAATTTTCCGGCAAACAGAATTTGTACATTTCAACTTTATCGAATTGAAAACCGCGTTTGATGCCGCGTACATCTTTCCCTGCCGACATTGGTTCTTTGCGAAAGCACGGCGTGTACGCGACGTAATGCAGGGGTAATTGCGCCGCATCGATGATTTCGTCTTGATGCAAACCGGTCAACGGCACTTCGGCGGTCGGCACAAACCACGCATCTTTTTCGACATCGTGGTAAAGATTGTCGCGGAACTTGGGCAACTGCCCCGCGCCGTAAATGATCGCTTCCTTCACCATAAACGGCGGATAGATTTCGCGGTACCCTTGCGCGCCGTGCAGATCGAGCATCCATTGAATCAACGCACGCTGGAGTTTTGCGCCCGCGCCTTGCAGAACGTAAAAGCGCGAACCGGCTAATTTGATGCCGCGCTCGAAATCGATGATGCCAAGCGCGGGACCCAAATCCCAATGCGGCACCGGTGTGAAATCGAATGGGCGCGGCTCGCCAATTTGTTTGATGACCGGGTTTTCGCTATCGTCTTTGCCGAACGGCACGTCATCGTCCGGAATGTTAGGCACTTGCGACACCAGATCGTTGAGACGCGCATCCACTTCGTTCACCGATTTTTCCAGAACATCGATCCGCGCGTTGATGTCACGCACCTGCGCCTTTTTCGTTTCGCGCGCGGCTTCGTCTTTCATCCGACCGATTTCTTTCGACAGCGTGTTCCGTTGATTGCGCAATGCTTCCAGTTCGGCGAGTGAGGTGCGGCGCGTTTCGTCCGCGGCGAGAATTTCATCGACAATCGCCACGTCTGCGCCGCGACGCTTGAGCGAATCGCGCACGCGGTCGGGTTGTTCACGAATGAGTCTAAGATCAAACATAGGTTTCTCCTTTTTCACCGCAAAGAACGCGGAGAACGCTAAGAAAAAAATATAAAAATCTCTGCGTGCTCGGCGATCTCGGCGGTAAAATATGATTTGCCTAAAAAAACAAAAAGCCCTCTGCCCCAAAGGGCGAGAGGACTCGCGGTACCACCTTCATTAGTCGCTAGTGACTAGCGACTATCTTAGCGCATAACGGCGCGTACCGGCTTGACTCATCGTCAGCGACTCGAGAGTGGATTTCCTCGCTGGTCGTCATCGCGTTGCAGCAACCCGCGACTTGCTGGGATCGAACCATCGAGTACTGGTCTCCGTCATCGTCGTTATCGATTAGGTTGGCGCGATTCTAACACGATTGCGCGCGGGTGTCAAGGTCTTGGACATTCTATCGGTGTGTGATATAATTTGACTACAGACATCATCAAAGGAGATGCGACAATGGCAAAAGTAAAATTCGGTTCTCCCGAATGGGTGCAGGCATTGCACAACGAACTGAACAACAGCCAAGCGTACGAAGAATCTGCCAAAAACTGGGAAGGCGATTTTTATTTCGTCGTCGAGCCGGAAGGCGCGCTCACCGAACCGATTTACCTTTACATGGATCTGTGGCACGGCAAATGCCGGGAATCGTTCGTCGCTACCGACAAGAGCGCGAAAAATCCGGCGTTCGTGATGTCGGGGCAGTACTCCAAATGGAAAAAGGTCGTCCTCGCGCAACTCGACCCCATTCAAGCATTGATGACCGGGCAACTCAAACTCAAAGGCAATATGGTGATGGTGATGAAGAACGTCAAAGCCGCCCAGGAAATCGTGCGTGCGTGCACGCGCATCGACACCGAGTTTGAAATGTGAAACATCAATGAGCCAATTATCCAATGAACCAATGTGAATTGGTTCATTGGTACGTTTGGAGGAACGATGTGGTTCTTTAGCAGTCCACAAATCGTTTTTGGCGAAGGTGCGTTGACGTACCTCGCGCAGATTCGCGGCGCGCGCGCGTACATCATCACCGATGAGCAAATGCAAAAACTCGGCTTTGTCGATTTGGTGAAAGAGCAACTGGCGCAAGCCAACATCGAGACGCGCGTGTTCGATCAGGTCGAGCCGGAACCGTGTCTCGATACGGTGCGGCGCGGCGCGCTATTGTTGTGCAATTACGAACCCGATTGGATCGTCGGTCTCGGCGGCGGCTCGGCGATGGATGCGGCGAAAGCGATGTGGGCGTTGTACGAACGTCCCGACTTGCCGCCCGACGGCATCAACCCGCTCGAATATCTTGGGCTGGGCAAGAAAGCCAAACTCATCACGATTTCCACCACCAGCGGCACCGGCTCCGAAGTTACGTGGTTCACCGTCCTCTCCGACTTGAACGAACAACGCAAACTGGGTCTCGGCTCGCGCGAAACACTCGCGACGATTGCGATTGTCGATCCGATCTTTGCAATGAAAATGCCCCCACGCCTCACCGCCGATACCGGGTTGGATGCGCTCGTGCACGCCATCGAAGGATACGCCGGCACCTGGCACAACGACTTTGCCGATTCGGTGTGCTTGAAAGCCGTCGAACTAATTTTCAAGTATCTGCCGCGCGCGTACGCGAACGGCGACGACGGTGAAGCGCGCGAGAAAATGCACAACGCCGCCGCACTTGCCGGTCTCGGCTTTGGTAATTCGATGGCGGCGCTCGCGCACGCGATGGGACATTCGTTGGGCGCGGTGTTCCACGTGCCGCACGGACGCGCGGTCAGTTTGTTTCTCCCGTACACGATGGAATTCAACGCGAACGCCGGCAATTATCGTTATGCCGACATCGCGCGCTTTATCGGCTTGTGCGGCGACGACGACCAACAATTGACGCAACGATTGATCGCCGCCGTGCGCGATTTGCAAACGAACCTGGGATCGAATATGAATATCCAATCGCTGGGCGTCGCGCGCGCCGATTTTGAAAAGTCGATGGAACACTTGCTTGTCAACGCGGAAAACGACAATCAAATTGTGCCAAGCCCGCGCCAGCCCGACCGCGCCGAGTTGCGAAAATTATTCGAGTACGCGTACGAGGGCAAACACATCGATTTTTAATGAGCCGATAAACCAACGAGTCAATCCGTTTGGTTCATTGGCTCATTGGTTCATTGGAGGATTTGATGTATTCTTATGCTGGCAAACTTCTCATCGTCGATCTCTCCTCTGGAAAAATTTCCACCGAACCGTTGAATGAAAAATACGCCGCGCACTACATCGGCGGGGCGGGGCTGGCAGCGCGCTATTTGTACGATGCGATTGATGCCAACACCGATCCGCTCGGTCCCGACAATCCCCTCATCTTTATGACCGGTCCCCTCGATGCGACGCCCGCGCCCAGTTGTGGACGTTTCGTCGTCGTCGCGCGGTCGCCGCAAACTGGTTTGTATGGCGAAGCGAACGCCGGTAATTTTTTCGGACCCGATCTCAAACTTGCCGGGTACGACGGCATCATCGTGCGCGGCAAATCATCGACACCGGTGTATCTTTTAATTCGCAATGGCGAAGTTGAATTGCGCGGCGCGAAACATTTGCTTGGTAAGACAACGTTCGACACCGGCGACGCGATTCGCGCCGAACTCAACGAGCCCAAACTTTCCGTCGCCGCGATTGGTCCCGCCGGCGAACATCTCGTCAAGTACGCGATGATCCTTGCGACGAATTCGCGCGGCAAAAAAGGTATCGCCGGGCGTTGCGGGATGGGCGCGGTGATGGGATCGAAAAATCTCAAGGCGATTGCGGTGCGCGCCGGAAATACAAGAATCGAATTGCACGACCCCGTCGCGTTTCAAACCGCGCTTCGCCCGGCAATGGAAATGTTGCCGGACGATATGAACACCTTGATGATGCAATCGGTTGGCACCGCCGGCGGCATCGATTTTATGAGTCTCTTCGGCGACGTGCCGGCAAAATACTGGACGAGCAACAATTTTGATTACGCCAAAATTAGCGGCAACGTGTTGACCGAGACAATCCTCACCGGCAAAGCAACGTGTCATGCATGCTTGGTCGCGTGCGGTCGCCAAGTGGAACGAGCGGCAGGACACATTTTGCCGCATGCGGAAGGTCCCGAGTACGAAACACTCGCCGCGTTCGGCTCACTGATCATGAGCGACGATTTAGAAATGGCAACGTACCTGGGTTCGCAGTGCGATGCGTTGGGACTGGATTCGATCAGCGCGGGTTCGACGATTGCCTTTGCGATGTTCTTGCGCGAACAAGGCATCGGGACAAACGAAATCGATTTTGGCTGGAACGAGCTAGCGCGCACCGAAAAACTTTTGGAACTGATCGCGCGGCGCGAAGGCATCGGCGATTTATTAGCCGAAGGCACGAAAAAATTTGGCGAGCGATTTGGCGTGGAAGGACTCGCGGTGCAGGTGAACGGCATGGAATTGGCGATGCACGATCCGCGCGCGCTTTCCGGCATGGCACTCGTTTACGCCACCTCGCCGATTGGCGCGAGCCACAATCAATCCGATTATTACTATGTAGAATTTGGTCGCGTGCTGGAAGAATTGAACATCGTCCCGCTCGATAAAGTCGATCCGGCTGGCAAAGCCGCGAACGTCGCCCGGCATCAAGATTGGCGCGCGGTCAGCGCGTCGCTCGTGCAATGTATTTTCCCCAATCCGCCGGTGAAAAATATGGTCGAGATGATCGCCGCCGCAACTGGCTACGCTGTTACACTCGAAAATGTTTTGACGTACGGCGAACGGATGTGGGATTTGAAACGCGCGTTGAACATCAAACTGGGTTACGACGCACGCGCGAACGAGAAATTGCCGGAACTCCTCTTGCGCGCGCTTCCCGACGGCGGCGCGGCGGGTAACCTTGTTGCGCTCGAACCGATGCTGCGTGAATATTACGCGTACCGCAATTGGGACTGGAACACCGGCAAACCCTGCCGCGAAAAATTGATCGCGCTGGGAATGCCGGAGATTGCAAACGATCTGTGGAAATAATTTAAAGTAGAAAAAATTTACCGCGAAGGCGCAAAGCACGCTAAGATGTTTATATTTGTTGCTTTGCGTTCTTTGTGTCTTACGGTTGATAGGAGTACTAATCAGAACAACGGAGGCAAACATGGCAGTCACGAATCCAGAACTGTTGCGCGCAATGGAAAATATCGCCAAGAAAGATTCGCCGGAAAATCGCAAGGCGTTGTACGCCGCGTTAACGACAAGCGAACTCCTTGTGCCAATTGCCAAGCCATTGCCCGGCGGAAACATAACCGGCTTGCAGCAACTCATCGGCACCGCCGATGTTGAATTCGTCGTCGCACAGAACAAGCAGGGGCAAAATGCCTTTTTTGCTTTTACCGATGAAGACGCACTCAAACTGTGGAAATCCGAATGTGCGTTTATCGCCACTAACGCGCTCGATTTATTCGCGATGGCGCTCGAAATGAATCTGGCATCGATCATCCTCAATGTTGCCGGACCGACCGCGCGCGGCGAGGTGATGCGCTGGGAATTTCAAGCGTTGGCAACCGGCGGAGGTCAAGTTGGCACCACCGTCATCACGCCGCCGCCCGACGCGCCGGTGAAATTCAGCGCGCTGGCAAAAAAGCCGGCGGACAAGTTTATGAACGGATTAAAAGACGCGCTCGCCCGTCACCCGGAAATCGCCGCCGGCTATTTGATGCAAGCGCAAATCGGCGACGCCGCGCCGCATCTCGTCGCCGGCGTGCAATTTACCAACGAGTTTGCGGAAGACGTGGTGCGCCACATTATCGACGACTTGGGCGATAAGCTATCGACATTTTTAGTGGAAGGTGAGTTTATCGATTTCATCGTGATCGATAACGAGTTGAATGTCCCGGTCGCGCCGGCGTCCGAGGCGTTGGTGTTCAAACGCTAAAATCGATTAGTCAAATCCGCACACCTGTGGTAAAATGCGCGCCCGTAACAACAATGCGAATCACATTTCACGGCGCGGCGCGCACCACCACCGGCTCAATGCATCTCGTCGAGACTGCCCAGCAACGCATTCTGCTCGACTGTGGATTGTATCAAGGGCATCGCGCGGAAGCGTTTGCGCGCAACTCTAAATTCCCATTCGAGCCAACCTCGCTCACGACCGTTCTGCTCTCGCACGCGCACATCGATCATTCCGGCAATTTGCCCACGCTCGTTAAGAATGGCTACGATGGCGAAATCAAATGTACCACGGCGACGCGTGATCTAGTAACCTTGATGGTGCGCGACAGCGCGCACATTCAAGAACAAGACGCGGCGTACTTAAATCAGAAAACTTCCCGACGCGGTCTGCCCAAAATCGAACCACTGTACACCGCAAGCGACGCCGAACGCGCGCTCAACCAAACGGTGAGTCATGCGTACGATCGTTGGTTCGAATTGAATGGCAGCGGGCGCGCGATCTTTTACGATGCCGGGCACATCCTCGGTTCGGCGATTATCGTGCTGGAATTGGCGGAACGCGGCAAAAAAATTCGGCTTGGGTTCAGCGGCGATCTGGGACGACCAAACGCGCCGATTCTGCGCGATCCAACGCCGGTGAAAGGACTCGATTATCTCATCGTCGAAAGTACGTACGGCGACCGCGAGCATCCGTCGTTTGAACAAGCCGCCGATGAACTGGCGAGCATTATTCGCAAAACCGTCGCGCGCGGCGGCAAAGTCATCATCCCCGCGTTTGCGATTGGACGTACGCAGGAATTATTGCACTTTTTACATCAACAGATCAAAGCGCGCGAAATTCCGCCACTGCCGATTTTTGTCGATTCGCCGCTGGCGATCAGCGCGACCGACGTGTTCCGACTTCATCTCGAATGCTTCGACAACGAAACGCGCGGGCTATTGCTCAATCACGACGACCCCTTTGGTTTTCAAGGACTCAAGTACACGCGCTTGGTCGATGAATCGCGCGCGATCAACGACATCAACGGCTCGGCGATCATCATTTCCGCGAACGGGATGGCGGAAGCCGGGCGCATCCTGCATCACTTGAAGCACAACATCGAAGATGCGCGCCATACGGTTTTGTTCGTCGGTTATCAAGCGGAAAATACGCTGGGGCGTCGTTTGATCGAAGGAATGAAAAAAGTAAAAATTTTCGGCGATGAGTTTACGGTGCGCGCCCAAGTGGTGAGCGCGATGGGTTTTAGCGCACACGCGGATCGCAGCGAGTTGCTCGATTGGGTGAAACAAGCCAAAGATCATTTGAAAGGAATTTTTGTCGTTCATGGTGAGGAGAAATCGGCGATGGCGTTTGCCGAGATGCTCCGGGGCATGGGCAGTTTCAAGGTGACGGTGCCGGAACTGCACCAGACCATTGAATTGTGAGGTTGGGATGCCAATGACATTTGAAGAAGCCGAAGCGCGGTTTAGACAATTGCAAGCGCGCGTCCAGCGCGGGGAATCGATCAGCCGCGCCGATTACGAAGACCAAGTCAGCCAACTTGCCGTGCAAGACTCGAATGGCGTGTTATGGGAAATCAATCCGCGCACCGGCAAATGGATGTACTTTGACGGCGCGGAATGGGTATCGGGCGCGCCGCCGGGCCACGATTCATCACTCGTGATCCCGGTAGTCAGTGGCGCAACGCCGGTGGCGTCAACCCCGCGACCCGCGACGCCTCCGCCGGCATCGACTACACCCACCGCCACGGCAAGCAAACCGCCGGCGATGCCGGAACCGGTACAGCCGTACAAACGCACCACAGCCGGCAGACCCGCGCCGGCCGGCAAACCATCGAGTAGTGGTGCGCCGCAACGTCCTGCCCGAGCGGGGAATATGTTCGCGGGACGCGAATGGGTTCCGCTTGCCATTGGCGCAGTCGTTTTGCTTTTATGCGCGGTGGTGGTATTTGTCGGCGGGCAATTTGCGTTGAACTTTTTTGCCCCGACGACGCCCACGCGCGTGGCGTTGCCTTCGCCGATCAGTTCGCCGTTGCCAACTCAGGTTCGATTGCCGTCGCCCACGCCGATTCCGCCGACGCCGGTGCCGGTCATCGGTCAAATTTCGGAAGCCCAAGTGAATGTGCGCGCGCAACCGAATACGCGGGCGACGATTCTGACGCGATTAGCTAGAAACACTCAGATCACGCTCGTCGCAGTGGGACCGACCGATGCCGGGAATGTGTGGTATCAAATCAATTTGCCGGATCGCGCCGAGCCAGCGTGGGTTCGCAGTGACACATTCCAAATCATCAGCGGCGATCCCAAGACGTTGCCGCCGTTCGGCGGAACAGCCACGCCTGCCGCGCCCAAGCCGGGTGTTACACCAACGCTCACGCCCATCGGCGTGGTGCCGGCAACGCCCAAACCGTAAAACATTTTTCAGAAAGGACAGTAGTTTGCAATGACGTTTGGTTTTGATTTAGGTGAAATTATTCGGACAGTCGGTTACGTTGGCATCTTTGCGATTGTCTTTGCCGAGTCCGGGTTGTTCTTTGGTTTCTTTTTGCCGGGCGATAGTTTGCTCTTGACCGCCGGTTTGCTCGCGTCGCGCGGCGAATTCAACATCGTCATCTTGATCGTCGGCATTTTTATTTGCGCCGTGCTGGGCGATAACGTGGGATATTGGTTCGGCAACAAAGTTGGACCGCCCATTTTCAATCGTCCAAACTCGCGTTTTTTCAAGCGCAAAAATTTGCTCAAGGCAAAAGAATTCTACGATAAATACGGCGCGATCACCGTTACGGCGGCGCGCTTTATGCCTTTCATCCGCACCTTTGCACCGATTGTCGCTGGCGCAGTTTCGATGAACTATCGCACCTTCATCATCTTTAACTTTTTGGGCGGCGTATTGTGGGGCATCGGGATGACTAGTCTCGGTTATGTGTTGGGTATTTGGTTCGGCACCGTCGAAGGCATTGACCATTATTTTTCGTTGCTCGTGCTGGCGTTCTTTTTCATTCCCGGCTTGCCCACCGTGTGGCATCTCTGGCAGGAAAACAAAACAGAAATTCTGGGACGCGTTCGCAGTTTCATCACCCGCCAACCTTATGTAGGCAAAACGGAAGAAGAGCCGGAAGCGTAATTTGCGGCAATCGATTGCGCGGTGTCTTAAACTGTGCTATAATCGTTGCCGAAAGTGAGGAGCGCCGTGGCGTTTGTCCGTGATCTCGCAATCATTCTGTTGGCAATCGAATCGCTCGTGATCGGTGTCGTACTCATCGTGTTGATTTGGGAAGTCCGCAATCTAGCCAAACTGTTGCGCGAAGAAATCAAACCGATCATCGAGTCGGCGGACGAAACGGTGCGCACGATGCGCGGCACGACGACGTTTATGAGCGAGACGCTGGTCAAACCAGTCGTCCGTGCGTCGGGTTTTGCTTCCGGCGTGGCGCAGGCATTGCGGATTCTGGCGCGACGTTAGTTGCTTTGATCGATCAGCGGTATTCCAAAATCCAATGGGTCTCACGCGTGCGTGAGAAAAGGAGTTGAACATGGCCGATGACAGTCGCGGATGGGAATTTCTGACGGGCTTTTTGCTCGGCACCGTGGTTGGCGCCGCCGCCGCGTTATTGCTCGCGCCACAATCGGGCGAAGAGACACGCGAGATGATGCGCGAGCGCGGGATTGAATTGAAAGGCCGCGCGAGTGAATTGAGTGAAGAGAGTCGCCGCCGCGCCGAGACACTCGCCGAGGAAGCGCGCCATCGCGCCGAAGAAGCGCAAGAGCGCGGTCGCGCGGTGCTGGAAGAACAGCGGTCACGCCTGCGTCACGCCATCGACGAAGGCAAGGAAGCGGCGCAGAAAAAGCGCGACGAACTGATGGCGCGCCTGGAAGAAGAAAAAGCCAAGCGCGCGCCGGCAGAATAAGTCCGTCGTTTTCAAATGGGCGAACCGGAACACCGGGTCGCTCATTTTTATTTTTGCTCTGACGATGCTATAATGCGGCGAAATTTCGGAGGACAAACATCTGTGTCGGCATTAGATCTCATTCCGATTCTGAAACAGCATCGCCAATTCGCTGTTCTCTCGTCGATGGGCTTGGCGCTCTTGTACGTCGAAGAGGCGTGGGCAAGTTACAACTTTTGGTCGCGCCGTCCGCTGAACGAAGCGCTGATCTTGATGGCACTCATCTTTCTTATTGCCTTGCTCGGTCTTTTGATTTCATTTTTCTTTCCCCCCACACTCGTCTCGGACACGTGGGATCATCCGCGTCCGTGGGGCGTGTTCATCAACGTAACCGCGTGGTCTGTCGGGATCACCGTGGCGGTAAACGTGATTCTGTACATTCTTTTGCTTTACCTTGTCCAGTTCGATTTCACGGCAAGTTACAATTTGTTGCGCGATGTCTACGTCTACACCTTGTTCGTGATGGTTTTCTTTCACGGCTTTTTGTTGTACGTGCGTTATATGCATTATCTCTATTCGATGCCCGACTATGTTCAGCCCATCAAAGTGGTCAGCGCGTCCGTGGGCATGGGCATTGTGATGCTCGTCGTCGCCGCGTTCTTGTTCCTGCTCGACTTGTATCACTTTGAAAACGCGCCCGCCGCGCTACAACCCGCGTTGGGTTTACACGTGTATGCCCGCGCGCTGTACTCGTTTACGCTGGCGCTGGCGGCGTACGCCTGGCATTTGCGTTGGATTGCCGATCATTGAAGCATCGATTGCACACATGAGATTTCAGATAGATGGAGGAATGATGCGTACGCCAATTGTGGCAGGAAACTGGAAGATGAACAAGACGATTGCCGAAGCGCACGAGTTAGCCAGCGCGATGAAAAACGATTTGGCGCAACTTGCCGCGCCCGGCAACATCGAAATTGTGTTGTGTCCCCCCTTCTTGGCGATTCCCCAAGTAGCGCAACTGATGCAAGGCACGCCGATTCAGGTTGGCGCGCAAAATGTGTACTGGGAAGCCAAAGGCGCGTTCACCGGCGAAATTTCGCCGACGATGCTCACCGGCATTTGCGATTACGTGATCATCGGTCATTCTGAACGCCGACAATATTTTGGCGAGACGGATGAGAGTGTCAACAAAAAAGTCAAAGCGGCACTCGCCAATCGATTGAAGCCAATCGTCTGCGTGGGCGAGAATCTAACGCAGAACGAAGCCGGCCAAACTCAAGCCGTCGTCAGCGCGCAAGTACGGGGCGCGTTCCAAGACCTTTCGCGCGACGATGCGCGCGGCATCGTGATCGCGTACGAGCCGGTCTGGGCAATCGGCACCGGCAAAGCGGCAAGTGGAACCGGCGCGAACGCGGTCATCGCCAATGCCATCCGCGGCACGCTGGCGCAATTGTACGACGCGCCAACCGCGCAATCGATTCGCGTGCAGTACGGCGGGAGTGTAACTCCCAAAAACGTCGCCGAGTTTTTCTCGCAACCGGAGATTGACGGCGCATTAGTCGGCGGAGCGAGTTTGGTGGCGGCGGATTTTGTGGCGATCTGTCGGGCGGCGATTCGATATACTGAACACGGGCACTAATTGCGGTTTTCGTTTGACACTTGCGTGCAATCCATTATGATCGGTTTATGACCACACAAATCGAATTCACTCCGGAAATCATTGACGTCTTGAACTACGAACGCTACCAG
>DAOTXS010000001.1:0-4064 GCA_034435055.1 Anaerolineae bacterium | reverse complement strand
AGTCTGAGACTCGCCCCGACAGTTTTACATCGCAAAGTGAATCGCTTGTCCTGCCACGATGTACCAAGTAATGAACAAGGCGTTGATGAATGCGCCCGTGTAAATCTTGCCGGTCTTGTGGTAAAAGAACGTCGAGACACAAGCGATGAGCGCCATCAGCGGGATGAGTTGGAACGAGACGATCGTCAGCAACGGTTCGCCGGTGGCGATGCTGTACAACCCAAGTGTACCGCCGCCAAAGAATGGGATGTATTGGTACAGCAACAGCACGATGAAACCGATGAACAACAGCACCGCGTTGATGAGCATCTCGCGTCCCACACTCCCATTCACGCGCAACTGTCCGTGCAATGCCGTGCTCAGCACGAGGAAGAAGAACGTAAACGGGATCACATAGCCCAAGAAGATTTGGAAATGCAACGGGGACATTGGCTTGAGTGCAAGCACCCACAGCCGGAAATCGGTCTTGAAGAGCCAGTCGGAGAGTCCCAGCATCACTGCCATCGCAAACACAATTGTGATCGCCAGCAACAACGATTTACCGATCTTGCCCCATTCCAGTTTGCCTGCCCACGTTACGCCATAGTTCGCGGCGGTTGCGCCGGTCTTTTTGTTCAAGAAGAAATGCCACAACACGAACAAGACCAACGTGATCAAACCATTGATGACTGCCCAACCCATTAGACCCGTAGTAATGTTCTGGGGCCAGATCGGCGTGGTGCCGATGGTGGGCCAGAATGTTGTCGGTGACGTCTGCGACGCGGGCTTGATCCAGTCGTTAGCCGTGTGTTGCGCCCAATAGAATGTCAACACCGGAATCGCGACCGTGATGAGTGCGCTAATCCACCAACCGATGCCTTTGACACCTTTGAATTCCGGCATCGGCTCTGCCAACGATTTGAACAAGTCGCTCTTGAGCAACAACGCACCGAGCGGGAACAAGAACAAGACCATTCCAAAGAATTGAATCCCGGTGCCAATCTCTTTCCAGAACCAAACTTGATCGGAGGGTGGAATGTTCTTGCCACCTTTGAGCGTCAACTGAAACCACTCGATTGCCGCACCGATGGCTTCGGTCGAAATGTGATCCTGCGGATGCGTTACCGCCGGCATATACAACTTGCGCGCGGTGCCTTCTTCGATCGAACCATAGAGTTTGCCCACTTGAACTGGTTCGGTCGTGCCAAATTGCAATTTGAGTTTCGCCGTGTTGACGATGTTGCGCGGAACCGGCGCGCCCCACATCAACGTCGAGAATTCGTCGTACTGCGAAAAGACCAGCCCCAGGTTGCGCGGGAAGGTTACCGTGCCGGTGATGCCGCCAAACGTGCCAGTCGATGAACCTTGCAGAACCATCGACGTGTACTCGCGGGTGTACACTTGCGCGGCGATAACTGACGCCCAACCGCCCATCGAGTGACCTTCCAAGCCGATGTTGTTCTTGTCCACGATGTCGAGCGTGCGAATGAACTTGAGTGCATCCGGTCCGCCAAAGCCGTTCGCAAACGCCGGCGGCGCAGAATAGCCGTGCCCGGTCTGATCCACCGCTAGCACCACATAGCCGCGCCGCGAAAACTCAATCGCAAAACCATCTTGCGTTTCGCGCGAGTTGATGTAGCCGTGAATCGCAACGATGCCGGGCGCCGGGTTCTTGGTGGTAACACCCTTCGGCACGTAGAGCAACGCGCTCATCGTCGTGCCGTTCGTGCCGATAAAGCGAATGTCGCGGATGTCCACCGTGCCGCCGCTCGTCTGTGTCCACCACGCGAGCACACCGCCAAAGAGCACAATCAAAAGTGCGATGCACAAAATGTTCCAGTACTTTTTCGAACTGTCGTTCATTTTCTCCTCCTTGAGAAAGATTATTCTGTCTGTCATTGCGAGGAGGCGATTCGTGCCGAAGCAATCCCAAGTGCTTAGAGATTGCTTCGCCGCTTCGCGGCTCGCAATGACATCCGCAACCCAACACAAAACGCCCGCTCGAAAAAATCGAGGCAGGCGTGATCGGCACCTGTGTGATTCAATTACTGTGATAATGCCCTCTAGCCACGTTGCTGGGATACGATTTCGATACTGATTATACGACGCTCGTTATGGGGCGTCAAGTTGGCTTGTGCAAATTGCTTTCCGCGTGCAATGGTGGTATGGTTGGTGTGAAGAAAACAATTGGACGCCGACGAGCGCAGATTAACGCCGATGATTTTTTCTGCGCTTGTCCGCGCGATGGCACAACAATAACGCACCGCTTTGCGGCGCATCGAAGATGTGCCAGCGTCGGCGTCCCATTTCTTAGATGATGTTTGACGCGCGTTGTGTTCCATGTTATACTGGAGGCAAGTCAGGCGGTTGATTGATGGCAACGCGCCGATATACGATCCAAGCGGTGATTTATCCCGGCGATGAAAAAAGATACGTCGCCGATTGTTTGGCTTTAGAGAGGTGACTCGCGAAGATACGGAGCAGTAGGGAATGTGGTATAATTGCAACTACCTGAACCGGCAAGTAGAACTGACCGACGAACGACGAGAACACATCATCAACCGCCACCCGGACGTTGCGCCATTTCTCTCGGAAATTGCCGTTACACTTGAAACTCCCGACGAAATCCGTTCGAGTCAACGCGATCCTGAAACGCTGATCTTTTATCGCGTTTTGACAACTGCCGCAGGAAAATCGTTTGCATTGGTGGTGAAGGTAGATCACCGCACGTTCATCCTATCTGCTTATCTCACACGCGCGCGCGTGAATGGAGAAATACGATGGGCGAGAAATTGAATTTTTATTATGACCGCGAAGCCGATGTCTTGTATCTTTCGCAAGGCAATCCATATCCTGAACAAGACTCGCAAGAAATCGGCGATGACATTGTGGCGCGATTGAATCCCAAAACACGCGAGGTTGAAGGAATTACCATTCTGAATTTCTCGCGCCGCTTTACGGACATTCACGCGCAAGCAATTCCAATCATTGCGCGAATGCAACTGGCGACGGCGTAACAAGACTAAAACAATGCCGATTAGACCCGAAGAGTTTTCGCGCAAGCGAATCCTTCGGGTCTCTTTCGACAAATTGGAAATTTGTCCAGCGAGGAGCCGCATATGAAATCCGTCCGTTCAATCCGTTTGTATCCGTTGTTCCTCCTGCTCGCCTTCCTTTCCGCCTGCGCGCCCGCACCCACCCCCACGCCGCTCCCCACCGCGACCCCATTGCCAACCGCTACCGCCACGAGCACGCCAACCCCAACCGCCACCGCCACCCCCACGAGCACGCCAACCACAACCGCCACCCGCCCACCGACCCCCGATAGATATGCCGGAATCAATATCGTTCCCAAGTATGAAAGGCCTCCCTTGGCGCCAAACTCCCCAGATGAAATTAAAAAAGCCATAGAACGGGCTTTCCCCCTTGAAAACTTGCCGGCAAGACTGGGAAAGTACACCGAAATCCGGCCGTATGTTAAAACATTCGGACAAATATTAATTGTTGACTGGATGACAGCAGTGACCCCAAAGGGGGAGCGATACCTGCTTGTACCCCAATTCGTTAACGGAAGAACTGATCTGACGGAAATAAAACTTCTTCCCGAACAAATTGCCGACAACTACAAACTTGTGAGCGATGGGAAAAGAGGCCCGCTTCTTGTCGTGGCCCTCAAAGAAATTATTAATCCGCCGTATAAATCCGGAACACAGGAGCTTCTTGAGCCGGCTCAAGGATACTTTACCACCGACTCCCAAGGACAAATCCACTATATTGATCTTGAGGCCAAAGACAAGGACGGACAACTTTCTCTCATCCCCCCGCCGGCAAAATATGCCGAAGTTACGGTAGATAACGGAAGGGTTGTTAGATTGTTTTATGACGGAGAAGGGGAACTTGTCGCATCTTATGACGGAAATGCGTTGAGTCTTTTTAAAAAATACGATCCCAAGATATACTGAACACGGGCACTAATTGCGGTTTTCGTTTGACACTTGCGTGCAATCCATTATGATCGGTTTATGACCACACAAATCGAATTCACTCCGGAAATCATTGACGTCTTGAACTACGAACGCTACCAG